>JAJZWA010000035.1 GCA_021846965.1 Pseudomonadota bacterium | reverse complement strand
TGGCACGAAAGCTGCAGAGCCATTGCGCCACCGGGGTTTCCCCGGCTGATATCGAGACCCTGCCAACCGCTTCGCCCTGAGGAGAGTTC
This sequence comes from Pseudomonadota bacterium, assembly GCA_021846965.1. Lineage (GTDB taxonomy): Bacteria > Pseudomonadota > Gammaproteobacteria > Burkholderiales > Burkholderiaceae_C > Thiomonas_A. The sequence goes on along the minus strand of JAJZWA010000035.1, from coordinate 39,696 downwards.
CTGATGAACAAAGCCACCCTCGCAGCCTGTCTTGCGACCGCCTTCGCCTGTCCGGTGCTGGCCAGCGCGCAGACTGCCCCCGCGGCGCCCGCATCGGCGCCCAGCCTGGGCGCCGTGATCGCTGCCACGCCCGGCCTGAGCCTGACCGGCTATGTCGCCACCACCTACACCCACTTCGACACCTCGACCCCGGCGCAGCGCCAGTTCGACACCACGCAAAACGGCTTCACCCTCAACCAGGCCTCGCTGACCGCGGCCTACCTGCCGACCAGCGGCTTCGGCGCCTCGGTCACGCTGCTGGGCGGCAATGACGCCACCTACCTGCCGGGCGGCAGCCAGCTGGGCGTGGAAAACGCCTTCGTGCAGTACGCCCAGGGCAATCTGACCCTGCAGGCCGGGCGCCTGCCCACCCTGGCGGGCATGGAGGTGGTCAGCCCCATCGCCAACAACGAGATCTCGCGCTCGCTGCTGTTCTTCGACCTCGAGCCGATCTACCACACGGGCGTGCGGGCCGCCTATGCGGTCAATGGCGCCCTCACGCTGACCGGCGGGGTCAACGACGGCTTCAACCGCGCCTCGCCGGCCACCGGCGCGTCGAAGACCCTCGAGCTGGGCGCCTCGGGCAGCCCCACCAAGATGTTCAGCTACGCGGTGTCCTACTACTACACGGGCACTTCCTCGTACTACAACAGCAGCGTGCTGAGCAAGGAGCAGCTGCTCGACCTCGTGGGCAACCTCAACGCCACCGATGCGCTCAGCTTCGGCCTGAACGTCGACCTGGTCACCAAGGACAACTACAACGGCCTCGGCACCGGCAGCGCCAAGGCCAACGGCATCGCGCTGTACGCGAACTACGCCATCAACGACAAGTACACCCTGTCGGGCCGCGGTGAGTACCTGGACGACAAGCAGGGCCTCGTGTCGGGCACGCTGGGCCAGGCCAACAAGCTCAAGGAGCTGACCCTGGCGCTGAACTACGCGCCGGTGAAGAACGTCAAGCTCAGCGCCGAGCTGCGCCAGGACAAGTCGGACCTGGCCATTTTCGACGGCAGCACGAAGGACAAGCAGACCTCCTTCGAGTTGCTGGCCGCGTACTCGTTCTGAGCCTGATTCCCTGCCATCCAAGGAGCCATCCATGAAGATGATCATGGCCATCATCAAGCCCTTCAAGCTCGACGAGGTGCGCGAAGCGCTGTCGGGTATCGGCGTGACCGGCATCACCGTGACCGAGGTCAAGGGCTTCGGGCGCCAGAAGGGCCACACCGAGCTGTACCGCGGCGCCGAATACGTGGTCGATTTCCTGCCCAAGGTGAAGATCGAGGCGGCGGTGCCCGAGACCCTGGTCGAGCGCACCCTCGAAGCCATCGAGAACTCCGCGCGCACGGGCAAGATCGGTGACGGCAAGATCTTCGTCTCCGCGCTGGAACAGGTGGTGCGCATCCGCACCGGCGAGACCGGCGGCGACGCCCTGTGACGGCCCCGCACATCCGAAAGGTCAAGGACATGAAAAAGTATTTCGCAAGCATCGCCCTGAGCCTGGCCATGCTGGGCTCGCCGATCTCGGCGCTGGCCCAGACCGCCAGCGCCCCGGCGTCGGCGGCACCCGCCACCGCGGCCGCCACGGCACCCGCCGCGGCCGCACCCGCAGCCCCCGCCGCGCCAGCGGCTGCCGCCTCGGCGGCCAAGAACCCGGCGGCTTTCATCAACTCGGGCGACAACGCGTGGATGCTCACCTCCACCGCGCTGGTGCTGATGATGACCATCCCGGGCCTGGCGTTGTTCTACGGCGGCATGGTGCGCAAGAAGAACGTGCTGGCGACGCTGATGCAGAGCTTCGCGATCACCTGTCTGGTGACCGTGTTGTGGATGATCATCGGCTACAGCCTGGCATTCACCAGCGGCAACGGGTTCATAGGAGGATTGAGCAGGTTGTTCCTCACGGGCATGGGGCTGGACGCCGCGAACGCGCTGGCGCCCACCATTCCCGAGACCACCTACATGACCTTCCAGATGACCTTCGCGATCATCACCCCGGCGCTGATCGTCGGCTCCTTCGCCGACCGCATGAAGTTCTCCGCGCTGCTGTGGTTCATGGGGCTGTGGCTGCTCGCCGTGTACGCGCCGATCGCCCACATGGTCTGGGGTCCCGGCGGCTGGCTGGGTGGTGACGGCGTGCTCGACTACGCCGGCGGCACCGTCGTGCACATCAACGCCGGCGTGGCCGGCCTGGTGGCGGCCCTGGTCCTGGGCAAGCGCGTGGGCTACGGCAGGGAGCCCATGCCCCCGCACAACCTGGTGCTCACGATGATCGGCGCCTCGCTGCTGTGGGTGGGTTGGTTCGGCTTCAATGCCGGCTCCGCGGTGGCCGCCAGCGACCGCGCCGGCATGGCCATGGCCGCCACCCAGATCGCCACCGCGATGGCCGCGCTGAGCTGGATGTTCGTCGAGTGGATGGCCCGCGGCAAGCCGACCATCCTGGGCATCTGCTCGGGTGCCGTGGCCGGCCTGGTGGCCATCACCCCGGCTTCCGGCTTCGTGGGCCCCAGCGGCGCGCTGATCATCGGCCTGGCCGCCGGCGCGGTGTGCTTCTGGACCGCCGTGTACATGAAGGAGATGATCGGCTACGACGATTCGCTCGACGCCTTCGGCGTGCACGCCATCGGCGGCATTCTCGGCGCCTTGCTGACCGGCGTGTTCGCGGTCAAGGCCATCGGCGGCACCGCCGGTGTGCTGGAGGGCAATACCGCGCAATTGCTGATCCAGGCCAAGGGCGTGGCCGTGACCATCATCTACGACGCCATCGTGACCTTCGTGATCCTCAAGGTCGTCGACATGCTGTTGGGTTTGCGCGTCACCGAGGAGCAGGAGCGCGAGGGCCTGGACATCAGCCTGCACGGCGAACAGGTGCTCTGAGCGCCTCACCCCGCATGACCCCGGACCCGCGGGTCCGGGCCGTTTGGCCTCTCTCCAGAGCAAGACCTTTGCGCCCGGCATGGCCCGGGCGCTTTTTTTGGTCGGGCTTGTGCCTGCGCAAACCCCCTTGTCAGGGGGCGGGGTCGCCCCCACATGGATGCGGAACAATCGAAGCGGACCGAGGTAACGCCATACGCGTTTGCCCCGGCTCTGCAACAATCGAAATCCGTGGCCTGTCCGGCCGCCTCCGCTTCCAAGGTGTCTCGCGCATGATCCCTCACCTCGTCTCCGCCGAAGGCGGCCCGGTTCTCGAACTCGAGCAGCGCATTCTCGAAGCCCAACCCTCGATCGAGCGCTGGTTCCGCCTCGAATGGATGGAACACCAGCCGCCGTTCTATGCGTCGGTGGACCTGCGCAATGGCGGCTTCAAGCTCGCGCCGGTGGACACCAACCTGTTCCCCGGGGGCTGGAACAACCTGTCCGAGGAGATGCTGCCCCTGGCGGTGCAGGCGGCGATGGCCGCGATCGAGAAGATCTGCCCCGAGGCCAAGGGCCTGCTGCTGATCCCCGAGAAGCACACGCGCAACACCTTCTACCTGGAAAACCTCGCGCGCCTGACGCAGATCTTCCACCAGGCGGGCCTGAACGTGCACGTGGGCACGGTCGACGAGACCATCACCGAGCCCAAGACCGTGACCCTGCCCACCGGCGCCAGCCTGCTGCTGGAGCCGCTGGTGCGCGGCAAGCGCCGCCTGGGCACGAAGGATTTCGACCCCTGCACCATCCTGCTCAACAACGACCTGTCCTCCGGGGTCCCGGCCGATCTGCAGAACCTGTTCGAGCAGTATCTGCTGCCGCCCTTGCACGCGGGCTGGACCACGCGGCGCAAGAGCACCCATTTCCGCAGCTATGACGCCGTGGTCAAGCGCTTCGCCAAGCTCATCGGCGTGGACCCATGGATGCTCAACCCCTATTTCGCGCAATGCGGCGGCATCGATTTCCAGGAGCGCCGGGGCGAGGACGAACTGGCCGAGGCGGTCGACGGGGTGCTCACCAAGGTGCGCCGCAAGTACAAGGAATACGGCATCCACGAGAAACCCTTCGTGGCGGTGAAGGCCGATGCCGGCACCTACGGCATGGGCGTGATGATGGTGCACGACGCCAGCGAGGTGCGCGACCTCAACCGCAAGACCCGCAACAAGATGAGCGTGGTCAAGGAAGGCATGCAGGTCAACGACGTCATCATCCAGGAAGGCATCCCCAGCATCGAGCGCCTGCAGGAAGCGGTTTGCGAGCCGGTGGTGTACATGATGGACCGGTACGTGGTGGGCGGTTTCTACCGCGTGCACGCCGACCGCGGCCCCAGCGAGAACCTGAACTCCCCGGGCATGCATTTCGTGCCCCTGGCCTTCGACGAGCAGTTCAACGTCACCAATCCGGAAGCCAAGCCCGGCACCAGCGGGCCCAATCGTTTCCACATGTACGGCGTGATCGCGCGCCTCGCCCTGGTGGCCGCAAGCTACGAGCTCGAGCGCACCGATCCCGAGGCCGAAACCCAGTGAACCTCGCCCCCGGAGACGGGGGCCCGTCGCCATGAAACTGCTGTTCGTCGCCGATCCGCTGGAAGCCTTCAATCCGAAAAAGGACTCGACCCTGGCCATGATGCGCGAATCGGCGCGGCGCGGCCATTCGGTCTGGGCCTGCGAGCCGCGCCAGCTGCGCTGGAGCCGCGATTCCCGCGGAGCCCAGGCGGTGCGAGCGCCCTGCCGGCACATCCAGCTGCTCGACGGCGCGAGGCCCTGGTTCACCGAGATCGAGGTGCTGGGCCTGGCGCTGCGCGACTTCGACGCGGTGCTGATGCGCAAGGATCCGCCCTTCGACAGCGAGTTCTTCTACGCCACGCACCTTCTGGAGCAGGCCGAGCGCGAAGGCGCGCGCGTGTTCAATCGCCCGCGCGCCTTGCGCGACCATCCGGAGAAGCTGGCCATTCTCGAGTGGCCCGCCTACATTCCCGACACCCTGGTCAGCCGCGATCCGGCCGTGCTGCGCGCCTTCGCGCGCGAGCACGGCGACGTCATCGTCAAGCCGCTGGACGGCATGGGCGGCGCCGGTGTGTTTCGCTTGCGTAACGGCGCCGACGGCTCTCCCGACGCCAACCTGGGCGTGGTGCTCGAGACCCTCACCGACACCGGCCGGCGCACCATCATGGCGCAGACCTACCTGCCGCAGATCGCCCAGGGCGACAAGCGGGTGCTGCTCATCGCCGGCGAGCCGGTCCCCTTCGCCCTGGCGCGCATTCCGCAGGGCGGCGAGACGCGGGGCAACCTGGCCGCCGGCGGCCTGGGGCGCGCGCAGGCCCTGCAGGAGTCCGACCTGGCCATCGCGCGCGCGCTGGGCCCCACGCTGGCCGCGCGCGGGTTGCTGCTGGTGGGCCTGGACATCATCGGCACGCGCCTGACCGAGATCAACGTCACCAGCCCGACCTGTTTTGTCGAGATCCGCGAGCAGACCGGCTTCGACGTGGCGGCGCGCTTCGTCGATGCCGTGGAGGCGGCCGCCGCGCGCCCGGACGCCTAGCAGGCTCAGCGAGCCGCCAGCCAGTGCATGAAGTCGGCGTAGGCCTGGGGGTCGCCGGCCACCCAGCCGGCCACGTGCAGCACGCGGTCCAGCGGGCGGGCCTGGGGGGACAGCAGCGCGGCGCGTACCTTGGCCACCTGGTCGGCACTCACCGAGGGCGCCGCCAGCACCGTCCAGAAGGGCATTTCCTGGTGCGCCAGCACCACGCCTCCGGCGGCACGCCATTTCGCCGACACCAGCGGCGTGACCACGCCGATCACCGCGGCATGCGTGACCTGCATGAAGTCGGTGACCGCATTCTGGTACTGCACGTGCACCGTGGGCGGCAGCTTGCTGGCATGCTGCAGCCACAGCTTGGCCGCCACCTTGTCGACCACGCTGCCCTTGGCCGGGGCCAGCAGCACGGCACCGGGCGCGCTCCACACGTCGCGCAGGGACACGCATTTCGCCGGCCCGCTGGCGGCCACGCCGAGGGTGCTCAGCGTGGGGCCTCCGAGCAGCACCTCGGCCGCATGGCCGGGGCAGGGCTGGGCGATGAAGTCGACGCCGAAGCCGTGCGGCGCCTGCGCCACGGCGAGCAGATGCCAGCCCTTGGCCAGCAGCTTGGCGCTGGCGCTGGGGGGCTTGACGAAGGCGTAGTCGGCCGGTTGCGCGGCCAGCGCGGAGCCGACGGCGTCGTGCGCCACCCACAGCGTGCGCTTGCCGGTGGCGTGGGTGATGACGTCGGCCAGGGCCTGCGCGCCGTTGGCCACCGCCACCTCGTTCTCCTGCACCAGGCCGTTCTGCACGCGCAGCAGCTGCGAGCCGGTGCCGGCCGCGGGGGCCGGCGCCGCGCGTGCGCCGGCGAACACGGCGCAGGCGAGCAGCCCGGCGAGGACCGGTCGCAACCAGGGGGCGTGGGCGCGCGCGCGGCGCGGCGTGACGAACAGGAACATGGTCGGTAGCGGGGGACGCCGCCGGCGCGGCAGGCGACCCAATCTAGCAGAGTGTCGCGTCGTCGTGTACCTCGGCGCCGTTGCGCCGGCCGCATTGGCTACGATGTCTGCCCCCGCCTCCGAACCGCGCGCGACGCGTGCCCAGCACCATGCCTGACGACCAGCACAGCCTGTACCTGCCCTGTCCGCGCGGTCTCGAGCAGGCCTTGCGCGAGGAGATCCGCGAGATCGAGGGCTGCGCAGCGCAGGTGCAGGCCGAACACGCCGCAGGCCTGAGCCTGCGCGGCAGTCTGCGGGATGTGATGTTGCTGAATCTTCACAGCCGCATCGCCTCGCGTGTCCTGCTGCGCGTGGCGCAGGCTCCGGTGGCGCATGCCGACGACATCTACCGCCTGGCCTTGCGCCAGGCCTGGGAGCAGTGGTTCGACGCCGACAGCACCCTGCGCGTGGACGTGACCGCCGAACGCAGCCCCTTGCAAAGCCTGCATTTCGCGCTGCTGCGGGCGAAAGACGGAGTGTGCGATCACTTTCGTCTGCGTGACGGCCGGCGGCCCAGCGTGGCGCGCGAGAACCCGCAGGCGCGCGTGCACCTGCACCTGGACGCCAGCAGCGCCACGCTGTACCTGGACACCTCGGGCGAGGCTCTGTTCAAGCGCGGCTGGCGCGGCGCGCACGGCGAGGCGCCGTTGAAGGAAAACCTGGCGGCCGGCTTGCTGCGCCTGGCCGGCTGGACCCCGCAGGCCGTGCTGTACGACCCCTTCTGCGGCGCCGGGACCCTGGTCATCGAGGCTGCCCAGCGCGCCTGCGCCATCGCCGCCGGGCTGCAGCGCAGTTTCGGCTTCGAGCGTCTGCGCGGTTTCGACCCGGCCGTGTGGCGCGAGCTGCGCGCGCAGGCCCAGGCCGCGCGCCGCGAGGCCCCGGCGCCCATCGTGGCCGCCGACATCGATCCGCGCATGGTGGCGCTGACCCGGGACAACGCCCGCCGGGCCGGGGTCGAGGACGTGCTGCAGCTGCGCCAGGCCGACGCGCTGGAAGGCGCCGCCCCGCTGGAGCTGGCTCCGGGGCAGGCCGGCTGGGTGCTGAGCAACCCGCCCTATGCCGAGCGCATCGAGGCCAAGGGCGCCCAGGCCGATCAGCTGTTGCCGGGGCTGGGCGATCGGCTCAAGCAACGCTTCGTCGGCTGGAATGCCGCGCTGCTGCTGGCGGACCTGCGCGCCGAGCGGGCGCTGGGCCTGAAGGCGTCGCGGCGCCACGTGCTGTACAACGGCCCCATCGAGTGCCGCTTGTTCACCTTCGCGCTGGTGGCCGGGCGGCCCCAGCGCAGGCCGACCGCCGAGGCTCCGTCCGGGCAGGCCGGGCAGGCCGGGCAGGAGGGGGCCTGAGCCGCGGCGGCGGGCTCAGTAGCCCCGCAGCGCCAGGCGCAGCACCGCGGCGCCGTAGTGCCGGGCGATCAGCGTGGTGAAGCGATCGAAATCGATGTGCGCGGTGGCGTCGGCGCGGTCGGAAATGCAGCGCACGGCGGCGAAGGGCACGCGGTAGTCCGCGCACACCTGCGCCACCGCGGCCGTCTCCATGTCCACGGCCAGGGCCTCGGGCAGCAACTCACGCAGCTCGGCGGCCTGCGTGGGGCCGCTGATGAACCGGTCACCGCTGAGCATGAGGCCGCGGTGCAGTCGCGGGGCGGTGATGCCCAGGCCCTGCAGGCGGCTGGCGCTGGCATCGTCCTCCAGCATGGTGTCGAGCGCGCGCTGCGCGCCCGCGGCCAGGCGCTCGGTCCAGGCGGGGTCTCCGGCGAAGCGGCTGCGCCCGGTCAGGGGAACCTCGAAGCGCGGGAACAGCGGCGAGGCGTCCAGGTCGTGCTGCAGGCATTGCTCGGCCACCACCACGTCGCCGATGGCCACGCCCTCGCCCAGGCCGCCGGCCGTGCCGGTGAACAGCAGGGCCTCGCAGCCGAACTCGGCGATCAGGCTGGTGGCGCTGGTGGCGGCGGCGACCTTGCCCACGCCCGACAGCACCAGCACGGCCTCGAAGCCCCACAGCCTGCCGCGATGGAAGGCGCGCTGGCCGCGCAGTTGCAGCGGGCGCACGGCCAGCAGATGCTGCAGAAGCAACTGCTGTTCGGCCTGCAGCGCGCTGAGTACGCCGATGCGGGGGTTGCGTCGATCGGGCATGGTGGATGAGAGCGTGATCAGGCGGATGGGGCGGGAGCCGGGGCGTCCCCGCTCTCGGGCACGCCGTCGGTGAACACGCCGCTGGCGCCCAGCTCCAGCCAGTGGCGCAGCTGCAGGGGGTCGTCGACCGTGTACACCCGCAGCTCCAGTCCTGCCGCGCGCAGCGGCTCGATCACGGCGGGGTCGGCCTCGCGCGCCGCCAGGTGCACCGCACGCAGGCCCAGCGCCTGGGCCACGCCGCGCCAGTGGGGTGGCAGGCGCTCGCACAGCCAGGCGCGCGGCAGATGCGGCGCGGCGTGCAGGGCACCCTGCAACGCGGCGATGGAAAACGAGGACAGCAGCGGCGCCTCGGCGTCGCTCCACAGCGCAGCGGCGAGACCGCTCACCGCTCGCCCCCAGGCCTCCTGCAACGGGGCCGGGGCGTCGTCGTCGACCTTGATCTCCAGGTTGACCCAGGTGGCTTCGCCGCATGCGCGCAGGGTGTCGCGCAGTTCGCGCAGGCTGGGCAGGGCCTCGCCGGGCAGTGCGCGCAGGGCCGGCCACGGCAGGGTGCTGGCGCGCAGGGTGCTGCCGTGGGTGCGCAGCAGCGCGTCGTCATGCAGCAGGAAGGCTTCTCCGTCCGCGCTGAGCTTGACGTCGCACTCGAAGCTGCGGAATCCCGCGCGCAATGCGGCCCGGCAGGCGGCCAGGGAATTCTCCGGCCCGAACGCGGCACCCAGGCGATGGGCGATGAGGGTGCGCGGGATCCGCGTCGGCGACGCGCCGGTCCCGGCATTGCCGGGCCCCCGCGGGCGCGCGGGCGCGTGCAGCTCGGCGCTGGGGGCGTTCATGAGCCGCAGCGCTTCTCCAGCCGGTCCAGCTCGGCGTAGGTGATGCTGCGGCCGCCGGCAGTGGCCTGCTGGATCGCGCGGGTGATGCAGGGCGTGGTGCTGGCCAGCGCGAGCTCGCCGGCGTCCACCGGCAGCCCGTCCCGGCGCCAGCGCAGCAGCCCCAGCACCACGGCGACCACCAGGATGCCCAGCAGCACCCCGAACAGGCCTTGCAGGTGGGGGCTCAGGGGCTTGCGCGAGGATCTGGAACGGGGCATCGCCGGCGGGGGCGCTTGGCAGCGCGGGTTGGTGTCGGAAGGGGGGCGGCGCGCAGTGTAGCGCGCCGCCCGGCACGGGCGCGGGCCAGGCCGCCCCGTGTTCAGGCCCGGCTGGTCAGGCTCGGATTGAGGGTGTAGGTGCCGGTGATGCTGGCGTGGGCCAGGATATGTCCGGCCATGGCCTCGCGCACCTGCTGGCCCGTGAACTCTCCGTCGACCGGGCAGCGCGCGATGTCCAGCGCGTACAGCGTGAACACATAGCGGTGGGGCAGCGCGTCGTTCCACGGCGGGCAGGGGCCGTCGTAGCCGAAATAGTTGCCCTGCATGTCCTGGTCGCCGCGGAACCAGGCCGTGTAGTCGTTGATGCCGTGGCGCGGGGCCGGGCCGGGAAGCGGCGGCTTGCCGCGCGGGCTCACGCCCGAGCTCATCGAGCCGGCGGCGATCTCGCGCAGCGTGGGCGGCAGGTCCACCAGGACCCAGTGGAAAAAATCCACCCGGGGCAGCGAGGCGGGCACGGTGCGCCCCTCGCGGTTGACGTCCTCGGCCGAACTGGGCACGTCCGGATCGTGGCACACCAGCACCAGGCTGCGCGTGCCCGGGGGCACCTCGTCCCACGCCAGGTGGGGGTTGCGGTTGTCGGACAACGCGACGTGGCCCACCGCGGCGGGCTTGCAGAACGCGAAGTCGGAGGCGATGACGTGCTGATCCTGGAAGGAATCGCTTCGTAGACGCATGGCAATCTCCTGGCCTGACGGGGGCGGCCATCGGCGCCTCGCGCCGCGGCCTTGCTTGCATGGTAGTCCGCCGTCGCGTTGTCAGGGAACGTTGCCGGAGCCTCCGTCCTGCAGGCTTTCCTGGCCTTGCGGCAACATTTCGATGGTCACCACCAGACCGGCGATGCGCTGGGTGAGGGCGCGCTCGACCTGCAGCCTGCAATCGGCCGCGCGGCCCAGGCTCCACTGCGCAGGCATGTGCATGTGCATGCCGACGAAGCGCCGCGTGCCGGCGCGGCGGGTGCGCACGTGGTCGAAGCGCAGGTCCTCGCTGCGGAACTCGCCCAGCACCTGCTCGACCGCGGCCAGGTCGGCGTCGGGCAGGGAACGGTCCATGAGACCGTCCACCGAGCGCGCGACCAGGCGCCAGGCCTCGCCGACGATGTGGCCCGCCACGACGATGCCGACCAGCGGGTCCATCCACAGCCATCCGGTCAGGGGCACCAGCACCACCCCGACCACCACGCCCACGCTGGTCCACACATCGGCCAGCAGATGGCGGGCGTCGGCCTCCAGCACGATGGAGCGCAGGCGCTGCGCGCCGCCCAGCATCCAGCGCGCGACCGCCAGGTTGATCAGCGTGGCCGCCACGTTCAGCGCGGCACCCACCGGCACCATGTGCACGGGCTGCGGCGCCAGCAGGCGTCGCATGGCCTCGGCCGCGATGCCCAGCGCGGCCACGCCGATCAGCAGGCCTTCGAGCGCGCTGGAGAAGTACTCGGCCTTGGTGTGCCCGTAGGGATGGTCGGAGTCCGGCGGGCGCCCGGCGATCGCCACCATCAGCAAGGCGAAGCCGGCGGCCACGACATTGACCAGGGACTCCAGCGCATCCGACAGGAATCCCACCGAGCCGGTCAGGTGCCAGGCCCCCAGCTTGAGCGCGATGACCACGAAGGCCGCGGCGAGGGAGACGTAGAGGTAGCGACGCATGGAATGCGGGGGTTGGGCGGACCCCCGGATTGTGCGGCCGACACCCGCTTTCGACGCAAGTCCGGCGTTGCGGGATTCATGGCTGCTTTTCATGGTCACAGTAATGTCAAAATGGAGCCTATAGACTCCGGGTTGGAGGCACCTCGCACCGAGATCGCGGGCCGGACCGTCGTCGGGCCGCGCGAAGCCCCGCGCCGGTCGTCCGCGGCCGATGGCCGGCGCGTGGTCGGCGCCGCCCTTCCTGCCCTACCGTGCCTTCCCACCCGCGGATTCCCCGCGGGCTCCGCCTGTCCTCGCGATGTCCTACGCCCTGCGCCGCCTGCCCCTGCCCGTGCCGAACCGGCGCGACCTGCTCGCGCTGCCGCTGGTCATCGCCCTGTTCTTCATCATCAGCCACGCGGGCCGGCAGATGGCGGTGCCCTACCACGTCGGGCAGGCGCTGAGCATCTCGCTGTCGCCCCTGGCGCTGCCGGCCTACGGCCTGTACACCGTGCTGCGCATGCTGGCGGCGCTGGTGGTCTCGCTGGTGTTCACCATCGTGTACGCATGGCTGGCGGCGCACAACCGCTACGCCGAGCGGGTGCTGATCCCCGCGCTGGACATCCTGCAGTCGGTCCCCGTGCTGGGCTACCTGTCGATCACCGTCACCGGATTCATCGCCATGTTCCCCGGCAGCCTCTGGGGGGTGCAGATGGCCGTGATCTTCGCCGTGTTCACCGGGCAGGCCTGGAACATGACCTTCGCCCTGTACCAGGGCATGAAGACCCTGCCGCGGGACCTGCACGAGGCCTCCACGCTGTACCGGCTCAATGCCTGGCAGAGGTTCTGGAAGCTCGAGCTGCCGTTCTCCATGCCCGGGCTGCTGTGGAACACCATGATGTCCATGTCGGGGGGCTGGTTCATGGTGGTGGCCTCGGAGGCGATCACCGTGTCGGGCCAGACCGTCACGGTGCCCGGCATCGGCTCCTACATCGCCCGGGCCATCGCCGCCAAGGACCTGGGGGCCATCGGCTGGGCGATTTTCGCGATGATCATCATCATCGTGCTCTACGACACCCTGCTGTTCCGCCCCATCGTCGCGTGGGCCGACAAGTTCAAGTTCGAGATGACGGCCTCCAGCGTCGCGCCGACCTCCTTCGTGCTGGACTTCCTGCGGCGCACCCGGTTCATCAAGATGCTGGGCGTGGTGCCCAGGGGCCTGTGGGAACTGAGCCTGATGCTCACCCCCCGCGTGGGCCGCCCGAGTCCGGCGTCGCCCCGGCTCGTGCGCTACGGCGACGGCGTGTTCTTCGCCGCGCTGCTGGCCTTCGCCGTCTGGGCCGTGGTCACGCTGCTGCAGGTGCTGCCGCGCGACTTCGGCTGGCCCATGGTGGGGCATGTGCTCTGGCTGGGCCTGATCACGGGTTTCAAGGTGATCCTGCTGGTCGGCCTGTCCGCCACGGTGTGGGTGCCCATCGGGGTGTGGATCGGGCTGCGTCCGGGCTGGGCGGCGAGGGTGCAGCCCCTGGCCCAGTTCCTCGCGGCCTTCCCCGCCAACCTGTTGTTCCCGCTGTTCGTGGTCGTGATCGTGCGCTGGCATCTCGACGTCGACGTGTTCACCGCGCCGCTGATGGTGCTCGGAAGCATGTGGTACGTGCTGTTCTCGGTGGTGGGAGCGGCCTCGGCGATTCCCACCGACATGCGCGAGGCGGCCACGAACCTGGGCGTGCGCGGCTGGTTGCTGTGGAAGCGCCTGTACCTGCCGGGCGTGTTCCCCGGCTTCGTCACCGGGGCCATCACCGCATCGGGCGGCGCCTGGAACGCCAGCATCGTCGCGGAGGTGGTGAGCTGGGGCGACAAGACCCTGGTCGCCCACGGGCTGGGCGCCTACATCAGCCAGGCCACCTCGGCCGGCAAGGGCGCGCAGATCGCGCTGGGGGTGGGTGTCATGTGCCTGTACGTGACCATCGTGAACCGGGTGTTCTGGCGCCGCCTGTATGACCTCGCGACGCGCCGCGTGCGCCTGGATTGAAGCCTTTTTCCGGAGTCGATGCCATGTCCGCCAACCCGCAGGACCTTGTTGCCGAGCAGAGGCAGGACGGCGACATTTTCCGCGCCGAACATGTGCGCAAGTCCTTCAAGGCGCCCGACGGCACCGAGCTGCTGATCCTCGACGACGTCAACCTGCGCCTGCGCGAGCACGAGATCCTGGTGCTGCTGGGGCGCTCGGGCTCGGGCAAGTCCACCTTGCTGCGCATGCTCGCGGGCCTGTCGGAGCCCAGCGCCGGCACGCTGCTGCACCGGGGGCGCCCGATCCAGGGCCCGGTGCCCGGGCTGGCCATGGTGTTCCAGAGCTTCGCGCTGTTTCCCTGGCTGACGGTGCTGCAGAACGTGGAACTGGGCCTGGAGGCGCTGAAGGTGCCGCAGGCCGAGCGCCGGCAGAGGGCGCTCGCGGCCATCGACCTGATCGGCCTGGACGGCTTCGAGTCGGCCTATCCGCGGGAACTCTCCGGCGGCATGCGCCAGCGCGTGGGCTTCGCGCGCGCGCTGGTCATCAACCCCGACGTGCTGCTGATGGACGAACCCTTCTCGGCGCTGGACGTGCTGACGGCCGAGACCATGCGCACCGATCTGCTGGACCTGTGGGCCGAGCGCAAGATTCCCACACGCGGCATCCTGCTGGTGTCCCACAACATCGAGGAGGCGGTGCTGATGGCCGACCGCATCCTGATCCTGGGCTCCAACCCCGGGCGGGTGCGCGCGGAGATCCCGGTGGGACTGGCACAGCCGCGCGATCGCGAGTCGCAGGAGTTCCGCGACCTGGTGGAACACATCTACGGCATCATGACCTCGCGTCCCGCGGCCGCCGTGAACGTGGCCCAGCGCGGCGCGCTGAGCATCGGGCACCGCCTGCCGCCGGTGTCGGTGAACCAGCTCGCCGGCCTGCTGGAGGAACTGCACGCGCTGGAACAGGGCTCGGGCAACAGCCGCATCAGCCTGCCCGAGCTGGCCGAGGACATGCATTTCTCGGTGGACGACCTGTTCCCGCTGATCGAGGCCGTGGAACTGCTGGGTTTCGCGCAGGTCTCGGAGGGGGACATCGAGCTGACCGCTTCCGGACGCCTGTTCGTGGACGCCGACGTGCAGGAGCGCAAGGAACTGTTCGCGCGCCACCTGATCGCGCGCGTGCCGCTGGCCGCGCGGGTGCGCGCGGTGCTCGACGAGCGCCACAACCACCGTGCTCCGGGCACGCGCTTTCGCGCCGAGCTGGAGGACCTGCTCAGCGAGGAGGAGGCCGAACGGGTGCTCGACACGGCGATCGACTGGGGCCGCTACGCCGAGGTCTACGCCTACGACGACAACGCCGACGTGTTCAGTCTCGACAACCCCGGCGAAGAGCAGCCCCAGGGGGCGGCGGAGTGAGCGCGGCGCCGCGCGTCGACCTGGTCTATTTCAACGCCGGCGGCGGGCATCGCGCCTCGGCGCTGGCGCTGCAGCAGGCGCTGGCCGAGGCCGGGCTGGGCTGGGATCTGCGCCTGGTCAACCTCACCGAGCTGCTCGATCCGGGAGGCACGCTGCGCCGGCGCACCTTCTCGCCCGAGGACTACTACAACGCGCGCCTGGCGCATGGCCTGACCCTGGGACTGCGCACCGAACTTCGGGTGCTGCAGGCGCTGATCCACCTGCTGCACCCCAGCCTGGTGCGCGCGCTGCAGCAGCACTGGGCGCGCAGCGAGCCCGATCTCGTGGTCTCGCTGATCCCGAATTTCAACCGCGCGCTGTACCAGAGCCTGGGCAGCACCCTGCCCGGCGTGCCCTATGTGACGGTGCTCACCGATCTGGCCGACCATCCGCCGCATTTCTGGATCGAGCCGGGGCAGCGCCAGCATTTCGTGTGCGGCAGCGCGCACGCGGTGCGCCAGGCCCTGCAGGCCGGGCACGCGCCCGAGCGCGTGCACGCGACCTCGGGCATGATCATCCGCCCCGATTTCTATCGTCTCGATCCGGCCTTCGACCTGGCCGCCGCGCGTGCCGCGCATGGGCTGGATCCGCAGCGCCCGACCGGCGTGGTCATGTTCGGCGGCCATGGGGCACGCGCCATGCTGGGCATCGCCGAACGCCTGGATGACGTGCAGCTCATCCTGCTTTGCGGCCACAATCAACGCTTGGCCGAGCGCCTGCGCGCGCAGCCGGCTCGCGCGCCGCGCCTGGTGCTGGGCTTCACTCCGGCGGTGGCCGAAGTGATGCGCATGGGAGATTTCTTCATCGGCAAGCCGGGGCCGGGCAGCCTCAGCGAGGCGCTGCATCTGGGGTTGCCGGTGGTGGTCACGCGCAATGCCTGGACCATGCCCCAGGAGCGCTACAACACGCAATGGGTGCGCGAACAGGGCCTCGGGCTGGTGCTGCCTTCGTTTCGGCACATCGCGCAAGCCGTGCGCCAGCTGCTGGACGAGCTGCCAAGCTACCGCGCGCGGGTGGCAACGCTGCGCAACCGCGCGGTGTTCGAGCTTCCCGGGCTGCTCGAGCGCATCCTGCACGAACAGCCCGGGCTGTCGACCGGGCTCAGTTCAGCAGCACACGCCGTGCAATCGCGCTGAGCGGGCGCTCGGCCCAGCGCTGCAGGCGCGGGCCGAGCTGCAGGGGCTTGATGATCATGCGCACGGCCAGCTCGATCGGGTATTCGGTGCGCATGCGGTCGAACAGGCGCTGGCGCACGTCGGCCAGCGCGGGCGGCTCGGCGCTGTCACGCCAGCGCCAGGCGCTGGCATGGCGCAAGGCCACGTCGGCGTCGCTGCGTCGCAGCTCCGCGACGCGGCGCCACAGCGCCGCGATCACCTGGCTGCGCCCGAGGCCCTCGCTGCGCCGGTAGCTGAGGAAGCGGTGGTAGAAGTGCTTGTAGTGCTGCACCTCGTCGGTGCGGATGCGCCAGGTCAGGTCGCGCAGCACGGGTTCGTCGCAGATGGCGTTGAGCGCCTGGTAGTAGGTGGTGGTGCCCATCTCGACGATGCAGCGCGCCACCAGCTCGCGCCCGCGCGAGGGTTCGAGCTCATCGAGTGTGCACAAGGCCGAATATTCGCCGAAGAAATCGGCGAAGGCGCCCTCCCAGTCGAATTCGGGCCAGACACGGTTCACGTAGGCGCGCAGGGCGCGCCCGTGCTGCAGTTCCTCGGGTTCCCAGCGGTCGCGCAGCCAGGATTCGAACTCGGGGTCGCCGGCGAAGTACTCCAGCAGGTTGCGCGTGTACAGATCGGTCCCGCTCTCGATGAACGAGGCGCTGCACACGAGCAGGAAGATATCGTCACGCGGTGCCACCGCGGCGCAATCGACGGCCTGGAGATCGATGTCCTCCAGGTGCCATCGCAGGGTGTCGGGTACGTCGTCGAGAGCTGCGGTCATGGTGGTACGGTCCTTGATTCCTCGATGGATGTCGCAAACCAGCCCTCGGCGCAAGTTGCTTGCGCTGCCGCGGGCATCCCCCCCTCCCTTCGCGTCGGCTCCTCTTGCGGCGTGCACTGCGCCGTTGTGTTCTTCTCTTAAACTTCCCGGGGCCAACCGGCGCCCAGGCGCCAATGATCGCTCAAGGAGGATGACCATGTTGCAACGAAGTCTTGCGGCCGCGGCCGCCTTGTCCCTCGTGCTGGGCGGCTGCGCCAACATGAGCCAGTCGCAGACCGCCACCGCCCAGGGGGCCGGCATCGGTGCCGCGGCGGGTGCGGTGATCGGTGCCCTCACGGCCGGCGGCAACACCGGCAGCAGCGCCATGCAGGGCGCCGCGCTGGGGGCCGCCGTGGGCGCCGCCGGCGGCTACCTGTGGAACCGGCACCTCGAGCAGCAGAAACAGCAGATGCAGCAGGCCAGCGCCGGCACCGGGGTGCAGGTGTCGCAGACGGCGGACAACCGGCTGAAGATCGGGGTTCCCGCCGATGCCGGCTTCTCCACCGGCAGCGCCACCCTGAACCCGCGCATGTACCCGGTGCTGGAGCAGCTCGCCCAGGGCCTGGTGGCCAATCCGGGCGAGACCGTCCAGGTGCTGGGTTTCACCGACAGCACCGGCTCGGACGCGATCAACTACCCGCTGTCGACCAACCGCGCCCAGACGGTGAAGAATTTCCTGGTCTCGCGCGGCGTGCCGGCGCAGCGCATCGCGGTGCAGGGCCTGGGGCCCACCCAGCCCGTGGCGAGCAACGCCACGGCCGCCGGGCGCGCCATGAACCGCCGCGTGGAAATCTACGTGGCCCAACCCGCGCAGTAGTCCCGCGAGCAGGCCCCGGGGGCGCGCGCAGCGCGGCCCCGGGAGGCCGCGGCCTGCGATGGGCGCGCTCAGTCGATGCGCCGATGGTCCAGCGCCGGCAGGCTGGCGCGCCAGGAGGCGATGCGCTCGGTCTCGATGTCGGCGGTGACCACCCCCTCGCCCTCGGCGAGCAGCGCGAGGACTTCGCCCCAGGGGTCGATGATCATGGAATGTCCCCAGGTGCGCCGTCCGTTGGCGTGGTGCCCTCCCTGCGCGCTGGCCACCACGTAGGCCAGGTTCTCGACGGCACGCGCGCGCAGCAGCAGCTCCCAGTGCTTCGAGCCGGTGGTGTAGGTGAAGGCGGCGGGCACCAGGAAGGCGTCGCAGGGCCGCGGCGTGGACAAGGCGCGGTACAGCTCCGGGAAGCGCAGGTCGTAGCAGATGGACATGCCGATGCGCAGGCCTTGCGCCTCGAAGGCCGCGGGCGCGCTGCCCGGGGCGATGGTGTCCGCCTCGGCGTAGCGTTCGCCGCCGCGCTCGAAGGCGAACAGGTGCATCTTGTCGTAGCGCGCCACCATCCGCCCGTCAGGGCCGAAGGCCATGGTGCTGTTGTACACGCGGTCGGGTTCGGGGCACTGCAGGGGCAGCGATCCGCCGACCACCCACATGCGGTGGCGCGCGGCGACGGCCGACAGCATTTGCTGCACCGGACCCTTGCCGGGGGCTTCGGCGAAGCGGGTCTTGCTCGTGCCCTGCTGCTCCATGATGCAGAAATACTCGGGCAGCACGGCCATGTCGGCGCCGCGACGCGCAGCCTCGTCGAGCAGCGCCTCGGCGCGCGCCAGGTTGTGGTCCAGATCGGTGGAGGAGACGACTTGCAGGGCGGCGACGCGCATGGGGAACTCCAGGAAGGAAACGGTCCGGACGGCGGGGTCTTCAGTCGCGCGAAGACGGCGAACTTGCCGCGGGCGTCTGTTCGGGCGGGTGGGAATCGCGCTGCGGGGTCACCACGGGCTTGTCCCAGGTGCCGGTGATGCGGTAGCCGTAGGTCAGCGCCTTCATCAGCGGTTCGTGCGCGATCAGTTGCGCGATGAACGTGGCCAGCCCGACGGCCGGATTGATCAAAGCATAGGCCAGCGAGGCCGAGCCTGCATTGATGTCCGGGACCACCACCACGTACAGGTTCTGGGTTTCGCGCGCCAGGTCCGCCGAACCGTCGATGAACACGGTGGCGTTGAGCCCGCTCATCTTGAAATTGTTGGTGGTGGCCACCCCGTCGAGCAGTTGCACATCGGCCCCCACCCTGTCGAAGGCAAAGCCGCTGGAAAACACGTCGCTGAAATTCAGCGCGAGGCGTCGCGGAAGGCTTTGCAGGCTGAGCACCCCCAGCAGCTTGGAGATGCCCGGGTCGGCCTTCAGGAACTGTCCCTTGCCCAGGGCCAGGTTGAACTGCCCCGACAGGCTGGGGTAGTCCAGCGACAGCGGTGAACCCAGCCAGCTCAAGGTGCCTTGCAGCGTGCCCTTGCCGCCCTTGAGCAGGCCGGGCTTGCCCAGGCGCGCGAGCAGGGAGCCGGCGTCCTTCACGTCGAGCTTGAATCCCAGCGCCATGCGATGGGGCGCGCTGGCGCCGCTCGATGTCGGGCTCCAGTTGCCGCTGGCCGTGAACACCGCGTCGGGCGAACTCAGGCGCACGTCGTCGAGCTGCCACTGGCGCGCATTGCCGCGCCCGCGGTTGACGGCCCGCAACTGCAGGGAATCGAAGGGGTGGCCGTGGATCTCGACGTCGGTGGCCCGCAGATCGATCGCGGGCAGGCTGCGCGGGTGTTCGTCCAGCAGGTGTTCGACGTCGGAGTCCGAGCTCTTGGGCAGCCGAAGCCGGGTCAGGCGCGCGCTCACGCTGCCCGGCGAGTCGCCATGGCCCATGCGCCAGGTCACGCCACCGTCGAGCTGGTTGCTGCGCAGGTTGGCCTGCCACAGCGAGCCGGAGCGCGTCGCTCCCAGCACCACGTCGTCGAACACGCGGCCGTCCAGCGTGAGCCGGCCCACGCGCAGCGCTACGGCCGTCGGCATCCAGTCGCTGGCCGGCGTCGAGGCGCCGGCCGCCGGGCTGGCCGTGGCCGACCCGTTTGCGGACCCGTTGCTGGAGCTATTGGTGGCGGACCCGTTGCTGGGGCTATTCGTGGCGGAGCCGGCCGAGCCATCGCCGGAAAGCGCGCGCTTCCAGGCATCCAGGTCCAGCAGCGGAAGGTTCACGTTGAGATGCACCCCGGCGCCCGGAGGCGGCAGCGCCGCGGTGCCCAAGGCCACGCTGAGCCCGCGCAGCTGCGCCGGCTTGCCGGCCGCGGCGGGCTGCAGCAGGCCACGCGCGCGCAGGTCCCCATCGAGGTCCAGCGACCAGGGTTGCGCGCCGTCCACGTTGCCGCCCGCGCGCAGCACGCGCAGCGTCTCCTCGGCCTGCGCGCTCTTGCCCAGGGGCGGAGGCAGGTCGATGGCCATGCCGACGAGGGAGCTGCTCAGCTGGATGCGAGGCCCGGCCTGCCCCGGCGGCGCGTCCACGCGCAGCGCGAAGGCCGTGCTGCCGTGCAGATGGCGCAGCAGCGGGGTCCAGGCCCGCAGCTCCGGGGCGGCGCGCAGCGAGGCGGCCTCGACCCGCCCGTCGGCCTCGATGTGCACGGGGCCGCCCTGCGACTGTCCGCCATGCAGTTGCAGGGCGCCGCCGGCGAAGTCGGCGCCCTGCAGCTGCATGCTGAAGCCGCTCTCGCTGAAATCGACCTGGCCGTGCACGCCGTCGACCGCGGGCAGGGCGGGCAGGTAGCGCACGCGATCGCCCAGCAATTGCAGATGTCCCTTCACGCGCACCTTCTCGGGGTGCTCCAGCGGCAGGCTCAGGGCCAGTTGCAGACGCAGCGGGCCGCTGGCCCTGGCGTCGCCAAGCGCATGGCCCAGCGCGGCGTCCAGCGGGGAGTTGCGCACGTAGCGCAGGGCCTCGTCGGCGGGCGCATGCACCTGGGCCTGCGCCTGCAGTACCCCATGCTGGTAGGAGGGCAGGCGCAGCTCCAGCCCCTGCAGCACGGCCTTGCCCACGCGGGCACTGACACCGCGCGCCGACATGCCGACGGAGCTGAAGCTGAAGCTGCCGTCGATATCGTGAAACTCGGGCCAGACGGCGTTGGCCGCGGCATCCTTGGCGTTGGCCTGCCGGCCCTTGGGCAGGAGCTGGCGCGGTGCGGGGCTGAACACGCCCCCGTGGATGCGCGCATCGACGCGGAACAGGCCGCTTCCGGGCTGCTCGAAGGGGAAACGTGCCAGCGGCCCCTGCACCTGGAAGCGCACGTCGTCGGCGCTGCCGCCCGCGATGGCGCTGCGCAGGTAGTCCCGCGTGACCTGGGCGATGCCCAGGGGAAGGTATTGCGGAACGGCGCGCAGTTGCGCGCGGTCCAGGCGCGCGCTCAGGTCGAGCAGACCGGGGCCCTGGGCCTGGGTGGTGTAGCGCAGATTGACGCTGCCGGCGGCGTCCGGCGTGGCCAGGTGGATCTGCGAACCCTGCAGGTCCCACTGGCCGTCGCCGCCGCGGCTCCAGCTCAGGCGGGCGTCCAGGCTGCTCACGGGCAGGCTGGGCGCCTCGAACACGGTGGGCAGCGCGACCGCGCCATCGCGCATGCGCAGCCGGGCGTTGCCGCCGTCCTGGTTGGCGTCCACGCTGCCGTCCAGGCCCTGGATTCCGGGCAGCTGCGGCGGCAGCGCAGGGGCGGACGGCGCGGAAGCCGGCGGCGCGACGACGCCGGTCTTGCGCGGGCCGACCTGCTCCCCCGGCGCGCTGGGCGCGGCGGCCGGACTGTTCCAGCCCAGCTGGCTGAAGCGGGCCTTGAGCGCATAGCGCTGCGGCAAGCCATGGCCCTTGAGCCAGTCGCCGCTCCAGCTCAGGTTGGCGCTGTCGATGCGACCCTGCGGGCGCAGCTGCAGTAGGCGGTCACGCCACTGGGCCGGCAGCGGCAGGCGCTGCGCCAGGGCCTCGAGCTCGCCCAGGTCGAGCGCGCCCACGCTGAGGCTGCCCTCGGCGGGCGCGCCCGGAGCCTGTTGCTGGCGCCATTGCAGCAAGCTGGGCGCCAGCAAGCGGCCGTCCATGTCGCGCAGTCGCAGGCCGGCGAGCTCGAGCTGGCTGCCGTGGGCGAGCCGGCGCCAGTTCAATCGGCCCGTCAGTTCGCGCAATTGCAGCGGCGGCAGGGACGGGTCGAGTTGCGCATGGATCGTTCCCAGCGCCGCCACCACGGTGAAGGACTGAGGCTGGTAGTCGTGCCCGATCTGCAGCCAGGCACGCAGCGCGCCGGCGCCGCCCGAGAGATGCGCGGGCAGGCGGACCCACTGGGCCAGGGCGTCCAGGTCCACGCGCGGCAGGTCGGCCCACAGGGTCCCCTGCCAGGCGGCCAGGTTGCCGGGGTGACGGTCGAACAGGGGCTGGCGCATGTCGGCGCGCAATTGGACGCGGGCGCCGAGGCTTTCCGGTGGCACGGCTTGCAGCGCGGCTCGGTGATGCAGCAGGCTGTTGCGCAATTCCAGCTGCACGTTGTGCAATTGCAGCGGCGAGCCGTTGCGCGTCTTGTCCACCCAGGTGATGGCGCTGTCCTGGACCAGGACCTGGTCCTGCGAGAACAGCCAGTCGGCGAAGCGCTGATCCTTGCCCGCGCTCGATCCCAGGTCGATGGGAATGCCGCCGATGTCCAGGTGCGTGGCGTCCACCCGGGTGATGCGCAGATCGGCGCCGCGAATCACCAGTTGCTCGAAGCTCAGCTGCATCCGGGTCAGACTTTTCCAGGAGGGCAGGGCCTGGACCGAGGCCAGGCGCAAGGCCGGATGCCCCCCCGTGTCGTCGATCACCAGATCGCGCAGGGTCAGCGTAGGCAGCAGCCCCTGCCATTGGCTGCGCACCGAGCCGATGTGCACCGGCAGGCCCAGGGCCTGGGTGGATGCCTGCTCCAGCCAGGGCACGAATCGCTGCGCGTTGGGCAGCACCGCGTAGCGCAGGCTCAGCAGCGAGGCGCCCAGCAAAAGGTAGGCCACGACCACCAGTGCAATCGCCGCTTCCAGCAGCCGGGTGGCGAATTTGACGGTGACGTGCAGCGCGGACACGAAAAATGCGGGTGGGGTGGAAACGGAAGGGTGTGGATGCGCCACGCGGTCAGCGCGAGCAGCCGCGGTGCCACGGCCCTCCCCGGGATGGTAGCCAAGGTGCCATGCGCCGCGGATCCCCTGAAGCCCTGCTGCACGCAAAGCCGGCCTGCAATATGCTGCGTGGTGAAACACCTAGGCTTCGCCGGGCTTCGGGCCGGCATCCTCCGCGCATGCAACTCGACGCGTTTTCCCGCTTCTACCGCCGTCAGACCGGTCGCTTCGACGACATTCACGCCCAGTGGGGCGTCGGCATTCCCGACCGCGGAGCCATCGACGCCGCGGTGCGGCAGGTGCAGGCGCGCGAGGGCCTGGCCTGCGCGCTGCGGCGGGTGCGCAACGCCCTGATGCTGCGGCTGATGGAGTGCGACGTATTGCACGACGCTCCGCTGGCGCAGGTGTGCCACGGCATCGGCTGCATGGCCGAAAGCGCCATCGCGGCGGCGCTGGCCCATGCCGAGGCCGAGCTGCGCGAGCGCCACGGCGTGCCCCGTGCGGGTGACGGCAGCCCCGCGCAGCTGATGGTGGCGGGCATGGGCAAGCTCGGCGGCGACGAGCTCAACGTGTCCTCCGACATCGATCTGGTGTTCGTCTTCGATCAGGACGGCCATACCGACGGCGCGCACCCGCTGTCAAATTTCGATTACTTCGCGCAGGTGGTGCGGTGCGTCGTGCCCTTGCTGTCGGACCTCACCGCCGACGGATTCGTGTTCCGCGTCGACACCAGGCTGCGCCCCAACGGGGACAGCGGCCCGCCGGTGGTCAGCCTGGCCATGCTGGAGGAGTATTTCCAGGTCCAGGGGCGCGAATGGGAGCGTTTCGCCTGGCTCAAGAGCCGCATCGTGTCGCCACAGGACGCGGCAAGTACCCAGCAGGCCGCGCTGGACACCGTGGTGGAGCCCTTCGTGTGGCGCCGCTACCTGGACTTCGCGATGCTCGAGGCGCTGCGCGGGGTGCACCGCCAGATTCGCCAGGAGGCGGCCCGGCGCGCCAATGCGCGACCCGAGCGGGCGAACGACCTCAAGCTCGGGCGCGGAGGCATCCGCGAGATCGAGTTCATCGTGCAGTTGCTGCAGATCGTGCGCGGCGGGCGCATGCCCGAGATCCGCGACCGCAACACCCTGCGTTCGCTGGAGCGTCTGGCCGAGGCCGGGCTGCTGCAGCCCGAGCAGGCGCAACGCCTGGCGCAGAGCTACGAGTTCCTGCGCCGCCTGGAGCACCGCATCCAGTACCTGGACGATGCGCAGACCCACTGCCTGCCCGCCGAGGACGGAGACCTGGAGCGCATCGCCCAGGCCTGCCGCATGGTGCAGGCCTCGACGCGTCCGGTGTGTTCGCTGCTGCGCGAGCTCGATGCCGTGCGCGAATACGTGGCCGGCGAGTTCGATGCCCTGCTGCATTCCTCCCAGCCGCGTTGCGTGGGCTGCCGCAAGCCGGCCGACAGCATCGAGGCCCTGCTGCACCTGCTGACGGCGGCGGGCATCGAGGGCGGGCAGTCGGCGGGGCGCCTGCGCGCGCTGGCGCAGTCGGCACGCTACGCAGCGCTCAGCGATGCCGGGCGCACCCGCATGCTGCGGGTGATCGAGCGCGGCATCGGCATCGCCTCGCAGCAGACGCAGCCCGACCTCGTGCTGGCGCGCCTGGTCGACGTGCTCGAGGCCATCGGTCGCCGCGAGACCTACCTGGCCTTTTTCGCCGAGCAGGCGCAGGCGCTGGCGCGCCTGGTGGGCCTGCTGGGAGCCTCCAGCTGGGCCGCCGACTATGTGAAGCGCAACCCGATGGTGGTGGACGAGCTGATCGCGCCCGCCATCGAGCGTTTCTCGGCGCCCGCCTGCCGCGACGAGTGCGAGCGCCAGCGCGCGCTGGCCCTGCAGCGTGGCAGCTGGGACGCCGGCGAGGGCCTGGACGTGCTGCGCCGAGCCTTCCATGCCGAGCTTTTCCGCATCCTGGTGCGCGACCTGGGCGGTCGCCTGCATGTCGAGCAGGTGGCCGATGAACTCTCCGAGCTGGCCGACGCGGTGATCGACCGCGCACTGGCCTGGGCCTGGGACGATCTGCCGCGACGCCATCGCGAGCAGCCGGCCTTCGCGGTCATCGCCTATGGCAAGCTGGGCGGCAAGGAGCTGGGCTACGGGGCCGATCTCGACGTGGTGTTCCTGTACGACGACGAGGCCTCGGAGGCACCCGAGCGCTACGGCGCGCTGGCGCGCAAGCTGGTGTGGTGGCTGACCGCGGCCACCCCGGCGGGTGGCCTGTTCGAGATCGACACCCGGCTGCGCCCGAATGGCAATGCCGGTCTGCTGGTGACCTCGCTGGACGCCTTCGAGCAATACCAGCTCGGGCGTGGCAGCAACACGGCGTGGACCTGGGAGCACCAGGCGCTGACCCGGGCGCGCTTTTGCGCCGGTGACGCGCGCCTGGGCGCGCGTTTCGAGGCCATCCGCGCCCAGGTGCTGGGCATGCCGCGCGACGGCGCGGCCCTGCGCTCCGAGGTGGTGGCGATGCGCCGGCGCGTGGCGGAGGGGCATCTGAACCGAAGCAGCCTGTTCGACCTCAAGCATGACCCCGGGGGCATGGTGGACGTGGAATTCGCCGTGCAGGCCCTGGTGCTCGAGCATGCCTGCGCCTTCCCGCAGCTGGTGGCCAACGTGGGCAATATCGCGCTGCTGCGCCTGGCCGAGCAGCTGGGCCTGCTGCCGGCGCGGGTCGGGCGCCTGGCGGCGGTGGCCTACCGGCGCATGCGCCGGCTGCAGCATGCCGAGCGCCTGCGCGGGGCCGAGCAGGCCGCGCTGGTCGAGCCGGCGCGCGTGGCGCGCGAACGCGCCGCGGTGCAGGCGCTGACCCGCGCGGTGTTCGGGCAGGAGGAGGCCGCGCCGCGAGCCGCGAGCCTGTGATTCGTCCGTGATTACCATGGCGTCATGAGTGCCCTGAACGACCTGATGCGCCACACCCGCGTGGTGGCCGATACCGCCGAGTACCTCCGCCTGCCCGAGCTGGGCGCGGCCGAGGCCACCACCAACCCCAGCCTGGTGCTGCGCGCCGTGCGCCTGCCGGAGTACGCGCCCTTGCTGCGCGACCCCGAGGTGCGCGCCGCCCGCGATCCCGAGCAGGCGATGGATCGCCTGCTGGTGCGCTTCGGTCGCGAGATCCTGGAGCGCGTGCCGGGACGGGTTTCGACCGAGATCGACGCCCGGCTGTCCTACGACACCGAGGCCAGCGTGCAGCGCGCGCGCGGCGTGATCGCCCTGTACGAGGCCGCCGGGGTGCGGCGCGAGCGCGTGCTGATCAAGCTGGCCACGACCTGGGAGGGCATCGAGGCGGCGCGCCGCCTGCGCGACGAGGGCGTGGCC
The DNA here is from genome assembly GCA_021846965.1 of Pseudomonadota bacterium. Classification (GTDB taxonomy): domain Bacteria; phylum Pseudomonadota; class Gammaproteobacteria; order Burkholderiales; family Burkholderiaceae_C; genus Thiomonas_A. The sequence continues at coordinate 13,583 of JAJZWA010000035.1, read as the reverse complement.
TGCAACATGACCCTGCTGTTCAGTTTCATGCAGGCACGCGCCTGCGCGGCTGCGGGGGTGCAGCTGGTGTCGCCCTTCGTCGGGCGCATCACCGACTGGGCGCGCCGGCAGGCGGGCGCCTCCTGGGATCCGCAAGCCCATGAGGGCGATGCCGACCCCGGGGTGCGCGCCTTGCAGCGCATCTGGCGTTTCTACAAGGCGCGCGCGGTGCCCACCGAGGTGATGGGCGCGAGTTTTCGCCAGACCTCGCAGATCGCCGCGCTGTGCGGCTGCGATCTGCTGACCATTTCCCCGGCGCTGCTGGGCGAGCTGGCGCAGTCCACCCAGCCCCTGCCGCTGCGCCTGGACCCGGCGCGTCCGGGGCCGGCCGAGGATCAGGCGGAACTGGCCGTGGGGCGTGCCGAGTTCGTCTCCGCGCTGGCTGCCGACGACATGTGGCGCGGCAAGCTGGATGAGGGCATCGCCTCGTTCAGCGCCGATACCCACGCGCTGCTCGAGCTGCTGCGCACCTGAACCGGGCTTGCGAGGGCCAGGCCATGCATCGGCTGTTCCTGCCGGGGCCGTTGTCGGGCGCCACCGTGGGCTTGAGCGCGCAGGCGCAGCGCCACGTGCGCGCACTGCGACTGCGCGAAGGCGAGGAGGTGGCGGCCTTCGACGGCGAAGGCGGCCAGTGGAGAGCGCGCCTGCTGCCGGCGGACCGCCTGGAATTGCTGGAGTTCGATGCGGTCGAACGCGAACTCGACCGCGAGGTCGAACTGGCCGTGGGCATGCCCGCCAACGAGCGCATGGACTGGCTGGTGGAAAAGGCCACCGAGCTGGGCGCGCAGGCGATCGCGCCGCTGATGAGCACGCGCGGCGTGCTGCGCCTGGAGGGCGAGCGCGCCCAGCGTCGCCTGGCGCATTGGCGCGGTGTGGCCATCGCCGCCTGCGAGCAGTGCGGGCGCAACCGACTGCCGAGGCTGCGCGAGGTGAGCACCCTGCAGGCCTGGCTGCGCGGGCTGGAGCCGGTCGCGGGCGAGGCGCGCTGCCTGCTGGCGGCCCCCCGCGGCGACGCGGCGGCCGCGCGCGTGCAGCCGCTGGCGCTGTGGGCGGCGGCCTTGGCGCCGGCGCAGCCGGTGCTGGCGCTCAGCGGGCCGGAAGGCGGGCTGGACGAGGCCGAGATCGACGCCGCCCTGCGTGCCGGATTCGTGCCCGTCAGCCTGGGGTCCCGGACCCTGCGCGCCGAGACGGCGCCGCTGGCGCTGCTGGCCGCGCTGGCTGCGTGCGCCGGGCGGCCTGCCTGAGACGCTCGGCGGCAGCCGCCTGCGCCGGCGACGGGCTCACCGGTTCGGCCGGCATCGGGTGCAGGCTGCCGAATTCGCGGGCCAGGTAGGACTCGCCGTTTTCCAGCACGAAGTAGCGCAGCGCCTCGGCCGAGGGTGACAGCACCTTGCTCGAGGTGTGCACCACCTGCCAGCTGCGCACCAGCGGCAGGCCCTCGACGTCGGGCACGCCGATGAGGCCGTTGCGCAGCTCCAGGCCGATGCCGTGCAGCGAGAGGAAGCTCACCCCCATGCCCGACATGACCATCTGCTTGATGGTCTCGTTGCTGGCGAGCTCCATGTCGATGCGCGGATCCACGCGCCACTCGCGCAGGTATTCCTCCATCGCGCTGCGCGTGCCGGAGCCGGCCTCGCGGATGACGAAGCCGAACTGCGCCAGCGCCGAGGCGGGCTTGCGCTCGCCGCGCATCAGCGGGTGATCGGGCGCGCACACCACGCCCAGCGGGTGCGCGGCGAAGGGCTCGCCGCGCGTGGCCAGCTCGCGCGGGGGACGGCCCATGATGGCCAGGTCGAGTTCGCTGCCCTGCAACTGCTCGGCCAGTTGTTCGCGGTTGGCCACGACCAGCCGGACCTCGATGTGCGGGTGTTCCTCGCGGAACATGGCCAGCAGGCGCGGCATGAAGTACTTGGCCGAGCTGACCATGCCGATGGTCAGGCGCCCGGACTGCAGGCCGCGAAAGCGCGCCAGCGCGTCCTCGGCATCCTTGAGCGTGGACAGCACGCGCCGGGCATAGACCAGCAGGTACTCCGCGGTCAGGGTGAGGCTCACCGACTTGCCATGGCGCTCGAACAGCGGCAGTCCCACCTGCTGCTCGAGCTCGCGAATGTGCATGGACACGGCCGGCGGCGTCAGGTGCAGCTCTTGCGCGGCCTTGCCGAAATGCATGTGCCGGGCGGCCGCGACGAAGACCCGGAGCTGGCGCAGGGTGACGTTCTTCATCAGTTTTCCTGAATTCACGCGCAAGAAAGCCTGAATTTACCTTAATTGCGTCGCCACTTATATTTGTCCGCAAGCGTGGTGGGACTTCGGTTCTCCGCGGGCCCCTGCAGGCGGGGCCTGCGGACCACGCGGGGTTGTGAACGGGTCCGGATTCGTGAGCTCCGGGCTGCTTTTGCCGCAGTCGCATTACGTTTTTCGTTCATGCGAGTCTCCGTGTTTTCTGACTGCGGGCTTTTTCAAGTCTCCTGGCGCCGAGCAGGGGTTTTGAAAAAGACAGGTGTCGGGAAGGCAGTCGCCAGCGGGTCCGGCGCGGGCAGGTCCACGCACCGGGAAATCCATCCGTTCGGGAGACACACCATGCTGCAGGGCCGTACCACCCTTTCGAAGTTCCTCATCGAGCAGTTGCGGGGAGCCGACGACCAGGCCGACCTGGCCGCGCTGCTGGTGGACGTGACGGCCGCCGTGAAGGCCATCGCCGCGATGACGGCCAAGGGAGCGCTGGGCGGCTTCCTGGGCTCCCTGGGCACGGAGAACGTGCAGGGCGAGACGCAGAAAAAGCTCGACGTGCTGTCCAACGAGGCGATGATCCAGTCCTGCGAATGGGGCGGGCTGGTCGCCGGCATGGCCTCGGAGGAACTGGACCAGCCCTACGCGCTGCCGCGCCAGTTCGAGCGCGGGGCCTACCTGCTGGTGTTCGATCCGCTGGACGGCTCCTCGAACATCGACGTCAACGTCTCGGTGGGCACCATCTTCTCCGTGCTGCGCATGAGTCGTCTGGGGGAGCCGCAGGTGGCCGACTACCTGCGCCCGGGGGTCGAGCAGGTGGCTGCCGGCTACGCCATCTACGGCCCGGCCACCATGCTCGTGCTCACCGTCGGCAAGGGCACGCATGGCTTCACCCTGGATCGCGAGATCGGCAACTTCATCCTCACCCATCCGGACCTGCGCATCCCGGAGGACACCAGCGAATTCGCCATCAACGCCAGCAACGAGCGTTTCTGGGAGCCGCCGGTGCAGCGCTACGTCGCCGAATGCAAGGCCGGCAAGACGGGTGACCGCGGGCGTGACTTCAACACACGCTGGATCGCCTCGATGGTCGCCGACGTGCACCGCATCCTGATGCGCGGGGGCATTTTCATGTATCCCCGCGACACCAAGGACCCGGCCCGCCCGGGACGCCTGCGCCTGCTGTACGAGGCCAACCCCATCGGCATGATCATCGAGCAGGCCGGGGGGGCTGCCTCCACCGGGCGCCAGCGCATCCTGGAGGTGCCGCCCGAATCGCTGCACCAGCGCGTGCCGGTGATGCTGGGCTCCAGGAACGAGATCGAGCGCCTGGAGCGTTACCACCGGGAATACGATAGCGGCTTGGACAAGCCCTTCGTGTCGCCGCTGTTCAAGGATCGTTCGCTGTATGGCGACGGCGTGCGCGCCTGAGCGCCACGCACCATCTTCCCGATCCCAAGCTTTCCTGGCACGGGCCGTCGCCTCGAGGCGGCGGCAGCCCGGGCTTCGTCCATCGCCTCGTCACGAGTCTTCCGCCATGTCCGCCAAGCATCCCATCATCGCGATCACCGGCTCCTCGGGAGCCGGCACGACCACCGTGATGCGCAGTTTCCAGCATATCTTCCGGCGGGAGCGTATCCAGGCCCAGATCATCGAGGGAGATTCCTTCCATCGCTACAACCGCGCGGAAATGCGCGAGGAAATGAAGCGAAGGGAGCAGGAAGGTAGCGCGAATTTCAGCCATTTCGGCCCTGAAGCGAACCTGCTCAAGGAACTGGAGGGCGTGTTCCAGGCCTACGGCGCCACCGGCGTGGGCAAGGTGCGCAAATACATCCACGACGACGCCGAGTCGGCCCAGTTCGGCGTGCCCCCGGGGCAGTTCACCGACTGGAAGGACATGCAGGCCGGCTCCGACCTGCTGTTCTACGAAGGGCTGCATGGGGGCTACGCGGATGCTCAGATCGACGTGGCCAGCCAGGTGGACCTGCTGGTGGGCGTGGTGCCCATCATCAACCTGGAGTGGATCCAGAAACTGCACCGCGACCAGGTGCAGCGCGGCTACTCGCAGGAGGCGGTGATGGACACGATCCTGCGCCGCATGCCCGACTACGTGCACCACATCACGCCGCAGTTCTCGCGCACCCACGTGAACTTCCAGCGCGTGCCCACCGTCGACACCTCGAATCCTTTCATCGCCAAGGACATCCCCAGCCTGGACGAGAGCATGGTGGTGATCCGATTCGCCAACCCGCGTGGCATCGATTTCCCCTACCTGCTGTCCATGCTGCACGACTCCTGGATGACCCGGCCCAATACCCTGGTCGTGCCCGGTGGCAAGATGGGCCTGGCGATGCAGTTGATCTTCACCCCCATGATCCTGCGACTGATGGACATCAAGCGCCGCGCAGGATGAAATGCAGGGGCCGAACCGCCCACTATCCCGCCCGAGAACCGACATGAACGCGCATTCCCAACTCTTTCCCGTCATCGACCCCGTTGAGCGTCGTCGCCTGGCCAATGCGATCCGCTTCCTGGCCATCGACGCCGTCGAGGCGGCCAAGAGCGGACACCCCGGCGCGCCGATGGGCATGGCGGACATCGCCGAGGTGCTGTGGCGCGGCCACCTGCACCACAATCCGGCCAACCCGCACTGGGCCAACCGCGATCGTTTCGTGCTGTCCAACGGGCATGCCTCGATGCTGCTGTACGCGCTGCTGCACCTGAGCGGCTATGCCCTGCCGCTGGAGGAGATCAAGCGCTTTCGCCAGCTTCACAGCAAGACCCCGGGGCACCCCGAGGTCGGCTACACGCCCGGGGTGGAGACCACCACCGGCCCGCTGGGCCAGGGCCTGGCCAACGCGGTCGGCATGGCGCTGGCCGAGACCCTGCTGGCGCGCGAGTTCAACCGTCCCGGCCACGACATCGTCGATCACCACACCTATGTGTTCCTGGGCGACGGCTGCCTGATGGAGGGCATCAGCCATGAGGTCTGCTCGCTGGCCGGCACGCTGCGCCTGAACAAGCTGATCGCCTACTACGACGACAATGGCATTTCCATCGACGGCCATGTCGAGCACTGGTTCGCCGACGACACGGCCAAGCGTTTCGCGGCTTACGGCTGGAACGTGATCGGGCCCGTCGACGGGCATGACGCGCAGGCCGTGGAGCGTGCCACCGCCGAGGCCAAGACCAGCGACAGGCCGTCGCTGATCATCTGCACCACCACCATCGGCTGGGGTTCGCCCAACAAGGCCGGGGGCCATGACGTGCACGGCGCCGCGCTGGGCGCCGCCGAGGCGCAGGCCACGCGCCAGGCGCTGGGCTGGGAGTACGGCCCCTTCGAGATCCCGGCGGACATCTACCAGGCCTGGGACGGTCGCGAACGCGGCGCCAGGCTGGAGCAGGCCTGGAACCAGCGCTTCGAGTCCTACGCCAAGGCCTTCCCCGAGCTGGCCGCGGCGCTGCGTCGCCGCCTGGGCGGGGAACTGCCGGCGGACTGGGCGGCCACGGTGCAGCAGCTGTACGCCAAGGCGCGCGGCGTGAGCGCGGCCACGGCCACGCGCAAGGCCTCGCAGATCGCGCTGGAGACCCTGGTCCCGGCGCTGCCCGAGATGTTCGGCGGCTCGGCCGACCTCACCGGCTCGAACCTGACGGCGGTGAAGGCCTCGCGCTCCTGGGAGGCCGCCGCGGACGGGGAGACGGTGAACTACCTGTCCTATGGCGTGCGCGAGTTCGGCATGGCGGCGATGATGAACGGCATGGCGCTGCATGGGGCCTTCCTGCCCTACGGCGGCACCTTCCTGATGTTCTCGGACTACGCGCGCAACGCGGTGCGCATGAGCGCGCTGATGAAACAGCGCGTGGTGCACGTGTTCTCCCACGACTCGATCGGCCTGGGAGAGGACGGGCCGACCCACCAGGCCGTGGAGCAGACGCCCAGCCTGCGCCTGATTCCCAACCTGGACGTGTGGCGACCGGCCGATGTGCTGGAGACCGCCGTGGCCTGGAAGCATGCCGTGGAGCGGGTCGACGGCCCGAGCGCCTTGCTGCTGTCGCGCCAGAACCTGGCCGTGCTGCCGCATGGCGAGGCCGCGGAAGCCTCCATCGAGCGCGGCGGCTACGTGCTGGCCGATGCCCAGGGCAAGCCGCAGGTGGTGCTCATCGCCACCGGCTCGGAGGTGGAGGTGGCGATGAAGGCGCGCGAGCTGCTGGGTGCCGCCGGAGTGCAGGCGCGCGTGGTGTCGATGCCCTGCACCAGCGTGTTCGACCGGCAGGATGCCGCCTGGCGCGCCCAGGTGCTGCCGGCCGGGGTGCCGCGCGTGGCCGTGGAGGCCGCGCAGCCGGATCTGTGGCACAAGTACGTGGGCCTGTCCGGGGCCGTCGTGGGCATCGCCAGTTTCGGCGAGTCGGCGCCCGCGGGCGAGCTGTACCGCCACTTCGGCATCACGCCCGAGCGCACCGCGGAGCAGGCGCGCGAGGTGATCGCGCGCGCCGCCGGCGCGCTGTCCTGAGGAGGGCTGGAGCATGCACGAGCTGGTCATGTTCGACCTCGACGGAACCCTGGTCGAGACCGCCCCCGAGATCGCCGACGCCGTCAATGACCTGCTGCACGAGCTGAGCCTGCCCACCGTCGGCGAGGATCTGGTGAAGACCTGGATCGGGCACGGAACGCGCGAGCTGATGACCCACGCCTATGCGCACGCGGCGCAGATCGAGGTGCAGACCGTGCGCCGTGCCGGCACCATGGACAAGCTCATGCCGCGCTTCGCGCCCTACTACGAGCGTCGCTGCGGCACGCGCAGCCGCTTGTACCCGGACGTGCTGGACGCGCTGCGTTCGCTGCGCGCGCGCAAGGTGCGCCTGGCGGTGGTCACCAACAAGGAGGGGCGCTATGTCACGCCCATCCTGATGGCGCAGAACATCCGGGCGTTCTTTGACCTGATCGTGGCCGGGGACAGCCTGCCGGCGAAGAAACCGGATCCGCTTCCGCTACAACATTGCCTGGACAGGTTCCAGGTGCGCCGGGAACGTGCGTTGTTCGTCGGGGATTCGCAACTCGACGTGCAGGCCGCACGCGCGGCCGGGGTGGAGGTCTGGGCGGTGCCCTATGGTTACAACATGGGCCAGCCGATCGCCGACAGTCACCCCGACCGGCTCATCGCGACGATGGCCGCGCTGAGCGAGGCAGGCTGCACGGCCGGCGTCGCCTAGGGCGCCCGGAACCCTCCGCATTCGACATTCCGACAAATACTGGAGTATTTCCATGACCATTCGTGTTGGCATCAACGGTTTCGGGCGCATCGGGCGCATGGCGCTGCGCGCTGTCACGCAGGAAGCGGAATTCGGCGACATCGAGGTCGTCGGCATCAACGACCTGCTGGAGCCCGACTACCTGGCCTACATGCTGCAGTTCGACTCCGTGCATGGGCGTTTCCGCGGCGACGTGCGCGTGGAAGGCGCCAACCTGGTGATCAACGGCCGCAAGATCCGCCTGAGCGCCGAGCGCGACCCGTCCAACCTGAAGTGGGGCGATGTCGGCGCCGACGTGGTGGTCGAGTCCACCGGGCTGTTCCTGACCGGCGAGACCTGCCAGAAGCACCTGGATGCCGGCGCCGGCAAGGTCGTGCAGTCGGCCCCGAGCAAGGACGACACCCCGATGTTCGTCTACGGCGTCAACCACGCCAAGTACGCCGGCGAGCGCATCGTCTCGGCCGCGTCCTGCACCACCAACTGCCTGGCCCCGGTGGCCAAGGTGCTCAACGACCGCTTCGGCATCAAGCGCGGGCTGATGAGCACGGTGCACGCCGCCACCGCCACGCAGAAGACCGTGGACGGCCCGTCCTCCAAGGACTGGCGCGGCGGCCGCGGCATCCTGGAGAACATCATCCCCTCGTCCACCGGCGCGGCCAAGGCGGTGGGGCGGGTGATTCCCGAACTGAACAAGAAGCTCACCGGCATGGCCTTCCGCGTGCCCACCTCCGACGTCTCGGTGGTGGACCTGACGGTCGAGCTGGAGCGCGGGGCCAGCTACGAGGAGATCTGCGCGCAGATGAAGGCCGCCTCCGAGGGCGCCCTCAAGGGCGTGCTGGGGTATACCGACCAGAAGGTGGTGTCCACCGACTTCCGCGGCTGCTCGCTGCCGTCGATCTTCGACGCCGAGGCCGGCATCGCGCTCGACCCGACCTTCGTCAAGCTGGTGTCCTGGTACGACAACGAGTACGGCTACACCTGCAACATGATGCGTTTCGCCAAGCACGTGGCGTCGAGCTGAAGCGGGGAGCCACGCCATGCACATCCTGAGTTTCGAGCAGGTCTGCCAGCGCGGACAGGCGCGCGGCAAGCGCGTGTTCATCCGCGCCGATCTCAATGTCCCGCTGGACGACCAGGGGCGTATCACCGAGGACACGCGGGTGCGCGCCTCGGTGCCGGCCGTGCGCATGGCGCTGGAGGCCGGCGCGGCTGTGATGCTGACCTCCCACCTGGGCCGCCCCACCGAGGGCGAATTCAAGCCGGCCGACAGCCTGGCCCCGGTGGCGCAGCGCCTGGGCGACCTCCTGGGTCGCCCGGTGCGCCTGGTCGCCGACTGGGTCGACGGCGGCTTCGAGCTGCACCCGGGCGAGGTGGTGCTGCTCGAGAACTGCCGCCTGAACAAGGGCGAGAAAAAGAACGATCCCGCGCTTTCGCGCAAGATGGCCGCTCTTTGCGATATCTACGTCAACGATGCCTTCGGGACCGCGCATCGTGCAGAGGCCACCACCTACGGCATCGCGCAGTATGCGCCGGTGGCCTGCGCGGGGCCGCTGCTGGCCGCCGAGATCGAGGCCATCCACCGCGCGCTGGCGCAGCCGGCGCGCCCCCTGCTGGCCATCGTCGCCGGCTCCAAGGTGTCGACCAAGCTGACCATCCTGCAAAGCCTGTCCGACAAGGTCGACGGCCTGATCGTCGGCGGAGGCATCGCCAACACCTTCATGCTGGCCGCCGGCCTGCCCATCGGCAAGAGCCTGGCCGAGCCCGACCTGGTGGAGGATGCGCGCCGGGTGATCGAGAAAATGAAGGCGCGTGGCGCCGAGGTGCCCATTCCGGAGGACGTGGTGGTGGCGCGCGAATTCAGCGCCAGCGCCGAGGCGGTGGTCAAGCCCGCCACCGAGGTGGGCGCCGACGAACTGATCCTGGACATCGGCCCGCGCACCGCGGCGCGTCTGGGCGCCCGCCTGAAGGCCGCCGGCACCATCGTCTGGAACGGCCCCGTGGGCGTGTTCGAGTTCGAGGCCTTCTCGCACGGCACCGAGACCCTGGCGCGCGCCATCGCCGACAGCCAGGGCTTTTCCATCGCCGGCGGCGGCGACACCCTGGCGGCCATCGCCAAGTACGGGCTGGCCGAGCGCATCGGATACATCTCCACCGGCGGCGGCGCCTTCCTCGAGGTACTGGAAGGCAAGACCCTGCCCGCCTTCGAGATCCTGGAAAAGCGCTCCCGCGACGAACAGGCCGGCGCCGCGAGCTGAGCGCGGCGCGCACCGACCCCTTTTGAAACCACCCGGAGCCCCATCATGGCCCTGATTTCCCTGCGCCAGCTGCTCGACCATGCAGCCGAGCACGCCTACGGCGTCCCCGCCTTTAACGTCAACAACCTGGAGCAGATGCGCGCCATCATGGAGGCCGCCGCCGAAACCGACTCGCCGGTGATCGTGCAGGCCTCGGCCGGCGCGCGCAAGTACGCCGGAGCGCCCTTCCTGCGCCACCTGATCCTGGCGGCCATCGAGGAATTTCCGCAGATCCCGGTGTGCATGCACCAGGACCACGGCACCAGCCCCTCGGTGTGCCAACGCTCCATCCAGCTGGGCTTCTCCTCGGTGATGATGGACGGCTCCCTGGGCACCGACGGCAAGACGCCCACCAGCTACGAGTACAACGTGGACGTCACCCGCCGCACGGTGGAAATGGCCCACGCCTGCGGCGTCTCGGTGGAAGGCGAGCTGGGCTGCCTGGGTTCGCTGGAGACCGGAACCGCGGGCGAGGAGGACGGCATCGGCGCCGAGGGCAAGCTGGACCACAGCCAGCTGCTGACCGACCCCGAGGAAGCCGCCGATTTCGTGCAAAAGACCGGAGTGGACGCGCTGGCCATCGCCATCGGCACCAGCCACGGCGCCTACAAGTTCACCCGCCCGCCGACCGGGGACATCCTGGCCATCGGGCGCATCAAGGAGATCCACGCCCGCATCCCCAACACCCATCTGGTGATGCATGGCTCCTCCTCGGTGCCCCAGGATTGGCTGAAGATCATCAATGAGTTCGGCGGCGACATGGGCGAGACCTACGGCGTGCCGGTGGAGGAGATCGTCGAAGGCATCAAGCACGGCGTGCGCAAGGTGAACATCGACACCGATCTGCGCATGGCCTCGACCGGCGCCACCCGCAAGTTCCTGGCCGAGCATCCGAAGGAATTCGATCCGCGCAAGTTCCTGGCGGCGTCGACCAAGGCCATGAAGCAGATCTGCAAGGATCGCTACGAGGCCTTCGGCACCGCAGGCAAGGCCTCGAAGATCCGCCCGCTGAGCCTGGAAGCCATGTTCCAGCGCTATGAGAAGGGCGAGCTGACGGCCAAGGTCCGCTGAAGGAGCGCGCAGGATGGCGGCGCCCCACGACGCGCCGCTGCGCGCGCTGATCTTCGACGTCGACGGCACCCTGGCGGAGACCGAGCGCGACGGCCACCGCCTGGCCTTCAACCGGGCCTTCGCCGAACTCGGCCTGGACTGGCATTGGGACGAGGCGCTGTACGGACGCCTGCTGGAGGTCACCGGCGGCAAGGAACGCATGCTGCACTACTGGCGCGGCATCGACCCGGCGGCGGCCGATGCGCCCTCGGCTGGCGCGCTGGTGGCCGAGCTGCACCGGCGCAAGACCCGGCATTACGTGGATCTGGTCGAGGCCGGCGCGGTGGCGTTGCGCCCGGGGGTGCGCCGCCTGCTCGGGCAGGCACGCGAAGCCGGCCTGCGCCTGGCCGTGGCCACCACCACCACGCCGGACAATGTGCACGCCCTGCTGCGCGCCGCGCTGGGCGAGGCGGCCGAAGACCTGTTCGAGTGCATCGGCGCCGGCGACATCGTGCCCCGCAAGAAGCCCGACCCCGGCATCTACCTGTGGGTGCTGGAGCAACTGGATCTGCCACCCGGACAGTGCCTGGCCTTCGAGGATTCCCCGGCCGGGCTGCGGGCCGCGCATGGGGCTGGATTGCGCACCGTGGTGACGCCCGGCGTCTACACCCTGGACGAGGCCTTCGACCCGGCCTGGGCCTTGCTGGACAGCCTGGGAGAGCCGGACCTGCCCGCGCGGGGACGCGTGGCCGGCCAGGCCTGGAGCGGGGTGGTCGACCCGCAGGCCTTGCGCGGCTGGGTGGCGCAGGACGGCCTGGTGCGCTCCTGATCGGTCGCGCCCACCCGGGGCGGGGCGCTCAGATCAGCACCAGTCGCGGCCCCAAGGCCGCGCCACCGCGCATCGGCGCCACCGCCTGGGCCATGGCCAGCGCCAGCTGGCGCACGGCTTCCCAGGGTTCATGGGGCAGCCCCGCCGGGCGCTGGCCCTTGATGGCGCGGTCGCAGGCCGCCGCGCGCAGCAGCAGGCCTTCCAGCAGCGGCTGTCCCAGGTTCGGCAGCACGCGCGCCAGCAGCTTTTCCTTGGGGCCCCAGATGCGATTGGCGCGAGCCAGGCTGGCGAAGGATTCGCCAGCGTCCAGCCCCTGGCGCACACGCAGCCAGGCGCGAAGCTCCTCGGCCAGGCTCCAGTGCGCCAGCACCGGGGCCACGCCTTCGCCCTGCAGGCCTTCGAGCATGCGCAGCAGGCGCGCGCTGTCGGCGGCCAGCACCGTCTCGCCGAGGCGGAACACGTTGTAGCGAGCGGCTCCCTGCACCAGTTGTTCCACCTGCTCGGGGTCGAGCTCGCCGGGCTCCACCAGCAGCGCGAGTTTTTCCACTTCCTGGTGCGCCGCCAGCAGGTTGCCCTCGGTGCGGGCCACCAGCAGATCCAGGCAGGCCTGGCCGGCGGGCCCCGCGGGAAGCTGCAGTCCGCGCTGCTGCAGGCGCTGGCGCATCCAGGCGCCGAGCTGGGCAGGCTCGACACTGTCCACGCGCACGGCGGTGCCCTGGCCCGCCAGGCTGGAGAACCACTCGCTCTTCTGGGCAGCCGCATCCAGGCGGGGCAGCAGCACCAGGACCAGCGCATCGCCCTCGGCCTCGCGCGCCAGCTCCGACAAGGCGGCCGCGCCGTCGCGCCCGGGCTTGCCGCCGGGAATGCGCAGCTCGACCAGCTTGCGCTCGCCGAACAGGCTGCGCTCGCGGGTCTGCGCCAGCAGCACCTGCCAGTCGAAACCGCGCTCCACCTGGTGCAGCTCGCGACCGCCGTAGCCGGCCTGCGTGGCCGCGGCGCGGATGGCGTCCACGGCCTCCATCACCAGCAGCAACTCGTCGCCGAACACGACGTAGGGGCCGCGCAGGCCGGCGCGCAGCGCGCCGGGCAGCTGGTCGTGACGGATCAGAGGCATGGTGCGTGGCCCCGGCTCATCGTCCGGCCGCCGGCGCGGGCGGATGCAGCGCGCCGAGCTGGAACAGGATGCGGTCGACCAGGTCGCGGCGCATGCCGGCGTACAGCAGGTCGGCTTCATTGGCCTTGGCCAGCACGGCCGAGGTGCTGTAGCTCATCATGCTGGTGCGCGTGATGCTGGTCGCGGGGATGTAGGCGTGCCCATCCGGCGCCGTGAGCTGGAAGCGTGCCGTCTCGGTCAGCGCGTATTGCGCCACCGTGCCGTCGGCGTTGTAGGCGGTGGGGGTTTGCGCGCTGGCGTCCGACAACAGCGTGAACACGGCCTGCGCCTGCTTGGGATCGGTGACGATGCGCGTGGCCGTGGTGGCCACGATGCGCCGACGCAGCAGATCCATCAGGGGCCCCCCCTGGCCCTGCAGGGCGATGGTGTCGAACGACAGATTGGTGGATTCGCGCAGGTGAAAGCCGCATCCGCCCAGCAGGCTGCCCACCAGGCCCGCGGCCAGGAGCAGGCCGGCGCCGCGCAGGCTGGCGCGGCGCGCCGGGCGGGTGCGGGCTTCAGACCACCACATTGACCAACCTCTGCGGCACGACGATCACCTTCTTCGCCGCGCGCCCCTCGGCATGGCGCGCGAACTCGGGGCTGGCCAGCGCCGCGGCCTCGATGGCCGCACGGTCGGCGGCTGCCGGCACGCGCAGGCTGCCGCGCAGCTTGCCGTTGATCTGCAGCACCAGCTCGAGCTCGTCCTGGCGCAGCGCCTCCGGATCCACCTGGGGCC
>JAJZWA010000034.1 GCA_021846965.1 Pseudomonadota bacterium | reverse complement strand
CCGCGCATGCGGACACCTTCAATTTCGGCGGCTACTTCCGCGCCGGCCCCGGCACCACCAGCAGCAGCTCCAACGGTGGCCCCGCGCGCCAGTGCTACAACCTGCCGGGGGTCGATGCGGGCCACTACCGTCTGGGCAACGAGTGCAACTTCTACGGTGAATTCGGCTTCAACGATTACGGCAGCGTGGGTACGGCCAAGTACCACAACGAGGTCATGATCAACGAATACAGCCCGGGCACCGACATCGGCAGCTCGAGCTCGAGCTTCGAGCAGATGTACGGCTCGGTCAGCGGCGTGGACTTCGCCCCCGAAGTGCACTTCTGGGCCGGCAAGCGCTTCTACGGTCGTGCCAACATCGACATGCTCGACCACTTCTTCGTGCGCATGGACGGGGTGGGCGGCGGTGCCGACCACATCGCCCTGGGCAGCAGTGGCGCCACCCTGGGCCTGGCCTACTTCGGCTCGGATTCCTACGCCGGCTTCGGCGACGGCGGCAACGACCTGTCGACCAAGTCGGGTCGTCGCTTCAACGTGGACGTGATGTCCATCCCGGTGAACGCCGGCGGCACCCTGCGCGTGACCGGCACGTTGACCAAGAGCCAGGCCGTGGGCGGCACCAGCGGCGACGCCATCAGCTTCCAGCACAACCAGAAGCTGCCGCAGATCGGCGGCGGCAACGTGCTGTGGATCCAGTACGCTCGCGGCTCGGCCTCGCTGGCGCAGAACTTCGGCTCCGACACCTCGCCCACCAGCGCGGCGGCATGGCGCATCGCCGATGCGCTGGACTGGCAGGCTGGTCGCTTCGGCGGCCAGGCCAACCTGGTCTACGGGCATCGTGATGCCGGCGCCAACGGCGACACGGTGGCCTATGCCAACGGGCTGAAGGCCTACACCAACAGCTCGCTGGGCGCTCGCTTCACCTACGCGCTCACCGGCAACCTGCGCGTGATCGGCCAGTTCGGTCACATGAGCAAGAAGCCGGACGGCAACCCGACCGAGACGCTGAACATCGAGACCATCGGCCTGGGCATCGTGCCGGATGCGTACAAGTACTACTCGCGTCCTGAGATCCGCCTGTACTACACGCACGCCTCGTGGAACGCGGCTGCCGCCCTGGATCCCGCCAACAGCGGCTACAACGGCGACAACGGCCTGCCGGGCTACAGCACCACCGGCGTGGCCGGCTCGACCAGCGGCAACAGCATCGGCCTGCAGGTCGAGGCCTGGTTCTAAGCAGTACGCAAGGCAGTACCGGGATCCGGCGGCGTGGGGACGACGCCGGATTCCAGCCAGAGTTGTGTTTTTGACGAGAGCGTGGAGATGCGTCGAATCGTTTTCCAGGGTTGGATTCGATGATCTGGTTGGCTCTTGGGCCGGCATGTTCGCGATGATCCATGCCGGCCTTTTTTCCTTTTGGGTTTCGGGCCTTTCAAGGCGCGTCGTCAGGTCTCCAGGACGGCTCGCGGCCTGCTAGCATCGAATGCATCGCGCCATGTCGTCGGGCGCGCATCGACTTCCTCCAGGAGACACTCACCATGACGTTCAAAGCGCGCGCCCATCACCTCGTGGCGCTGGCCACCCTGGGCGCGGCCGCCGTGCTCGCGCAACAGCCGGCGCAAGCCGGGATCTTCGACGGGCTGCTGGGCAGCGCGCACGCCCGCGAAGGCGCCCCCAGCGGGCAGACCACCTGGCAGATCAGCCATTTCTCCTTCGTGCGCATCGTGCCCGAGGAGGCTGGCGCGAAGCCGAATTCCCAGCCCCTCAAGCTCGACCGCGACGCGCTCGCCAAGTGGCTGGAGCAGATCCACTTCAGCACCCCGCAAGGCCAGGAGCACCTGTTCGCGCGCGACGAGGCCCGCAACCTCGCGCCCGCGCTGGTCGAGGCTTTCGCGAACGCCCAGCCCGACCAGGACATCGTGTTCTCCAGCGCCTCGCGCCGCGGGCGCGGCTTCCTGATCGGCCCGACCGCGGTGACCGCCCGGGTGTTCGTGCGTGACGGTTTCTTCAACCTGATCGTGCGTGACGCCCGCGACGATTTCTACGACCAGTACCGCGGCACCCTGCAGATGCCCACCTTCCAGTACGGCTCGCGCACGCAGGCCGGCAAGGTGCAGCTTTCCTGCCCCGACGCCGTCAACGTGCAGGCCGACTGGATCCGCCTGCCCCTGAATCCGGGCGCGGTGCCGCAGGCCACGGCGCCCAGCTCGCTGTTGCAGCAGCCGGCCGCCGCGCCCGGCGCGCTGGTGCCGATGCCGGCGGGCCAGGCGCCGATGCAGCAGCCGATGCCGATGCCGCAGGCCGCCCAGCCGGCGCCCAACAGCCCCGAGGGCATCGAGCATCGCCTGGCCGTGCTGAAGGACGCCTACACCCGCGGCCTGATCACCAAGCAGGAATACGAGGCCAAGCGAGAGGAACTGGTCAAGCAGTTCTGATCGCCTTCGCCTGCGACCAGGGGCCGCCTTTCGAGGCGGCCTTTTTCCTGGTGTCCTGCCTGGCCTCGCGAGGCCCAGGGGCAGGGCGGTTGCGCAGCGCGATGGCGCTGGCTCAGCGGCAGGCCGCGTAGAGGGCGCGAAAGCGCGCGTGGCGTTCGCGCAGCAGCTGGGCGCGGCCCGGGTCGGGCTCGAACATCCGTTCGGTGCCCGTCGGGTTTCGCAGCACCTGGTCGCGCGGCAGACCCGCCGCCAGGGCTCCCAGGCGCGCGGCCCCCACGGCGGCGCCGCCGGCGGCATCGGCGCGCACGCGCAGGGGAATCTCCAGCACGTCGGCGAGCAGCTGAGCCCACAGCGCGCTGCGAGCGCCGCCGCCCACCAGGTCCAGCACGTCCACGCGTGCGCGCAGGGTCGCGGGCATGCACATCAGTCCGTCGCGCAGCCCGAAGCTCACGCCCTCGATCACCGACCAGGCCAGTGCCGCGGCGTCGTGCTCATGGCCCAGGCCGTGGAACAGGGCCCTGGCGCGCGCGTCGTTGTGCGGCGTGCGCTCGCCCCCCAGGTAGGGCAGGAACAGCGGCGCGCCCGCGCGCTGCGCCGCGTCCAGGCGCGCCGCGCCCGCCAGCGCATGCGCCTCGTCGGGCTGACCGCTCAGGCGCGTGACCCAGCGCAGGCATTCGGCCGCGGACAGCATCACCGACATCTGGTGCCAGGTCCGCGGCAGCGCGTGGCAGAAGCTGTGCAGTGCGCTGGCCGGGTCGGGCTCGTAGCGATCGGTGGCCACGAACACCACGCCCGAAGTGCCCAGGGACACGAAACCCTGCCCGGGGGCCGTGGCGCCGGTGCCGACGGCCGCCGCGGCGTTGTCGCCGGCGCCGGCCGCGATCACGACCCCCGCGGGCATGGCCCAGCGCTCGGCCAGTTCACGGCGCAGGCTGCCGGCGGCGGCACTGGCTTCCAGCACCGGAGGCAACTGTTCGAGTCGCATCTCCCCGGCCGACACCAGGGCTGGCGACCAGTCGCGCCGCCCGATGTCCAGCCAGAGCGTGCCCGAGGCGTCGCTGGCGTCGGTGGCGGCTTCGCCGCTCAGCATCAGGCGCAGATAGTCCTTGGGCAGCAGCACCAGGTCCACGCGATCGAAGTCGCGCGCAGCGTGCTGGCGCAGCCAGAGCAGCTTGGGTGCCGTGAAGCCGGGCATGGCCAGGTTGCCGGCCAGGCGCTCGAAGTCGTCCAGCTTGCTGAGCAACTGCTCGCACTGCTCCTCGCTGCGGGTGTCGTTCCACAGCATGGCCGGACGGATCAGCTCGCGCGCGGAATCGAGCAGCACGGCGCCATGCATCTGCCCCGACAAGCCGATGGATCGCACGCGGGCCCCGAATCCCTCGGCGCACAGGCGGTCCAGGCAGTCCAGGCAGGCTTGCCACCAGGCGCGGGGGTCCTGCTCCGACCAGCCGGGCCGGGCCTGCTGAAGGGACAGCGGCGCCGATGCGCTGCGCACCACGTGCCCCTGCTCGTCGATCAGCAGGGTCTTGAGTTCGGAGGTGCCGAGGTCGATGCCCAGGTACAGGTCGGGGCCGGCGCCGGATGCTTGCGGGCTGTGCATGGAAAGGAGGCGGGGGGAGGAGCGCGACGTCGCGCGGGGCAGGGCCTGCGCCGCGGGCGCAGGCGCGGGTTCCGGCGCCTCAGCGCCGCGCGAAGCAGGCGCTGGCCTGCTGGCGGAACTGGCTGGGCGTGACGCCCTTGATGCGCAGGAACTGGCGGTTGAAATGGGCGACGTTGTTGAAGCCCACGTCGAAGCACACATTGGCGACGTAGGCGTCGGTCTCCATGAGCAGCTGGCAGGCCTTGTGCACGCGCAGGCGGTTGACGAAATCGGTGAACGTGTTGCCGGTGGCGCGCTGGAAGAAGCGCGAGAACGCGCTCTCCGACATGCCCTCGAGGCGGGCGATTCGCGCCATGGACAGGTTGGCCGCGCTGTGCTCGGTCAGGTAGTCGATGATGCGGGCGATCCTTGCCTGCGCCTTGACGTCGTCCAGGCTCTGCAATTGCACCGACGACAGCAGCCGGTAGTCGGTGCACTGGGTCAGCAGGCGCAGGAGCTCGACGAACACGGCGAATCGCTCGATGCCCCGCGTGGCATGCACCTTGCGGATGGCCTGCTCGGCCTGCTCGCTGATGCCGAAGAACTCGATGCCGTGGCGCGCGCGTTCGAGCAGGTGCAGCACCTCGGCGAACTCGGGCAGGGCCTCGGCGGCCTTGCGCATCGGGGCGTCTGGGAACTGCAGCAGGATGTCGCGCTCGGGCAGGCCGCCGGGCGGGGTGTCGAGGGAGATCCAGTTGTGGGGAAGCCTCGGGCCGGTCAGCACCAGGTGACCCGGCTCGAACTGGCCGATGTAGTCGCCCACGAACACCCGCCCGCTGCTGCCGAGGATCAGGTGCAGCTCGTATTCCTCGTGGTAATGCCAACGCACCAGCGGGTTGGGGTAGCCATGCTCCAGATAGCGCACGCAGCCGTAGGAGCCGGGCTCCTCGTAGCCCAGGCTGGCGCTGCGCGCACCGTCGTGCTCGAGTTCGGGTTTGTGCCGGAATGCATCCATCGCGGCTCTCGCGGATCGTCTCTGGCCCCTGCGGGCCCCTCAGCTCATCACGTTGCCGCCGTCCACGTTCAGGGTCTGCGCGGTGACGTAGCGGGATTCGTCGCTGGCCAGGAACACCGCGGCCCCGCACAGGTCGTCCGGGCGGCCCATGCGCCCGAGGGGCACCGCACGTCCCACGGCGATTTTCTTCTCCCCGGGCTGCAGGTGCTCGTAGCGCGCGAACAGCGCATCGACATGATCCCACATCGGCGTGTCGACCACACCGGGGGAAATGGCATTGACCCTGATGCCATGCGGGGCCATGGCCAGCGCGGCGGACTGGGTGTAGCTGATCACCGCGGCCTTGGTGGCGCAATAGTGCGCCACCAGCGCCTCGCCGCGGCGCCCGGCCTGCGAGGCCATGTTGATCACCGCGCCCGGGCGCCCGGCACGGCACATCGCGCGCAGCACGGCCTGCATGGTGAAGAACATGCCCTTGACGTTGACGTCGAACAGGCGTTGGTACATGGCCTCGTCCGACTCCAGCAGCGGCCCCATGTCGAAAATCGCCGCGTTGTTGAACAGCACGTCCAGCGGACCCAGCTCGGCCTCGGCCTGCTCGACCAGCGCCGCGATGGCGCCCGGGTCGCGCACGTCGGCCGCGCGGTATCGCAGCGGAAGGCCGGCATCCAGCAGGGCCTGCACGGGCTCCGGGGCGCGTGGGGCGAGGTCGACCACGGTGCAGCGGGCGCCCTGCTCGAGATAGGCGCGCGCCACCGCCAGGCCGATGCCGCCACCGGCCCCGGTGAGCAGGGCGTGGCGCTGGTGCAGCCGCGCGTAGTGGGCCGGCACGGGCGTGGGAGCGCTGGCGGTGGAGGTGGAGGTGGCGGTGGCGTGAGCTTGGGACATCAGGGTGCGACCTTCTACGATTGGGTGGCGCGCCATGCGCGGACTTGTTGCAGGGCCTGCTCGAAAGCCTGGTGCAGGCGTGGATCGCCGGCAGCGCTGCCCCACAGGGGCACCTCGGCGGTGAAGGCGCGCGGCGCGTCGGCGCCGGCCAGCAGGGCGCGCACGCGGGCGGCATCCATGGCCTGGTCGTCGTAAGGGTCTCGCAGCGTTCCCGCGGCCCATTCGCGCAGGAACTCGAAGAACAGCGCCGGCAGCACCATCGCGGGACGGGGGTCGATGCCATGTTCCAGGCACTCGCGCACGGTGGGCGCGATGAAGCCGGGGATCTTGGAGTAGCCGTCCATGGCGACGCGGCGGTTGGTGTCGCGCAGGAAGGCATTGCCGAAGCGCTCCAGGATGGTGTCCCGGTAGGCGGCCAGATCGACCGGGTAGGGGTCGTGCTGGTGGCGCAGGCAGGGGATCACGCAATCGGTGACGTAGGCATGCGCCATGGCGCGGATGGAGGCGTTGGCGGTGCCCTGGTCGATGGTCTGGTAGCCCAGCAGCGAGCCCGCCCAGGCGATGCAGCTGTGGCTGGCGTTGAGCACGCGGATCTTGGCTTCCTCGTAGGGCTGCACGGAGTCGACGAATTGCACCCCCACCCGCTCCAGGGGCGGGCGCGCGGCCGCGAAACGGTCCTCGATCACCCACTGCAGGAAGGACTCCGCCATCACCGGCGCGGCGTCCTCGCGGCCGGTGGCGGCGAGTACGCGCTGCGGCAGCCCCGGGCCGGGGCGAGGCGTGATGCGGTCGACCATCGCGTTCGGGCAGCGCGTGTGCGTCTGCAGCCAGTCCGCCAGCCTGGCGTCGCCCCTGTGCTGCACGAAATCCAGCAGGCCGGCGCGGAAGCGATCGCCGTTGTGGCGCAGGTTGTCGCAGTTCAGCAGGGTCAGCGGGCCCGAGCCGACGCGCATGCGGCGCTCGCAGATGGCGGCCACGGCGCCGTAGATGGTGCGACGGCTGCGGCCCTCCAGATCCGCGCGCAGCTCGGGGTTCGCCGTGTCCAGCCGGCCATGCTGGTCCAGGTAATACCCGGCCTCGGTCACGGTGAAGGAGACGATCGCCGTGTGCGGCGCGGCGCCGAGGGCGACCAGTTCCTCCAGGGATTCGGTCCACGGCACCACGTGTCCGATGGATTCGATGCGCTGGTAGGCATGCTCGCCCGAGGGGGTGACGGTCTCCAGCGTGTAGGCGCCGTGCTGCGCGCCCAGCGCGCGCATGAGCTCCTCGCCGTCGGGGCGGAGGTTGCCTCCGGCGAGCACCCAGTTCGTGTCCCCCGCGTCGCGCAGGCGCTGCAGGTACACCGCCTGGTGCGCGCGGTGGAAGGCTCCGAGTCCGAGGTGGAGGATCAGGTGGGTCCCGGGGGAGGGGGCCCAGGAGGCGGGCTTGGTATCGGTCATGGGGGTCTTTCGGCGCTCAGAGTGCGCCGGCCAGGGTCTTGCCGTCGCGGTCGAAACAATGCAGCCCGGGGCCGCTGAAGCGCAGCCCGACCTCCTGGCCGGGGCGCAGCGAACTGCGCTCGGCCTGCCGGGCCACGAGCTGGGTGCCCTGGGCGTTCAGGTAGATCAGGGTGTCGGCTCCCAGGGATTCCAGCAATTCGACCCTGGCGCGCAGGCCGTCGGCGGCGCCGACCTGCACGCATTCCGGGCGCACGCCCAGCAGCGCGTCGGACGGAGCGCGCTCGAAGCGCGAGTCCAGCCCGCCGGCGAAATCCGCCAGGGGGACGACGTTCATGCCCGGCGTGCCGAGGAATTGCGCGACGAAGCGGTTGGCGGGGCGGTCGTACAGCTCCAGCGGCGAGCCGCTTTGCTCCAGGCGGCCGTCGCGCAGCACGACGACGCGATCGGCCAGGGTCATCGCCTCGACCTGGTCGTGGGTGACGTAGATGGTGGTGGCGCCCAGCTCGCGGTGCAGGCGAGCGATCTCCACCCGGGTCTGGCCGCGCAGCGCGGCGTCCAGGTTGGACAGGGGTTCGTCGAACAGGAACACCTTGGGGGCGCGCACGATGGCGCGACCGATGGCCACGCGCTGGCGCTGGCCGCCGGAGAGCTCCCGGGGCCTGCGCTCCAGGTAGGGTTCCAGGTTCAGCTTGCGCGCGGCGGCCTGTACCTTGTCGCGGATGGTGGCGGCGTCGACCCCGGCCAGGCGCAGCGCGAAGGACATGTTGTCGTACACGCTCATGTGCGGGTACAGGGCGTAGGACTGGAACACCATGGCCAGGTCGCGCCGGGCCGCGGGCACATGGGTGATGTCGCGGCCTTCGAGGCTGAGCACCCCCTGGTCGATTTCCTCCAGTCCGGCGATCAGGCGCAGCAGCGTGGTCTTGCCGCAGCCCGAGGGGCCGACGAACACCACGAATTCGCCCTTCTCGATGCTCAGGTCGATGCCCTTGATGGCTTCCAGGCTGCCGAATTGCTTGCGGATTTGTTCGAGTCGCAGATAGGACATGCTCGCGTCTCCAGACGTTCCCGGGCTCGCCCCGGGTTCTCGCGGCCCCGTCGGCGGGGCCGCGGAAAGGTTCATTTCACGGCGCCGAAGGTCAGACCCGACACCAGTTGTTTCTGGCTCATCCACCCCAGCACGATGATCGGCGCCACCGCCAGCAGCGAGGCGGCCGACAGCTTGGCCCAGAACAGACCCTCGGGGCTGGAAAAGGAGGCGATCATCGTGGCCAGGGTTCCGGCATGCGCGGAGGCCAGGTTGATGGACCAGAAGGATTCGTTCCAGCTCAGCACCAGGGCCAGCAGCCCGGTCGACGAGATGCCGCTGACGCTCAGCGGAAGCACCACGTAGCGCAGCTCATGCCAGGTGCCGCCCCCGTCCATGCGCACCGCCTCGAGGATCTCGTTGGGGATCTCCTTGAAGCTGGAGTACAGCAGCCAGACCATGATGGGCAGGTTCATCAGCATGAACAGCAGGGTCAGCGCGGTGAGGGAATCCAGCGCGTGCGCCCAGCGCGCGATCAGGTACACCGGCACCAGCGCGCCCACCGCGGGCATCATCTTGGTCGACAGCATCCACATCAGCAGGTCGCGGGTGCGCCGGGTGCGGAAAAAGGCCATCGAGTAGGAGGCCGGCGCCGCGATGAGCAGGCCCAGCAGGGTGGACAGGCCCGCGGTGATCGCCGAGTTGCGCGCATAGTGCAGGTAATCGCTCTGCGCCTGCACCGAGGCGAAGGCGTGCAGCGTGGGCTTGAACAGGATCTGCGGCGGGATCGAGATGGCCTGCATCTCGGTCTTGAAGGCGGTCATGGCCATCCAGAGCAGCGGAAAGGCCACGAGCAGTCCGAGCACCCAGGCCACGAGGGTGCGCAAGGCAGTAGGCAGGAATCGCTGAGCCATGGTGTCAGTCCAGGTTCTTTCCGATGGCGCGGATGGCGAACAGCGCGACCACGTTGGCCAGCACCACCGCGAGCAGCGCGCCGGCCGATGCCATGCCGACGTCGAAATTGACCAGCGCCTGCTTGAAGATCAGGTAGGCCAGGTTGGAGCTGGCGTTGCCGGGTCCGCCGCCCGTGGTGGTGAAGATCTCGGCGAACACGCCGATCAGGAAAATCAGTTCGATCATCACCACCATGGAGATCGAACGCTTGAGATGCGGAAGGGTCAGGTACCAGAAGCGCTGCAGCGCGTTGGCCCCGTCCATGCGGGCCGCTTCCATCTGTTCCTGGTCCAGCGACTGCAGCGCGGTCATGAAGATCAGGAAGGCGAAGGGCAGCCATTCCCAGGACACGATGATGATGATCGACAGCAGCGGCAGCTGGGTGAGCCAGTCCACGGGCTTGACGCCCAGGGCCAGGCTGATCTGCGCCAGCACGCCGTAGATCGGGTTCATCATCATGTACTTCCACAGCAGGGCGCTTGCCGCAGGCATGACGAAGAAGGGCGCGATCAGCATCAGGCGCACCACCGGGCGGCCCGGGAAGGGCTCATGCACCAGCTGCGCCAGCCCGATGCCCAGCACCACGGTGATGGCGATCACCGATCCCAGCAATTTCAGGGTGTTGGCCAGCGAGGTGAGGAAGGCCGGATCGCTCATGAAATAGCGATAGTTGTCCAGGCCCGTGAACAGATGCCGGCCCGGCATCAGCAGGTTGTAGTGCACCAGCGAGAAGTACACGGTCATCGCCAGCGGAACCAGCATCCAGGCCAGCAGCGAGACGACCGCCGGCGCCAGCAGCAGGCGGGGAACCAGGCGTTTCATCGGGGGGCTCGTTCGAGGTTCGTGGCGAGAGAAACCTGTAGGGGCGGGCCGCGGACGGCCCGCCCCGGGGCAGGGGGTGCTTACTTGTAGTAGCCGCCCATCTGCATCTGACGCTTCGCGGCCGCATTGCCCTCGGCCAGCGCCTTGTCCACGCTGATGTTCCCGGTCAGGGCCGCGCTGATGTCCTGGCCGACGGTGGTGCCGATGGCCTCGAACTCAGGAATGGCCGCGAACTGGATTCCCACGTAGGGGCTCTTGGGCAGGGTGGGGCTGTCCGGATCGGCGCTGGCGATGGCCGCCAGCTCGTCCTTCGCCCACGGCGCCGCGGCCTGGAACTTGGGATTGGCGTAGGTCGACTTGCGCGTGCCGGAAGGCACCAGGCCCCAACCGTCATGCGCGGCGACCAGTTTCACGTAGGCACGCGAGGTGGCCCAGTTGATGAACTTCTGCGCCGCCGCCTCGTGCTTGGCATCCACGTCGGCGGGCACCGCCAGCGCCCAGGACCACAGCCAGTGCGCGCCCTTCGGCGTCACCGCCACCGGAGCCTGCGCGAAGCCGACCTCGGAGGCCACCTTGCTCTGCTTCGGATCGGAGACGAAGCCGGCCGCGACGGTGGCATCCACCCACATCGCGCACTTGCCCTGGTCGAACAGCGACAGGTTGGCGTTGAAACCGTTGGAGGCCGCCCCCGGCGGGCCGTACTTGTTGAGCAGGTTCACGTAGAAGCTGACCGCATCCTTCCAGGGCTTGGTCTGCAGCTGGGGTTGCCACTTCATGTTGAACCACTGGCCGCCGAAGGTGTTGACCATGGTGCTGAGCAGGGCCATGTTCTCGCCCCAGCCCGGCTTGCCGCGCAGGCAGATGCCGTACACGCCGGCCTTGGGGTCGTTCATCTTGGCCGCGAAGCCCTCGACCTCCTTCCAGGTGGGATGGGCGGGCATGGTCAGGCCGGCCTTCTTCATCAGGTCCTTGCGGTACATGAGCATGGAGCTCTCGCCGTAGAAGGGCGCCGCGTACAGCGTACCCTTGTAGGACAGGCCCTGGCGGATGGCGGGCAGCAGATCGGCCTCGTCGTAGCTGGCATCGGGCTGGATGGGCTTGAGCCAGCCCAGCTTGGCCCAGATGGGCACTTCGTACATGCCGATGGTCATGATGTCGAACTGACCGCCCTTGGTCGCGATGTCGGTGGTCACGCGCTGACGCAGCACGTTCTCCTCCAGCGTGACCCACTTCACGTGGATGCCGGGGTTCGCCTTCTCGAAGTCCCCGGTGAGTTTCTGCATCTGGATCATCTGACCGTTGTTGACGGTAGCGATCACCAGGTCCGTGGCATGCGCCGGCAGCATGGCAGCCAGCCCCAATGCGGTGGCGCCGGCGATGAGCTTCGCTTGCATGAGCCAATCTCCTCGTTTGGAATGGTTTGTTGTGCGGGCTGCGAGACGCCTGCCGCCCAGGAAAAATTCTAGGAAAGGCCGTTGCGCGCGTTGATACGTACCGGTCGATGCCCGATACGAATTTGCACCGTTGGCTAGGACTTTCCCCAATTCTCCGCAATTAAGGATGGGTCGGCCCGGCCGCTCGCAGGAATCCGACCAGGGATTGCGTGGCCACGTCGAGGGTCAGGGGATCCTCGTAGAACTGCATCTGGTTGCGCGTGCCCAGCCACAGCAGCTGCTTGGACTTCGCGGGGATCCGGGCGAAGAGTTCCCTCGGAATGGCCGGGCCGCTGGCGGCACGATCCGCGTGGATCATCAGCGTGCGCAGCTCGAGCCGGCCGATCCAGGGCTCCACCTGGTGTCCCCAGATGTCGGACTCGCTCATCGCCGTGATCCGGTTTTCCCACAGCCCGTGGAAGTTCCAGAACGCCCCGCGGCAGGACCATCGTTCATAGAACTCGCGGATCACCTGCGCGCCCAGCAGGGCGTCGGGGTCCTCGGCACTGACGATGGGGATGTAGCTGGCCTCGCCCGTGCGCTGGAAGTGCTCGCGAGCCTGCTCGGCGCGGAGCAGCCGCCGTTGCACCTGTTCGGAGGATCCCAGGTACAGCCTCGCGGTCTCGGGGGTGAGATAGTGGCCGGCGATGAGCCCCAGCGCCCGCACGCGCGGGTCGAGCACGGCCGCCTCGATCGCCCAGTTCACGCCTTGGCAGATGCCCAGCAGATGAATGCGCGCGGCGTCCACCTCGGCTCTGCCGAGCAGGTAGTCGACGCTGGCGATCAGGTCCTCCACCTTCGCCTGGCGCGACTCCCGGCGACGTGGAAGGCCGCCGCTTTCCCCATGATGGCGGGGATCGAAGGCCAGCGCCGCGTAGCCCTCGCGAGCCAGGCGCGATGCGTACTGCATCGGCGCCTGCTCCTTGACCGAGGCCACGGGACCGATGACCACCACGGCCGGGTGCCTGCCGCCTCCCGCCGGGAGCAGCAGGTTGCCGACGACTTCGGTGCCGTGGCTGGCGTAGCGCACGCGCTCGGCGACATACGCATGGGCGTCGACGCGCGCGTGGGCATCCCAGGGCTGGGTTTCGAAGGGCGTGGAGGCGCCGTCCTGCAAGTGCGTGGGTGTGTTCATCGAGGGGGTCCGTCCGTGAGCGTTGCGAAAAGGGAGCGTGGCAGCGTGGCCCCGGGGCGGCAGCCACCCCGAGGCCCGTGGCTGGGGTATTGTGTGGGTCTCGCCAGGATTCGCGAAAGACATTCCAATGCATACCCGACATGTTCCTGGAGCATGCCCATGAGCCTGCGCCAGGTGGATCTGAACCTGTTGCTGCTGTTGCGCGAATTGCTGGACACGGCCAGCATCACGCGCAGCGGCGAGAGGCTCGACATGAGCCAGCCGGCCGCCAGCCGCGCCGTCGCGCGGCTGCGCAAGGCCCTCGGCGATCCCCTGCTGGTGCGCACGGCCAGGGGCTACGTGCTGACCCCCCGCGCGCTGGCCTTGCGGGAGGACATGCAGGAGGCCCTCGCGGCCAGCGCCAGGGTCTTCGAGCTCGAGCGGTTCACGCCGTCGACGAGCACGCGCACGCTTCGCCTCGCCAGCACCGACTATGGCCTGCTGGTCGTGCTGGGCGGCGCGGTCGCGCGGATGCGGGAGCTCGCGCCGCGCCTACGGCTGGTCGTGGAGCCCTGGAGCGGCGAGACCTTCGACGCCCTGGAGCGAGGGCCCGTGGACCTGGCCCTGTACGCGGACGACCCTCTGCCCGCGGATTTCCACGCCCGCGACCTGTTCCGGGAGGGCTACGCCGCGCTCCTGCGCGCCGGGCATCCCCTGCTGGGCACCCACGCCGGCGCGAGCCTGCCCAGGGGCCGCGCCCTGCTGAGGCAGCTCGCGCGCTACCCGCAGATCGTGGCGCGCTATCCGATGGGGCGGCGCCACGTCGCCGACGATGTGCTTGAAAGGCTGGGCCTTGCCTCGCACCTGGTCAGCGTCGAGCTTCCCTATTTCCTGGGGGCTCCCTCGCTGCTGATGGACTGCGACCACGTGATGGTGCTTCCGCGGCGTGCCGCACGCCACCTGGCCCGCGAGAACCCGCGACTCGCGAGCCTCGAGCTCGGGGGGCTTCGCCAGGCCTTCACCTATCGCATGATCTGGCACGAGCGGGTGCACCGCGATCCGGCGGTGCAATGGCTGCGCCAGCGCATGCTCGAGGCGGTTTCCGAGGACCGGATCAGTCCGGCAGTTCGGAGCGCCGCGGCAGATCGGCCCCGCGCCGCGAGCAGGTGATCGCCGCCGCGCGCGCGGCGAACCCGAGCATGCGCGCCAGCGCATCGGCATCCAGCGCGCCGGGGGCCTGCTTGTCCAGCCGATCGCCCTCGGCCAGCCAGGTCAGCATGGCGGCCTGGAAGGTGTCGCCGGCGCCGACGGTGTCGACCAGCTCGGCCGGCTGCGCGGGCACCTCGGCATGCGCCGTGCGCGACCAGGCCAGGGCACCCTGCGCGCCGCGCGTGACCACGACCAGCGAGCAGCCGGCCGCCCGCGCGCGTTGCGCGAAGGCCTCGGGGGTGGTGCCGGGCAGCAGCAGGTGCAGGTCCTCGTCGCTGATCTTGACGATGTCGCAACGCGCCAGCATCCACTCCAGCAGTTCGCGCCAGGGCGCGAGATCGGGTTGCACGTTGAGCCGGATGTTGGGGTCCCAGACGATCAGGCGCCGGGCGCGTTCGCGCTCGACCAGCTGGCGCAGCGCCGAGCCCACCGGCTGCACGGCCACCGCGAAGGAGCCCAGGTGGATGGCGCGCACCGACCCGGGCAACTCGCCCAGGACCTGCAGGTCCAGTTCGCGGTCGGCCGCGCCCTCGCCATAGAAGGAGTAGGCGGGGACGCCCTGGGAGTCCACCCCCACCAGGCTCAGCGTGGTGCGAGAGGCGCTGCGCTGCACCAGCGACAGGTCGACCCCCTCGTGCTGCAGGAAGCGCACGATGCGCTCGCCCAGGAAATCCCTGGACAGGGTGCAGACGAAGGCGGCGCGCTGTCCCAGGCGCGTCAGGCCCAGCGCCACGTTCAGCGGCGAGCCGCCCACGCGCGCATCCATGTCCATGCCGCCCGGGGTGTCGCGCACGCCGAACACGTCCATCAAGGCTTCACCGCAGACCACGAACATCGAAGGTTTCCAGAGGAGTAGGGTTTCAGGCCTCGGCCCGGGGGCCGCGGTTGCTTTGCAGGTACAGCTGGATCAGGCGCTGGGTCGAGCCGTCATGGGGTTGCGGCGGGCTGCGCCCTTCGAGCTCGGCCAGGATGGTATGCGCAAGCTGCTTGCCCAGCTCGACTCCCCACTGGTCGAAGGAATTGATGTTCCAGACCACCCCCTGCACGAAGATCTTGTGTTCGTAGAGGGCCACCAGCGCGCCCAGGCAGAAGGGGTCCAGGCGCTCGAGCAGCAGGGTGTTGCTGGGCCGGTTGCCGTCGAACACCTTGTACGGCAGCAGCTGCTCGATGGCCGCCGCGTCCAGGCCCTGGGCCTGCAGTTCGGCACGCACCTCGTCGGCGTTGCGCCCGCGCATGAAGGCCTCGGACTGCGCGAACATGTTGGCCATCAGGATCTCGTGGTGCCCGGGCAGGGAGCCGCGGCCGTCCAGCGAGGCGATGAAATCGATGGGCGAGATGTGCGTGCCCTGGTGCAGCAGCTGGAAAAAAGCATGCTGGCCGTTGATGCCGGTCTCGCCCCAGATGATCGGCGCCGTCTCGTA
Source organism: Pseudomonadota bacterium (assembly GCA_021846965.1). Lineage (GTDB taxonomy): Bacteria > Pseudomonadota > Gammaproteobacteria > Burkholderiales > Burkholderiaceae_C > Thiomonas_A. The sequence continues at coordinate 24,617 of JAJZWA010000034.1, read as the reverse complement.
GTCCACCAGGCGACCGTCCAGGGTGGTGCGCTTGCCGTTGGACTCCATGTCCAGCTGCTGGATGAAGGCGGGCAGGCGGTGCAGGTACTGGTCGTAGGGCGCGATCACGTGACTGCCCGCGCCGAAAAAGTTGATGTACCAGATGCCCAGCAGCCCCAGCACCACGGGCAGGTTGCTTTCCAGCGGGGCGTCGCGGAAATGCAGGTCCATGCTGTGCGCGCCGGCGAGCAGGTCCAGGAAGTTCTTCTCGCCGATGTACAGCATGATGGGCAGGCCGATGGCCGACCACAGGCTGTAGCGCCCGCCCACCCAGTCCCAGAACTCGAACATGTTGGCCGGGTCGATGCCGAATTCCCCCACCGCCTTGCGATTGGTCGACACCGCCACGAAATGCCGGGCCACGGCCGAGGGATCCTTGGCACGGTGCACGAACCACTCGCGAGCCGTATGCGCGTTGGTCAGGGTCTCGTGGGTGGTGAAGGTCTTGGACTCGATGATGAACAGCGTGGTCTCCGCATGCACGCGGCGCAGGGTCTCCTTGAGCTGCGAGCTGTCCACGTTGGAGACGAAATGCATGTTCAGCCTCGGGTGCGCATGGGCCTTGAGGGCCTGGCACACCATCAGCGAGCCCAGGTCGGAGCCGCCGATGCCGATGTTGACGATGTCGGTGATGGGTTGCTGGGTGTAGCCCAGCCACTCGCCGTTGCGCACCGCGTCCGAGAAACGCGCCATGCGCTCGAGCACCCCCAGCACCCTGGGCATGACGTCCTCGCCGTCGATGCACATGGGCAGGCCCGAGCGGTTGCGCAGCGCGATGTGGAAGGCCGCGCGCTGCTCGGTGGTGTTGATGCGCTCGCCGGCGAACATGGCGCGGATGCGCTCGGGCACCCCCGCCTCCCGCGCCAGTTGCAGCAGCAGGGTCAGGGTCTGGGGCGTGATGCGGTTCTTGGAGTAGTCCAGGCGCAGGCCGCTTTGCTCCAGCCAGAACTTCTCGGCACGCTGCGGGTCGGCCTCGAACAAGGCTCGCATATGCCAGTCGCGGGCGCGGGTGAAGTGGCCCCACAGGGCCTTCCAGGAAGGCAGTTCGGTCAGTTGGCTCATCGCGGATTCAGGGCGGGGTCGCCGCGACTTGCAGGGCGCGGCGCGTGGTGGCGGGCGGGCTCAGCTCGGGTCCTCGGCCTCGCGCTTGCGCGTGCGCAGGCTCTGCTTGGTCCGCTCCAGGGGCTGGATCACGGCCGGGCCGCGCTTGAGCGCGACGCCGACCGCCAGCACGTCGATCAGGGTCAGGTGCAGGATGCGCGAGATCATCGGACTGTAGATCTCCGCATCCTCGCGCGCGTTGGCGTAGATGGCCACAGTCGCCATGCGCGCCAGCGGCGATCCCGGAGAGGTCAGCGCGATCACCCGGCAGCCGTTGCCCAGCGCGATGTCGGCGGCATCCAGCAGCTCGTTGGTGCGTCCGGAGTTGGAGATCGCCACCAGCACGTCGCGCGGGCCCAGCAGCGCGGCGGCCATGGACTGCACGTGCGGGTCCGAGTAGGCCACCGTGGGAATGTCGAAGCGGAAGAACTTGTGCTGGGCGTCGGCGGCGATGATGCCGGAGTTGCCCAGGCCGTAGAACTCCAGGCGCCGGGCCTGCGCGATCAGATCCACGGCATCCTCGATGCTCTGGGGACTGACCTCGTTGCGGCACTTGATCAGCGCCGAGATCACGTTGTCGAAGATCTTCGCCGAGACCTCCGCGATGCTGTCGCCGGCGGTGACGTCGGCGTGCACGTAGGGAACGCCGCTGACCAGGCTGCCGGCCAGCTTGAGCTTGAGCTCCTGCAGGCCGGTGCAGCCCACCGAGCGCGCGAAACGGATCACCGTGGGCTGGCTGACCCCGGCGATGCGCGCGATGTCGGCCACCGCGGCCCGCACGAAATCGTTCGGATGCTGCAGCAGCTCGTCGGCCACCTTGCGCTCGGCGGCGGAGAGCTGCTCGTACTGGTCGCGGATTCGTTCAAGCATGGGGCGCACGCTCCAGGTGTTGGCGCAGTCCGACGCCGGCGCCGATCAGGGCCGGCCAGGGGCTGTGGATCACGAGCACGGGAATGCGCGCCAGTAGCACGGACAGCCGCCCCTTGTCCTCGAATCGAGCCCGGAAGGACGACCGTTCGACAAAGTCCCCCAGGCGGGGAACGATACCCCCACCAATATACAGGCCGCCCCGGGCGTCGACGGTCAGCGCGACATTCGAGGCCACCGTGCCCAGGATGCGGCAGTACAGATCCAGGCTGCGCCGGCAGCCGGAATCGGCGCCGCTCAGCCCGAGTTCGGTGATGCGCGCCGCGGGCAGGGCCGTGCCGCCGTTGCCCGAACTGGCGCAGACCCATTCGTGGATCAGCTCCAGCCCCCGCCCCTGCAGCAGCCGCTCCGCGGACACATGGCCGTAGCGCGCGTGCGCGAAGCGCCAGAGCTCGATTTCCTCCTCGTCCATCGGGCTGAAGCTGACGTGCCCGCCCTCTCCGGCCACGGCCTGCCAGGATCCGTCGGCGGTGGCCACGAGGGCGCCCACGCCGAGTCCGGTGCCCGCGCCGACCACGCCGCGCGCGGCGCGCGGCTCGGCCTGGCCGCCGCCGATGCGGCGCAGTTCCTGCTCCGGCAGGTAGGGCAGGGACAGCGCCAGCGCGGCGAAGTCATTCATCACCAGGAAGGTCTCCAGCTCCATTTCGCGGCGCAGCGCCTCGATGGAGAATTCCCAGTGGTGGTTGGTCATGCGCACCCGGTCCGTGTAGACGGGGTTGGCGATGCCGATGGCCGCGTGGCGCACCTGGGTCGAGGCGGTGCGCAGGTAGGCGCGCATGGCGTCCTGCAGGCTCGGGTAGTCCGCGCAGGCGAGCACGCGGATCTCGCCGATGCGCCCGTCCTGCTGCAGTGCGAAGCGGGCGTTGGTGCCGCCGATGTCGGCCAGCAGGTAGGGCAGGGAGGTGGACATCATGCGGCCCAGTAGGTTCGTACCGTCGCGCGGCTCTGGTGCAGCAGCCTGGCCACCGGAAGCGCGCTGCGGGGGTCGGCGCAGGCCGCGTCGAACACGCGGCGCTTGGCCTGCCCGGCGATGGACAGCAGCAGGCCCGGGCAGTGCAGCAGGGCCGACAGAGTCATGCTGATGCGCGCGTGCGGGGCCGCCGGGGGCACGACGCCCACGTAGCGATCGGGGTTCTCGGGGTCGAGGGCGGCCTGGATTCCCGGGGCTGCGGCGAACAGCGAGGCGGTGTGCCCGTCGTCGCCCATGCCCAGCAGCGCCAGGTCCACCGCGGGGATCTCCCGCGCGGCACGGCGCACGCACTCGGCCAGGTCCAGCGCAGGGTCCGTGGCCAGCCCGAGCAGGCGCGCCTTCGCGGCGCGGCCCTGCAGCAGATGCTCGCGCACCAGGCCTTCATTGCTGTCCGGATGCCCGGCGGGCACCAGGCGCTCGTCCACCAGGGTCAGCGTGACCCGGCTCCAGTCCAGATCCAGCTCGCGCAGCCTGGCGAACAGCGGGATGGGCGAGCGCCCGCCGGATACCGCAAGCACGGCCTGCCCGCGCTCGTGCAGGGCCCGCTCCAGGCATGCACGCGCGGCTTCGGCCAGCGCAGCCACCTGCGACTGCGCATCGGCGAATTCCCGTAGCGACCATGCCATGGGCGTCACAGCTCCTCGTGCCAGGAGGCGCCGTCGCGCGACAGCAGCGCGCTGGACGCCGCGGGTCCCCAGGTGCCGGCGGTGTACCACTTGGGCTCGGAGGAATCGCGCTGCCAGGTCTCCAGGATGGGCTCGACCCAGCGCCAGGCGGCGGCCAGTTCGTCGCGACGCATGAACAGGCCCAGCTGGCCGCGGATCACGTCCAGCAGCAGGCGTTCGTAGGCGTCGGCGCGCCGGCGGTTGGAGGTGGACAGGAAGTCCAGGTTCAGGAAGGTGGGTTGCAGGCGCATGCCGTCGCCCGGTTCCTTGGCGAGGAAATGCAGGCTGATGCGCTCGGCCGGCTGCAGCCGGATCACCAGGCGGTTCGCCCCCTGCAGGCCGCCGGGCATGGCGAACAGCGACAGGGGAACGCTGCGGAAACTGATCACGATCTCCGCCAGGCGCTCCTGCATGCGCTTGCCGGTGCGCAGGAAGAAGGGCACGCCCGACCAGCGCCAGTTCGAGATCTCGGCCTTCACGGCCACGAAGGTCTCGGTGTGGCTGCCCTTGGCGACGTCGGCCTCCTGCTGGTAGGCCACGACGGGCTTGCCGTCCACCGCGCCGGCGCGGTACTGCCCGCGCACCGTGCGGCTGGACACCTCGTTCTCCCCGATGGGCTTCAGGGCCTTGAGCACCTTGAGCTTCTCGTCGCGGATGGCATCCGCATCCAGCGTGGCCGGCGGCTCCATGGCCACCATGCACAGTAGTTGCAGCAGGTGGTTCTGCAGCATGTCGCGCAGCGCGCCGGTCTTCTCGTAGAACTCGCCGCGGCCTTCCACGCCGAGTTCCTCCGCGATGGTGATCTGCACGTTGTCGATCCAGTCGCGGCGCCACAGCGGCTCGAACAGCACGTTGCCGAACCGGATGGCCATCAGGTTCTGCACCGATTCCTTGCCCAGGTAATGGTCGATGCGATAGATCTGCTGCTCGCCGAAATGCCTGGCCACCTCCGCGTTGATGGCTTCGGAGGAAGCCAGGTCGTTGCCCAGGGGCTTTTCCAGCACCACGCGCACGCTGGGGTGGTTGAGGCCGACGGCCGCGAGGTTGGCGCAGATCTCGGTGAACAGGCGCGGCGCGGTGGCCAGGTAGCACACCACGACGCGCTGCGCGTCGCCACCCTGCAGGCGCTGGGCCAGGGCCTCGAAATCGGCGGCCTGGGAGGAATCCAGCTTGAGGAAGTCGATGCGCTCGACGAAGCTGCGCCAGTGCGGATCCTTCGCCTCGACGCGGGTGTGGGGGCGCGACTGCTGCTCGATCTGCTGCAGGTACTGCTCGCGCGTGGCGGCCTTGCGCCCCAGTGCCAGGATGCGGCCCTGCGGGTGCAGCGTGCCGTCGCGGTGCGACTCGAACAGCGCCGGCAGGATCTTGCGCATGACCAGATCGCCGGTGCCGCCGAACAGCACCATGTCAAAAGCGGGAGTGGTGGACATGGGTCTCGCGGGGCTTCCTAGTTGAGGGTGCCTGCCCCGCGCCCGACGGGCGCGTCGCGGCAGGCTGGCATTGCCCGCAACGCGCCGCGGGGATCGGGCCCGCGAGTCGGCGCGGCAACGGCATCTGGTGCAGAGTGTATGTAGCGAAACTACAGCTGGTCAACACGAATCAGGATCTGGTGTAGTATTGTTACGTATCGTCCAAAATCTGCGAAAAGGCCTACAAAAACAAGCAGATAGTCTCAGTTTTCGCCCTTGGAACTACGGGATTTCCCTATCCGGACATCCCGCGCATGTCGTTAAGCTACGTTCAAATTCTGGAAAGCCATGGATCCGAAGCCCCCTCTTCATCCGGTCGTCGCTGAAATCACCCGGCGCGTGGTCGAGCGCAGCGCCCGTACGCGCGGCCTGTACCTTCGGCGCATCCGCGAATCCTTCGGCTCCAGGGTGCAGCGCAGCCAGCTCTCCTGCACCAACCTGGCCCACGCGATCGCGGCGATGCCGGCCCCCGCCAAGGGACGCCTGGTGCAGCTGCAGGAATTGTCGCCGCCGAACCTGGCCATCGTCTCCGCCTACAACGACATGTTGTCGGCGCACCAGCCGCTGCAGGCATTTCCCGAGTGGATCAAGCAGGCCGCGGCCGAGGTCGGGGCCACCGCGCAGTTCGCCGGCGGCGTGCCGGCCATGTGCGACGGCGTCACCCAGGGGCAACCGTCCATGGAGTTGTCGCTGTTCTCGCGCGACGTGATCGCCATGGGCACGGCCGTGGCACTGACCCACCAGATGTTCGACGCCGCGCTGTACCTGGGCGTGTGCGACAAGATCGTGCCCGGTCTGCTGATCGGCGCGCTGGCCTTCGGCCATCTGCCGGCCGTGTTCGTGCCGGGCGGGCCCATGGCCTCGGGCATGCCCAACGACGAGAAGGCGCGCATCCGCCAGCGCTATGCGGAAGGCCTGATCACCCGCGAGCAGCTGCTCGAGGCCGAGACGCGCTCCTACCACAGTGCCGGCACCTGCACCTTCTACGGCACCGCGAATTCCAACCAGATGCTCATGGAGGTGATGGGGCTGCATGTGCCCGGCACCGCCTTCGTGCCCCCGAACACCGAGCTGCGCAAGGCCCTGACCATGGAATCGGCGCGGCGGGCGGCCTCGCTGTGCCACGGCGGGCAGCAATTCACGCCGGTGGGCGAGATGATCGACGAGCGCTCGGTGATCAACGGCATCGTCGGCCTGCTGGCCACCGGGGGGTCGACCAACCACACCATCCACCTGGTGGCGATGGGGCGCGCGGCCGGCATCCAGATCGACTGGAACGACTTCGACGACCTGTCCCGCGTGGTGCCCTTGCTGGCGCGCGTCTATCCCAACGGAAGCGCCGACGTGAACCACTTCCACGCCGCCGGCGGAGTGGGTTTCGTGATCCGCGAACTGCTGGATGCGGGGTTGCTGCACGGCGACGTGCGCACCGTGGCCGGCGAGGGCTTGCGCGCCTACACCCGCGAGCCCTGGCTGGACGGGCAACGCCTGGCCTGGCGTGACGTTCCCGCGCAGCCGCTGGACGACAGCGTGCTGCGTCCGGTGGCGCGTCCCTTCAGCCCCGACGGCGGTCTCAAGCTGCTGACCGGCAACCTGGGGCGGGCGGTGATCAAGGTGTCGGCCGTGAAGCCCGAGAAGCGGGTGATCACGGCGCCGGCGCTGGTGTTCGACAGCCAGGACGAACTGCTGGCCGCCTTCAAGCGCGGAGAGCTCGAGCGCGACCTGGTGGCGGTGATCCGCTTCCAGGGGCCGCGGGCCAACGGCATGCCCGAGCTGCACAAGCTCACGCCCACGCTGGGGGTGCTGCAGGATCGCGGCTTCAAGGTCGCGCTGGTCACGGACGGCCGCATGTCCGGTGCCTCGGGCAAGGTGCCCGCGGCCATCCACGTCACGCCCGAGGCGGTCAGCGGGGGCCCGCTGGCGCGCGTGCGCAATGGCGACCTGGTGACCGTCGACGCGGAGCGCGGCGTGCTGCTGGCGCAGGTGCCCCAGCACGAGTGGGAGGCGCGCAAGGCCGAGGCCGGCGACACCTCCGCGCACGAGTTCGGCTGGGGCCGCGAGCTGTTCGCGTCCTTCCGCCGCCATGCCGACGGGGCGGAGCAGGGCGCCGCTTCCTTCGCCCATCCCGATTACGAACACGAACTGGCCCGCGTGCCGGTGGAGGCCGCGCGATGAATGCTCGGGACCTGTTGCGCCTGGCGCCGGTCATGCCGGTGATCGTGGTGCCCGACGCCGCGCTGGCGGTGGACATGGCGCGCGCGCTGGTCGATGGCGGCCTGCCGGTGCTGGAGATCACCCTGCGCACGCCGGCGGCCTTCGAGGCCATGCGCCGCATCCGCGACGCCGTGCCGGGGGCGGTGGTGGGCGCGGGCACGGTGCTGGATCGCGCGCAGTGGCAGCGCGCGGTGGACAGCGGCGCGGTGTTCGGGGTCAGCCCCGGGCTGACCGCCGAACTGGCGGCCGCGGCGCGTGCCAGCGCCTTGCCCTTCCTGCCCGGCGTGGCCACCGCGTCGGAGGCGATGCGCGCGGCCGACGAAGGCTTCGACACCCTCAAGCTGTTCCCGGCCGAGGCGGTGGGCGGGCGTGCGCTGCTGCGTTCCCTGCACGGCCCGCTTCCCCATCTGCAGTTCTGCCCCACGGGCGGGATCCATGCCGGCAATGCGGCCGAGTACCTGGCGCTTCCCAATGTGGGCTGCGTCGGCGGCTCCTGGATCGCGGCCGAGGCGCTGGTCGCCGCGCGCGACTGGGATCGCGTGCGCGAGCTCGCCTCGCAGGCTGCCGCGCTGCGCGCCGGCACGGCCGCGCGCTGAACCCCCACAGGAGGAGCCCGCCCCAGCCTTCGCCGCAGCCCGAACGACCCGAGTTTTTCCCGCGCACGGCCTCCGCCGCGCGCGTACCCACCCCGGCTGGTTCGCGTCAGCCAGATCCGGGACCATGCTTGACAAGTACCTGGCAACAGACGCTCGTGGAGACAACTGTGAAAAAAACCGTACTCGCTATTGCACTCGCCGGCCTCGCCGGCATGCCCTTCGCCTCGGCCCAGCAGAAACAGGTCCAGGTGATCCACTGGTGGACCTCCGGCGGTGAGGCCGCCGCGCTGCAGGTGCTGAAGAACGACCTGCAATCGCAGGGCGTGCAATGGCACGATGTGCCCATCGCCGGCGGCGGCGGCGCGCAGGCCATGACCACGCTGCGTGCGCGCGTCCTGGCCGGGGACCCTCCCACGGCCTCCCAGATGCTGGGCTTCGACATCACCGATTGGGCCAAGCAGGGGGTGCTCAAGAACCTGAACGACCTGGCCAAGAAAGGTGACTGGGCGAACAAGGTGCCCAAGGCCCTGCAGGCCTTCGATGTCTACAAGGGCAACTGGATCGCCGCGCCCATCGACGTGCACTCGACCAACTGGGTGTGGGCCAACAAGGAAGTGCTGGCCAAGGCCGGCGTGACCTCCGCGCCGACCACCTGGGACCAGTACATCGCCGATCTGGAGAAGGTGAAGAAGGCCGGCTACATCGGCCTGGCGGTGGGCGGCCAGTCCTGGCAGGAAGCCACCATGTTCGACGGCGTCGTGGTGTCCACCGGCGGCCCCGAGTTCTACAAGAAGGCCTTCATCGACCTCGACCAGAAGGCGCTGAACTCCCCCACCATGCTCAAGGCCTTCGAGCGCATGAGCGAACTGCACAAGTTCGTCGACCCCAACTACGCGAACCGCGACTGGAACGTGGCCACCGGCATGGTGATCAACGCCAAGGCCGGTTTCCAGATGATGGGCGACTGGGCGCTGGGCGAGTTCAACCACGCCAAGAAGGTCCCGAACAAGGACTTCCTGTGCTTCCGCACCCCGGGCACCCAGGGTACCGTGACCTACAACTCCGACGTGTTCGTGTTCTTCCACGTCAAGGACACCGCGGCGCAGGACCAGATGGCCGAGGACATCATGTCGCCGAAGGTGCAGGCCGGCTTCAACCAGCTCAAGGGCGCGGCGCCCGCCGAGCTGGGCACGCCGTCGTCGGGCTTCAACGCCTGCGGCCAGAAGGCCATTTCCGACCTGGCCTACGCGGACAAGCACGGGACCCTTTTCGGTTCCATGTCGCAAGGCTATGCTGTGCCGCCGGCCATCAAGAACGCCTTCTATGACGTGATCGCCCGTGAGTTCAACGGTGAAATCACGCCGCAGGCTGCTGTGAAGCAACTCGCAGACGCCGCCAAGGCGCAGTACTGATCGGTCGCTGGTACCGAGCGTGAACGCCGGCCGGGTCCTCGGACCCGGCCGGCTTGCGAATGCCTCCCGCGAGGGATTCCGAGCCGGGCTTGGGAAGGCACGAGTTTTGTCGAAAAGGTCAATGCAATGAAAGCAGGATGGCTGCCCAAGCTGCTGCTCAGCCCCAGCGTATTGCTGGTTCTGGTATGTGTGTACGGCTACATCGCGTACACGGTGTTTCTTTCCTTCACGACGTCGCAGATGCTGCCGTCGTACCACCTCAACGGATGGACGAACTACCACATCCTGTTGGGTTTGCACAACTGGTGGGTGTCGGCGGACAACCTGGCGGTGTTCTCGGTGCTGTACATCATCATCAGCCTGGCCCTGGGCCTGGGGCTGGCGATCCTGATCGACCAGAACATCCGCGGTGAGTCGGCGATGCGCACCATCTTCCTGTATCCGATGGCGCTGTCCTTCATCGTCACCGGCACCGCGTGGAAGTGGATGCTCGACCCCGGGGTGGGCCTGCAGGAGATCGTGCGGGGCCTGGGGTGGGCCAGTTTCACCTTCGACTGGATCACCCGTGAGCACATGTCGATCTACTGCATCGTGATCGCGGCGATCTGGCAGTCCAGCGGCTTCGTGATGGCCATGTTCCTGGCCGGTCTGCGCGGCGTGGACAGCGAACCCATCAACGCGGCCCGCATCGACGGCGCCAAGACCTGGCAGATCTACCTGTACGTGATCATTCCGCAGCTGGGCCCCGTGCTGGCCTCGGCCTTCGTGGTGCTGGTGACCACCGCCATCAAGTCCTACGACCTGGTGGTGGCGCTGACCAGCGGAGGTCCCGGCAACTCCAGCTGGCTGCCCTCGGTGTTCATGTACCAGTACACCTTCACCCGCAACGAAATGGGGGTCGGCTCGGCCAGCTCGGTGCTGATGCTGCTGGCCGTCGGCATCTTCGTGCTCCCCTATCTGATCAACGAGGTCAAGCGAGTCAAAAATGCCTGAGCAGCTTGCAATTCCCGCGACGCAGCGGAGGCCGGCATGAAGGTCTCGCGCGTCATCCTGTACGTCATCCTGGGGTTCATGGCGCTGCTGTTCCTGGCGCCGTTGATCATGATGTTGATCAACTCCTTCAAGCCCCTGAGCGAGATCCAGACCGGGGGCCTGATGACCATGCCCCAGCACTGGACCCTCGGCCCCTGGCGCGAGGCCTGGAGCCATGCCCAGATCGGCGTCGAAGCCAAGGGCCTGAAGCCCTATTTCGGCAACTCGGTGGAGATCGTGATCCCCGCGGTGGTGATTTCCACCCTGGTGGGAGCCTTCAACGGCTACATCCTGACCCAGTTCCGGTTCCGTGGGCAGCAGATCGTCTATGCGCTGCTGCTGTTCTCGGTGTTCATCCCCTTCCAGATCGTGCTCATCCCGATGGCGCGCACGCTGGGCCTGCTGGGCATGTCGGGCACCATCACCGGGCTGGTGTTCGTCAACGTGGTCTACGGTATCGGCTTCGTCACGCTGTTCTTCCGCAACTACTACGCCAACTTCCCCTACGAGCTGGTGCGCTCGGCGCGCATGGACGGCGCCGGCTTCTTCGGCGTGCTCTGGCGCATCCTGCTGCCCAACAGCGCGCCCATCATCGTGGTGACGGTGATCTGGCAGTTCACCAACATCTGGAACGAATTCCTGTTCGCGTCGACCTTCGGCAGCTTCAACACCTCGCCGCTGACGGCCGCGCTGAACAACCTCGTGAACAGTTCGATGGGGGTCAAGGAATACAACGTGTATTTCGCGGCCGCGGTGATCGCCGCGCTGCCCACCCTGGTGGTGTACATCGCATCCGGTAAATATTTCGTCCGCGGCCTGATGGCCGGGTCGGTGAAAGGCTGAACGAAAATCATGGCCACGCTTCAACTCCAGAACGTCCGCAAGAGCTTCGGCAACGTCAAGGTGCTGCACGACGTTTCCATCGACATGGCGGACGGCGAGTTCCTCGTGCTGGTCGGGCCCTCGGGCTGCGGCAAGAGCACGCTGATGAACATGATCGCCGGGCTCGAGGAGCCCACCGGCGGCAAGGTCGTGCTGTCCGGGCGCGACATCACCAACCTGCCGCCGGCGGATCGCAACATCTCCATGGTGTTCCAGTCCTACGCGCTGTACCCGAACATGACGGTGGAGAAGAACATCGAGTTCCCGCTGCTCATGCGCAAGGTCGACAAGGGCGAGCGCGAGCGCAGGGTCAAGCACGTGGCCTCGATGCTGCAGATCGAGCACCTGCTGGGACGCAAGCCGCGGCAGCTCTCCGGCGGTCAGCGCCAGCGCGTGGCCATCGGACGGGCGCTGGCGCGCGAGCCCCAGCTCTACCTGTTCGACGAGCCGCTGTCCAACCTGGACGCGCAGCTGCGCCTGGACATGCGCACCGAGATCAAGAAGCTGCACCAGCGCCTGCGCGCCACCATCGTCTACGTCACCCACGACCAGATCGAGGCCATGACCCTGGCCACCCGAATCGCGGTGATGAAGGACGGCGTGGTGCAGCAGGTCGGCACCCCCCACGAGGTCTACAACCGTCCGGCCAACACCTTCGTGGCCGGTTTCATGGGCTCGCCGCGCATGAACCTGACCCGCGCCCGAGTGGAGAAGACGGACGCGGGGCTGCGCGTGGTCTACGGCGCCGATGGGGCGGGCCAGGCGGTGCTGCACCTGCCAGACCAGCACGACGCGCTGGCCGAGCGCGTGGGCAGCGAGATCATCGTGGGCCTGCGCGCCGAGGCCATCGGCGTGGCCCACGCCGGCGTGCAGCCCGGCCCGCTGGAGCGCGTGCTGGACGTCACCATCGAGGTGGTCGAGCCCACCGGCGCCGATACCCTGGCCGTGTTCAGCCTGGGCGGCCAGGAGCTGACCGCCCGCCTCGAGCCCGACCTGTCGCTGCAGGCCGGACAGCCGGCGCGGCTGCTGGTGGACTTGTCGAAGATCGTGTTCTTCGACCCGAAGACCGAGCAGCGCATCGGATGAGCGCCGGAATGCGTTGGGGTTTCGTCGGCGCCAGCGACATCGCCGGCCGGGTCATCGAGTCGCTGCGCAAGATCGAGGGCGCGCAGCCCGCGGGGATCTGCTCCGGCAGCGAACAGCGGGCGCGCGAGTTCGCCGAGCGCCATGGCCTGGCCCTGGCCGGCGCCGATCTGGAGAGCTGGCTGGAGCAGGGCGGTTTCGACGCCGTCTACATCAGCTCGACCAACCAGCTGCACGCCCCGCAGACCCTGGCCGCGCTGCGCCACGGCTGCCACGTGCTGTGCGAGAAGCCGCTGGCGATGTCGGCCGAGGACGCGCGCGAGATGGTGCAGCGCGCGCGGGAGGCCGGCCGGGTGCTGGCGACCAACCATCATCTGCGCGGCAGCCCGGCCAACCAGCGCCTGCGCGAGCTGGTGGCCTCCGGCGAGCTCGGCGAGGTGCATTCGGTCCAGGTCTCGCACGCGGTGTATCTGCCACGCCACCTGCAGGGCTGGCGCCTGGACCGCCCGGAGGCCGGGGGCGGCGTGCTTCTGGACATCCTGGTGCACGACGCCGACATTCTGCGCTTCGTGCTGCAACGCGAGCCGCGTGGGGTGATCAGTTTCGCCACCAGCGCCGGCATGGCCCGCGCCGGACTCGAGGACAACGCGATGAGCGTGGTCGATTTCGAGGGCGGCGTGCTGGCGCAGTGCCATGAGTCCTTCGTCGCCGCCCACGCGCAAAGCCGCCTGCACCTGTTCGGCACCCGCGCCAACGTGTACAGCGTGGGCGCGCTGTCGCAGGCGGGCAGCACGCGCCTGGTACTGCGCGACGAGCAGGGCGAACATCTCATCGAGGTGCCCTCGGCCGATGTCTACGAGAACACCCTGCGCGCCTTCACCCGGGCCTGCGCCGGGCAGGGCGAGCCGCTGTGCACCGGCGCGGACGGCCTGGCCTCGCTGCGTGTGGCGCTGGGAGCCCTGGAATCGTCACGCCTGGGCCGGCGCGTCGAACTCTGAACCCCGCCTTGCCGCCGATGTCCAACGATCCTCATGCGAACCGCGCCGCCGCGCGCCTGGTGCAGCCGCAGCCGGCCTTCCGTTCCCCGGAGTTCCTGCGCGCCCACGTGCAGCAGACCCTGGCCTTCTACGCTCCTCAGGAGGTCGACCCCAGCGGCGGCTTCTTCCATTACTTCAAGGATGACGGCAGCGTCTACGACCGGCGCAGCCGCCATCTGGTCAGCAGCACGCGCTTCGTGTTCAACCACGCGATGGCGCTGCGCCATTTCGGCGACGCGAAGCACCGCGACGCTGTGGCTCACGGCGTGCGCTTCCTGCGCGAGGCCCATGCCCGGCCCGAAGGGGGCTACGCCTGGACCCTGGAGTGGGACGGAGAGCATGCACGGGTCACGGATCCGACCAACCACGCCTACGGCCTGGCCTTCGTGCTGCTGGCCTACGCCCACGCGCTGCGCAGCGGCATCGAGGAATGCGCGGGCTGGATGCACGAGACCTACGAATTGATGGAGCGGCACCTCTGGGAGCCGCGCCACGCCTTGTACGCCGACGAAGCCGACGCGCAATGGCGCGTGGGCGCCTATCGCGGGCAGAACGCCAACATGCACGCCTGCGAGGCCATGCTGGCGGCCTTCGACGCCAGCGGCGAGGCGCGCTACCTGGAGCGCGCCGAGCTGCTGGCCGACTCGGTCACCCAGCGCCTGGCGCAGCGCGCCGGCGGACTGGTGTGGGAACACTACGACGCGGGCTGGTCGCCCGACTGGGAGTACAACCGGGGCGACCGCAGCAACATTTTCCGTCCCTGGGGCTACCAGACCGGGCACCTGACCGAGTGGGCCAAGCTGCTGCTCATGCTCGAGCAGCGCCTGCCCAAGCCGCGGCGCGACCCGAGCCTGCTGGCTCGCGCGAGGCACCTGTTCGACACCGCCATGGAGCGGGGATGGGATGCCGCGCACGGCGGCCTGGTCTACGGCTTCGGCCCCGACGGCCAGGTGTGCGACGCCGACAAGTACTTCTGGGTGCACGCCGAGAGCTTCGCCGCTGCCGCGGCGCTGGCCGTGCGCACGGGCGAGCACGGCTACTGGGACTGGTACGAGCGCATCTGGCAGGTGTCGTGGCAACACCTGGTCGACCACCGCTACGGCGCCTGGTTCCGCATCCGCGGACCGGCCTGGGAGGCGCTGGACGAGTTCAAGAGCCCGGCCGGAAAGACCGACTACCACACCATGGGCGCCTGCTACGAGGTGCTGCATTGGCTGGACGCGCAGCAGGCGCGCTGACCCCTTGGCGAAACCCATCATGGATCTGCAAGCAGAGATCGAGCGCGTGCGCGCGCAGGAAGCCGCGCTGCTGGGCGCCGCCTTCGGGGCCGAGCAGGCCTGGGAGCTCGGCGTGGCCCTGCGCGAGGCCGCGCTGGCCCGCGGGGTCGGACTGTGCATCGAGGTGCGCCTGAGCGCGAACACCGTGTTCCTGTGCGCCATGCCCGGCACCAGCCCGAGCAATGCCGACTGGTTGCGTCGCAAGCGCAACGTCGTGGAACTGCTGGGCCGCAGTTCCTACGCGGTGGGCCTGCAGATGGCGCTGGAGCAGACCACGCTGGCCGACAAGATGGGCCTGCCGCTGCGCGATTACGCCTCCCACGGCGGCTGCCTTCCGCTGCGCGACGCCTCGGGCACGGTCTGGGGCAGCGTCGGGGTCTCGGGCCTGCCGCAGCTGCAGGACCACGAGCTGGTGGTCGAGGTGCTGGGCGCGATGCTGGCGAAGGTGCGCGCATGAGCCAGCACGACAAGCCCTTGCGCTGGGGCATCCTGTCCACGGCGGACATCGGACGCCGCAAGGTGCTGCCGGCGATGCTGCGCAGCCAGGGGGTGGAGGTGGTGGCGGTGGCTTCGCGCAGCCTGCAGGCCGCGCGCGACATGGCCGCCGAGTTCGGGCTCGCCCGCGCCTGGGGCAGCTACGAGGAGCTCATCGCCGACCCCGGGGTGGAGGTGATCTACAACCCCCTTCCCAACGACCTGCACGTGCCCTGGACCCTGGCCGCGGCGCGCGCCGGCAAGCATGTGCTGTGTGAGAAGCCCATGTCGCTGGACGCCGCCGAACTGGAGGCGCTGCGCGAGGTCTGTGGCCGGGTGCACCTGCGCGAGGCCTTCATGGTGGAGTTCCACCCCCAGTGGACCACGCTGCGCGAGCTGGTCGCGGCCGGCGAGATCGGTGAGCCGATCACGGCCCACGTGCAGTTCTCCTACTTCAACGCCGATCCCGCCAACATCCGCAACCAGGCGCGAAGCGGGGGCGGCGCACTGTACGACATCGGCTGCTACGCGGTGTTCGCCGGGGAGTGGTGCTTCGGCGCCCAGCCGCGGCGGGTGATCGCCAGCTTCGATCGCGATCCCCGCTTCGGCACCGACCGCCACGTCAGCGGCCTGCTCGACTTCGGCGCCGGTCGCAGCCTGGGTTTCACGGTGTCCACGCAGTCGGCGCGGCGCCAGAGCCTGAGCCTGGTGGGCAGTCGCGGCAGCCTGCGCATGCCGCTGCCTTTCAATGCACTGCCCGACGTGCCCTGCGTGCTCGAACTGCAGGGCGAGGCGCAGGATGCCCCGCCGCGGCGCATCGAACTGCCGGCGGTCGACCAGTACGGCTTGCAGGCCGAGGCCTTCGTGCGCCAGATCCGCTCGGGCCCGCCCGGCGCGGCCTGCCTGGAACAGGCGATGGCGCGCATGCGGGTACTCGACGCCTTGCGCCGCAGCGAATCCTCCGGGCGCTTCGAGACTCCGTGAAGCCGCCCGGCTCGGCGCGCCGCCTGCGCGCACTGGTGTTCGATCTGGATGGCCTGCTGGTCGATTCCGAGCCCATCTGGCACCGCGTACGCAGCGCCTACGCGAGCGCGCACGGCGTGGCATGGACCGATGCCGACCGGCGCGCCGTCCTCGGCGGGGATTCGCTGCTGTGGCTGAGCCGCCTGCGCGAGCGCATGGGCGGGCAGCGCGAACTGGCCGAGATCGAATCCGAGGTGGAGCAACTCGTCGCCGAGGCCTACCCCGCGCAGCTGCGCCCCATGCCGGGCGCACAGGCGCTGCTGGAGCGCATGGCCGGCCGGATTCCCCTCGCGCTGGCCACCGGCTCGCGCCGGCGCATGGCCCTGCTGGCGCTGCGCCTGAGTGGTTTCGAGCAGGTGTTCGACGTGGTCTGCAGCGCCGACGACGTGGCGCGGGGCAAGCCCGCTCCCGACCTGTACGAGCTCGCTCTGCAGCGCCTGGGCGTGGCGCCCCGCCATGCCGTGGGCGTGGAGGATTCGAGCAACGGGGTGCGGGCACTCAGCGCGGCCGGGATGGGGGTGGTCGCGGTGCCGGCCGCCGAAGGTCTGGACGCCGCGGTGCGCGCGCTGGTGCATGCCCAGCTCGACCACCTCTCGCATATCGATCTGCCCTTGCTCGAGCAGGTGCTCGAGCGCCGCGATCTCGGAGATCTCTCATGAACCCCATGCCCCGCCTCCCCGAAGGGGTCGTCGAGTTGCGCAGCCGCGAGCTCGCGGCCTGGGTGATTCCCTTCGGCGCGCGGCTCATGCAACTGTGGTGGCTGGCCGCGCCGGAAGGCCCGCGCCCGCTGAGCCTGGGATTCGCCTCGCCCGAGGCCTATCGCAAGGACACCATGTCCCTGGGAGCCGTGTGCGGGCGCTATGCCAACCGCATCGCCGACGCCGTGCTCGAGCGCGACGGGCGGCGCTGGAAGCTGGACGTCAACCACGCACTGGGCCACTGCCTGCACGGAGGGCGTGCCGGCTTCGGGGTGCGCGACTGGGAGATCGCGTGGCGCGGCGAGTCCGCCTTGCGCCTGCGCCTGCATTCACCGGAGGGGGACCAGGGCTTCCCGGGAGCCTGCGAGGCCGAGGTGGAGTACGCGCTGGAGGACGGCGCGCTGCTGTGGACCGCAAGCGCGCGCAGCAGCGCGGCCTGCCCGATCAACCTCGTGCAGCACAGTTACTGGAACCTGGACGCCGCGCCGGACCTCGGCGGGCACCGCCTCCAGGTGGCCGCGTCGCGCTACCTGCCGGTGGATGCGCGTGAACTGCCGGGAGAGCCGCTGCCGGTGCAGGGCAGCTGGCGGGACTGGCGGGCCGGCGGCCCCATTCCCGCCCAGCGGGTGCCGGAGCTCGACTCGGCCATGCTGATCGACAGCCCGGCCGGAGCCCTGCGCGAGGTGGCGCGGCTGCAGGCCGGGGGCCTGGCCTTGCGCCTGCTCAGCGATCAGGCGCTGCTGCACCTGTACGCGGGGGGCGGCCTGAGACCCACGCAGACCCCGCTGGGGGTGGAGCATCGGGCCGGCGCCGGCCTGTGCCTGGAGACCGAAGCCTGGCCCAACGGACCGGCTCTGGGGCGGGCCGAGTGGTACGACCCGCAACACCCCTACCGGCACCGCATGCGCCTGGAGTTCGAAGGGGCCTGAGCCCCTGCGGACCCGGGTTCAGCGCTGGCGCAGCGCGGCAGCGCGCAGGTCGGCGGCGAAGCCGGGTTGGGCAGCGGCGTAGCGGTCCGAGCGCTCCAGCACCAGGCGGATGTCGCGACGCTGGCGACGCTCGGCCAGGGCTTGGCGCAGCGAAGCCACCCAATCCTGGCGCGCCAGCGCGGGGGCACGCACGGGGGTACGGGGGAACAGGGGAGCGAGGCTGATGTTCATGGCTTTTCCTTGGTTGATGCACTGCATCATAGGGTAAACCCGAACTTCTTGCACGCCTCCCTTTGCGCGCTCGCCACACTTCCCCTCAGCCAGACTCCTCCCCCGGCTCGCAGGCCTGCACCGCCTGCAGGGCCATCACCGCCTCCTCGTCGGTGGGCACCGCCAGCACCGCGACACGGCTGCCGCAGCCCGAGAGCAGCAGGGCGCCGGCGGCGTTGGCCGCCGCGTCCAGTTCCACCCCCATCCAGCCCAGGCGCTGCGCCACGGCGGCCCGCACCGCGGGCTGGTGCGTGCCAATGCCCCCGGTGAAGACGAGGGCATCCAGGCCGCCGATGGTCGCGGCCGTCGCGCCCACATGGCGCACCACCGAGGCCACGAACAGATCCACGGCCTGGCGCGCGCGCGCGTCGCCGCTGGCCAGCAGCTCGCGCATGTCTCCACTGGTCTCCGACACGCCCAGCAGCCCGCTCTCGTGGTAGAGCATGTCGGAGATCTGTTTCGGGCGCAGACCGTCGTGCTCGACCCAGCGCAGCAGCAGGCCCGGGTCGAGGGAGCCGCAGCGCGTGGACATCACCAGCCCGTCCAGTGCCGTGAATCCCATCGAGGTGCACACGCTGCGCAGGCCGCGCATGCCGCATACGCTGGCGCCGCTGCCCAGATGGGCCACCACCACGCAGCCTTGCGCGCGGTGGCCGAGCAGCGCCGGCAGGCGCCGGCTGATGGCGTCGAAGGACAGGCCATGGAAGCCGTAGCGCTGGTAGCCGCGATCGTGCCATCGCCGGGGAATGGCGTAGCGCCGCTCGCTGTCCTCGTGCCCGGCATGGAAGGCGGTATCGAAGCAGGCCACCTGGATGGCCCCGGGCAGCGCCTGGCGGGCCGCGCGCACCCCCTGCAGCCCGGGCCCCTGGTGCAGGGGCGCCAGCGAAGTCAGGCGTCGCAGTTCGGCTTCCACGCGGGCGTCGATGCGTACGGCGCGGGTGTGCTTGAGCCCGCCGTGCACGATGCGGTGGGCCACCACGCCCGGCGCCGCCAGCCCGAGCTCGCGCTGCAGCCACTCGAGCAGCCAGGTGGTCTCGGCGCCGATGTCGCCGCGCAGCGCCGGAGGCTCGACGCTGCGTTCGGCCTCGCCGGCCGCCGCATAGCGCAAGGTCGTGCCGGTGTCTCGCCGATCGATCTCCCCGCGCAACCGAGCCGTCGGCAGATGATCCGCGTCGCGCAGCCCGGCGGTGTCGAACAGCGCGAATTTCAGGCTGGAGGAGCCCGCGTTCAGGCTCAGCAAGGGCGCGTCCATGGGCTCAGGCCTCCGTCCGGCCCGCGGCGCTCAGCAGCACGGCCAGCGCGCACGAGGCCATGCGGGCGTCGGCCAGGTCGGCCCGGCTGGTGAGGATCACCGGCACGCGGGCGCCGAGCACGATGCCGGCCACCTTGGCGTCGGCCAGGTACTCCAGCTGCTTGGCCAGCATGTTGCCCGCCTCCAGGTCCGGCGCCACCAGCACGTCGGCCTGCCCGGCCACCGTCGAGGCAATGCCCTTGGTCCGCGCGGCGCGCAGCGACACGGCGTTGTCGAAGCCCAGCGGCCCGTCCAGGGATGCGCCGCGGATCTGGCCGCGCTCGGCCATCTTGCACAGCGCGGCGGCATCCAGCGTGGAGGGAATCTTCGGGGTCACGGTCTCCACCGCCGAGAGGATGGCCACGCGCGGCTCGGCGATGCCCAGCGCATGCGCCAGATCGATGGCGTTCTGCACGATGTCGCGCTTGGCCAGCAGGTCCGGTGCCACGTTGACAGCGGCGTCGGTGAGCAGCTGCAGGCGATCCAGCCCGACCACGTCCATGACGAAGACATGACTGAGGCGCCGCGCCGTGCGCAGCCCGCCCTGCGCGTCCAGCACCGCCCGCAGCAATTCGTCGGTGTGCAGGGATCCCTTCATCAGGGCCTGCACGCCGGCCTCGCGCGCCAGGGCCACCGCGCGCGCCGCCGCGGCATGGCTGTGCTCGGCGGGCTCGATGGCGTAGCCCGAGAGATCGATGCCCGCCGCCTCGGCCGCCGCGCGCAGCCGCGCCTCGGGCCCCACGAACACCGGCTCGATCAGCCCGGCGCGCGCCGCATCGACGGCGCCGCCCAGCGACACCGCGTCGACCGCGTGCACCACCGCCGTGCGCAGCGGCCGGCCCACGCGGGCGCGCGCCTGTTCCACCAGGGCGCGCAGCTTGGCGCCCGGGTCGCGCAGCTCCAGCCGGGGCAGGGCGACGCGCTCGCGCCGCACCTTGGTCCGCGGCACCAGCACCTGCGCGTCCCCGTCCACCACCGTCTGGTTGCGCTGGTTCACCACCCGGCAATGCAGGGTGGCGCGCGGACGCCCGTCGGGCAGCGTGTCCAGCGCCGCCAGCGTCACGGTGACCCGCACCGTGTCCCCCAGGCGCACGGCCTCGGCGAAGCGCAGCTGCTGGCCCAGGTAGACGGTGCCCGGCCCCGGCAGCTCGGTGCCCAGCACGGTGGAGATCAGCGCGGCGCTCCACATGCCATGCGCGACGATGCCGTGGAAGGCGTCCTCGGCGGCGAAGGCGGCGTCCACCTGCACCGGGTTGACGTCGCCCGAGGCCAGCGCGAAGGTCTGCACCTCGTCGCGCGTGAAGGTGCGCGACAGGCTGGCGCTGTCGCCGATCTTCAGCTCGTCCAGCGGGCGGTTCTCGATCCAGTCGGTCATGGTTCAGCGTTGCAGTACGTAGCTCCCGGGGGCATCCCCGAGCAGTCCGGTGCGCGGCAGGCCCATGGAGGGAGGCGCGGCGCGCGCCGCGCTGTGCGAGGCCAGCCAGCGGGACCAGAGCGGCCACCAGGAGCCCTGTTCCGCGCGGGCCTGCGCCAGCCAGTGCTCGGGATCGAGATAGGGTTGGCCGGCGGCGCGCCGGGCCCAGCGGTAATGCCGCCCCGCATGCCCCGGCTCGCTGACGATGCCGGCATTGTGCCCTCCGCTGGTCAGCACGAAGCTGATGTCCGAGTGGGCCAGAAGGTGAATCTTGTACACCGAGCGCCAGGGTGCGACGTGGTCGGTCTCCGTGCCGACCACGAACCAGGGCTGCGGGGCGTTCTCCACGCTGACCGCCTCGCCGTCCACCCGCCAGCGCCCCTCCGCCAGGTCATTGTTCAGGTACATGCCGCGCAGGTATTCGCTGTGCATGCGGTAGGGCATGCGCGTGGCGTCCGCGTTCCAGGCCATGAGGTCGTTCGGCGGCCGGCGCTCGCCCATCAGGTATTCGCGGGTGATGCGCGAGCTGATCAGGTCGTAGGAGCGCAGCATCTGGAAGGCGCCGGCCATTTGCGTGGTGTCCAGATAACCTTGCGCCCACATCATGTCCTCCAGGAAACTCACCTGGCTTTCATCGATGAAGAGCGAGAGCTCCCCAGGCTCGGAAAAGTCCACCTGGGAGGCCAGCAGGCTGAGCGTGGCCAGGCGGCGATCGCCGCGCGCGCCCAGCGCCGCCGCGGCGATGGACAGCAGCGTGCCGCCCAGGCAATAGCCCACGCCGTGCACCTGCGCACCCCCGCAGATGCGCTGCGCCGCATCCAGCGCGGCCAGCGGCCCGAGTTCCAGGTAATCGTGCATGCCCAGGTCGCGATCCTCCCCGGTGGGATTGCGCCAGGAGATCATGAACACCGTGTGACCTTGGTCAACCAAGTAACGCACCAGCGAGTTGTGAGGCGACAGGTCCAGGATGTAGTACTTCATGATCCAGGCCGGGACGATCAGCACGGGTTCCGGGTGCACCGTGGGGGTCGAGGGCTGGTACTGGATCAGTTCCACCAGGCGGTTGCGCATCACCACCTTGCCGGGCGTGAGCGCCACCTGCCGTCCGGGCACGAAATCCTCGGTGCCGGCAGGGGGCGCGCCTCCGAGCATGCGCTGCAGGTCGTCGCGCCAGATGTTGAAGCCCTTGAGCAGGTTCACCCCCCCGCTCTGCAGGGTCAGGTCCAGCACCTCCGGGTTGGTCGCCAGCAGGTTGTTGGGGGCCAGCGCGTCGAGCATCTGGCGCGCCGCGAAGGACACGACCTGTTCGTGGTGTCGCGACACCCCGCGCACCCCGGTGGTGGCCTGTTGCCACCATTGCTGCTGCAGCAGGAAGGCCTGCTGCAGCAGGTTGAAGGGGTAGCGCTGCCAGTCCGGGTGGACGAAGCGGCGGTCGCGGTCCTCCACCTGCACGCAGCAGGCGGGGTCCGGCTCGCCTCGCTGGTGCGACAGCGCCTGCGTCAGGTAGTTGGCGTACAGGGCCGCCATGCGCGCGGCCTCGCCGGCGAGTTCCATGCGCTTGCCCGGGGAGGCCAGCAGGTGGGTCCACCAGTCGGAGGCCGCCAGGCCCAGGGAGGCGGGTGACAGCCCGAAGGTGCGCCTTGCCTGCAGGGCATGCGCGGCGCGGTCGATGAGGTCGGCCACGCCCTGCCCGGGGCGCGGCGGCGGAGGCGCCGGCTGCGCCTGCGGCGCGGGCTGCGGACTGCGCGCCGGCGGCGTGCCCGGATCCGGCCCCGACGAGGGCGTCGGCGTCGGTGGCTTGCGGCTTGCGCGCGTCTGGCTCGGTGAGGCTGGCTTCATCCCATGCTCCCGGGGCTCGCGCCCTGTGGTCGGTCCACCGATGGTCGGAGGCTTCGATTATGGATGCTGCACTGCGAAAACCCGCTTGACCTGGCGCAAGGCCGGCGAGACCGCTTCGCGGGCCCCCGGTGGCGGGGCGGCAAGCCGGCGCGGCAGCGCAGCATGCACAATAACGGTCCGTACCTCCACGAGACCAAGGATCTGCCCCATGCGAGTCACAGTCATCGGCGCCGGCTATGTCGGCCTGGTCACCGCGGCGTGTTTCGCCGACGTCGGCAATACCGTCGTGTGCGTGGAGAGGGATCCCCAACGCATCGCCGCGCTGCGCAAGGCCCAGGTACCCTTCTACGAGCCGGGGTTGAGCGAACTCGTGGCGCGCAACGCCCAGGCCTCGCGCATGCGCTTTGTCGAGGACGTGGCCCAGGGCCTGCCGGGCGCCCAGGTGTGTTTCATCGCCGTGGGCACGCCGCCGCTGCCCAGCGGCCAGGCCGACATGAGCCAGGTGCGCGGAGCCGCGGCCGAGATCGGGCGCTGCGTGGACGGCCCGCTGGTGGTGGTGCAGAAATCCACAGCCCCGGTGGGCACGGTGGCCATGGTGCAGGGGATCATCGACCAGGAAATGGCCGCGCGGGGCGTGCAGCACTGGGTGCGCGTGGTCAGCAACCCCGAATTCCTCAAGGAGGGTTCGGCCATCGACGATTTCACGCGCGGCGATCGCATCGTGCTGGGCAGTCGCGACGAGCGCGCCGTGGCCGTCATGCGCGAGCTGTACCGCCCCTTCAACCGCAACCACGAGAAGATCATGGTGATGGATCCGGCCAGTTCGGAACTCACCAAGTACGCGGCCAACACCATGCTGGCCACGCGCATTTCCTTCATGAACGAAGTGGCGCGCCTGGCCGAGGCCGTGGGCGCCGACATCGAGCAGGTACGTCTGGGCATGGGAATCGACCAGCGTATCGGCAGCCACTTCCTGTATGCCGGTGCCGGCTACGGCGGCTCCTGCTTCCCCAAGGACGTCAAGGCGCTGGCCTTCATGGCGCGCGAGGCCGGCTTGCGCGCCGAGCTGGCCGAGGCCGTGGACGCGGTGAACCAGCGCCAGAAGCAGCGCCTGTTCGAGAAGATCGCCGCCCATTTCGCCGCCGAGGGGCTGCGCGGCAAGACCATCGCCGTGTGGGGCCTGGCCTTCAAGCCCAACACCGACGACATGCGCGACGCGCCCGCCGTCGACCTGATCGAGGCCCTGCTGGCGGCGGGAGCGCGGGTGCGCGCCTTCGACCCCGTGGCCATGGACTCGGCGCGCCGCCTGTGGGGGCAGCGCGAGGGGCTGGAACTCGTGGGCGACGCCCCCAGTGCGCTGCAGGATGCCGACGCCTTGGTCGTGGTCACCGAATGGCATGCCTTCCGCTCGCCGGATTTCGAGCAACTGGCGCGCAGTCTCAAGGCGCGCGTGGTGTTCGACGGGCGCAACCTGTGGGAGCCGGCCAGCGTGCGCGCGGCCGGGCTGCAGTACTACGGCATCGGTCGAGGCTGAGGCGCGCGCCCCCCTTGAAGTCCGGGGCAGGGGCCCCAGATAGGTCTTCGAGGGGCGAAGGGCGTATCATCGTCCCTCCACGGGGCCGATCCGGTTTCGACGTGAATGTTGAAGTTGTGGAGTGCATGCCGAGCACCAGTACGCTCGTAAATCCACTGGAATCAAGTTAAACGCGAACGACGAAAGTTTCGCTCTCGCGGCCTAAGGGCTGCGGGCCTCGCAACGGTTCGCTGATGGGCCGGGGTGGCAACACCTGCGAGGTCATTCACATCAGCTCGTGATTGCGCGCGCCGCGTGCGCAATTGCTAAATCCAGCGGATCGCCTTTCCGGAAGCGTGTGCATCCGCGTCCGGGGGGTTAAAACCAAATGATGACACTAAGCATGTAGAGCTTGCGATGGATAGTTTGCGGACGGGGGTTCAATTCCCCCCGGCTCCACCA
>JAJZWA010000033.1 GCA_021846965.1 Pseudomonadota bacterium | reverse complement strand
GAGACTTTGAAGTTCCACGGGCGTGCCGCGGGCACTGTAGAGGTCCAGGGCCATGGGGGTTCTCCGGGAAGGATGGGGAAAAGGGCGAGCGCTCGGGCCGGCCCGCGGCTCAGTGCCCCGGACGCGAGGGCTCGGACACCTGCTGGAGCACCTGCGCCGCGCGCTCGGGCGCGCCGGAGTCGGTCTGCGCGCTGCCTGCTGCATCCGCACCCTCGCGATCACCGCCCGCATCGCGGTGGGCGAGATCGCCGAGCGCGACGATGCCCACGAGCCTGCGTTCCTCGTCGCGCGAGACCACGGGAACGCGCCGGACCTGGCTGTCGGCCATCTGGCGCATCACCTCGTCCAGAGGCTCGTCCTCGAAGCACCAGCACACCTGCCCGGTCATCACGTCGGCGACGCAGGCCTCGCCGGGATCGTGGCCGGCGGCGGTGCCGCGAACGATGATGTCGCGGTCGGTGACCATGCCGACCAGGCGCTTGCCGTCGCACACGGGCAGGGCGCCGACGTCCAGCTCGCTCATCATCTGCGCGGCGCGCTGCAGCTTGTCTCCCGGCGCGATGAAACGCACGTCGCGGGTCATGATGTCGGATACATGGGGCATGACGATCTCCTTGCGGTTGCGAAGTCAGGCCGCCCCGGGGCGCGCAGGATGCGGCCGGGGGCGGGTGCAATGGATCGTCTGACACACCAGATCCGGGCAAGTTCCCCGGCCTGGCGGTTTTTTGTTGCGCACCGGGCTGTGCCGGGCGCAACGAAGCGGATCAGATGGTGCCTGGAATCGGCGCGGTGTCGTGGCGCACGTCGGCGCATTGCGCGCGATGGCGCAAGGCATGATCCATCAGCACCAGCGCCAGCAAGGCCTCGGCGATGGGCGTGGCGCGGATGCCCACGCAGGGGTCATGCCGACCCAGGGTCTCCACCGTGGCCGGCTGCCCGTTGCGGTCCACCGAGCGGCGCGGCAGGCGGATGCTGGACGTGGGCTTGAGGGCAATGGACACGGTCACCGGCTGGCCGCTGCTGATGCCCCCGAGCACGCCGCCGGCATGGTTGGACGCGAAGCCCTCGGGAGTCAGCTCGTCACCGTGCTCGCTTCCCTTCTGGCTCACGCTGGCGAAGCCGG
Source organism: Pseudomonadota bacterium (assembly GCA_021846965.1). Lineage (GTDB taxonomy): Bacteria > Pseudomonadota > Gammaproteobacteria > Burkholderiales > Burkholderiaceae_C > Thiomonas_A. The sequence continues at coordinate 39,197 of JAJZWA010000033.1, read as the reverse complement.
CCCCGATCTCCACGCCCTTGACCGCGTTCAGGCCCATCATCGCATGCGCGATGTCGGCATCCAGGCGGTCGTACAGCGGCTCGCCCCAGCCAGGCGGCACGCCCAGGGCCTCCACATACACACGCGCGCCGCAGGAATCGCCGGACTTGCGCAGGGAGTCCATGTATTCCTCCAGGCGCGGCACGATCTCGGCATTGGGGGCGAAGAAGGCGTTGTCGCGCACATGCTCCCAGGACTGGAAGGCGATGGGCACCTCGCCCACCTGCTGCATGCATCCGCGGACCTCGATGCCGTGGTGTTCACGCAGCCACTTGCGCGCCACCGCCCCGGCCCCCACCAGCGGCGCCGTCAGGCGTGCCGAGGACCGACCGCCGCCGCGGGGATCGCGGATGCCGTACTTGCGCCAGTAGCTGTAGTCGGCATGTCCGGGGCGGAAGCTCTCGGCGATGCTGGCGTAATCCTTGCTGCGCTGGTCCTGGTTGCGGATGAGCAGCGCGATCGGCGTCCCGGTGGTCCGGCCTTCATGGACCCCGGAGAGGATTTCCACGGTGTCGGGCTCGCGGCGCTGGGTGACGTGGCGCGAGGTGCCGGGGCGGCGACGATCCAGCTCGGGCTGGATGTCGGCCTCGGACAGGACCATGCCCGGCGGGCAGCCGTCGATGACGCAGCCGATCGCGGGGCCGTGGGACTCGCCGAAGGTGGTGACGGCGAACAGCAGACCTAGGGTGTTTCCGGACATGCGCGACATTGTAGGCAGGCGCTCGCCGCCGCCGCCGGGGAGCCCGCCCCGGCCCCGCCCTCAACGGCCCTGCGCGGCCTGGCGCAGCGCGCGCAGCAAACGCTCGTGGATGCCGCCGAAACCACCGTTGCTCATGACCAGCACATGGTCCCCCGGGCGGGCGCTGGCGACCACGTCGTCGACCAGGACCTGCAGGTCGCGGTGGCTGCGGGCACGCGCGCCCAGCGGCGCCAGTGCCTGGGCCAGATCCCAATCGATGCCGCCGGCGTAGCCGAATCCCAGATCGGCCCCGGCCAGTGCCTCGGGCAGCTGCTGCTTCATGGAACCCAGTTTCATTGTGTTCGAGCGCGGCTCGAACACCGCCAGGATGCGCCCATCCGGGCGGGCCCGGCGCAGGCCCGCGATGGTGGTGGCGATGGCCGTGGGGTGGTGGGCGAAGTCGTCGTAGACCTCGACCCCGCCCTCGAGGCCGCGCAGCTGCATGCGCCGGCGCACGCCCTGGAAACGCCCCAGGGCTTCGCAGGCCGCCGCGGGTTCCACGCCCGCATGCGCGGCGGCGGCCACCGCGGCAAGCGCATTGTCCCGGTTGTGCGCACCCATCTGCGCCCAGCGCACCCGCCCGACCGCCCGGCCCTGCGCCAGCACCTCGAAGTCCTGCTCGTCGCCGCGGAAGCTCCACGCGGGCTGCGCCGCCTCCGCAAGCTTCCCGAAGCGTTGCACCTCGCTCCAGCAGCCGCGCTGCAGCACCCGGTCGAGGGCGGGGCTTTGCGCCGGCACGATCAGGCGGCCTCGCCGCGGAACCGTGCGCACCAGGTGATGGAACTGGGTCTCGATAGCCGCCAGGTCGGGGAAGATGTCGGCGTGGTCGTATTCGAGATTGTTGAGAATCGCCGTGCGCGGCCGGTAATGCACGAATTTGGAACGCTTGTCGCAGAACGCAGTGTCGTATTCGTCGGCCTCGACGACAAAGAACTCGCCTTCGCCCAGGCGCGCGGACACGCCGAAGTCCTGCGCCACGCCGCCGATCAGGAAACCCGGGCGCAAGCCGGCCTGATCGAGGATCCAGGCGAGCATGGACGATGTGGTGGTCTTGCCATGGGTGCCGGCCACGGCCAGGGTCCAGCGCCTGGCCAGCACATGCTCGGCCAGCCACTGCGGGCCGCTGGTGTAGGGTTGCTGGGCGTCCAGGATGGCCTCCAGCAGCGGGTTGCCCCGGCTGACGGCATTGCCCACGACCCACAGGTCGGGGCGCAGCGAAAGCTGCTCCGCGCCGAAGCCCTCGACCAGCTCGATGCCCAGCGCCTGCAGCTGTTCGCTCATCGGCGGGTAGACCTGGGCGTCGCAACCGGTGACCCGATGCCCGCCAGCCTGCGCCAGCGCCGCGACCCCGCCCATGAAAGTGCCGCAGATTCCCAGGATATGGATGTGCATCGGCGCATTGTAGGAAGGGGCGCGGCCCCGGCCACTGCACGGGTCGGCCGGGGTCTACACTCGACCCATGAACCCGCTACGCGAGGAACTGGCCGCGGTCGCCGCGCGGCTGGTGGTGGAAGATGGCCTGGACTACGCCAGCGCCAAGCGCAAGGCGCTGCATCAGGTGCTCGGACCCGGGGCCCGCAGCGATGCGCAGCCCGACAACGACCACGTTCGCGCCCAGGTGGAGCAGTACCTGGCCCTGTTCCACGGCGACACCCACCCACTCCTGCTGTGGCGTCTGCGCGCGGCCGCCCTGGCGCTGATGCAGGAATTCGAAGCCTTTCGTCCCTACGTGGCGGGCGCTGTCTGGAACGGCACCGCCACCGAGCACTCGGGGCTGCACCTGCTGCTGTTCTGCGACGACCCGAAGGAAGTCGAGATCCACTGCATCAATCGCGGCATCCGCTACGCAAGCTCGCAGGCACCCCATTATGCGGGGCGGCGCAGCGTGGAACGCCTGGAACTCCTGTGGCCCCTGGCCGGCGAGAACGGTGCGCCGGCGCAGTCGCTGGAGGCCACGCTCAGCCTGTACCCGATCAAGGACGAGCGCGGCGTGCTGGTGCACGGCGGCCGCGGCGCGGCGCCCGAACGCGGCAGCCTGCAGGCGCTTCGCGGCCTGGTCGAGGCGGGCCCGGCTACAGCGCGCTGAGGGCCGCCCGGATGCGCTATGCTCAGGCTGCAGGAGCATGCATCGCCCTGCCCTTTGTGGAAGTTCACCGAACAACGTTTATCGTCGCGGAAAATTCCGGCATCATGGATGTTTGTCGGGCCTTGTAGAAACATTCATCAAGGTTTGCGCTGCGCTGGGCCACCCTTCCGCAGCGCGCTTCACAGCCCGCCAATTGATGACAACTCATCAAAGTTGAGTACAATTGGCAGACTCTTTGAACAAGATCCAAGCGGTTAGCATCTCGTTCTAGCTGAAGGTGTCTGGCCCCGGGAAATCGGCTTCGTCCGACGTGCATGCGTCGGGCTGGTGGCCGTCCCGGCATCCCGGCGAGGTCCGCGCATGACGGACCGACCGCGAAACCCGCGGCATCGCCCGCCCCTGCAACCCACGCCGCGCAAGCGGCCCGCACATCATGGATTTGCGCAAGCTGAAGACCCTGGTCGACCTGGTTTCGGAATCGAATATCTCGGAGCTGGAGATCACCGAAGCCGAAGGCAAGGTACGGATCGTCAAGTCCGGCCCGGCTCCCCTGGGCGCCGCGCCGATGCATCCCTACATGGTGCCGATGAACGCGCCCCCTGCGGCCGCGATGGTCGAGGCCCCGGCTGCGGTCACGCCGACGGCGGCCGCCCCCGCGCCGGCGGGCAAGCTGATCAAGTCGCCGATGGTGGGCACCTTCTACCGGGCCTCGGCGCCCGGCGCGAAACCCTTCGTCGAAGTGGGCGACACGGTCAAGCAGGGCCAGGCGGTGTGCATCGTCGAGGCCATGAAGATCCTCAATGAGATCGAGTCCGAGATCGACGGCGTGGTCAAGCAGGTGCTGGTCGAGAACGGCCAGCCGGTCGAATACGGCCAGGCCCTGTTCGAACTCGAGTAAGCCGCCACCGTGGCCGTGCGCCGCCCCGCGTCCTCCGCCCAGCGCGCCGGGCCCCTACCTTCCAGGCCGAAGCTCCGAGCCGAAGCCCGCCCCGCCATGTTCAAGAAAATCCTCATCGCCAATCGAGGCGAAATCGCCCTGCGCATCCAGCGCGCCTGCCGCGAACTGGGTGTCAAGACGGTGGTCGTGTACTCCGAGGCCGACCGCGACGCCAAGTACGTCAAGCTCGCCGACGAGGCCGTTTGCATCGGCCCGCCCCCTTCGGCCGCCAGTTACCTCAACATGCCCGCGATCATCTCGGCGGCCGAGGTGACGGACGCCGAAGCCATCCACCCGGGCTATGGATTCCTGTCGGAAAACGCCGATTTCGCGGAGCGGGTCGAGCGATCCGGCTTCACCTTCATCGGTCCCCGCCCCGATTCGATCCGCATCATGGGGGACAAGGTCTCGGCCAAGCAGGCGATGATCAAGGCCGGCGTCCCCTGCGTGCCGGGTTCGGAGGGCGAGCTTCCCGACGATCCGCGGGAAATCACCCGCATGGCGCGGGCCATCGGCTACCCCGTGATCATCAAGGCGGCCGGCGGTGGAGGCGGGCGCGGCATGCGTGTCGTGCACACCGAGGCCGCGCTGCTCAACGCGGTGGCGACCACCAAGGCCGAGGCGCAGAGCGCCTTCGGCAACGCCGCCGTGTACATGGAGAAGTTCCTCACCAACCCACGGCACATCGAGATCCAGGTGCTGGCCGACGAGCACGGCAATGCGCTGTGGCTGGGCGAACGCGACTGCTCCATGCAGCGCAGACACCAGAAGATCCTCGAGGAGGCGCCGGCTCCCGGCATCTCGCGACGCCTGATCGAGCGCATCGGTTCGCGCTGTGCCGACGCCTGTCGCAAGATCGGCTACCGCGGCGCGGGCACCTTCGAATTCCTCTACGAGGACGGGGAGTTCTATTTCATCGAGATGAACACCCGCGTGCAGGTCGAGCACCCCGTGACGGAGCTGACCGCCGGCATCGACATCGTGGTGCAGCAGATTCTCATCGCCGCCGGCGAGCCGCTGACCGTCAAGCAGCGCCAGATCCAGTGCAACGGGCACGCCATCGAGTGCCGCGTGAATGCCGAGGATCCGGTGCGCTTCACCCCCAGCCCGGGCCGCATCACCACCTGGCACGTGCCCGGGGGGCCGGGGGTGCGCGTGGACTCGCATGTCTACAGCGGTTATTTCGTGCCGCCCAACTACGACTCGATGATCGCCAAGATCATCGTGCACGGCGCCACGCGCGAACAGGCCCTGGCGCGCATGCGCACGGCCCTGTCGGAAATGGTGGTGGACGGCATCGCGACCAACATTCCCCTGCACCGCGAACTGCTCGTGGACGCGCGCTTCATCGAAGGTGGCACCAACATCCACTATCTCGAGGAATACATGGCCGCGCGCCAGGCCTGAGCCGCGGCGAAGCGCACATGCCCTACCGTGAAATCCTGATTGCCGCCGAACAGGAACTGGCGCTTCGTCTGTCGGACGCGCTGCTGGATCTGGGCGCGCTGAGCGTGGACGTGGAGGACCGCCTGGCGGGCTCGGAACACGAGCGCGCCTTGTTCGGCGAACCTGGCATGGCGCAACCGGCGGCGGCCTGGAAGGACAATCTGGTGCGCGCGCTGTTCTCCGACGAGGCCGGCGCGGACGCCGCGCTGCTGGGGCTTCTGGCCGAAGGCGTGCTGCCGGACCTGCAGGGCGTGCGCCAGCAGGAAGTGGCCGAGCAGGACTGGGTGCGCCTGACCCAGGCGCAGTTCCAGCCGGTGTGCATCGATGAGCGCCTGTGGATCGTTCCGAGCTGGCACGAAACGCCGGCCGGCGCGCCGATGGTGCTGCGCCTGGATCCCGGGCTGGCCTTCGGCACCGGCACCCATCCGACCACCCAGCTGTGCCTGCGCTGGCTGTTGCGGCGCGCGCCGCTGGGCGGCCTGCAGGTGCTGGATTATGGCTGCGGCTCGGGCATCCTGGCGCTGGGGGCCGCCCTGCTGGGCGCCGAGGCCGTGGATGCCGTGGACATCGATCCGGACGCCGTGCAGGCCACGCGCCTGAACGCACAGGCCAACGGCCTGCAGCTGCGCCATGTATGCCATGTCGATGAACTTCCAGGACAACGCTACGACCTGGTGGTGGCCAACATCCTCGCCTCCCCCTTGCGCCTGCTCGCTCCGGTGCTGGCCGGGCGCGCGCGCCCGGGCGGCCAGCTGGTGCTGTCGGGCATCCTGGAGCGCCAGGCCGAGGAACTGATCCAGGTCTACGCGCCGCATGCGAGCCTGAGCACCTGGGCGGAGTTCGACGGCTGGGTCTGTCTGGCGGGCCCCGTGCACGGCTGACGGGAAGCGCGGCTTCTTATACTGCGGCGATGCCCCTCGCCACCCGCTGTCCGACTTGCGGCACCGCCTTCCGGCTGGTACGCGACCAATTGCTGCTCAGCGGCGGATGGGTGCGCTGCGGACGCTGCGGCCAGGCCTTCGACGCGGCCGCCGCGCAATTCGAATTCGAGGCCCCCGCGACTCCCGGCCCGCAAGGCACGGCGCAGGTTCCGCCCGAGGTTCCGTCCGAGGTTCCGCCTGAGGTTCCGCCCGAGGTTCCGCCCGAGGTTCCGCCTGAGGTTCCGCCTGAGGTTCCGCCTGAGGTTCCGCCTGAGGTTCCGCCCGAGGTTCCGCCTGAGGTTCCGCCCGAGGTTCCGCCCGAGGTTCCGCCCGAAGTTCCGCCCGAGGTTCCGCCCGAGGTTCCGCCCGAAGTTCCGCCCGAGGTTCCGCCCGAGGTTCCGCCCGAGCTTCCGCCCGAGATACCGCCCGAGCTGCCTTCCGAAGTTCCCTCCGAACTCCCCTCCGAGGGCCCGCCCGGGCTCGCGCACGAGGGGCCGGGCCATGAGCCTGCCTGGTCGGATGCCCCGGGCGGGGAACGCTGGCTGGATGATCTCGGCGATTTCCATGGCGTCGACGTGGTCGACTCCGAGCCCGATGGCGGCGAGCCGGGCGCCGCGGAGCCCGAGCTTCCCGTGGCCGCGTCGGACGCCTCGATCCTGGCGGGACTGGCCGACAGGGCCTGGCTCGAGGCCGAGGATGGGGACGGCGAGCATGCTGCCGGCTCCTCGGTGATGCCCGCGCCGGCGCCGCAGGATGCCAGCGACTACCCGCCGACCCTGCCGGCGCATGCGCTGCCCGCCACGGCCGAGGACGAGGAACCGGCCAGCGACGGGCCAGCCGAGCATGCCCTCGAGGCCGCGGCCGCTGACGAACATGCCCAGTCAGCGGCGCTCGCGGGGCAGGCGCTCGACGGGCGCGTCGAGCCCGGATTCGACCCCGGATTCGAGCCGGACTTCGTGCGCCAGGCCAGGCGCCGGGAGCGTTGGTCCCGGCCCTGGGTGCGGGCGCTGCTGGGCCTGGTTTCGGTGCTGCTGGTGCTGGCCGGCGCCACGCAGGCGGCCTGGATCTGGCGCGACTCGCTGGCACAGCGCTGGCCCGCGTCGCGCCCCTTGCTGACGGCCCTGTGCGAAGCGGCCGGATGCCGCCTCGCGCCGCCCAGGCGCCCGCAGGATCTGGTCATCGATGCTTCCTCGATGTCCCCGAATGGCCCCTCCCACCTGCATCTGGAGGTGTCGCTCCACAATCGGGGCGCGCACGCCGTCGCCTATCCCTGGCTTCAACTCAGCCTGACTTCGGGCGGGGACGAGGACCACCTGCTGGCACGCAAGGTGATCGCGCCCGAGCAGTACCTGCGCGCCCTGGGAATGGATGAGCGCCAGGTCCGCTCGAGCCTGCTGGCCGGTCTCGGCTCCTCGGCCAGGCTGCACATCCGCCTCGACCTGGCGCTGCACGACGGCCAGGCGGCCTCGTACACGGTCTATCTGTTCTACCCTTGATCGCGCAGGTGGCGCGAGGCCTTCAGGCCAGCGCCGCGAGGTCGTCGAGAGCGGCCACGTAGCCGGCGTCGAGCATGAGGTCGTCCCAGCCCAGCGGGGCCTGCGTGGCCAGCAGCGCGGCGCGTCGAGACGCCCCCAGGGCATCGGGCTGCCACGTTCCCTTGCGCTCGGCCTCGCGCAGCCCCGCCATGCAGGCGTCCAGCGGCGCGCCACCGTCCACCGGGGCCAGATTGCACACCAGCGCCATGTCGCAGCCCGCGCCCAGGGCCAGCAGCAAGGCCTCGACGGTGTCGCCGGCGACCTCCCGTGCACCCTGCATGGTCAGGTCGTCGCTGATGATGGCTCCCTGAAAGCCCAGGCGCTCGCGCAGCACTTCCTGCAGCCAGCGCCGGCTGAACCCCGCCGGGACGGCATCCACGCGCGGGTAGACGACATGCGCCGGCATCACCGCGCGTGCACTGTGACGCAACCAGCCGTAGGGAGCGGCATCGGCCTCGAGCACGCGCGCCAGGGCGCGCCGGTCCACCGGCAGGGCGAGGTGCGAATCGGCCTCGGCCCAGCCATGCCCGGGGAAATGCTTCAGGCAGTGCGCCAGCCCCACGGCCTGCAGTCCGGCCATCAAGGCCTGCGCCAGCAGGGCCACGACCCGCGCATCGGCATGCAGCGCGCGCTCGCCGATGACTTGCGAGCGGCCCCAGTCCAGGTCCACCACCGGGGTGAAACTCAGCTCGACGCCGCAGGCGCGCAGTTCCGCGCCGAGCACGCGCCCGAAGGCAGCGGCCGCCTGCACCGCGCGCAGGGGCTCGCGCATCCACAGGCGCCCCAGCGAGGCCATGGGTGGCAGCACGGTGAAACCATCGCTGCGAAAGCGTTGCACGCGCCCGCCTTCGTGATCCACGGCGATGATCAGGTCGGCACGCGCGGCCTTGATCTGCGCCGTCAAGGCGACCAGCTGGCGGCGCGACTCCCAGTTGCGCGCGAACAGGATCACGCCACCGACCAGCGGATCGCGCAGGCGCTTGCGCTCGCGCGAGCTCAGCTCGGTTCCTGCGACGTCGATGAACAAGGGGGCGTGGGCAAGCTTCATGACCGGGGATTCCGCGTGGGACCAAGGATCTCGGCGACGACGAAGGCCACCGCGGTGTCCGTCTCGTCGCTGATGCTGACGTGCAGGCCGAGCTCGCGCTGCTCGCACCAGGCGGCCAGCGCGCCATGCAGGGTGATGTGCGGGCGTCCGCCGGGAGCGTTGAGGATCTCGCAGGCCTGCCAGCTCATGGGCATGTGCAGGCCCAGCCCGAGGGCCTTGGACAAGGCTTCCTTGGCCGCGAACCGGGTGCCCAGATAGGCGATGCCCCGCGCCGCCGAGCGCGCCTGGCGGGCCGCGAACACGGCCTGCTCGGCAGGCCCCAGGATGCGCCGCGCGAAGCGCTCGCCATGGCGCGAGCAGGCCTGCGCGATGCGCCGCAGGTCGCACACGTCGGTGCCGACGCCGTACAGGCTGGCGCTCATGCGGCCGGCCGCGCCGCCGCGCCTTCGATGCAGGCCTTGAAGTCGCGCACCGACTGTTCCATGCCGACGAACAGCGCGTGCCCGACCAGCGCGTGGCCGATGTGCAGCTCGCGCACCGAGGGCATGGCGGCCAGCACCGGGGTGCTGCGCAGCGTCAGCCCATGGCCGGCGTTGGTCTGGAGCCCGGCGGCGCGCGCGCGCGCCATGGCTTCGCGGATCCGCTGGAGCTGGCGCTGCGCGCCTGCTTCGTCACCGGCCTCGACGGCGTTCGCGTAGGCCCCCGTGTGCAGCTCGATGCACGGAGCGCCGCATTGCACGGCGGCGTCGATCTGCGCCGGATCCGCCTCGATGAACAGCGACACGCGGCAATCGATGGCGGCCAGGCGCTGGCAGGCCTCGCGCACGCGCCCGAGCTGCCCGCGCACGTCCAGGCCGCCCTCGGTCGTGACCTCCTGGCGCCGTTCGGGCACCAGGCAGGCCATGCGCGGGCGAACCCGCTCGATGATGTCGAGCATGTCGCCGGTCACGGCGGATTCGAAGTTCAGGGGGGCGCGCAGCTGCTCGCGCAACCGCTCGACGTCCTCGTCGCGAATATGGCGTCGATCCTCGCGCAGGTGGAAGGTGATGATGTCGGCGCCGCCGCGCAGGGCGTGCAGCGCGGCCTCCACCGGATCCGGGAATGCGCCGCCGCGAGCGTTGCGCAAGGTGGCGACATGGTCGATGTTGACCCCCAGCAGGGGGCCGCGGGGAGCCGGTTCGACGAGGGGGTTCATAGTTGATGGAGGTCGATCAGCAGCTGGCGCGTGCGCAGCGGCTGGGTCCCCAGATGATAGCCAAGCAACTCGCGCATCAGCGTCTTGGCACCGCGCAAGGCCCCGGGCTGCTCCCAGCGGGCATCGGCGATGGCCAGCAACTGCGCCCCGGAAATCGCCGCGGCAGCCTCGTCGCCGCCGTGCTCGAGCACGCCGCGCTGCGGATCGACCCGGTACATCCCCTGCTCGCGCACGGGCTCGCCGCTGGTGCTGAGCAGGTGCAGCTCGGGCAGGTGGCCCAGCTCGCGCAACAATTCCATCTCGAATCCCCGCAGCAGCGGCTCGACCTGCTGGCGCGAGGCATACAGAGGCCCCCAGGGCCCGGCGGCACCGGCGCCCGCGCCGGCGCCCTCGCCCAGCCGGGTGAGGGCCTGCAGGTAGGCGTCGAACAGGGCCTCGTGCGGATCTTCCCGCGGCAGCAGGCGCATGAGCAGCTCGTTGAAATAAAAGCCGCACATCAGGGGCAGGCCGGCCAGCGGAGGCACGCCGCCGGTCCATTCGGCGCGGGTCAGGGTGCGCACCTCCCCCTGCCCGCTCCAGGAGGCGGCGAAAGGCGCGAAGCCGAGCAGCACCGTGCGAAGCTGGGAGTGCGGGCGCTTGGCCCCCTTGGCCACCAGGGGCAGGCGGCCGTGATGGCGGCTGAACACGTCCAGGATCAGACTGCTCTCGCGCCAGGGGTGCGCGTGCAGCACGAAGGCCGGCTCGTCGTGCGTGCGCTCGATGCGCCGGGCCGGCCGCCTGCGGGGCTCGGGGCGTTCCACGTCTAGGAGTTCATTCCTCGTAGCCGTAGGCGCGCACCGCGGCCTGGTCGTCGGCCCAGCCGGAACGGGTCTTGACCCACACCTCGAGGAACACCGGCGCGTCGAACAGCTTTTCCATGTCCTGCCTGGCCTCGGTGGACAGGCGACGCACGAGGGCGCCGCCTCCGCCGATGACCATCGCCTTGTGGCTGTCGCGCTCCACCACGATGCTGGCGGCGATGCGCCGCAGCCTGCCGTCGAGCTGGAAACGGTCGATCACCACCGTGCTGCTGTAGGGCAGCTCGTCGCCGGTGAGCCGGAACAACTTCTCGCGCAGGATCTCGGCCGCCAGAAATCGCTCGCCCCGGTCGGTCAGCGCATCGGCATCGAAGCCCCAGGGACCTTGCGGCAGGTGACGCGCCAGGATGTCCAGCAGGCGCTGCGCATCGGCGTGCCGGCGCGCCGACAGCGGCACGATCTCGGTCAGGCGAGCATCCTTGCCGCGCTCGGCCAGCCAGGGAAGCAGCTTCTCCCGGCCGCGGATGCGATCGAGCTTGTTGGCCACCAGGATCACCGGCCGGCCCTTGGGCAGCAGCTGCCCCACGAGCTCGTCCTCGGGACCCCAGGTGCCGGCCTCGACCACCCAGAGCACGATGTCCACGTCGGAAAGCGCACCGCGCACCGTGCGGTTGAGCGCGCGGTTGAGCGCGCGCGTATGGCGCAGCTGGAAACCCGGCGTGTCGACGAAGGCGAACTGCGCGCTGCCCTCGGTACGCAGCCCGAGCAGCCGGTGACGCGTGGTCTGCGCCTTGTCCGAGGTGATGCTGATCTTCTGGCCCACCAGCGCGTTGAGCAGGGTCGACTTGCCCACGTTGGGGCGCCCGACGATGGCGATGGTTCCGAAGCGTTGCTGCGCCTCGTGCTCGCCCGCGGATCCGCTCGCAGTCCGGGTGGAAGTCTCGGGGGAAGGCTCGCTGGAAGGCTGTGTCATGGCTTGGCGACGGGCTGGGGCCACGACGGCACGGAGCCGGCTCGCAGCTGCTCGATCATCGATTGCGCGGCCTGCTGCTCCGCGGCGCGCCGGCTGGGGCCCTCGCCGCTGCTTTGCACGCCGAGCTCGGCCACCTCGCATTGCACGACGAAATGCTGGGCATGCGGCGGCCCACTGGTTTCCTGCACGCGATAGGCCGGCAGTTGCATCTTGCGCCCCTGCAGCATCTCCTGCAAGGTGGTCTTGGCATCCTTGGCACTGGCGCGCAGGTCCAGGTGCAGCAGGCGCTCGCCGTACAGGCGGCGCACCAGTGCGGCCGCGGCCTCGATGCCGCCGTCGAGATAGACGGCGCCGATCAGCGCCTCCAGCGCGTCAGCCAGGATGGAGTGCCGGCGACGCCCCCCGCTGCGCTGCTCGCCCTCCCCCAGCAGCAGCAGCTCGCCCAGGCCCGCCTCACGCGCCAGGTCGGCCAGCGTGGCCTCGCGCACCAGCGCGGCGCGCCAGTACGACAAATGCCCTTCGTCGGCCTGGCCGTCGGCATACAGCAGCGAGGCGATCAGCAGGTTCAGCGCGGCGTCGCCCAGGAATTCCAGGCGCTCGTTGTTGTCCGAGCCGTGGCTGCGATGGGTCAGCGCCTGGCGCAGCAGCGCAGCATCGCGAAAACGATACTGCAGGCGCGCCTGCAGTTGTTCCAGGGCGTTCACCGCCTCGGGCGCTCCGTCAACGCGATTTCCCGGCGAACTTGAGCAGGAGATAGGCCGGGCCGACCAGGTGGATCTCCTTCTGGTAGGCGTAGGAGACCACGATGTTGCCGTTGACCTTGGTGATCTGCAGGTCCTTGCCGTTGATCGAGCTGATGTAGTCGACCTCGGCCATCTTGTCGAACTTGGTGCGGATGTCCCCGACCGTGGGCCCGGCCTTCGCGGCCTGATCCACGGCATGCTGGATCGACACCGATTCCTGCCAGTCCGGCACGATCTGCAGGCCGAGCACGATCAGGAGGGCGATGATCGCCCCCCAGAACAGCAGCCCGATCAGCGTGATGCCGCGTTGACGTTGCGCGTGGCTCATACCGCAAATCCCATCGATGCTGTCAGCAGGTCAATGAATCGGCCCGATGTTCTTCAGGCCACCGAAGTTCATCCACACGAAAAACGCCTTGCCAGCGATGTTGCGCGCGGGCACGAATCCCCAGTAGCGGGAATCTAGTGAATTATCGCGGTTATCGCCCATCACGAAGTACATTCCTGCGGGAACCTTGCAGACGAAACCTTGCGAATCATAATGACATGCGTCGCGATGGGGAAAGTTGTCCGGCCCACCGATCACGTAGGGCGGCGCCTGCGGGTTGATCAGGATGCGGTGCTCCGCCCCGTCCAGGTTCTCGCGATACTGCTGGTAATAGGCCATGGTGGACGGGTCGAACCATTGGCCGTCGGCCTTCTCGCCGATGGGCTTGCCGTCGATCACCAACTGCTTGTTCTCATAGGACACCGTATCTCCCGGCAGCCCGACGATGCGCTTGATGTAGTCGATCGACGGGTCCTTGGGCAGGCGGAACACGATGACGTCGCCGCGCCGGGGCGCGCGCCCCGGGGTCAGGCGCTCATGGCCCAGGGGCAGGCGCAGCCCGTAGAGGAACTTGTTCACCAGGATCAGGTCGCCCGGCACCAGCGTGGGCTCCATGGATCCGGAGGGAATCTTGAAAGGCTCGGCCACGAAGGAGCGCAGCACGAACACGAAGGCGATCACCGGGAACAGGCCCGCCGTCCATTCCAGCCACCAGGGCTGGCGCAGCAGCCTGGCGCGCGTGGCCTGGATGTTCTCGTCGCTGAGCGAGTCATCGGGCGTGATGCCCTGCGCCCGCAGTTCGTCGCGACGCCGGCGCAGCGCCGAGGTCGCGGACTCGGCGGCGTCGACGCGCTGGCGTGCGAAGCGCAGGCGCTCGGCGATCCAGAACAGGCCGGTGACCACCAGCAGCACGAACAACAGGAGGGTGAAATTGACGGCCGGTTCTTCCATGGAGCGAAAGGGGCTGGGGCTGGGGCTGGAACTTCGGCCGGGGAAACTCAGTCCTCGACCTTGAGAATGGCCAGGAAGGCCTCCTGGGGCACCTCGACGGTGCCGATCTGTTTCATGCGCTTCTTGCCGGCCTTCTGCTTCTCGAGCAGCTTGCGCTTGCGGGTGATATCTCCCCCGTAGCACTTGGCCAGCACGTTCTTGCGCATGGCCTTGATTGTCTCACGCGCGATGATGTTGGCCCCGATCGCGGCCTGGATCGCGACGTCGAACATCTGGCGCGGGATGAGCTCGCGCATCTTGGCCGCCACCTCGCGCCCCCGGTACTGGCTCTGCGAACGGTGCACGATCAGCGACAGGGCGTCGACCCGCTCGCCGTTGATCAGCATGTCCACCTTCACCACGTCAGCGGCACGGTATTCGAGGAAGCTGTAGTCCATCGACGCATAGCCGCGCGAGATGGACTTGAGCTTGTCGAAGAAGTCCAGCACGATTTCCGCCAGGGGCATCTCGTAACTGAGCTGGACCTGGCGCCCCATGTAGGACATGTTGGTCTGCACGCCGCGCTTGGCGTTGCTCAGGGTCATGACCGCACCCACGTACTCCTGCGGCATGAACAGCTTGACCGTGACGATGGGCTCCAGGATGGTGTCGATGCGCCCGACCTCGGGCATCTTCGACGGGTTGTCCACGGTCACCGTGCTGCCGTCGCGCAATCGCACCTGGTACACCACCGAGGGGGCGGTGGTGATCAGGTCCATGTCGTATTCGCGCTCCAGGCGCTCCTGCACGATGTCCATGTGCAGCAGACCGAGGAACCCGCAGCGGAAGCCGAATCCCAGGGCCGAGGACACCTCGGGCTCGAAGCGCAGCGCGGCGTCGTTGAGCTGCAGTTTCTGCAAGGCATCGCGCAACGCGTCGTACTGGTTGGCCTCCACCGGGTACAGCCCGGCGAACACCTGGGGCTGGACTTCCTTGAAACCCGGCAGCGCCTGGGCCGCGGGGCGAGAGGCCACGGTCAGCGTGTCGCCCACGCGCGCGGCCTTGAGCTCCTTGATGCCGGCGATGACAAAGCCCACCTCGCCCGCGCCCAGCTGTTCGCGCGCCACCGACTTGGGCGTGAACACGCCGAGCTGCTCGCAGCCGTACTGCGCGCCGGTGGCCATGAGCTGGATGCGGTCACGCACCCGCAGCACGCCGTCGAACACCCGCACCAGCATCACGACGCCGACATAGCTGTCGTACCAGGAGTCGATGATCAGGGCCTTGAGCGGCGCATCGGGGTCGCCCTTGGGCGGCGGAATGCGCGCGATCACGGCTTCGAGGATCTCGTCGATGCCCATGCCCGTCTTGGCGCTGGCCAGCAGGGCCTCGGAGGCGTCGATGCCGATGACGTCCTCGATTTCCTGGCGCGCTCCATCCGGATCGGCCTGCGGCAGATCCATCTTGTTGAGCACCGGAACCACCTCGACCCCCAGTTCGATGGCGGTGTAGCAGTTCGCCACCGTCTGCGCCTCCACGCCCTGGCTGGCATCGACCACCAGCAGTGCGCCCTCGCAGGCCGACAGCGAGCGACTGACCTCGTAGCTGAAGTCGACGTGCCCGGGGGTGTCGATGAGGTTGAGCTGGTAGTTCTGGCCGTCGCGCGCCCGGTAGCTCAGCGCGGCGGTCTGCGCCTTGATGGTGATGCCGCGCTCGCGCTCCAGGTCCATCGAGTCGAGCACCTGGCTCTCCATCTCCCGGTCCGACAGTCCCCCGCAGCGCTGGATCAGTCGGTCGGCCAGGGTGGACTTGCCATGGTCGATGTGGGCGATGATGGAGAAGTTGCGAATCCGTTGCATGCGCGGGAACAGGGATCAGGCCCGCCCCTGGCGGGCCCGGGGCGCGGCCGCCTGGAGGGAGGCGGCGTCGAGACAAAAAAAAGGCGCGGCCATTCGCGTCGCGCCTACCAACAAAATTGTTTGGCAACTGCTTGTTGGGCCTCCATTTTAAGCCCGCCGGCCGACCCGGCCAGCGGCGCGCGGCCGGCCGATCAAGGGTTGCCGGGAACAGCATTGCGGCTTCCAGGATCAAATAGCAATTGAAATCCGGATTCAGCTCCAATATTACAAAATAATTCCCGCTTTAACCGACCTAAAACAAATTTTATTCCGAAACCTTGCGCGGATGCACCAGCAGGTAGGTGGCGCTGCCGCCACGCCGCACCAGCAGCGCCGCGGCCTTGTCCCTCGGCAGCCGCGCGACCTGCGCGACGAATTCGGAGGCCGTGCGCAGCCCCGAATCGTTCAGGGCCTCCAGCACGTCGCCCACGCGCAGGCCCGCGGCCGAGCCGTAGGAATCGACGCTCTCGACCAGCACCCCGCCGCTCAGCCCGAGCTGCGCGAGCTGCTCGTGGTTGAGGTCGACCACGCCGACCCCCAGGGGACTGCGGGCGGCCGCCGAGGGCCGGCTCGGCGGGGGCGCGGGGGCCTTGTCGCTCCAGGAACCCACGGTCACCCGCAGGCGCATCGTGCTGCCCCTGCGGAACAGCTCCAGCGGCACGCGCGTACCCGGGCGGATCGCGCCGACCAGGCGCGGCAGGTCGCTGGAGCGCTGGACCTGGTGCCCGTCGATCGCCGTGATGATGTCCCCGGGCCGCACTCCGGCAAGGTCCGCCGAGCCGCCCTTCTCGACCGCGCTGACCAGCGCGCCCCGCTCGGTGCCCAGCCCCAGGGCCTGCGCCAGCTGGCGGCTCACGCCATCGATGACCACACCGATCTTCCCGCGCACCACGTGGCCGCTGGTCTTGAGCTGTTCGGCCACCGCCATGGCCTGGTCGATGGGCACCGCGAAAGAGATGCCCATGAATCCGCCGGTGCGGCTGTAGATCTGCGAGTTCATGCCGACCACGCGTCCATGCATGTCGATCAGAGGCCCGCCCGAGTTGCCCGGGTTGACGGCCACATCGGTCTGGATCAGCGGCGTGTAGTCGCCGGTGTCGCGCGATTTGGCGCTGACGATGCCGGCGGTGACCGTGTTGTCCAGCCCGAAGGGCGATCCGATGGCCACCACCCATTCGCCGACCTGCAGCCGGCTGGAATCCCCGATGCGCACGGCCGGCAAGCCGGTGGCGTCGATCCTCAGCAGCGCCACGTCGGTGCGTGCGTCGGCGCCGACCAGTCGCGCGGTGAACTCGCGGTGATCGGTCAGGGTCACGACGATGCGATCGGCGCCATCCACGACATGGGCATTGGTCAGCACATAGCCGTTGGAAGCGAGGATGAAGCCCGAGCCGACCCCCACCGGACGTTCTTCGTCGGGAACCTGGGTCGAGCCGCCGTTGTCCCCAGGCGGCAGCGGAATGCCGAAGAAGCGTCGCAGGAACTCGCGGGTCTGCTCGTCCTGGCGCGCGCTCTGGTCGGGCGCACGGGTGTAGGTGCGGATGTTCACCACCGCGGGACCGACCTGGCGCACCAGGCGTGTGAAGTCGGGCAGGCCCACGACCAGGGGCGCCGCGGATGCCGGCGCGGCCGCGCTCGTCCCGAAGGCGGCCGCGGCGGAAGCCTGCGGCGCGGAAGCCTGCGGCGCGGAAGCGGCAGCCTGCGCCGGCAGACCGATGCAAGCGGCCGACAGGAGCGGCAACAGGGCTGCACCGAGGCGCATGAGGCTGCGTGCGACGGGCCTTGCGAGGTTCACGAGTGGCTCTCCAGCGAAGGGCGGGGCGACATGCGCCCTGGCGGGCACGAGGCCCGTTCGTGGCCGCCGAGCAAGCCTGGCCTCGACAACCAGGCGCGAGCATAGCGTGCCCGCGGGCACCGCAGCCCGGGTTTCAGCGCAGGGCGTGCAGGCGCGAGGCTTCGCGCGGGTGCTGCGGGGGCAGGCAGGTGGTCTGCGCGAGCCGCCCGCCACGGGGCCTGTGCTCGCCGGCGCCGCCCGCGGCGCTCACCCGCAGCACGCCCCTGCCGGCCCCGGAAGGCGCGGCGCCCAGGGCCCAGGCGCCGCGGGGCGCCGTGGGGCCCTGCACCACCCTGGACGCGCCGCCTTTCCAGGGCGCGCTGTGCTGCGGCAACAGAGCTCCGACCAGCACGACCGTGGCAAGGCCGGCGACCGCGACGCCCAGGGCACCGGCCCAGGGGCTCAGGCGCACCCAGGGAGAAGCCCGCCGGGGGCCTTGCGCCCCGGGCGCGAACTGCACCGGCTCGGCGCGCAGGCGCTCGCTGAAACGGCGCAGGAAGGCGGCTTCATCGAAGCCGCCATGCAGATCGGCCGACCGCAGCCAGTCGCCCACCTGGTGATAGCGCAGCCATGCGGCGCGCGCCTCGGGGTCCTGCACCAGTTGCGCCCAGTCCGTGCCGTGGCCGCCGGGTGGGTCCTCGGCGTCCATCCAGGCCGAGACCCGCTCGCGCAGGCGCCACGCATCGGAACCGCGTAACGCATCGGAACCGCGCAACGCATCGGAACCGCGCAGCGCATCGGAACGGGCCTCGGGATGAAGCCCGGCACCGGGCTCGGAGGCCTCACCTGGCTCCGCCTGCGCGCGAGCCTGCGCGTGCGCGTGCGCACCGGCGGCGTGTTCACCGCGGCCGGGCCGGCGCCCGGCGGCTGCATCGTCGTCCATCTCGTGACCCCTCGCCCCCTTGAAGCTCGTCCATCGCGCCAGCGGCGCCTACCAGCGCTCGTCCGTGCGCGTGCCCAGCAGCGGGCGCAATCGGCGCGCGATGGCCTCGCGCGCCCGGAAGATGCGCGAGCGCACGGTACCGACCGGGCAGCCCAGCATCTGCGAAATCTCGTCGTAACTCATGCCCTCGATCTCGCGCAGCACGATGGCGCTGCGCAATTCCTCGGGCAACTCCTCCATGGCCGCGTTCACGGCGCGGACCAGCTCGCGGCTGGCCATCACCGCTTCCGGCGTGTCCATACTGCTTAGTTGCTCCTGTCTTGGAAAAGTTTCGTCCTGCTCCGAAGATTTCACGCTTTCCGGCAAAACGGGACTCCGCGCGCCTGACAGGGCGCTTCGCTTCGCGGTGTTGACCGCGATGCGATACAGCCAGGTGTAGAACTGGCTGTCGCCGCGGAAATTCCCGATGGCGCGGTAAGCCCGCAGGAAGGTCTCCTGCGCGATGTCTTCCGCGGTGGCGGGGTCACCGACGAAACGCGAGATCAGGCGAAAGATGCGCCGCTGGTACTTGGCCACGAGCAATGCGAAGGCTTGCTGGTCGCCATTCTGGACACGCTGGACCAGCGCCTGATCGGATCGGTCGTGCACGAGGGCTTGGGGGAGGAGCGAGGCCCGCGGCTACGGGCAGCGAACGTCGAGTCACGCCGCGGCAGCACACGCCCCCCGGCCCCCGTCCGGGCGCCCGGCGGGGACTCCAGCTTGCCGAACCGGTATTACAACCCCGGCCGCGTTAAAGGGCCAGGCGTGTGCGCAATTCCCGCCAGACAGCGGGTGCAATGTCCGAGGGCACGGGGAGCACCTCGCGGCCGCGATCGCTCAGGCCCAGCACCAGGAGCAGGCCCGGCAGGCTGAGCGCGCGCACATGGGCCAGGCGGCGCTGACGACGCTCCTGCTGCAGCTGCCAGCCCTGGGCTCCATGGCTGAGGGTGAAGCTGCGGATCTTCCAGTAGGGAACCTGCGCCGTCAGCACCATCAGGAACACGCCCAGCGACAAGCCGGCCATGACCGGGAAGTCCAGCGCGTCGCCCGCGTCCCACCAGCGCCAGGCGTTCCAGACTCCGGCCAGTGCGACCGCGAGGTCGAAGACGATCAGCAGCGCGTGCCAGCGACTGAAGCGCTCGACGCGAACATGCAGGGGGGCGGCGGGCTGCATGGCTGGCCGCTGCTGGCCTCAGACGCGACGGAACACCAGCGAACCGTTGGTGCCGCCGAAGCCGAAGTTGTTCTTCAGCGCGTACTCGATGGGCATTTCGCGGGCGGTATTGGCGCAATAGTCCAGGTCGCACTCGGGGTCCTGGTTCTGCAGGTTGATGGTGGGCGGCGCGACCTGGTGGTGCAGCGCCAGCACCGTGAACAGGCTCTCCACGCCCCCGGCTCCACCCAGCAGGTGCCCGGTCATCGACTTGGTGGAACTGACCACCAGCTCCTTCGCATGCGAGCCGAAGGCGGCCTTGATGGCATCGCTCTCGTTCTTGTCGCCCAGCGGGGTCGAGGTGCCGTGGGCATTGAGGTACCGCACGCGGTCGGCGGCCACGCCGGCATTGGCCAGCGCGGCCTGCATGCACTTGCGCGGGCCGTCGACATTGGGTGCCGTGACGTGGAAGGCGTCGGCGCTCATGCCGAAGCCGACCAGCTCGGCGTAGATGCGCGCGCCGCGTCGCGTCGCGAGCTCCCAGTCCTCCAGCACCATGACGCCGGCGCCCTCGCCCAGCACGAAGCCGTCCCGGTCCTTGTCCCAGGGGCGGCTGGCGGCCGCGGGATCATCATTGCGCGTGGACAACGCGCGCGCCGAGGCGAAGCCCCCGATGCCCAGCGGGCACACGGTGGCCTCGGCGCCGCCGGCCACCATCGCGTCGGCATCCCCGCATTCGATGAGTCGCGCGGCCAGGCCGATGGCATGCAGGCCCGTCGTGCAGGCGGTGACCACCGACAGGTTCGGGCCGGTGAAACCGTACTGGATGGACAGATGCCCCGAGATCATGTTGATGATCGACGAAGGCACGAAAAAGGGCGAGATACGGCGCGCGCCCCGATCGATGAAGTCCTGGTAGGTCTGCTCGATCATGGGCAGGCCGCCGATGCCGGAGCCGACCATCACGCCGATGCGCTCCGGATCGACACCGGTCGCGGCCTCCAGCCCACTGTCGCGCACGGCCTGCATGGACGCGGCCAGCCCGTAGTGGATGAAGGTGTCCATGTGACGCGCCTCCTTCACCGGGATGTACTCCCCGATGTCGAAGTCGCGCACCTCGCCGGCGAAGCGCGCGGCGAAGGTGGATGCGTCGAACTTGGTGATCGGACCGATCCCGGACCTGCCGGCGACCAGGTTGTCCCAGGCCGTCTGCACCGTGTTACCCACGGGGGAGACGATTCCGAGACCGGTGATGGCGATGCGACGGCGCAGAGTCATGGCAGGCAACCAGGTGAAACGGGAAATCCAGCGGAACGATAAGGGAAAACACGGGGTTCGCGACGCTCCAGGTCGTCACGTCGCAGCGGCCGGGCCCCGCGAGCAGCCGGCGCGCCCCGCCACCCCGCAGGCGCGGGCATGGCGGGTGGGTTCACAACTTCTCAGCCCTTTTGGTGCTGCTTGGCGTAGTCGACCGCCAATTGAACGGTGGTGATCTTCTCGGCGTCCTCGTCGGGAATCTCGATCCCGAACTCATCTTCCAGCGCCATCACCAGCTCGACGGTGTCCAGCGAGTCGGCGCCGAGATCATTGACGAAGGACTTCTCGTTCGTGACCTGGTCCTCGGCCACTCCGAGTTGTTCGGCAATGATTTTCTTGACGCGTTGTTCGATATCACTCATGTAAATCTCCAGAAAAAAGGCTTTCGAATTCTATCCACCCGGGAAGCGGTCGCCACCGGGAAATCAGCACATGCTCAGCACATGTACATGCCGCCATTGACGTGCAGCTCGCAGCCCGTCACGTAGGAAGCCTGCGGACTCACCAGGAAGCCTACCGCATGCGCGATGTCCTGCGGTTGACCCAGGCGCCCCAGGGGAATGCGCCCGAGCAGCGCCTGCGTGGTCTGCTCGTCGAGCGCCCGCGTCATGTCGGTATCGATGAAGCCGGGAGCCACGCAGTTGACGGTGATGTTGCGGCTGCCCAGTTCCTGGGCCAGCGCCCGCGTCATGCCGGCCACGCCGGCCTTGGCGGCGGCGTAGTTGGCCTGGCCCGGGTTTCCGCTGGCCCCCACCACCGAGGTGATGTTGACGATGCGCCCGACGCGTTGCTTCATCATCGGACGGATCACGGCGCGGCACAAGCGGAAAACCGAGCTCAGGTTGGTGTCGATCACCGCCGCCCAATCCTCGTCGCGCATGCGCAGCGCCAGGGTGTCGCGGGTGATGCCGGCGTTGTTGACCAGCACCTGCAGGCCGCCACGTTCCTTCACGATGCGATCCACCAGCGCCTCGGCCGCCGCGGCGTCGTTGACGTCCAGCACCACGCCCTGGCCGCCCGATCCCAGCGCCTCCTGGATGCGTGCCGCGCCGGCCTCGCTGGTGGCGGTACCCACCACCCAGGCGCCCATGAGCTGAAGTTGCGCGGCGATGGCCTGGCCGATGCCGCGCGTGGCCCCGGTGACCAGCGCGGTCTGACCGGCCAGCGGCGCTGCGGATGCGTTCATTGCAAGTTCCCCTTGATGGTGTGCGCGCTGTCGAGATCGACCAGCGCATGGCTGAGCAGGGCGGGATCGATGCGCCGGCTGAGCCCGGCGAGCACCTTGCCCGGCCCGCATTCGACGATGTCCGTGCAGCCGGCGTCGCGCAGGGCCTGCACGCACTCGACCCAGCGCACGGGGCCGGCGGCCTGCGCCGCCAGCGCGCTGCGGATGTCCGCCGCATCGGCATGGCGCGCTACATCCACGTTGTGGATGACCGGAACGCGCGGCGCCTTCACCGGCACCTTGGCCAGGTATTCGGCCAGGCGTGCCGCCGCCGGCGCCAGCAGGCTGCTGTGGAACGGAGCCGACACGGGCAGCGCCAGCGCGCGCTTGGCGCCACGCTCCTTGAGCATCGCGCAGGCACGTTCGACCGCGGCCTTGGTGCCGGCGATCACGACCTGTCCGGGCGCATTGAAATTCACCGCCTCGACCGCTTCGCCGGCCGCGGCAGCGGCCTGCGCGCAGGTTTCGCGCACGGCCTCATCGTCCAGGCCGAGCACGGCGGCCATGCCGCCGGCACCCACCGGCACGGCCTCCTGCATCGCCTGGGCGCGAAAACGCACCAGCGGCAAGGCATCGGCGAACTCGATGGCGCCAGCCGCCACCAGCGCGGTGTATTCGCCCAGGCTGTGGCCGGCCATCAGGGTGGGCATCGGGCCGCCCTCGGCGAGCCACAGACGCCACAGCGAGATGCCGGCGGCCAGCATCGCCGGCTGCGTGTTGGCGGTCAGGTTCAGTTCCTCGGCGGGGCCCTGGCGCATCAGGGCGCCCAGATCCTGGCCCAGCGCGTCGGAGGCCTCGCGCAGGGTCTCGCGCACCGCGGGATGCTCGGCCACGGCGTCCAGCATGCCCACCGACTGCGAGCCCTGGCCGGGAAACACGAAGGCAAATGATTTCATTGCGGAATCTCCTCCCCATGCAGGTCCCGGCTGCGCCGGGGCGTGTTGCGCCCGCACGCGTCGCGGCGCGCCCACGCGGGTTGTTGTCAGAATTCGACCAGCGCGGCGCCCCAGGTCAGGCCGCCGCCCACGGCTTCGAGCAGCAGGGTCTGGCCGCGACGCACCTGGCCCGCGCGCACGGCGGTGTCGAGGGCCAGCGGAATCGAGGCCGCGGAGGTGTTGCCGTGCCAGGCCACCGTCTGCACCACGCGCTCGGCGGGAATGCCCAGCTTTTTCGCGGTGTGCAGCATGATGCGGATATTCGCCTGGTGCGGCACCATCCAGTCCACGTCGGCGGCGGTGCGGCCCGCCTTGTCGAGCACTTCGCGGGCCACGCCCTCGAGCACGTGCACGGCCTGCTTGAACACGGCCTGCCCGTCCATGTGCAGGAAGGGACTGCCGCTGATCCTGCCGCCGTGGATGCGCCCGGGCGTGCACAGGATCGAGGCCTGGCGCCCGTCACCGTGCAGCGCGCTGGAAAGCACGCCGCCGTGCTCGCCCGGCCCCAGCACCACCGCGCCGGCCCCGTCGCCGAACAGCACGCAGGTGGTGCGATCGCGGAAATCCAGGATCTGCGAGAACACCTCGGTGCCGATGACCAGCGCATGGCGCACCGCTCCGGAGCGCACGAACTGGTCGGCCACGCTGAGGGCATAGATGAAGCCGGCGCATACCGCCTGCACATCGAACACGGCGCCCCCCGGGCAGCCCAGGCGTCCCTGGATCAACGCCGCGTTGGACGGGAAGATCATGTCCGGCGTGGAGGTGGCCACGACGATCATGTCGATGTCCTGCGCCTGCAGGCCGGCGTCCTGCAGCGCGCTGCGTGCAGCATGCTCGCCCAGGTCCACGCTGCCCACCCCGGCGGCGGCGAAGTGCCGCTGGCGAATCCCCGTGCGCTCGATGATCCACGCGTCGCTGGTCTCGATGCCGTCGCGCGCCAGGCGCTCGGCAAGATCGTCGTTGCTGACCGTCTCCGGCGGCAGATAACTGCCGGTGCCGAGAATGCGGGAATGGATCGACATGGAAATCGCGGTCCGGTTGAGGGATACGAGAAATTCGAAACAGGGCACCGCGGCGAGCAGGGGCACGCGTCGCGCGAAGGCTTCAGGTCATGCCCGCGGGGCCCGCTGCGACCACGGCCGCTGGCGCGGCGCCGGGGTGCAGATCGGCCAGAATGCGCTCGATCTCCTGCACCACGCCGCCCTGCGCGGCCTCGCAGGCTCGCTCCAGCGCGTGCGCGAAGCTGACCGCGTTGGCCGATCCATGGCTCTTGAACACCAGACCGCGCAGACCCAGCAGGGCCGCGCCGTTGTAACGCTGCGGATCCACCCTGCGGCGAAAGCGGTGCAACAGCGGCAGCACCGCCAGCGCCAGCAGTCGGGTGCCGAGGTTGCGCGTGAACTCCTGGCGCATCATCCCGGTGAGCATGCGCGCGACGCCCTCGGTGGCCTTGAGCGCCACGTTGCCGACGAAACCGTCGCAGACCACGATGTCCACGCCGCCCTTGAAGATGTCGTCGCCCTCGACGTTGCCGAGGAAGTTCAACCTCCCCTCGGCATGGGCCTGGCGCAGCAGTTCGCCGGCGCGCTTGATCATCTCGCTGCCCTTGATCGCTTCCTCGCCGATGTTGAGCAGGCCGACCCCGGGGTTCGGGTGCCCGCCGGCGGCGGCGAAAGCGGTGCCCATGACGGCGAACTGCAGCAGATGCTCGGCCTCGCAATCGACATTGGCGCCGAGATCGAGCATCAGCGTGGAGCCGCCCGCGGCGTTGGGCAGGTAGGTGGCGATGGCCGGGCGCTCGATGCCGGGAAGGGTCTTCAGCACGTAGCGGGCCACGGCCATCAGCGCGCCGGTGTTCCCGGCCGACACGCAGGCCTGCGCGGTGCCGTCCTTCACCAGTTCGATGGCGCGCCGCATGGAGGAGTCCTTCTTGCGGCGCAGGGCGACCTCGACCGGGTCGTCCATCGCGACGACCTCGGTGGCGGCGACCACGCTGGCCCGTTCGTGCCCGAACAGCCCGTGCTTGCGCAGGCCCTCCTGCATGGCCTCGGGCTGCCCGACCAGCAGCACCCGCACCTGCGGGTGACGATCGAGCAGCGCGCGGCAGGCGGGCAGGGTCTCGCCGGGACCATGGTCCCCGCCCATCACGTCAACGGCCAGGCAGACGTTCACGATCGGCCACTCCCCGCCGAGGCAGGCGCGGCTGCGCCGCCCCCGTGCGCACCGGGCGCACCGGGCGCACCAGGCAAGGGCAACCGCTCACGCGCCATGCGCGCCACGCAGGGGCGCGCCCGCAGGCGTCGCTTCACTCTTCGGTTTTGGTCTTCAGGACCTTGCGCCCGCGGTAGAAACCGCTCGGGCTGATGTGGTGGCGCAGGTGCACCTCGCCCGTGGTGGGCTCGAGGGCCACCGGCGGCTGTTCCAGATGCTGGTGCGAGCGATGCATGCCGCGCTTGGACGGCGACTTCTTGTTTTGCTGAACGGCCATGGCCAAACCCCTGGGGAAAAATCGCGTGATTGTACACCGCGCCGCCCGCCTGCCCTCCCATGGGCTTGCGGCCGGCACCGGATCAGTTGGGCTTGCGCAGCCCCGCCAGCACCGCGAAAGGCGAAGCCGGCTCCTGCGCCGGCGCATCGCCGACCCGCGTCGGCAAGGCCTGCGGGCAAGTGTCGTGCATCGGCACCAGCGGCAGGGCCAGGATCAGCTGGTCCTCGACCAGCTCGGCCAGGTCCACCGGGTGGCGCGCGCAGAAGGCCTCCTCCTCGGACTCCAGTTCCTCGGCGTCGAGTTCGGGTTCCTCGTCGACCAGGCGCAGCACGACGGTGTCGTCCACCGCATGCCAGCAGCGCTGCAGGCAGCGCTGGCACAGCATCGGCAGCTCCGCCTCGACCCGAAGGCGTACCAAGGGCTGCGCCTGACCCGAGGCATCGTAGCGCACCATGCCCTGCAGTTCCCACCGCACCCGCAGCGCGGCGAGGGCATCGGGCTCGGCATGCAGCGAGGAAGCCAGTCGCGCAAAGGCGGACACCGCCACATGCCCCTGCAATGCGCGGGCGCGCAGGGCGAATTCCTTCAGGTTCAGGCGTCGCGGCAGTTCCGCGTCGGACGGCGGTTCCGGCGTATGCATGAAAGCAAGTGTATCCCTGCTCGCGCGGGCCGAGCACATTGATACCCGGGCGAGTACGATGAATACCTCGTCGTCGGCGCGGGCGCCTGCGTGTCCCGCGGGGCACGCTCCGGGACTCCGGGCCTCGCCCTACACTTGCGGGTTGTCCCAGGATCCCGAGCCGGCATTCCCTCTTTCCCGAAGCATCGAGCATTGCCATGCAATTCCTGGCACACCTTTTTCCCACCGGCTGGGTCCATTTCCTGGGCGGCGGCGTGGTCATCGGACTGGGAGTGAGCCTGCTGTTCGGCCTCACCGGATTCATCGGCGGCGTGAGCACGGCCTACAGCGCCGTGTGGTCCTGGTTCAGCAATTGGCCCCACTTTCAAAGCCCACGTCTGGTTGGAACCAGGAACTGGCGCATGTTCTACGGTGCCGGCATGATCCTGGGAGGCCTTGCCTACCTGCTGACCGGCATGCACGGCCACCCTTTCGTGACCGCGGTGCCGCGCTGGCAACTGGCGCTCGGCGGGGTGTTCGCCGGCTTCGGGGCGCGCATGGGCGGGGGTTGCACCTCCGGACACGGAATCTGCGGCCTGGGCTCGCTGCAATGGCAGTCGCTGGCGGCGGTGTGCACCTTCCTGGCCACCGCCATCCTCACCGCCCACCTGGTGCGGGCGGCGGGCGGATTCTGAGCCCGGGAGCAGGATCATGAAACATGTTCGTACCGCCCCCGTCATGCTGTCGGCGCTGCTCGCCGGCGTCCTGTTCGGCTTCGGGCTGGCCTGGTCCACGATGGTGCGGCCCGAGGCCATCCTGAGTTTCCTGCTGCTGCACGACATGGGCCTGCTGCTGGTCATGGGCGGCGCGGCGGGCACGGTGATGCTGGCCTATCGCCTTTTGCCGCGGCTGTTCGCCCAACCCCTGTTCGGCCTGGGCTGGGCCCGGCACCCCTCGCCCTTCAACCGGCGCATCCTCGCGGGCTCGGCGCTGTTCGGCGTGGGCTGGGGGCTCAGCGGCGTATGCCCGGGACCGGCGCTGGCCGGGCTGGGCGTGGGCAACTGGCCGCTGCTGTGGGTGGTCGGCGGCATCCTGCTGGGTGCGTGGATCGAAGGCCGCTTTTTCGAGAAGGATTGATGGATTCGAACACCGCGAACCCGGCCGCGCCGATGGCGCCCGCCCCCCTGATCCTGGCCTCCACCTCGACCTACCGGCGCGAGTTGCTGCAGCGCCTGCGCCTGCCCTTCTCCGTGCAGGCGCCCCGCGTGGACGAAACCCGCCGCCCCGGCGAGCCCCCGCGCGAGCTGGCGCTGCGCCTGGCGCGCGAGAAGGCGCTGGCCGTGGCCTCGGTGTCCGGCCCCGCCTGGGTCATCGGCTCGGACCAGGTCTGCGCCTGCGACGGCGAGATCCTGGGCAAGCCCGGGGGCTTCGAGCCGGCGCTGCGCCAGCTGCAGCGCCTGCGTGGGCGCGAGGCCGTGTTCCACACCGCGGTGGCCCTGGTGGACCCGCGCGGCGAGGTGCAGTTGCGAGAGGTCCCGACCTGGGTGCGCATGCGCGAGCTGGACGATGCGCGATTGCGTGCCTATCTGCTGGCCGAGCAGCCTTACGACTGCGCCGGCAGCGCCAAGTCCGAGGGACTGGGCATCGCCTTGCTGCAAAGCGTGCGCAGCGATGACCCGAGCGCGCTGATCGGGCTGCCGCTGATCGCGCTGTGCGACATGTTGCTGCATGGGGGCTTCGACCTGCTGCCGGGCAGCGTGTCATGACTCGGCCCGACAGTCCGGCTTCGGCTGCAGCGCGAAGCGGGCGCCTGCTGCTGGTGCCCACGCCGCTGGCGGACGTGGCCGACACGCCGCTGCAGCAGGTGCTCCCGCTGGGCACGCTGCAAGCGGCGGCCGGCGTGCAGCACTGGATCGTCGAGAACGCCAAGAGCGCGCGCGCCTTCCTGGGCGCGGTGCATGCGGTCTGCCCGCTGCAGCTTGCCCTGCAGCAGCAGCAGCTGGCCGTGCTGCCCAAGCACCAGGAGCTGGACTCCGAGGCGGCGCGGGCCCTGCTGGCTCCCGCCCTGCGGGGCTTCGACATGGGCCTGCTCTCGGAGGCCGGGGCTCCCTGCGTGGCCGACCCGGGCGCGACGGTGGTCGCGCAGGCGCATGAACTGGGCTTGCAGGTCCTGCCCCTGGTCGGCCCGAGCAGCCTGCTGCTGGCCCTGATGGCCGGGGGGCTGGACGGCCAGTGCTTCGCCTTCCATGGCTACCTGCCGGTGGCCGAGGAGGCACGGCGCAAGGCCCTGCTGACGCTCGAGCGCGACAGCGCGCAGCGCCGGCAGACCCAGATGTTCATCGAGACGCCCTACCGCAATGCGGCGCTGCTCCACGCGCTGGCGCATGTGCTGCGCCCGGAGACCCGCGTCAGCGTGGCCTGCGAGCTCACCGCGCCGCAGGGCTTCGTGCTCACGCGCAGCGCCGCGCAGTGGCGCGGCGAGCTGGATCGGCTGCCGCCGCGCGCGCCCGCCATGTTCTCCTTCCTGGCCGCGCGGGGCTGAGCCCGCCGCGCGGCTCCGGAATCAGCGCCAGGACCAGTCCGCGGGCAGCGCCTCGCGGGCAGCGCCCATGCCGATGGCCGCGCCGAAGCGCTGCGCCAGGCGGTCCACCACGTTCTCATGGCGGGTGTAGTCGACCAGCCGGGATTCGTGCACGACGTCGCGGGCCACGCTGCGCGTGTCGCCGTAGCCGTCGGCCAGGCCCTGTTGCACGGCCGACTCTCCCGTCCACACCAGGCCCGAGAAGGTCTGGTCGTCCACTTTCAGGCGCGCGCCGCGACCTTTTTTCACCGCCGCGATGAATTGCTGGTGGATCTGCTCCAGCATGCCCAGCGCGTACTGCTTCTGCTGGGGAGTCATCGGGGTGAAGGGGTCCATGAAACCCTTGTTCGACCCGGCCGTGAGCAGGCGCCGGGTGATGCCCAGCTTGCCCATCAGGCCGGAGAAGTCGAAACCGTTCATCAGCACTCCGATCGAGCCCACGAGGCTGGCCGGGTTCACGTAGATGCGATCGGTGGCCACCGCGACGTAATAGGCGGCCGAGGCGCAGGCCTCGTCGCACACCGCGTAGACGGGAATGCTCTTGTGCAGCGCGCGCAGGCGCCAGATCTCGGCGTTGATGCGGCTGGCCTGCACCGGAGAGCCCCCGGGGCTGTTGATGCGCAGGATCACCGCGCGGGTCTGCGGGGAGGCGAAGGCGTCGCGCAGCGAGGCGTCGATGTTGTCGGCGCTGGCGTTGCTGGTGGAAGACATCTCGCCTTGCAGGTCGACCACCGCGACATGCGGTCCGGTCGCCGCCCCGGGACTGCTGCCGCCTCCGCGCCAGGCGGCCGCCACGGCCGCCAGCACCAGCGCCAGCACGCACAGGCGGAAGAACACGCTCCAGCGCCTCGATCGCCTGCGCTCGGCGACGATGTCCATGACCAGGCGCTCCAGCACGCTGCGTTCCCAGGCCGAGGGCTGCGCAGGGGCCGGACGCGGAGACGGCGCCGCGCCGAGGGTGGGTTCGTTGTCGTTCGGGTTCATGCTTCGGCCTGCTAAGGCGCCGCGAAAGGCGCGACGGGAGCCCGCGCCAGCATAGCAAGTCCGGGCGCTCGCCGGGCGCTCAGGGCTTAGGGGCTGCCACGCCCAGCAGGATGTCGCGCAACGCCCCCACCGAGTCGGCAACGCCCAGGGGCTGCAGACGGCGCAATTCCTCGGCGCCATGGGCGCCGTAACTGACGCCCACCGATCGCACACCGGCGTTCAGCGCCATTTGCAGATCGTGGGTGGTGTCCCCGACCATCAGCGTGCCCTGGGGGTCGCCGACCAGTTCATCCAGCAGTTCCAGCAGCATGCGGGGGTGCGGCTTGGACTGGGTCTCGTCCGCCGTGCGCGTGGCGTCGAACAGGCCGCGCAGCCCGCTTTGCTCGAGCGCGAGCTCCAGGCCAGCGCGGGATTTGCCGGTGGCCACCGCCAGGCGCATGCCGTGTTCGCGCAATTCGCGCAGCAGGGGCGCGACGCCGTCGAACAGCACGAGTTCGTCGGCATGCGCGAAATAGTGCCGCCGGTAGGCACGCGCCACGCGCTCGTAGTCGGAGGGGTCCAGGCTGGGAGCGACGCGCTGCAGCGCATCGACCAATCCCAGGCCGATCACGTGGGTGGCCTGCCCGGTCGCGGGCTCCGGCACGCCGACCTCGCGGCAGGCGGCCTGGATCGCACGGCTGATCGCCGCCGTGGAATCCATCAGCGTGCCGTCCCAGTCGAACACCACGAGGTCCCAGGAGCGACTCATGACGAAACGGGCTCCGAAGGGCCCCGGCGGGTTGCGGCGGCCGTGCCGGAGCGACCCCTGCCGGGCGCTCTGGCGACCGGCTCCGCGGCCGCCCGCCCCGACGTGCAGGCCCGGGCCAGGCGCGCCAGCCAGGCCGCGTCGACGGCGGGCCACCCGGCCTGCAGCACCAGTTCCCGGCCGTCGCCCGGATGCTGCACCGCAAGACGTGCGGCATGCAGGAACATGCGCGGATTGCGCCCGACCCCGGAGGGCAGCTCGCCCTGCGCCAGCGCCCGGTTCAGCGCTTCCAGTCCGTACTTCTCGTCCCCGGCCACGGGATGGCCCAGGCTGTTCAGGTGCACGCGGATCTGGTGCGTGCGCCCGGTATGGATGCGCGCCTCCACCAGGGTCAGCCCGGCCACGCCGGTGAGGCGGGCCCACTGCGGATCGGGCCAGGGGAAACGCTGCAGGGGCCGGAACTGGCTGCGCGCCTCCTGGCCCTGCCCGGGATCGACCACGCGCACACGCCTCTCGCCGCTGGGCGTGAGGTAGCGGTGCAGCGGCCTGCTCACGGTCACCGCGTCGCCCTGCCAGAGCCCGGCCACCAGCGCCAGGTAGCGTTTGTCGGCCTCGCGCCGGCGCAGGCTGGCATGCAGCGCGGTCAGGGCGCTGCGCCTGCGCGCCAGCAACAGCACCCCCGAGGTGTCGCGGTCCAGCCGGTGCACCAGTTCCAGAAAGGGGTCCCCACGCGCGCTGCGCAGGGATTCGATCAGCCCCCAGCTCAGGCCCGAGCCGCCGTGCACGGCGATGCCCGCCGGCTTGTCCACCGCCAGCAGCCAGTCATCCTCGAACAGCAACTCGTAGCTGCGCGCCGGCGCCGCCGGCGGGTCCGGATCGAGGAACATCGGGGGCACGCGCACGCGGTCGTCGAGTTCGAGCTTGCGGGAGGCCTCGGCCCGCGCGCCGTTGACCCGCACCTCCCCCGAACGCACGATGCGGTAGATGTGGCTCCTGGGCACGCCCTTGAGCCGGCGCGCCAGGAAATTGTCCAGGCGCTGGCCGGCCCCCGACTCGTCGACGGCGATCACATTGGCGGCTGCTGGGCTGGAGTGCATATAATGAAATGGCGTAGCGCGCGTCGTATGTCTTCGATCGACACGCCGGCTACGCGGGGAATGTAGTCGCGCACAAGGCGATGGCCTGTGCGCGCCGCCGCTCGACGGCCCGCCTCGGCGGGCATCCCGCAGCGCATGAAGCCCTTCGGCACCTGCCCGCGCCCTTGCATGCGCGAGCCGCCGGGGAGCGCTGCGCGCCGCGGGAGCGCCGCCTGGGAATGCTCCGGCACCCGGATGCGACGCACGAGCAGCATTGTAGTGGCCGTTGCGCCACGCGATGCGATGGCGCGATCTGTCTTCCCCGCGGCCTGGCGGATACCTCGCGCAAAGCCCGAGTTGAGAATCGACAGAATGCCCCGCCGACCCGGCCCAGCCGTGGTCCCTGACAAGAAGATCCAGTCACGTGCCGTACTTTCCCCGCCGCCCAGCACCGATCCCTGCCCACCGCAAGCGCCATGCCGCGCGCCGGGCAGGGCCGTCGGTCGTGGGGCGCGCGCCGGTGCCTGCCTGATCCGCGTCCTGCGCGTCGCGCCGGGATGAGTCGGCGCCGCGTGGCCTCTGTCGTTTCCGATTCGAGCCTGCTGTGCACGTCGGGTCCTCGTGACCCTGTTGCCATCAAGCACCCCGCCCCGAAGGGCGGGATGGAGAATCGAACATGAAACGCATGTTGTTCAATGCGACCCAGGCCGAAGAACTTCGCGTGGCGATCGTCGACGGCCAGAAGCTGCTCGACATCGATATCGAGCAGGTCGGCCGCGAACAGCGCAAGGGCAATATCTACCGCGCCACCGTGACGCGCGTGGAGCCCTCGCTGGAAGCCTGCTTCGTCGACTACGGCGAGGAACGCCACGGCTTCCTGCCCTTCAAGGAAATCTCCCGGCGCTATTTCCGCGAAGGCGTTGCCGCCTCGCAGGCGCGCATCCAGGACGTGATCCGCGAAGGCCAGGAAATGCTGGTCCAGGTGGAAAAGGAGGAGCGCGGCAACAAGGGCGCCGCGCTGACCACCTTCATCTCGCTGGCTGGTCGCTACCTGGTGCTGATGCCCAACAATCCGCGCGGCGGCGGCGTGAGCCGGCGCATCGAGGGCGACGACCGCCAGGAACTGCGCGAGACCATGGAGCAGTTGCAGTACCCCGACGGCATGAGCCTGATCGCGCGCACCGCGGGCATCGGGCGCAGCGTCGAGGAGCTGCAGTGGGACCTGAACTACCTGCTCAAGCTGTGGTCGGCCATCGAGGAAGCGGGCAATTCGCAACGCGGCGCCTTCCTGATCTACCAGGAATCCTCCCTGGTGATCCGGGCCATCCGCGACTATTTCACCAGCGACATCGGCGAGATCCTGATCGATACCCAGGACATCTACGATCAGGCCCACCAGTTCATGGCGCATGTGATGCCCGACAACGTCGGGCGGGTCAAGCGCTACCGTGACGACCTGCCGCTGTTCTCGCGCTTCCAGATCGAGCACCAGATCGAGACCGCCTATTCCCGCACGGTGAACCTGCCTTCGGGAGGCGCGATCGTCATCGACCACACCGAGGCGCTGGTGGCCATCGACGTGAACTCGGCGCGCTCCACGCGCGGCACGGCGATCGAGGACACCGCGCTGCGCACCAACCTGGAAGCGGCCGAGGAAATCGCGCGCCAGATGCGTCTGCGCGACCTCGGCGGCCTGATCGTCATGGACTTCATCGACATGGATGAGGCCAAGAACCAGCGTGCCGTGGAGGACCGTCTGCGCGACTGCCTGCGCCAGGACCGCGCACGGGTGCAGACCAGCAAGATCTCCAAGTTCGGCCTGCTCGAGGTGTCGCGTCAGCGCCTGCGTCCGGCGCTGTCCGAAGGCGCCTACGTCACCTGCCCGCGATGCAATGGCACCGGCCACATCCGCGACACGGACTCCAGCGCCCTGCAGATCCTGCGCATCATCCAGGAAGAGGCGATGAAGGAAGGCACGGCCGCGGTGCACGTGCAGGTTCCGGTGGAGGTGGCCTCCTTCCTGCTCAACGAGAAGCGCGCCGAGATCGCCAAGATCGAACTGCGCCAGCGCGTGGCCGTGCTGCTGGTGCCGAACAAGCAACTGGAGACGCCGAACTACAAGCTCGAGCGCCTCAAGCACGACGACCCGCGCCTGGACAACCTGCCCGCCAGTTACCGCATGGCGGAGGAACTGGAGCAGGAGACGACCATCCTGCGCAAGGCCAAGGACGAACGCCCGCGCCAGGAGGCGCTGGTGCGCGGCATCACCCCGGAAGGCCCGGCGCCCAGCCCGGCCCCGGCGCCCGAGAAGGCTCCCGCCGTCGTCGCCCCGGCAGCGGTCGCCGCGCCGGAGCCCGCGACCCAGCCCAGCTCCGGAGGCCTGTTCGGTTGGCTGCGCCGTGTACTGGCGCCCGCCGAGCCCCCCGTGCAAGCCGCCCCGCAAGCCGCTGCCCCAGCGACCGAGCAGGCGACTCCGGCTCCCCGTGGCGAAGGCCGCGGGCGCGGCCGTGACGGCCGTGGCCAGGGCCGCCAGGGCGGACGCTCCGAGGCTCGCGACAACGGTGCTGAGGCTCGCCGCTCAGGCGCGGCCAGCGGGACCGCGCCAGCCACGGGCAACGGCACCGGCACCGGCAACGGCAACGGCGGCCGCGGCCGCGGTGGCCGCGCTGATCGTGCGGAGCGCGGCGATCGCTCGGATCGCCCGGAGCGTGCCGAACGTGCCGAACGTGCGCCGCGAGCGGAGCGTGCCGAACGTCCGGAGCGCGCCGAGCGCCCGGAGCGTGCCGATCGCCCGGAGCGTGCCGAACGTCCGGAGCGTGCCGAACGTCCGGAGCGTGCCGAACGTCCGGAGCGCGCCGAGCGTCCGGAGCGCGCCGAGCGCCCGGAGCGCGCCGAACGGCCCGAGCGCGCCGAACGCCCGGCCCGTGCGCCGCGCGAACAGCGTGAGGAATCTGGGGAACAAGGGGTCGAGACCTGGGAAAGCTTCGGTCTGACCCTGCCCACGGCGACAGAGACTCCGGCAACGATCTCGCAGCCCCTGGAAGGGGCCGCACAGGAGAGCGTCGAGGCCGCGCAGGCAGGGCTGGAACTTCCCCCGGGGGCCGAAGGCTCCGGCGCGGAACCCGCTCGCCGCCGCCGCCGCCGCCGTGGCGGCCGTGGCCGCGGGCAGGATGCGGCGCAGGCCGAAGGCCTGCAGGGCGAAGAGGCAGCTGCCGGAACGGGCGACGAGGAGTTGCCCGAGGCCGTGGTGGAGCAGGCCCCGGCCCAAGGCGAAGCCCCCGCAGGGGCTCCGGTCCATGCGGCCTTCGCATCCGGGGAGTCGGAACCCGCCCGTGTCGAAGCCGCCCAGGAGGCAGCCCCGGCGCCCGTGTCCTGGCAGGCGCAGGAGCCGGCCGCGGCGCCGATGCGGGCAGCCCCCGCGGCCGCCGTGGTGACCGCTCCCGTGGAGCCGGCCGCCCAGGCGGAGCTCCCCCTGGCTGCCGCGGCGCAAGCCGCCCCGGCGATGGCCCCCGAGGCCCCCCGCCCGGTGGAAGCCGCGGCCACGCCAGCGAGCATCGAGCCCGCCGCCGCACCCGAGGCTCCCGCGGCGCAGGAACCGGTCGGCGCGGTAGTCGCCGAGGTCCTGCCCGTGGAGCAGTTGCGCGCGGTCGTGGAAACGGCCGGACTGCAGTGGGTGCAGTCCGACCCCGAGCGTGTCGAACAGGCCCGTCGCAAGGCGCGCCAGGCACCGGTGCCGCGCCATGCGCCGCGTGAGCGCAAGCCGCGCGTCGCGCAGGACGAAGGCCCCCTGGTGCTGGTGGAGACCCGCAAGGCCCTGCCGCGACTCGATCTGCCCGAGAACGAGCAGCCGGCACCCTGATCCGGCCCCCGGGCCCGGCCCTGCCGGGCCCGGGTCCGGGAACCCTCCCGGGCCGGTACGCGGCCTGGCCTCAGGGCTGCGGCGGCGCCCGCAGCCCGCTGCGCACGTCGGGATGACGCAGTCGCACACCGAGCTCGGCGTGCATGCGGGTGTTGTCCAGGCGCCTCGATTCCGCCAGGAAGCTGAGGGCCATGGGCGACAGCGCGCTGCCGGCCAGCTGCTCGCGGCTCAGCCGGGGCGGTGGCTCCTCGCCCAGCAGCGCGGCTGCCAGTTCCAGGTAATCGCCCGCCAGCATGCGGGTGTCGTCGCAGACGTGGTAGACGCGCTGCGGAGCCGCGCGCAGCACGGCGGCCCACAAGGCGCGTGCCAGGTCGTCGGCGTGGATGTGGCTGGTGAACACGTCTTCCTCGCGCCGCAACACGGGAAGCCCACGTCGCAGGCGCTCGCGCGGCGAGCGCGCATGGGCGTCGTAGATGCCGGGCACCCTCAGCACCGATACGCGGGCGCCGGCGCGGCCCAGCGCCCGCCAGTGGGCTTCGGCATCCAGGCGGCGTCGCGCGCGGGCCGTGGCCGGGCGCGGCGGGCGGGTTTCACGCACCAGCGCACCCGCGCAGTCGCCATACACGCCGCTGGTGCTGGCATAGACCACGCGCAATGGGCCGCGACGGGGCGCGCCGCCTATCATGGCGCTGCGCAGCACCAGTGCGAGCCTGCGCGAGCGAGGGTCGGTGTCGCCCTGCGCGGGCGGCGGCGCGAGCATCACCACGCGCGTGGCCAATGCCCGCAGACGCCACAGCGTGTCGGGCTCGTCGAGATTGCCGAGCAGGGGCACGATGCCGGCGGCGCGCAAGGCCGGCACGCGCTGCGGGCTGGAGCTCAGGGCCAGCAGGCGCGCGCGCGGGCGCAGCAAGGCGGCCAGGCGCAGGCCGACGTCGCCGCAGCCGACGATGAGTATGCGAGGTTTGCGAAATACAGCGTTCAACATGGAAATCACGAAGTCATGATTCGTACCGTCACCATCCAGCCCGCCGGCCGCAGCTTCGAGGTCGACGACTCCGAAACCGTGCTGGCGGCCGCCATCCGTCAGGGCATCGGCCTCCCCTACGGTTGCCAGGACGGCGCCTGCGGCAGCTGCAAGTGCCGCTGGATCTCGGGCGCCTTCGATCTGGCCCAGCACCAGCTCAAGGCCTTGTCGGAGCAGGAGCGTACCGCCGGCATGGTACTGACCTGCCGCATGCACCCGCGCGAGGACGTGGTGATCGAGTGCGCCGATCTTCCCGCGGCCGACATGTTCCCCGTGCGCAAGATGCCCTGCCGCGTGCAGTCCCTGGAATTTCCCGCCCCGGATGTCGCGGTGCTGAAGCTTCAGCTTCCAGCCAACGAGGCGTTCCGCTATCACGCCGGGCAATACCTGCAGTTCATCCTGCGCGATGGAAGCCGGCGCAGCTACTCCATGGCCAACGCCCCGGACGGCCAGCCCGCGGTGCAATTGCACGTTCGCCACATGCCCGGGGGCAAGTTCACCGACCAGGTATTCGGCGGGCTCAAGGAACGCGACATCCTGCGCATGGAAGGCCCCTATGGAAGCTTCTATCTGCGCGAACAGGGCGAGCGCCCGCTGGTGCTGCTGGCTTCCGGCACGGGCCTGGCCCCGATCAAGGCGATCATCGAACAGCTGGAGGCCGACGGCAGCACGCGGCAGGCCACCCTGTACTGGGGCGGTCGCCGACGCGCCGACCTGTACCTGATGGACTGGGCCCTGGCCCAGTCCGCCCGCCTGCCATGGCTGCGCTTCGTGCCCGTGCTCTCGGAGCCCGATTCGGACTGGCAGGGACGCACCGGCTTCGTGCACCGGGCCGTGATGGAAGACCTGCCGGACCTGTCGGGCCACGAGGTCTACGCCTGCGGCTCGCCCTTGATGGTGGATGCGGCGCGCACCGATTTCGGCAGGGATTGCGGACTGCCCGAATCCAGTTTCCACGCCGACGCCTTCACCAGCGAGGCCGACAAGGCCGGTCCCTCGGAGTGAATGGACCGGGGGCGCTCCGGGGGGCCGCAAGCCCCTCGGAACGCAGGCCGGGCAGTGCCCGGCCCGGGGGCCGCGGGGCCCCTGCGCCCTACTCGCCCAGGTAGGCGGCGCGCACGCGCGGGTCGTCGAGCAGCGTGGAGGCCTCGCCGCCCATGGTCATGGTGCCCGAGTCCAGCACGTAGCCGCGCTGCGCCAGCTCCAGCGCCCGCTTGGCGTTCTGCTCCACCAGCAGGATGGTCACCCCCTGCCTGGCGATCTCCGTGACCACCTCGAAGATCTTGTCCACCATGATCGGCGACAGCCCCATCGAGGGCTCGTCGAGCAGCAGCATGCGCGGGCGGCACATCATCGCCCGGCCCATGGCCAGCATCTGCTGCTCGCCTCCCGACATGGTGCCGGCCAGCTGGGCGCGGCGCTCCTTCAGGCGCGGGAAGATCGAGAACACGCGCTCAATGTCGTCCTGCACCCCCTGCTTGTCCCCCCGGGTGTACGAGCCCATCAGCAGGTTCTCGTCGATGGTCATGCGCGTGAAGGTGCCTCGCCCCTCCGGCACCATCGCCAGCCCCATGCGCACCAGCGCATGCGCCGGCTTGCCCCGGATCGACTGCCCGTCGAACACGATGTCCCCGTCGGCCATCGGCTGCAGCCCCGTGATGGCCTTCAGCGTGGTCGTCTTGCCCGCCCCGTTGGCCCCGATCAGACTGACCAGCTCGCCCGCGCGCACCTCGAAGTCGATCCCCTTGACCGCCATGATGCCGCCATAGGCCACGCGCAGGCCCTTGATGCTCAGCAGCGGCTTTCCTGCCGCCTTGTCCTGTTCAGGCATGTGCCGCTCCTCCAGCGCCCAGGTAGGCTTCGATGACCTTCGGGTCGCGCTGCACCTCGGCCGGCGCGCCCTGGGCGATGATCTTTCCATAGTCCAGCACCGTCACGCGGTCGCACAGCCCCATGACCAGCTTGACGTCGTGCTCGATCAGCAGGATCGTGCGCCCGTCCTGGCGGATGGTCACCAGCAGCTCGCGCAACTGCAGCTTCTCGGTGGCGTTCATGCCGGCGGCCGGCTCGTCCAGCGCCAGCAGCTTGGGCTCGGTGGCCAGCGCGCGCGCGATCTCCAGGCGCCGCTGGTCCCCGTAGGACAGCGTGCGCGCGCGATAGTCGGCGTACTGCTCGATGCCCACGTACTGCAGCAGCTCGTAGGCACGCTCGCGGATCGCGCGCTCCTCCTGGCGAAAGCGCGGGGTGCGGAACACCGCCCCCAGCACCGCGCTCTTCGTGCGCGTGTGGCGCCCCACCATCACGTTCTCCAGCGCCGTCATGTCCGGGAACAGGCGGATGTTCTGGAAGGTGCGCGCGATGCCCTCGTGCGCCACCTGGTGCACCGCCTCGGGCTTGTAGGCCCGCCCCTCGAGCAGGAACTCGCCCCCGTCGGGCTTGTACATGCCGGTGATCACGTTGAAGAAGGTGGTCTTGCCCGCCCCGTTGGGGCCGATCAGTCCGTAGATCTGCCCGCGGTGGATCTCCACCCCCACGTCCGACAGGGCCTGCAGGCCGCCGAAACGCTTGGAAGCCCCCGAGACCTTCAGCGTCGGCACGGAGGTTCCGGCCGGCGGCTGTTCCTCGATCACGTCGAGTTGTGCGCTCATGATTGAACCCCTTCGGCCACCGCAGCCGGCTTGCGCGTGCCATTGCCGATGCCCAGCGAGGCCACCGACTTGCCATGCTCGGGCGCGGGCCACAGGCCCTTCGGGCGCACCAGCATGATCAGGATCATGGCCAGCGAATAGATCAGCTGGCGCAGGATGCCGCTGTCGAT
>JAJZWA010000089.1 GCA_021846965.1 Pseudomonadota bacterium | reverse complement strand
TCGCTTGACCAATATCAAAGGATGCCGATACGCCGCCGACCGTTACAAGCCGGCCCAGCGCGCGATCTCTCGCGCGGGCATCACGCCACTATGACGCCGCACTTCCTGCCCGTTGCGAAAAAGCAGCAAGGTGGGGATGCTGCGAATCCGGTGGCGCACCGAGGCCTGCGGGTTATCGTCCGAATTCACCTTGGCCAGCACGGCACGCCCCTGCAGCAGCTGCGCGGCCTGCTCGAACTGCGGCGCCATCATGCGGCAGGGCCCGCACCATGGAGCCCAGAAATCGACCAGCAGGGGCAGTTCGCTGCGCGCGACGAAACGTTCGAAGTCGGCGTCGCCCAGCTGCAGGGGCGCGGGGCCGAACAGCGCCTGGTGGCAGCTTCCGCATTGGGGATGCTGCTGCAGGCGCTCCTCGGGCACACGGTTGATGGCCGAGCAATGGGGGCAGACGACATGCATGGTGACTCCCGCTGGACGAGGAGGCCGAACCCCGGGGCCGGCCGACAATACTCCGTAACGTATATGGGCACGAGGGGGCCGGCTTCAAGCCCCCCGGCGCGCGCCCCTGCTGCCTGCAGGCTGCGCTACGCTGCTGGCGCAAGCCTTCCACCCCTCGCCAGGAGCCTCGACCACCATGCCGCGCATCGCCTACCTGCCCGCCGACCTTGCCGAACCCGCCGAGCTGGTGGAGGCGATCCGCCGGCGGCGGGGTGGGGAGCTGCTCAAGCTCGACCGCATGCTGTTGCACAGCCCGGAGTTCGCGGCGGGCTGGAACGCCTTGCTGGGGTCCGTGCGTGCACGTCTGCGCCTGGACCCCCGGCTGCGCGAGCTGGCGATCTGCGCGGTGGCCCGGCTCAATGACGCCGCCTACGAGTTCGAACAACATGCCCCCGAGTTTCTCGCCGCCGGCGGCACGCAGGAGCAGCTCGATGCGCTGGATGACGTGGACGCCGCCAGCCGCGACGAGACGCGCTTCGACCCGCGCGAGCGCGCCGCGCTGCGCCTGACCCGCGGCATGACCCGCGACGTGAGGCCTTCGGAGCCCGACTTCGAGGCCGCCGCGGCCCTGCTGCCGCGCCAGGAACTGGTGGAACTGGTGGGCGTCGTGGCCTGCTACAACATGGTGTCGCGCTTCCTGGTCGCGCTGGGCGTGCACAGCGAGACCGACGAGCCCGGCTGAGTCGAAGCCCCAGGGCGGGGATTCAGGAAGGGTCGTCTTCCGGCGCCCGTCTGGGCTTGCGGCCCTGCAGGCGCGCCACGCGGTCCCACAGCCCGCGTGGCAGCACGTGCAGCAGCTTGCTCAGCAGCGCCATGGGCCAGGGGATGGTCGCGTAGGCGCGGCCGCGGTCGATGGCGCGCAGGGCGCGCCGCGCGAAGGCCTGCGCATCCAGCAGGAAGGGCATGGGAAAGGGATTGCCCGCCGTCATGGGCGTGGCGATGAAGCCCGGGCTGATGGTGACCACGCGCACCCCGCTGCCGCGCAATTCCACGCGCAGGCTCTCCAGGGAACGGATGAGCGCCGCCTTGCTGGCGCTGTAGGCGGCATGCCCTGGCAGACCGCGCACCCCGGCCACACTGGCAATGGCCACCAGGGTGCCCGAGCCGCGCGCTCGCATGGGTGCGATGAAGGGGGACAGGGTGCCCAGAGCGGCCAGCCAGTTGCTGTGCATGATCTCGCTCGCCACCTGCAGGTCCGGCCCATGGGAGAGGTCGACGCCGTGGCTGATGCCGGCCGCGGCCACCACCACCCGTGGGCAGCCCCAGTCCTGCAGCAGTCGCACCGCATGCTCGCACCAGGCCTGGGTATCGCGCAGGTCCACGCTGATCAGGCGCAGGCGCGCGGGGTCCACGACCTGCAGGCCCTGGGCCTGCGCGCAGGCCATCGCGGTGGCATCCAGCGCGCTGCCGCGACGCCCCACCAGCACGACGCGCCAGCCCCGCGCGGCATAGGCCTGGGCCAGCGCCGCGCCGATGCCGCTGGAGGCGCCGCTGACCACGGCCACCGAAGCCTCCCCTTGGGCGGTGGGCCCGGCCTTCACGGGCCCGCTCCCTGGAGCAGATGGCCGCGCACGGCACCGTGCATGGTGAAGGTGCCGTCCAGGCCATTCATCTGCAGATCATTGCCCGAGAATTCCGAGGCGCCCTGGCGCACGGTGCTGGGCCGGTTGGAACTGATGCGCCGCTCCTGCGGAAACACGTTCAGGAAACTGCTGCGCACGGTGATGGTCTGCGCCTTCGGCGCCTCGCGCCGCAGCACGGCCTGGCCGTACAGCTGCACATTGCTGCCGTCGGCATTGCTCAGCCCCACATCGGCGCTGGCCAGGGTCACCGCGCCCTGGGCGTCGTGCACCCGCAGGCGGGGCTGCACGATGCGCACCGTCTGGTTGCCGGGAATATGCTCCATCGCGGCACCGCTGAGTTCCGCGCTGGAATGCCCCAGGGCGTCGAAATTGCGGGTCTGGAAGTCCCGCAGGAAATAGTCGGGCTTCTGCGGGGCGGCGGAGCTTGCCCCCGAACGATGAATCGCCAGCAGCGCCTCGCGCGCCACCCAGGCGCTGAAACCCGCCAGCATCAGCATCAACGCCAGCGGCAACATGGTGGACACCCGCCGCCACCACAGGAACAGGTTCGGGCGCGAGCGCCCCGCGCCCGGGCGCGCGGCCGTCGGCGGCGGCGTCAAGGCGCTCACTCCTCGCGCACGGCCTGCTCCAGCAGGGCGGCGTAGGCGCCCTGCGCACACAGCAGCAGGTCGCAGAGCTCGCGCACCGCACCGGAGCCCGCGCCGGCGCGCGTGCGGTAATGCACCCGCGCCAGCACCTCGGGATGGGATTGCGGGGGGCAGGCCGCGAGGCGCGCGCGCACCAGCAGAGGCAGGTCGGGCCAGTCGTCGCCGATCACGGCCGCCTGCTCCCATTCCAGACCGAGCTCGCGCAGCACCCCCTGGGCGCCCGGCAGCTTGTGGCTGCGCCCGAGCACCGAGTGCTCGAGCAGCCCCAATTCGCGCAGGCGTGCCCGCAAGGCCGGGCTGTCGCGCCCGGACACCACCACGGCGCGCACCCCGCAGGAGCCCAGCAGCTTCAGGCCATGACCGTCCAGGGTGCTGAAGCGCTTGAGCTGTTCGCCCTCGGCGCCCACCAGCAGGTCACCGGGCGTGAGCACGCCATCCACGTCGAGCAGCAGCACGCGCACGGGCTGGGCGCGAAGCAGGAGTTCGGGATCGAAAACGACCCGGGGGGCAATGTCGAACATGGGGGACTCGGTCACGCGGGTACTCAGACCACCTTGGCGTCGAACAGATCGTGCATGTGCAG
The DNA here is from genome assembly GCA_021846965.1 of Pseudomonadota bacterium. Lineage (GTDB taxonomy): Bacteria > Pseudomonadota > Gammaproteobacteria > Burkholderiales > Burkholderiaceae_C > Thiomonas_A. Next base: position 5,394 of record JAJZWA010000089.1, on the reverse strand, counting down.
CGCACCGATCACCTGATCGTTTTCATCCACCACCAGCATCTGGCTGATGCGATGGCGCTCCATGCGCTGCACCGCCTCCACCGCCAGCGCCTGCGCGTCGATGGTGCGCGGGTTCGGGTGCATGGCCTCCCCGGCGCTGAGGCCGCGCAGGTCCACGCCGCGCTCGACCAGGCGGCGCAGGTCGCCGTCGGTGATCACCCCGCGCAGGCGCTGCCCGGCATCGACCACGGCGGTCATGCCCAGGCCCTTGCGGGTCATCTCCAGCAGCGCGTCCGAGAAGGGCACGGTCTCGGCCACGCGGGGGATGCGCTCGCCGCTGCGCATGACGTCGGCCACATGGGTCAGCAGCCGTCGCCCCAGCGCGCCGCCAGGATGGGTGCGCGCGAAATCCTCGGCGCCGAAACCGCGCGCGTCGAGCACCGCCACGGCCAGCGCGTCGCCCAGCGCGAGTTGCGCCGTGGTGCTGGTGGTGGGGGCCAGGCGCAGCGGGCAGGCCTCGCGCTCGACGGCGCAATCCAGGTGGATGTCGGCATAGCGCGCCAGGGTGGAGTCGGCGCGCCCGGTGATGGAGATGAGCTGCGTGCCCATGCGCTTGACCAGGGGCACGATGCGCGTGAGTTCCTCCACCTCCCCCGAGTTGGACATGGCGATGAACACGTCCTGCTCGGTGACCATGCCCAGGTCCCCGTGGCTGGCCTCGGCCGGGTGCACGAAATACGCGGGAGTCCCGGTGGAAGCCAGCGTGGCGGCCAGCTTGCGCGCAACATGCCCGCTCTTGCCCATTCCGGAGACGACCACCCTGCCCTTGCAGTCCAGCAAGGTGCGCACGGCCTGCGCGAAGGCGGAGGCCAGCGGCTCGCGTTCCACGCGTTCGGCCAGCGCCTGCACGGCGGCGGCCTCGATCTGCAGGGTTTCGCGCGCCAGGCGCAGGGCCTTGTCCGGGGAGAATTCCGATCTCATCGACCGGAGTATAGGCAGCGGGGACGGGGAACGCCCCCGGCAGGTGCTCAGGCGCCGCCGGGGCCCCGAAGCTCAGGCACCGGTCCGCGCGGGCAGGTCGCGCTGCTCGACCAGGCGGCGCAGCGCCAGCAGCATCAGCAGCCCGGGGGCGGCGCTGGCCACGCTGAACAGGTAGAAGCCGGGCCACCCCAGATGCTGCGCCAGATAGCCGCTGAGCGGGCCCACGTACACCCGCCCCACCGCCGACAGCGCCGAGAGCAGCGCGAACTGGGTGGCGGAGTAGCGCGTATCGCACAGCGCCGACAGAAAGGCCACGAAGGCCGCCGTGCCCATGCCCGCCGTGAAATTCTCCACCCCCACCGCGCCGGCCATCAGCGGCAGCGAGGCTGGCAGCACCGCCAGGCCCCAGTAGGCCAGGTTGGACAGCCCCTGGGCCAGACCGAACAGCATCAGCGAGCGCCACAGCCCCAGGCGCGCCAGCCAGGCGCCGCCCAGCAAGGCGCCGACGATGGTGGCCAGCAGCCCCATGCTCTTGTAGACCAGGCCCACCTGCGCCGGGCTGTAGCCGGCGCCGCGGATCAGGAAGGTGGTCGACAAGGCCCCCGCGAAAGCGTCGCCCAGCTTGTACAGCACGATGGCCACCAGCAGCGCGATGGCCTGCGGGCGCCCGAAGAACTCCCGCGCCGGCTCCAACACCGCGGCGCGCAGCGTGGATGGGGCCGGCAGGCCCGCGGGCGGGCGCGGCGCCCACAGCGTGGCCAGCATGCACAGGGCCATCACGCCCGCCATGGCCGCGTACATGCCGCGCCATCCCAGCCACTCGGCCGCCAGCCACAGCGCCAGGCCGCCCGAAACGACCATGCCCAGGCGGTAGCCGAGCACGACCACCGCGGCGCCGGCGCCGCGCTGCTCAGGCGGCAGCAGGTCGGTGCGGTAGGCATCGATGACCGTGTCCTGCGAGGCCGAGACGAAGGCCAGCGCCACGGCCAGAATCACCACCGGCAGCAGGCGTGCCTGCGCGGCGGGCATCGCCGAGGTGAAGGCACTCAGCCACGACGGCAGGGCCCCGGACTGCGGGATGCCGGACCAGGCCATCGCCCCCAACAGCAGCGCCAGCCCCGCCTGCAGGGGCAGCAGCCAGGCGCGCCGGCGCCCCAGGCGGGGAGCCAGCCCGGGCAGCTCGATGCGGTCCAGCAGCGGCGCCCACAGGAACTTGAACACATAGGCCTGGCCGATCAGCGTGGCCAGGCCGATGGCCTCCAGGCTGGCTCCGCGCACCGTCAGCCAGGCCTGCAGCGTGCCGGAACTCAGGGCCAGCGGCAAACCCGAGGAAAAGCCCAGGAACAGCATGGAGGCCACGCCGCGGTTGGCGAACACGGCGCGCAGCGTGGTCGCGGCGGAGGAAGTGGGTCGGGATGGGCGTCGGGAGGCGGGCGCGGACATGGGCGATTCGGGCAGGCGCCACGGCCTGTCCGCGGCGATGCGCGCGGGGTGGCGGGCTACGCCGTAGCATAGCGGCCTGTCGCGTCACCGCAGGGGCGTGCGCCTGCTGCAAACGCAGGGCCGCGCGCCCGGTTTCCGCCGTTCTTGCCCACCATGTCCGAACCCAGCAGCATCGCCCAGGAATTCGTCCGCTTCGCCGTCGACAGCGGGGTCATCCGCTTCGGCTCCTTCGTCACCAAGGCCGGACGCCAGACCCCCTATTTTTTCAACGCCGGGCTGTTCAACGACGGCGAACGCCTGGGCCGCCTGGCCGGCTTCTACGCCGACGCGCTGCTGGCCAGCGGCATCGAGTTCGACATGCTGTTCGGCCCTGCCTACAAGGGCATCGCGCTGGCGGCAGCGCTTTCGATCGAACTGGCGCGTCGCGGGCGCAACGTGGGCTTCGCCTACAACCGCAAGGAGGCCAAGGACCACGGCGAGGGCGGCCACCTGGTCGGCGCACCCGTGAAGGGACGGGTGGTGATCGTCGACGACGTGATCTCCGCCGGCACCGCGGTGGGAGAGTCCCTGCGCCTGTTGCGCGGTGCCGGGGCCCAGCCCGCGGCCGTGCTGATCGCGCTGGACCGCCAGGAAAAGGCCGCCGTGGCCGGCAGCACCCTGCCCCACTCGGCGGTGCAGCATGTGCAGACCGAGCATCACCTGCCCGTGGTGGCCATCGCCGACCTCGACGCCCTGCTCGCCGTGCTCGACGCCGCGCAGGACCCGGAGCTCGCCCGCTGGCTGCCCGAGGTGCGCGACTACCGCGCGCGCTACGGCGTCAGCCGCGCCTGAGCCCGGGCGCCCCGCCCGCGCTTGTCGCCCGCAGGCGACAAAGCAAAACCAAGGTTTCGCGGGCTCCCGAGCGCGAGCCCGCCGCTGTCTGTCGCCGCTCGGCGACAGACAGCGCCTGAAAAACCCGGCGAACTCCGCGGCATACCCGCGCGCAGGACTCCTGCGCGGATCATTTTCCCTGCAAATCCAGGCACTTGCGCGAGCGGCCCGGATCGAGGCCAGGCGTTAGCACGGCATTTGCTCCAGTTCCCCGGAAGGCGCGGCAGGACGCCGCCATCCAGGAGACCGACATGAGCACGAATTCCCGCCCCGGACGCAGCAGCAGCATCGATCACGACGCCATGTTCGCCCTCGCGCTGCAGCGCGCCAGCGTCTGCGAGCCGGCCCATGCCGCGCAGGAGCCGGGCGCCGCAAGCGCGCTGCTGGCCCGCGCAGGCCGCGTGCTTCCCTGGCCCGCGGGCGCGGCCCAGCGCGATCAGGTCCCGCCCACGTAGGGATTGCTGCGCCGCTCGACCCCGAAACTCGATTCCGGCCCATGGCCGGGAATGAACACGGTGTCGTCGCCCATGGGCCACAGCCGGGTGACGATGCTGTCGATCAGCTGCTGGTGGTTGCCGCGCGGAAAATCGGTGCGCCCGATGGAGCCGGCGAACAGCACGTCCCCCACCCAGCAGCGCCGCGCCGGAGCGTGGTGGAACACCACGTGCCCGGGGGTGTGCCCCGGGCAGTGGCGCACCTCGAAGTCCAGCTCCCCGAGGCGCAGCCGGTCGCCATCGACCAGCCAGCGCGAGGGCGTGAAGGCCTGCGCCGGCGGGAAGCCGAACATGCGCGACTGCTGCGGCAGCATGTCGATCCAGAACTGGTCGTCTTGATGCGGCCCGATGATGGGCACATCCAGGACCTGCGACAGCTCGCCGGCGGCGCCCGCATGGTCGATATGCGCATGGGTCAGCCAGATCGCCCCCACGCGCAGGTCGCGACCGCGCGCCTCTTCCACCAGGCGCTCGATCTCTCCCCCGGGATCCGTGAACACCGCTTCTCCGGTGGCATCGTCCCAGAGCAGGCAGCAGTTCTGGGCGAAGGGGGTTACGGGGAGGATCTGGTAGCGAAGCATGGGGGCAGGAGGTGTCGGATAACAAAGTGTCAAAACCGAGAACAAAGTGTCAAACGCCTCCTCTTTCTCCGCCCACGGGGAGGGAACAGAGTGTTGAAGCGCCTTGTTCGATAAGGAGATTTTGCCTGTCCGGTGCTGAGAATGCCGGGTCGCGCTCTTGACACCGCATTCGAGACCGTCGGGTCATCTTGGCGCTGGCCCGCGCATCGAGCGAGCCCAGCGCCATCGACCACGGGACTGGACTTAGGATATGCGTGCACTGTGCGCAATATGTGCGTACTACGATCCACCAAGGAACTCTCGATGCCAGCGCTTTCGGCGGATGTGCTCGAGTCCATGCGCGCGCCGGGCACCTCGCGGCTGTCCCCCTCCAGGCTCGCCGAGCTGCTCGAGATGCAGCAGCAGGAGCTGGCGGCCCTCGCAGGCGTGCATCGGAACACCTTGCGAATGCACTCGGAGTCGCCTCGCCTGCAGGCCATGCTGCGCGACCTCGTAAGGCTGTTGTCGGCCGCGACGGCCATTCAAACCGACTGGCAGCGACTCGTCTTTTTCATCAAGAACGAACCCGTTGCTGCGTTCCGCCACAAGACCCTGCTGCAAGTCGTCCAAGAAGGCCGGACAGACGACGCGATCGCGTATCTCGAATCCGTCGCCTCCGGCTTCGCGGGATGACAGCCCGTCAGGCTCGCTCGTTTGGGCGACTGCGTAACCCGCGCGCAAGCATCGCAGCAAGGGGTCAATGACCAGTTTGGCGGGCGAACGATCGCTTGATGGGTGCCATGAGCGGCAGGACCTCGGCCAAAGCTAACGCTGGCGGCACCCCGTGCTGGTGGCCGCAATGCTGTGAGCAGCGGTCGCCGACATCATGAGCTCGCTGAGCGGCTGCTTCCCGCGCCTGGGAACCGCTGCCCTCGACCCTTGGACTAAACCGCTCTCGCGGTAGGCGCTCCGGGAGGAGCTGCGCGGGTTCGGAGGAGTGGTGATTCCTATGTTGGAGACAGAGGCAATCGGCCTCGGTCTTCGACAGGAGAAGCACCATGAACTCA
>JAJZWA010000088.1:2887-8713 GCA_021846965.1 Pseudomonadota bacterium | reverse complement strand
CCTCCGCCGGCCTGATGCTGCCCGACGAGTACGTGCGCCGGCTGGCCGATGCCGCGCACGAGGTGGGGGCCCTGTTCGTGCTGGACTGCATCGCCTCGGGCGCCATGTGGGTGGACATGCGCGCCTGTGGCGTCGACGTGTTGGTCAGCGCGCCGCAGAAGGGTTGGAGCGGAACGCCCTGCGCGGGTTTCGCCATGTTGTCCGCGCGCGCCCTGGAGCGCATGGAATCGACCCGCAGCGACAGCTTCGCCTGCGACCTCGGGGCCTGGCTGAAGGTCATGCGGGCCTATGAAGGCGGCGGCCATGCCTACCACGCGACCATGCCCACCGATTCCCTGGTGCGCGTGCGCGACGTGATGCGCGAGGGTTTCGACATCGGGCTGCCTCGCCTGATGCAGGCGCAGGCCGAGCTGGGCGCCAGGGTGCGCGACAGCCTGCGCCGGCGCGGCGTGGCCAGCGTGGCCGCGCCGGGCTTCGAGGCCCCCGGGGTAGTGGTGTCCTACACCCGCGACCCGGCCATCCAGAGCGCGCAGGCCTTCGTCGCCGCCGGCGTGCAGATCGCCGCCGGGGTGCCGCTGGCCTGCGACGAGCCCAAGGATTTCATGAGCTTCCGCCTCGGTCTGTTCGGCCTGGACAAGCTGCTGGACGTGGCCGGCGCCGTGCAGCGCCTGGACGCCGCCTTCGACGCCGTGGGCATGCGCCTGGCGGCCTGACCGGCGCACATGCGCTCGATCCCTCCCCGGCCTGCGTCCCCATCCGCCCCGTCCGCCCGGCCCGGCCGCGGCGGCGGGGCCTTGTCGCCGAGGGCGCTGCTGGCCCTGTCGCTGGCGCTGCTCGCCCTGCTGGGCTGGCTGGTGTACATGCCCGGCCTGCACGGCGGATTCGTGTTCGACGATTTCAGCAACATCGTCGATCAGCCGGCGCTGGCCCCGCAGGCCTTGAGCACGCATTTCTGGCAGGCCGTATGGGCCGGGCGTGCCGGGCCCTTCAGCCGCGCGCTGTCCATGCTCAGTTTTGCCTGGCAGATCCGCGTGTGGGGCATGCAGCCCCTGCCCATGAAGGTGTTCAACGTGCTGCTGCACCTGCTCAATGCCGGGCTGCTCGCCTGGCTGAGCCTGCGGGTGCTCGAATGGGTGGACGCGCGCGAGCGCGAGCAGCGCCCGGGCCCGGTGCCGGACTGGGTGCTGGCGCCGCGGGTACTGGCCGTGCTGGTGGCCGGCGCCTGGCTGCTGGCGCCGATCCAGCTCACGGCAGTGCTCTACGTGGTGCAGCGCGAGGAATCGCTGGCGGCCACCTTCGTGCTGCTCGGCCTGCTCGCGTATTGGCGTGGGCGCATGCTGCTGCGCGATGCGCTGCGCTCCGGCGCCTCGCAGCGCCGCGCCTGGGCCTGGATCTGGGCCGGTCTGCTGGGTTGTACCGTGCTGGCCGCGCTGGCCAAGGAAACCGGGATCATGCTGCCGGCCTACGCCGCCGTGCTCGAATGGGTGGTTTTGCGCGCGGACGTCGGCGCGCCGGTCAGCGCCCCGGGCGGGCGCGCGGCGCGTTGCTCGCTGCTCGGCGTGTACGCGCTGCTGCTCGTGCTTCCCGGCCTGCTCGGGCTGGCCTGGCTGCTGCCGGGCATACTGTCCGGCGCGGCCTACGCGCAACGAGCCTTCACCCTCGGGCAGCGCCTGCTGACCGAGGGGCGGGTGCTGGTGGACTACCTGCACTGGATCCTGCTTCCCGACCCGGGCTCCCTGAGCCTGTACCACGACGATCTGGTCGCCTCCCGCTCCTGGCTGCATCCGTGGACCACCGCGCCGAGCTGGCTGCTGCTGGCGGCGCTGCTGGGCGCCGGGCTGGGGCTGCGGCGCCGCCGCCCGGTGGTCTCGCTGGGCATCCTGTGGTTTTTCGCCGGGCATTCCCTGGTGTCCACCTTCGTGCCCCTGGACCTGGTCTACGAGCACCGCAACTACCTGCCCTGCTGGGGCGTGTTCCTGGCCGCCTTCGGCCTGCTCGGCACCTGGCGCGCCCGCGAGCCCGGCAACTGGCGCATGGTGGCCGGCGTGCTGTGCGCCGGCCTGCTGGCGCTTTACGCGGGATTCACCGCGATTCGCGCCCAGATCTGGGGCAACCCCCTTCGTCTGGCCTATTTCGAAGCCTCCGCGCACCCGCGCTCGCCGCGAGCGGTGTATGACCTCGGGCGCGTCCTGTACCTGATCGCCCCGAAGGTCGACAGCCCGCAGTTCCGCCAGGCCCGACGCACCATGATCCAGGCCTCCGAGATCCCGGGCGCCGACCTGCAGGCGATGCAGGCCCTGGTGTTCATGCAGGCCAAGCAGGGCCTGCCGGTGCCCGCGGCCTGGTGGGAGGAACTGCGTGCGAAGGTGTCGCTGCAGCAACTGGGCGTGGAGAACGTGGGGGCGCTGTACAGCCTGGTGCAGTGCGCGGTGGACAAGGTGTGCCACTACCAGCCCGAGGACCTGCGCCAACTGGGCGGGCTGATCGATGCCGGCGTGCGCGCGCATCCCTACAGCGCCGAGATGATCACCCTGCGCGCCAATTTCGAGGCCAACGTGAGCCACCGCTTCCCCCAGGCCTACGCGGACATGCTTCGCGCGGTCGCGCTGGATCCCGACAGCTTCGCCTACTGGAGGAACCTGGTGCAACTGCAGATCGCCGGGCGCCAGCTTTCCCAGGCGGCCGCGGGCCTGGAGCGCCTGCGGGAACTCGACCCCTTCGGCCTGCACCGGGAGCAGCGCCTGGCGCTGCGCCGCCAATGGAAGGCCGCGCAGGCAGCCGAGGCCTCCCCGCAGCCAGGGGGCCTGCGATGAACGGCGCGTCGGACCGCTCGCGGCAGCGCCTGCGCGCCGGCCTGCCGGGGCTCGCCCTGCTCGCGCTGCTGCTGCTGGCCTGGCTGGTCTACTGGCCCGGCCGCCGCGGCAGCTTCCTGTTCGACGACTATTCCAACCTGGCGCCGCTGGGCGACTACGGCCCGATCCACCAGCTCTGGAAGGCCGTGGCCTTCATCACCTCCGGCTTTGCCGGCCCCACCGGAAGGCCCCTGGCACTGGCCAGTTTCCTGCTCGACGCCCGCAACTGGCCCGCCTCGGCGGAGCCCTTCAAGCTCACCAACGTCGCCGTGCATCTGCTGTGCGGCCTGGTGCTGGCCGGGCTGCTGCGCGCCCTCAGCCGGGTGCTGGGCGCGGCCCCGCGGCGGGCGGCCTGGGTGGGCGTGCTCGGCGCCGGGCTGTGGCTGCTCGACCCCTTCTGGGTGAGCACCACCCTGTACGTGGTGCAGCGCATGGCCATGCTCGCGGCGCTGTTCGGCCTGGCCGGGCTGTGGGGCTATGTGCGGGGGCGCGAACTGCTGGCCCGGGGCCGGCCGCGCGCGGGCTACCTGCTCATGAGCATCTCGCTGGGCCTGGGCACGCTGCTGGCCACGCTCAGCAAGGAGAACGGCGCGCTGGTGCCCCTGCTGGCCTGGGTGCTCGAGGCCTGTGTGCTGCAGCCGCGCCTGGAGCCGCCGCGGCGCGCCGGCCTGCGCGCCTGGAAGGCGCTGTTCCTGGGACTGCCGACCCTGGTCGTGGCGGGCTATCTGCTGCGCTGGGTGCCCGGGCTGTGGAGCGGCTTCACTGGCGGGCGTGGCTTCAGCTCCTGGCAGCGCCTGCTCAGCGAGACCCGCATCCTGTGGACCTATCTGGGCGACATCTGGCTGCCTCGCGCGCACGACGGCGGCCTGTTCCACGACGACGTGGTGGTGTCCACCGGCTGGCTGCATCCCTGGACCACGCTGCCCGCGGCGGCGGGGCTGCTGCTGCTGGGCCTGCTCGGCTGGCGCGCACGCCGGGCGGGGCAGCCCGCCTGGGTGGCGGCCAGTGCCGCGCTGATGTTCTTTTTCGCCGGACATGTGCTGGAATCGACCTGGCTGCAGCTCGAGCTGGTGTTCGAGCACCGCAACTACCTGCCCGCGGCCCTGATGTTCTGGCCCCTGGCCTGGCTGGCGGTGCCCGAGTCCCTGCCCGGGCCCGCGCCGCGCCCGCCCCTGTGCCGGCCCTCGCGCCGCTGGGTGGGCGCTGGCGCGCTGGCGCTGCTGGCCCTGTTCGCGCTGCAGACGGCGCGCCGCGCCGCCGAATGGGGTGCCCCCTTCCAGCAGGCGCTGGTCTGGGCTCGCGAGCATCCCGACTCCCCGCGCGCGCAGGCCTACCTCGCCAACTTCTGGCGCCAGGCGGGCAATGACACGCAGGCGCAATCCCTGCTCGACGCCGCGCTGCGCCTGCACCCCCACGACCTGGTGCTGCTGATCAACCGCGCCGGCGTCGCCTGCGACCAGGGCCAGGCCCCCGCCGGCCTGCGCGAGTCCCTGCTGGCCGCGGCCGCCCACGCGCAACTGGGCAACAACGTCGTGCAGTATCAGGTCGGGCGCCTGATCTCCGGGCTGTCCGACTGCAGCGCCTTCGGGCCCGGCTTCCGCGCCGACCTGGTGGCCGCGGCGCTGCGCAGCCCGCAGGCCGAGCAGCCGGCGGTGCGTCGCGAGCTGTTGCGCAGCCAGGCCCGGCTCGCGCTGGCGCGAGGCGATGCGCAGACAGCCTACGCGCTGGACCTGCAGGCCCTGCGCCTTCCCGGCCTGCCTCCAGGGGCGAGGCTGGTGGCCGCGGCCGAGCTGGGCGCGGCCGGCCATCCGGCGATGGCGCTGCGCCTGCTCGACGCCGTGGCTTCGCCGCTGGGGCATGTGGGCGGCTGGAGCATGGGCAGCCTGCATGCGCTGTGGCTGCGCCACGTCGGCTTCTATCGCGACAGCGAGTTGCATATGCGCCGCGTTCTGCGGCGCCAGATCGCCGCCCGCGCCCAGGCCGCGGGCCCCGGCGTCGCCGGGCGTCGTACGCTTGCACCCAGCGCGCCGCCGTCCCGAGCGGCCGCACCAGGGGGAACGCGACCATGAACGACCAGGCCGACACGCAGGCAGCCATCCTCGGCGCCGCAGGCGGCATGCGCAGGCTCTCCGTGATCCTGCCGGCCCGCAATGAGCAGGGCGCGGTCGGCGACACCGTGCGGCGCGTGCGGGAGCTGCTGCCGCAGGCCCAGGTCATCGTGGTCGACGACGGCTCCACCGATGCCACCGCGCAACTGGCCGAGCAGGCCGGCGCCCAGGTGCTGCGCCGCCCCTACGGCATGGGCAACGGCGCGGCCGTGAAGGCGGGCGCGCGCGCCGCGCAGGGCGAGGTGCTGGTGTTCATGGACGCCGACGGGCAGCACGATCCCGCCGACATCCCGCGCCTGCTCGAACGCCTCGACCAGGGCTACGACATGGTGGTCGGCGCGCGCGACGGCGGCTCGCAGGCCAGCGTCGGCCGCGGCCTGGCCAATCGCCTGTACAACCGCCTGGCGAGCTGGATGACGGGGCATGCCGTGCTCGATCTCACCAGCGGCTTCCGCGTGGCGCGCGCCGAGCGCTTCCGGGAGTTCCTGCATCTGTTGCCCAATGGCTTCTCCTACCCCACGACCAGCACCATGGCGTTTTTCCGCAGCGCCTATCCGGTGTCCTACCTGCCCATCCATGCCTCGCGGCGCATCGGCACCAGCCACCTGCGCCCCTGGCGCGACGGCGTGCGCTTCCTGTTGATCATTTTCAAGATCGCCACGCTGTACTCGCCGCTCAAGCTGTTCGTGCCGGTGGCCCTGGGCTTCGGCCTGCTGGGCCTGGGCAACTACGCCTACACCTTCACCACCGCGCATCGCTTCACCAACATGAGCGCCTTGCTCCTGTCCGCCGGGGTGATCGTGTTCCTGATCGGTCTGATCTCCGAGCAGATCACCCAGCTGATCTACCGGCGCGATGTCTGAAGC
>JAJZWA010000088.1:0-2787 GCA_021846965.1 Pseudomonadota bacterium | reverse complement strand
GCCACCTGCTCGACGCCATGCCCGAAGTACTTCGCGCCTGCCCTGACGCGCGCCTGCGCATCGTCGGATTCGGCCCCCTGGAGCAGGAGCTGCGCGTCCAGGCCGCGTCCCTGGGGCTGATGCACAGGGTCGAATTCGCCGGGGCCATGGCGCAGGCCGAACTTGCTCCCTTGCTGCGGCGCGCCTCGCTGCTGGTGGCGCCATCGGTGCGCGCCGCCTCCGGCGACCAGGAGGGCCTGCCCGTGGTGCTGATGGAAGCGCTGGGCTGCGCCTGCCCCGTGGTGGCCAGTGACTCGCCGGGAGTCGCCGACCTGTTCGGCGACGAGGCCGGCGCCTGCCTGGTGCCCGCGGGAGACACGCAGGCGCTGGCTCGAGCGATGATGCGCGTGCTGGAGCAGCCCGGCCCGGCGCGGGAGCGGGCGCTGCGCCTGCGCGAGCGCGCGCTGGGCCTGGTCGACTGGGATCCCATCGGCGCGGCCTACACCGCGCTGCTGCGCGAGGCCTGCGAGGCCTGATCCGCCTGCCGCCGGGTGCTCAACCCGTCGCGCCGGCCCATCCCGCCGGCCCGGCGCTGCCCTGCAGTTCCCGGTCGAAGCCGGCGATCAGCGACTGCCAATCCTGCGGCACCACGGGCGGCACGCCTGGATCGCGCAGGGCCGCCGCCGCGGTGCGCGCCAGCGACCCGGCATCATCCGGGACATACAGATGACGCGGCGCATGCGCGAGCAGGCCTCGCATGGCGCCCACGTCGGCGGCCACGAAGGGCAGCCCGCAGGCCGCCATCTCATAGGCCTTCTGCGGGAAGCAGTAGCGCCCGAAAGGCGTGTCGCGCAGGTAGATCACCCCCAGGTCCAGCGCCGCGAACAGCTGTGCCACGCGCGTGTGCTCCAGGCGTCCGAGGTAATGCACCCGCGGCCCGGATGGCGGGGGCATGCGGGCGTCGGTGGGGCCGGCCAGCACAAGGTGCACTCGCGGGTCCTGCGCGGCCAGGGCCTCGAAGCCCCGGTACAGGGTGCCGATGCCCTTGTCCTCGTACAGGCCGCCGGCGGTTCCCACCAGCAGCGCATCGCGCGGCAGGCCCAGCGCCTCGCGCGCGGCGGCGCGGTCGGCCGGGTGAAACAGCCGCAGGTCCACCGTGCTGGGCAGGGCGATCACGCGGCCGCGCGGCCGGTAGCTCTCGCGCACGTAATCCGCCAGGGCCTGCGAGGTGCAACTCACGAGGTCGGCCGCGCGCGCCGCACGGCGCAGCGCCGTGCGGGCGCCGGGGATGCGCGCCATGCCGAAACTCTCGAAGTTGTCGTACAGATCGGCCGCGAAGGGCAGACCCAGACGCCTCGCGCACCGCGCGCCCAGCGTGACATGGGCGATGTCGGAGGCGCCGATCACGTACTGCGCGCCGAAGCCACGCATCTGGCGCAGCAGCCAGCCCGGATGCCCGAGCAGGCGCGGCAGCACGCTGCGCCCCAGCGAACGCGACCGCCAGTGCAGCGAGCCTGCGGGGGGCGCGTGCGTCCACTCGCCTTCGGCGTCGCCGTGGTAGCTCAGGCACAGCCCGAGCACCTCGTGGCCGCGCGCGGCCAGCTGGAAGGGCATTTCGTACAGGCGCGCGTAGCGGTCCAGGATCACGTCCTTGTCCATGTACCGACGCTTGCACAGGAAGGCGATGCGCATGGGAGTGCGGGAGCTCGACGATTCAGGCCTTCAGGATTTCAGGCGCTCGGCCGCAACCAGCGCGGCACCCACCACCTGGTCCATGTTGTAGTAGCGGTATTGCGCCAGGCGCCCCACGAAGCTGACGCCGCTCTCGCGCTCGGCCATCTCCTCGTAGCGCTTGTACAGCGCCTCGTTGTCGGCGCGCGGAATGGGGTAGTACGGGTCGCCCTCGGCCTGCGGGTACTCGCGCACGATCGAGGTGCCCCGATGCTCCTGCCCGGTCAGATGCTTGAACTCGGTGATGCGGGTGAAGGCATGGTCGTTGGGATAGTTCCAGGTGCCGGTCTCCTGGAAGCGCCCGGTGTCGGGCAGGTGCTCATGCTCGAAGCGCAGCGAGCGATAGGGCAGACGCCCGTGGCAATGCCCGAACCAGGCGTCGATGGGCCCGGTGAACACCGTGTGCGCGAAGCCGCGGTCGGCGCCGCGCCGGCGCATGTCCAGGAAGTCCACGCCCAGCTCCACACGGATGTTGGGGTGATCGAGCATGTTGGCGAACATCGCCGCGTAGCCATCGCGGGGCATGGCCTGGTGGGTGTCGGTGAAGTAGCGGTCGTCGTCGTTGCAGCGCACGGGGATACGCGCGGCCACCCCCGCCTTGAGTTCCGAGGGGTCCAGGCCCCACTGCTTGCGCGTGTAGTGCAGGAAGAACTTCTCGTACAGGTCGCGCCCGACGCTGTTCAACACCACGTCCTCGCTGGTGCGCACCGGTTCACGCGCCTCGCGCACGCGCTCGAAGAACGCAGCCGCGCCGGCTTCGTCCAGGTCGAGCCCGTACAGCATGTTCAGCGTGCGCCGGTTGATCGGAAAGGGATAGGCCACGCCCCCGACCACGCTGCGCACCCGATGCTCATAGGGCAGCCAGGCCGTGAAGCGCGACAGCCAGTCGAACACGCGCTGGCTGTTGGTGTGGAAGATGTGCGGCCCGTAGGGATGGATCAGCACCCCGTGCGCGTCCACCTCGTCGTGCGCGTTGCCGCCGATATGCGGGCGGCGATCCACGACCAGCACCCGGCGCCCGGCATCGGCCAGTTCGCGGGCGACCACGCTGCCGGCGAAGCCGGCGCCGATGATGAG
>JAJZWA010000032.1:17946-42011 GCA_021846965.1 Pseudomonadota bacterium | reverse complement strand
CTAGAGCGCCTAGAGCGCCTGGAACGGCGCCCTGCTGCCTGCAACGGCGCCCGGCCGCCTGGAACGGCGGCAGGGCCCCTGGCTAGGCTGCCTGCGCCAGCCAGGTGCCATACCACGGCGCGCTGCTGGGGCGCACCGTGCGACTGGCACGAAAACCCGGTTCCACTTCACCCCGCAACGCCTCCCGGGAAGGCGCGCGGGTCACAGAAAAGAATAGAAGACCCGGAACTCCACCCCCTGCTCGTACCAGAAGTCCGCGGCATCGCGGAACACGTCCAGCAGGGTCTCGCGCGCTTCCTTGTCGAAACGCTGGGTCATCGGCAGCTGCTCGAGCACGATGACGAAGCCGGGCTGCGGCCCCGCGCTGGCGATCATGTCGGTCAGGCAGTCGCGCAAGGCATCGAAATTCTTGCCGAAATGCTTGGGAAACAGGAAGGAGCGCGACAGGGTCTCCAGCACTTCCTGCTTGGTGGTCGCCTGCGCCAGGTTGGCGTAGAGGAAATGCTGTCCGGCTTCCTGCGCGGCGGCCATCAGCTCGTTCACCCGGAAGGCGCGGATCGACTGCACGATGTTCGGACGCAAAGCCTTGAGGTTGACGCCCTCGTCGACCTCAATCGGCAATGGATTGGAAACTTGCGTAGTGATCATGGGTGTAATAGCAGACATCGGGGCTGCGCGGGGCACCACCGCAAACGATTCGCCTGGCTCCCCGGGTGCGGCTGCCCGGAGTGGGTACGGTGTATTCACGGTAATATCCACGTGGTTTGCGCGGCAACAGGTGCTCGTAGTTTCCGAACACGATTCCGTCCTTGGCGTAAGGAAACGGACCTCCGCTGCGAATTCGCCGCAGGGTCAGCAAGGCCTGGCGGTCCAGACGTGCCGCCTGCACGGTGCTGGGGTGCGGACGCTCCAGCCCGCCTTGACGGGCCTGGGCCTGGAGTCCGCAGCCGATCCACGCAGCGAAGGCCAGCAGCAACGTCAGCGCCAGCCCGCGCAGCCTCCACCGGACGTCGACACGGGAAACGCTGGACGGCGGATGCTCCGCGTCGACCCCAAGGGTCTGCGTCGCGACCACGCCAGTCGAGCCCCGTTTCAACTTGTTGTCGTGACGGGCGGTCAGCCAGAGCACGGTAGTGGAGTTATTGGCGGTCCGGCCGTGGACCCGCACGATGCACGCCGGGCCGACGACCAAAAGCTCATGCTAGGGGAAAGCCCCGGCAAAAGCAAGATTTGCGCCTATTTTTTGTGCAGCGCAAAACCTTGAAGTGAGCAGTTACTCCGAAACCGGAATGCCCCAGGCCCTTGCCGGGGCGGCCCCGGCAGAGCGCCGCCGCGGGTCGCGCCGCGGCGGCATCCCGCGCGCCGCCTCAGGCCCCTGCGTCCGGCCCGTTGGCTTCCATCACGGTGAGCGCGGTCATGTTGACGATGCGCCGCACCGTGCTGGAGGCGGTCAGGATATTCGCCGGGCGTGCCGCGCCCAGCAGGATCGGCCCGATCGCCACGTTGTTGCTGGCCGCCGTCTTGAGCAGGTTGTAGGCGATGTTGGCGGAGTCCAGGTTGGGGAACACCAGCAGGTTGGCCTCGCCGGACAGCGTGGTCTGCGGCAACAGGCTGTTGCGCAGGTTCGGGTCCAGCGCGCAATCGCCGTGCATCTCTCCATCCACCTCCAGCCCAGGATCGCGCTGGCGCAGCAATTCGAGGGCCTCGCGCATCTTCACGGCGCTGGGCGCGTTGCTCGAGCCGAAGTTGGAGTGCGACAACAGGGCGACCTTGGGCACGATGGCGAAGTGGCGCAGCTTCTCCGCCGCCATCAGCGTGATCTCGGCCAGTTGCTCGGCGCTGGGATCGACGTTGACGTGGGTGTCCACCAGCATGATCTGGCGCCCCGGAAGGATGAGGCCGTTCATCGCCGCGTAGGTGTTCACGCCCGCGCGGCGCCCGATCACCTGGTCGATGTAGTGCAGGTGCAGCTGGGTGTTGCCCCAGGTGCCGCAGATCAGCCCGTCGGCCTGGCCCTTGTACACCATCATGCTGGAGATCAGGGTCAGGCGCCGGCGCATCTCGATCTTGGCGAAGGACGGCGTCAGCCCCTTGCGCCCGGCGAGCTGCTGGTAGGTCTGCCAGAAGTCGCGGTAGCGTTCGTCGTGGTCGGTGTTGACCACCTCGTAGTGCTCCCCTTCGCGCAGGCGCAGGCCGAAGCGTTCGATGCGCTGCGCGATGACCGCCGGCCGGCCCACCAGGATGGGGCGCGCGAGTTGCTCGTCCACCACCACGCGCACCGCGCGCAGCACCCGCTCATCCTCGCCCTCGGCGTAGACGATGCGCTTTTTCGCGGCATGCCGGGCGATGGAGAAGATCGGGCGCATCATCGCGCCGGACTGGTACACGAACTGCTGCAGCTGCTCGCGATAGGCGTCCAGGTCGGCGATCGGACGGGCGGCCACGCCGCTTTGCGCCGCGGCGCGCGCCACCGCGGGCGCGATGTGCAGGATCAGCCGCGGGTCGAAGGGCTTCGGGATGAGGTAATCCCGCCCGAAGCCGGGTGAATTCCCGCCGTAGGCCGCCGCGACCACGTCGCTCTGCTCCATCTGCGCCAGGGCCGCGATGGCCTCCACCGCGGCGATTTCCATCTCGGTCGTGATGGTCGTGGCCCCGCAGTCCAGCGCCCCCCGGAAAATGTAGGGGAAGCACAGGACGTTGTTGACCTGGTTCGGATAGTCCGAACGTCCGGTGGCGATGACCGCGTCGTCGCGCACGGCCTGCACCTCCTCCGGCAGGATCTCCGGCACCGGATTGGCCAGCGCCAGGATCAGCGGGCGCGGCGCCATGGCGCGCACCATATCCTGCTTGAGCACTCCGCCGGCCGACAGGCCGAGGAAGATGTCGGCGCCTTCGATCACGTCGCCCAGCTTGCGGGCCTCGGTGGGCTGCGCATAGCGCTGCTTGTCGGGGTCCATCAGCTCGGTGCGGCCTTCCCAGACCACGCCGGCGATGTCGCTGACCCAGATGTGCTCGCGCGGCAGGCCCATGTGCTCGAGCAGGCGCAGGCAGGCCAGCGCGGCAGCACCCGCCCCCGAGCACACCAGCTTGACGTCCTCGATGCGCTTGCCCACCACTTTCAGGCCGTTGAGCACGGCCGCGGACACGATGATCGCGGTGCCGTGCTGATCATCGTGGAACACGGGGATGCGCATGCGCTCGCGCAACTCGCGCTCCACGCGGAAGCATTCGGGAGCCTTGATGTCCTCGAGGTTGATGCCGCCGAAGGTCGGCTCCAGCGCGGCGATGATCTGGATCAGGCGCTCGGGATCCTTCTCGTTGACCTCGATGTCGAACACGTCGACGTTGGCGAACTTCTTGAACAGGACCGCCTTGCCCTCCATCACCGGCTTGGCCGCCAGCGGCCCGATGTCCCCCAGGCCCAGCACCGCCGTGCCGTTGGTGATCACCGCCACCAGGTTGCCGCGCGCCGTGTACCGCGCGGCCGTGCCCGGATCGGCGGCGATTTCCTCGCAGGCCGCGGCCACCCCCGGGGAATAGGCCAGGGCCAGGTCGCGCTGGTTGGACAGTTGCTTGGTCGGGGCGACGCTGATCTTTCCGGGAAGCGGATGCTCGTGGTATTCCAGGGCCGCTCGGCGCAGCTCGGCCTTGGCATCAGGGTTCGACATGAAGGAGGTCTCCGAAACCATCGCCTGTTGTGCATTCGGGCGCGTCCACGCAGGGAATCCGGCGGGCGGCCCCGCCGTGCGCGCCGGCCGCGCACCCCATGGGCGCGACACCAGGCTTGCGGGGAATTCTAGGCCTCGCGTCGCCCAGGGCCTTGGCGGAGCGGCGACAATACCCCCCATGGCCCAAGCCCCCGATGCGCCCGCCGCTCTCGAGCATCCTCCCCGGCCTCCCGGCACCCCCGACGGAGAGTTCGAGCTCATCGCGCGGCATTTCCGACGTCCGGCTTCACGCGCCCTGCTCGGCGTGGGGGATGATTGCGCCCTGCTGCGGGCGGTGCCGGAGCAGCAATGGGCCGTGTCCACCGACATGCTGGTGGAAGGGCGGCATTTCTTCGCCGGCACCGACCCCCGGCGCCTCGGCCACAAGGCCCTGGCCGTGAACCTGTCCGACCTCGCCGCCATGGGGGCGCAGCCGCATTCCTTCCTGCTCGCGCTGGCGCTTCCCGCCGCCGACCACGCCTGGTTGTCGGCCTTCAGCGCCGGGCTGTTCGCGCTGGCCGAGGCGCACGACATCGAACTGGTCGGGGGCGACACCACGCGCGGCCCGCTGAACCTGTGCCTGACCGTGCTCGGCCTGGTGCCGCCGGGCAGGGCGCTGCGGCGGGACGGGGCCCGCGCCGGTGACGATCTGTGGGTCTCGGGCGTCCCCGGCGAGGCGCGGCTCGCGCTGGGCCACCTGCGCGGGGAATGGACGCTGGCGCCCGGCGCGCTGGAGCGGGTGTTGCCGCGGCTGGAGCAACCCACGCCCCGGGTGGCCCTCGGGCTGGCACTGCGCGGCCTGGCCCACGCCGCCATCGACCTGTCCGACGGCCTGCTCGGCGACCTGGGCCATGTGCTGCGCGCCAGCCATGTGGGCGCCGAGGTACTGGCCGACGCATTGCCGGGCGGCGAGGTGCTCGGATCCCAGCCCGAAGCGCGCCGCCGCGCCTGCCAGCTCGCCGGCGGCGACGATTACGAACTCCTGTTCACCGCGCCGCGGGCGCGGCGCGCCGAGGTGCATGCGGCCGCGGCCGCGGCCGGCGTGCCGGTCAGCCGCATCGGCAGCGTGGACAGCGAGCCCGGGCTGCGCCTGCGCGACGCCGCGGGACGTAGCATCGACGCCGACTTTCCCTCCTACGACCACTTCGCCCAACCATGACCCAGCCCCCGCGCGCGGACTGGCGCTTCCTGCTCGCCAGTCCGTGGAATTTCCTGGCCATGGGCTGCGGCTCCGGCCTGTCGCCGGTGGCGCCCGGTACCGCCGGCAGCCTGTTCGGCTGGGCCACCTGGCTGCTGTTGCAGCGCCTGCTGCCCCTGTGGGCCTGGCCGCTGCTGCTGCTGGCCGGCTTCGCCGGCGGCGTGTGGATCTGTGAACGCGCCGCACGCGCGCTGGGCCTGCACGATCCCTCGGCACTGGTGTGGGACGAAATCGTGGCCATGTGGCTGGTGCTGTGGGTGGCGCAGTGGGGCCTGAACGCCCTGACCGGCGAGAATGGCATGCTGCCCTGGCCCCTGCAGCTGGCCGGCTTCGCGCTGTTCCGCCTGTTCGACGCCCTCAAGCCCGGCCCCGTGGGCTGGGCCGATCGCAAGCTCAGCGGCGGCCTGGGCATCATGCTCGACGACCTCGTCGCGGCCGTGCTCAGCCTGCTGGGCCTGGCCCTGGGGCTGGTGGCCTGGACCTTCATCGACATGCGTCTGCATGGACTGCGCCTACCCTCCTGAGATCGGCCCTGCCGACGCCGGCTGGCAGGCGCTGCTGGGCGCCGCCGACGAGCTGGGGCGCGCGCTGCTCGCGCGCGGCTGGATGTTCGGCTGCGCGGAATCCTGCACCGGCGGCATGATCGCCGCGGCGCTGACCTCGCTGCCGGGCAGCAGCCAGTGGTTCGAGCGCTCCATGGTCACCTACAGCAACGCCGCCAAGACCGAGCTGCTGGGGGTGGAACCGGAGCTGCTGCGCACCCAGGGCGCCGTCAGCGAGGCCACGGCGCTGGCCATGGCACGCGGGGTGCTGGCCCACGCGCCGGTGCAGGCGGCGCTCTCGGTCACCGGCATCGCAGGCCCCGGCGGAGGCAGCGCCGACAAGCCCGTGGGCCTGGTCTGGTTCGGCTGGGCCTGGAACACCCCGCAGGGCGTGCTCGCGCAGGCCGAGTCGTGCCTCTGGCCGGGCGGGCGCCACGCGGTGCGCATGGCCTCCGCGCAGCATGCGTTGCGCGGCATGCTGCTGCGCGTGGCAGCCCACGGCCCGGCGCCTGGCGGCGACTGAAGGCCCCGGCAGCGCCCCTTCCTACAATGTCGGGAATGAACATGCCCTCCCAGACTTCCGCGCCGGCCGGCTCCAGCCCGCTCAGCGCCCTCTCCCCGCTCGACGGCCGCTACAGCTCCAAGGTCGACGCGCTGCGTGCGCATCTGTCGGAAAGCGCGCTGATGCGCTGCCGCGTGCAGGTCGAGATCGAATGGCTGATCGCCCTGTCCCAGGCAGGGCTGGCGGAGCTCGCGCCGATCCCGGCCGAGCTGCAGGCCGAGCTGCGCTCGCTGGCTGCCGGCTTCGGCGAGGCCGACGCGCAGGCCATCAAGTCCATCGAGCGCGTGACCAACCACGACGTCAAGGCGGTGGAGTACTGGATCAAGGAGCGCCTGGGTGCGTGGCCGGAGCTCTCGCGCAGCAGCGAGTTCGTGCATTTCGCCTGCACCTCCGAGGACATCAACAATACCGCCCACGGGCTGATGCTCAGCGGCGCGCGCGAGCAGGTGCTGGTGCCGGTGCTGCAGGGCGTGCTGGCGAGACTGCGCCGGCTGGCGCTGGACCTGGCCGATGCGCCGATGCTCTCGCGCACCCACGGCCAGACCGCCAGCCCCACGACCCTGGGCAAGGAGATGGGCAATTTCGCGGCGCGCCTGCAGGGCGCGATCGCGAGGCTGCGCGCGGTCGAGCTGACCGCGAAGATGAACGGCGCGGTGGGCAACTACAACGCGCACCTGGCCGCCTACCCGGACGTCGACTGGGAGGCCCTCGCGCGCGGCGTGGTGGAGCGCCAGCTGGGCCTGCGCTTCAACCCCTACACCATCCAGATCGAGCCCCACGACTGCATGGCAGAGATGTTCGACGCCGTGGCGCGGCTGAACACGGTGCTGATCGACCTCAATCGCGACCTCTGGGGCTATATCTCCCTGGGCTACTTCCGCCAGCGCACCAAGGCGGGCGAGATCGGCTCGTCGACCATGCCGCACAAGGTCAACCCCATCGATTTCGAGAACTCGGAGGGCAACCTGGGGATCGCCAATGCGCTGTTGCGGCACCTGAGCGACAAGTTGCCCATCTCGCGTTTCCAGCGCGACCTCACCGACTCCACCGTGCTGCGCAACATGGGCGTGGCCCTGGGCCACGGCCTGCTGGCCTACGACAGCCTGCAGCGCGGGCTCGACAAGCTCGAGCCCGACCTGCCCCGGCTCGCGCAGGACCTGGACGCCGCCTGGGAGGTGCTGGCCGAACCGGTGCAGACGGTCATGCGCAGGCACGGCCTGCCCAATCCCTACGAGCAGCTCAAGGAACTCACCCGCGGCAAGGCCATCACCCGCGAGATCCTGCGCCAGTTCATCGCCGGACTGCCGTTGCCCCAGGCCGAGCGCGAGCGTCTGCTGGAACTCAGCCCCGGCAGCTACACGGGCAAGGCGGCGGAGCTGGCACGTCGCATCGGTGGCGCCGAGGACGGGCCCGCCTCGCCCGCCGCCGGCGCCTGATCCCCCCACCCCAGCCGGGAGACGACCTTGGCCAAACTCGTGGTGAAGTGGCTGCTCTCGGCCACCGCGCTGATGGCGGTGGCCTACCTGTACAGCGGGGTCGTGCTGTCGGGCTTCGCGGCCGCGCTGCTGGCCGCGCTGATCATCGGCCTGCTCAACAGCCTGGTGCGCCCGGTGCTGCTGCTGCTGACCCTGCCCATCACCGTGCTCACGCTGGGCCTGTTCTTCTTTGTCATCAACGCGGCGATGTTCTACGCCGCCTCGGGCCTGATCGCGGGTTTCGAGGTGCGCGACTTCGGCGCGGCGCTGATCGGCTCGCTGCTGTACAGCGTGGCCGGGCTGATCATCGACTCAGCGCTCGAGGGACTGTTCCCGAACGGCCGCCGCTGAGCTTTTCAGGTTCCGCGCCGCGCGCGCCATGTCGCGAAGGGCGCGCAGGCGTGCGCCCCGCGGAGGATGGGTGCGGAACAGGCAGGACATGCCGCCGCGGCCCAGGGGCTCGTCGAACATCAGCTGGGCGCCGGCCGGGTAGCGCGCCGCCAGTGCGAAGCTGCCGGGCCCGCCGGGCCAGCCGGCCCGCGGGCGCAGTTGGCGCAGCGCCCGCGCCATGGCCTCGGGGTCCTCGCACAGGCGCGCGCCCAGGTGGTCCGCGGCGAATTCCTTGCGGGCCGATCCCCCCATGCGCACCAGCAGGGCCACGAGCGGCGCCAGCAACAGCCACAGCGGCGGGGCCCAGGACCCGACCGTCGTCGCCGTATCCTCGGAAACCTGGGCGAAGCCTGCCTGGGCCGCTGCCGCGAGCACTCCACCGGCCGCCGCAGCCAGGCTGGCCGGCAGCATGTCCCCGCGCAGGACATGGGCGAATTCGTGCGCCAGAACGGCTCGAAGTTCGCGCTCGTCCAGTCTTTGGAGGATGCCGCTGGTCAGCACCAGCGAGGCGCGCCGCGCATGACACCCGGTGACGAAGGCGTTGGGGGCCGGCTCGTCCAGCACGAACACGCGCGGCGTCGGCAGGTCGGCGCGCCGTGCAAGTTCGCGCACCATGGCGAGCAGGTGCGGCGCCTCCCGCGCATCGACCTCGCGCGCGCGATACAGGCGCAACACCACGGGCGCGCAATACCGGCAGGCCGCGCCAGCGGCCAGCAGCGCCAGCAAGGCGCCCGGTACCCAGCCGCCCAGCCACCGGCCGAGCAGGGCGGCCGGCAATGCCGCGACACCGAGCAATGCCAACGTGCGCAGCAGATTCGACATGCGCAGGATCCAGGCTGGATGAATTACCTTTTGAAACACAGGTAACGCATGCTAGCGTATCCAGGCGGTGCGCACCACCCATGAGCCCCCAGGGTTCCCAGGGTTCCTAGGCGGGCGCCGGGGCCTCGCAGGCGAAGTGGTCCCCGACCCGTACCGGCAGGCCGCGCAGCAGCGCGGCCGCGTCGACCGGGGTACCCCCGGCGCGCTGCAGGCGGGTCAGCACCAGCGAGCCCTCTGCGCAGGCGATCTCGATGCCGGCGGCGTCGGCGCGCACGACCTGGCCCGGCGGAACGCCCGGAGCGGCGCGGCCCAGGCGGGCGGCATGGACCTTGAGCTGCGCATCGCCCACCCGGGTTCGCGTGCCGGGCTGCGGCATGAAGGCCCGGATGCGCCGCTCCAGCTCGACCGCGGGGCGGCGGTAATCCAGCCAGGCCTCGGCCTTGTCGATCTTGGCCGCGTAGGTGACACCGTCATTGGGTTGCGCGGTGGGCTCGGCCACCCCCTGCCGCAGGTCGAGCAGGACCTGCAGCAGCAAGCTTGCACCGAGCCCGGCCAGGCGATCATGCAGCGTGGCCGCGGTGTCCTCCGCGAGGATGGGGGTTTCCTCCATGCGATACACGGGACCCGTGTCCAGACCGGCCTCCATGTGCATGATGCTGACCCCGGACAGCGCATCGCCCGCCTCGATGGCGCGCTGGATCGGCGCCGCGCCGCGCCATCGAGGCAGCAGCGAGGCATGGATGTTCAGACAGCCCAGGCGCGGAAGATCCAGCACCCACTGGGGCAGCAGCAGGCCGTAGGCCACCACCACGAGCACGTCCGGCGCCGCGTGGCGCAGAGCCTCGCGTGCCAGCCTGGCGTCCTCGGGGAAGCGGCCGTCCAGGCGCAGGCCGCGGGGTTGTTCCAGCGCCAGCGCGTGCTCCAGCGCGACGCGCTTGACCGCGCTGGGCTGCGGGTGCAAGCCCCGGCCGGCCGGGCGATCGGGCTGGGTCAGCACCAGCGGGACCTCGTAGCCGGCCCGCAGCAGGGCGCGAAGCGCCAGCGCGGCGAATTCCGGGGTGCCGGCACAGGCCACGCGCAGCCCGCCCGACCCCACGGCGCCCGTCTCCCGCGCTAGGGCAGCGGTCTCGGCCACGGCCTCACGCCGCCTCGGTCTCGCGCTGTCGCTTGCGCATGCGCACCTTGATGCGATTGCGCTTGAGCGCGGAAAGGTAGTCGACGAACACCTTGCCTTCGAGATGGTCCATCTCGTGCTGCACGCAGACGGCCAGCAAGCCGTCGGCGTCGATCTCGAAGCTCTCGCCGCGCGCGTCCAGCGCGCGCACGCGGATCTGGTCGGGGCGGGTCACCTTGTCGTAGATGCCGGGCAGCGACAGGCAACCTTCCTCCCATTCCTTGCAGTCGGCGCTGCGCTCGACGATCTGCGGGTTGATCAGCACCATCGGCTGATCGCGCTGCTCGGAGGTGTCGACGACGATGATGCGTTCGTGGATGTCCACCTGCGTGGCCGCCAGGCCCACGCCCTTGGCCTCGTACATGGTCTCGAACATGTCGGCCACGATGGCGCGCACGCGATCGTCGACCTGGGCCACCGGCTTGGCCACCGTGTGCAGCCGGGGATCGGGATACTGGAGGATATTCAGCAAGGCCATGGCGGGCTCCGATGCATCGAATGCCATGCACCGTCCCCTGTACGGGGCGCGGCATTCATGCAACTTCGCGTGGGGTCAATCTGGGGTTTTGATTGCGACGGGCGCGGATTTATGGAGACAATGTAACAAGCATTCGAGGTTTTGCCTGCCGGAAAGTTCCCGCCGGTCCGCGATCAGGGTGCCGCGGCCGACGCGGTCGCTCCGGGGCAAGACCTCCCGCATGTTCCAAGGTGGGGGCGCGCGGCCGAAGTGCAAGTACGTGCACCGGGATCCCGGACTGCGGATGTGCCGCAGCGCCGAACGGAAAATCCTTTCCACACCTGTATTGTCTTTCTTGGGGGCCCCTTCATGCAACGCAAGCTCTATGGCCGCGCCGGCGCGCTCGGACTGCTGTTCTGGCTGGGCCTGGCCGCGGCGCAGGCCGCCGGCTCCGAGGCGCCCCCGCTGAACGGCCTGCCCGACTATCCGGTGCCGGCCCAGCAGCGCGAACGGGCCGAGACTGCCGCGCGCAGCGGCGTGCCGGTCGGCGAACTGGCCGCCGGCGCGCCTTCGCGCTACGAAGTGCGCAAGGGTGACACGCTGTGGCATATCGCCGGCCTGTACCTGAAGAAGCCCTGGAACTGGCCCGACCTGTGGGGCATGAACCTGGAACGCATCCGCAACCCGCACTGGATCTTCCCCGGGCAGGTGCTGGTGCTGACCATCGTCAATGGTCGGGCCACCCTCACGCTGGAGGGCCAGGGCTCGATTCCCACCGTGCGCGTGGAACCGGGCGTGCAGTACGAGCCGCTGCCCCCGTCGGGCATCCCGACCATCGATCCCGAGTTGATCGGCCCCTACCTGACCCGTCCGCTGCTGGTCGAGCCCTCGGTCCTGGACCAGTCGCCGCGCATCGTTGCCCTCAGCCCGGGCCACGTGATGCTTGCGCCGCATGAGCTGGCCTATGTGCGCGGCCCGGTCGGCAAGACCACGCGCTTCGACGTCTACCGTCCGGCGCGCGCCCTGCGCAACCCCCACACGCACAAGATCATCGCCTACGAGTCCGACTACGTGGGCACGGTGCACATCGTGCACGGACCGCAGGGCCAGGACGGCGTGTCCACCGTGCGCGCCGGCACCATGGCGCGCGAGATGGTGGTGGGCGACCGACTGATCGCGCAACCCCCGCGCCAGTACCTGGATTTCAACCCCCACCCGCCCAGGCAGCCGGTGCAGGCGGACATCATCTCCATCTACGGCGACATGCAGATGGCGGGCAAGAACAGCGTGGTGGCCATCGATGCCGGCAGCGCCGAGGGGCTCGACCGCGGCACCGTGCTGGCCATCCAGAAGGCCCCGCGTGAAGTCAAGGACACCACGGTGAAGGGCGACCCGCGCATCGAGATCCCGGCGCGTCGCGTGGGCCTGCTGATGGTGTTCCGCACCTTCCAGCATGTCAGCTTCGGCCTCGTGCTGAGCGCGGACAGCGAGATCGAGGTGCCCGACCACGTGCTCCAGCCCTGAGCCCGGGTGAGCGGCTCGGCAGGCGCGGCGCCAGGCGGAAACGCCGAGCTGCACTGCTGGCTGCGCCTGGTGTACAGCCCGGGCATCGGGCCGCTGGGCGCGCAGCGCCTGCTGCGCGCCTTCGGTCCCCCGCAGCAGGTCCTGGGCTGCGAACTGCGACAACTGCGCGAGGTCGTGCCGGAGGCAGCGGCCCGCGCCTTGCTGGGACCACCGCCGGCGCCCCTGCGCGAACTGCTGGCGCGCGCGCCGGACTGGCTGGCCGAACCGGATCGGGAGTTGCTGAGCCTGGCCGATGCGCGCTACCCGCGCGCCCTGCTGCAGATTCCCGATCCTCCACCCCTGTTGTGGTTGCGCGGCGATGCCAGCCTGCTGGACCGGCCGCGCAGCGTGGCGATCGTCGGTACGCGCAATCCCAGCGCGCAAGGCGCGCGCGATGCGCATGATTTCGCCCAGGCCCTGGCACTTGCCGGGGTCTGCGTCGTGTCGGGGCTGGCGCGCGGCATCGATGCGCAGGCGCACCGCGGGGCCCTGCACGCCGGCCCGGCCGGCGCTTCGACCCTGGCGGTGCTGGGCCACGGCTGCGACCGCGTCTATCCGGCGGCGCACCGCGATCTGGCGCGCCAGGTCGCCGCGGCGGGCCTGCTGGTGTCGGAGTTCGCGCTGGGCGCAGCCCCCCTGGCACAGCATTTTCCCAGGCGCAATCGAATCATCAGCGGACTTTCCAGCGGGGTGCTGGTGATCGAGGCCGCCCTGCGCTCGGGCTCCCTGATCACCGCCCGCCTGGCTGCCGAGCAGGGGCGCGAGGTTTTCGCCCTGCCGGGATCGATCCACAACCCCATGGCGCGCGGCTGCCACCAGCTGCTGCGCGATGGGGCGCAACTGGTCGAGCAGCCCGGGGACATCCTGGACGGCCTGGGATGGGCGCCAACGGCCGCGCTGCCGGATGCACCGGGGACGGAAAGCGCGGCCCGCGAGTCGTTCTCTCTGTCCCCGGCGCAGCAGGCGCTGCTGGGGTGCCTGGGGCCGGAACCCCTGAGCCTGGACGAGCTGCTGGCGCGCAGCGCTCTGCCGGGCGCCGCCGTGCAGGAGGGCCTGCTCGAACTCGAGCTGCAGGGGCGCCTGGCGCGACTGCCCGGGGGGCGCCTGCAGCGCATCGACCCCGTCTGAGCGCTGTTTTCCACACGGGGGCCGGCGTGGCGCGCTTATGCATAGAATGCCCCCATGTTCGACATCCTGATGTACGTCTACGAAACCTACTGGCACCCGGAGGCTTGCCCCGAGCCGGGCCAGTTGTCGCGCAAGCTCAGCGCGGCGGGCTTCGAGACCGAGGAAATCAGCGACGCGCTGGACTGGCTGCGCGGACTGGACCTCGCGGTGGCGGATCATCGCGTGATCGGTGCCCCCAGCAACGCCAGCGTGCGCCTGTACGAAGCCGCCGAGCTCGAATGCCTCGGGGTGGACGCGGTCGGCTACCTGAACTTCCTCGAATCCGCCGGGACCATCCAGCCTCACCTGCGCGAGCTGGTGATCGAGCGCGCGGTGGCCACCGGCATCAAGCAGCTGCCCGTGGAGCAGCTCAAGACCATCGTGCTGATGGTGTTCTGGCGTCTCGACGAGGAGCCGGATGCGCTGATTCTCGACGAACTGTTCGTCGAGGCGACCGATCGCGTCGTGCACTGAACGAATCCTTCCGGAAGCCCTTCCCATGCCCAGCCTTTCCCGTCGCGGCCTGCTCGCCGCCGCGTCCAGCCTGTGCCTTGCGCTCGCCGCCTGCGGCGGTGGCACCAGCAGCCAGTATTCCGGCTCGACCCTGGACGGGCAGGTGCTGATGGACGCCACGGCGCCGCTGGAAGGTACCGCCGACATCTGCATCTACGGCATTGCCAACGGCCTGGGCAACCCGCTGAACACCAACGTCACGCCCCCCGTCAACACCGGCACGCTGCTGACCGCGGGCTGTCTCAGCAGCAACGCGCAGGGCCAGTTCTCGGCGGACCTGAGCAACTTCTACGGTCCCGTGCTGGTCCAGGTCACCGGGGGCGTCTACGCCAGCCGCGCCACCGGTGCCGCGGCCACGCTGAGCGCCCTGCCCGCCACCAACGTCAGCCTGCAGGCGATCGCCTTCGTCGGCGGCGGCGGCACCGTCAACGTCGTGGCCACCCCGCTGACCACGATGGCCGTGGCCATCGCCAACACCATGCCCGGCGGCCTGACCATGAGCAACTACCAGGCGGCGGCGGCCAAGGTCGCCGCCGAATTCCAGCTCAGCGGGGTGAACATCACCAGCACGCCCGCCAGCGGTGACGCGCAGGACCTGGTGCTGCGCGGGGTGGAGCAGTACCTGGCCTTCCCGCCGGGCTCGACCGACGACCCCAATGCAGCCAATCTGCTGAACTGGAACACCGGCGCGCTGCCCACGATGTCGGCGGACTTCACCAGCGCCTACAACGCGATCAACGGGACGAGCGCGAGCTTCTCCTTCTACTGATCCCCCGGGTCGGCCCTCGCGGGTCGGCCCCCGAGGCGTCGCCCCCCTGAATCCGGGGTGGCGGATTGCGCCGCCGGCGCCCGCGCACTGCCACAATGTCGGAATCTGTCCGGCAGGCGCATCGGACCGGCCGGACAGCGGCCGCAGCGCCGGCCGTGTCCCGTTCGCTGCCGCGATGCCCCATTCGCCCGCCCAGACGCGCTCCCCCAGCCTTTCCGGACCCCCGCGATCGCTACGCGCCGTCGCGGCGTTGGCGGCCCTGCTGGTCTGCGCGGCCTGCTGCGCGAGCGTGGCCTGGGAATCATGGCGTGCCACGCGTGGGCATGCCCTCAGCACCCTGCAGGCCAGCGCCGATGTCTACGCCCAGGACCTGCGCGAGCATCTGGACACGCGGATTTCCCATCTGCGCCAGATCGCCGCGACCCTGCCCGCGAAGGGCGATGCCACGGCGGCGCTGCGCCAGGCACTGAGACTGTGGCCCGGCAATACCAACCTGGTGGTGCTGGGCGCCGAGGGCCAGGTGCTGGCCTCGGCGCGCCAGCCCGCGGACTATCCGGGGCTGGATCCGCGCCTGTCCCCGAGCACGCGCGAGGCCTGGCTGGCCTGCGCGGCCGGCGCCGAGCGCTGCGCGCTGCCCCCCGTGCCGGACCCGGCGCGCGCGGGCAGCTGGCTGAGCGCGGAGATGCTGCGCATGGCCGCGGGGAACTGGCTCGTGGTGGTACACCCGCACCTGCTGTCGCCCGCGCTGCAGGCGCTGCTGGCGGCCTACCCCCAGGCTGCCCTGACCGTCGTGCGCGATGTCGACGGCCTGCCCCAGGTAGGCTACCCGGTCAGCCTGACGCCCTACGGGCAGGCGCAGCGCCTGGACCTTCCGCTGCGCTCCCTGCTGGGCTCGGGAAGCGGCTCCTACCAGGGCGCGCTGGGGGACCGTGACCAGCGTTCGCTGGGGGCCTGGGTGCGCGTGGACGGCCTGCCCTACGTGGTGATCGCCGCCGTGCCGCGCAGCGCACTGCTGAAGCGGTGGGCGCGCGGCCTGCTGCCCTACGCGGCGCTCCTGCTCGGACTGGCACTGATCGCGGGCTGGCTGTTCCTGCTGGAGATGCGACGCCTGCTGACGTTGCAAAAACGCAACGCTCAGGCCATGTACACCCTCGAGCGCCTGTCCACGCTGCAGGCCTTCCGCGCCCGGACCCACGAGCTCATCGCCGCCGCGGGTGCCGAGCCGGAGCTGCTGCGGGACATCTGCGAAGCCGCCGTGGATCTTTGCGGGCTGCGCCTGGCCTGGATCGGGCGCATCGATGCCCAGGGGCAATTGCAGATCGTGGCCGCCGCCGGCGCCACGTCCTACCTGGACGGACTGCCCATCGCGCTGCGCGCGCACGACGAGCCGGTCGAGCCCTTCGCCGACGCCTGGCGCAGCGGGCTGGCCCAGCTGCACGATGATCTGTCCGGGCCCGGAAGCACCTGGAGCGGTCGCGCGGCCGCGCATGCGGTGCACGCGGCGGCCGCGCTGCCGATCCGCCGCCATGGGCGCCTCGACGCGGTGCTGTCCCTGTACTGGAGCGAGGTGCAGGAGTTCGACCCCGAGTACGCCAATGTGCTGCGCGACATGGGCGAGGACATCGGGCGCGGCCTGGAGCGGCTGGACCTGATCGCGGCGCAGCAGGAAGCGCTGCGCGCGCACGAGCGCCAGGGCGAGCTCATGCGCACGGTGTTCTCGCAGATCGACGTGCTGATCGCCTCGCGCAGTGAAAGCGAGTTGCTCGAGACCGCCTGCACCCGCCTGCTGGAAGGCGGACTCTTCGCGGCTGCCTGGATCGGCCAGCCCGACGAGCTCGGGCAGGTGCATGTGGTGGCCGCGGCAGGCCACGCGCGCGAGACCCTCGACGGCCTCGAGCTGCACGTCAGCCAGGACGGCGCGGACGCCCTGTCGCGCACCTGGTTCGAGGGCCGGCGGTCGGTGGAGACCGACAGCGCCTCGCCCCTGATCCAGCCCTGGCAGGCCTACGCCCTCGCCGGCTGCACGCAGGAGGCGGTGACCTTGCCGCTGCGACGCTCGGGGCGACTGTGGGCCCTGCTGGTGCTGGTGGCCAACGACAGCGCCGACCTCGACGCCATCGTGCAGGACACGCTGCTTCGAACCGCCGAGCTGATCAGCCAGGCCCTGACCGAGATCGACCTGAAGCAGCTGCTGCAGGCGCGTGAGTCCGAACAGGCGCATCTGGCCCGGCACGACGCACTGACGGGCCTGGCCAACCGCCTGGCCCTCGAGCAGCATCTGCCGCACGCCATGGCGCGCGCGCGCCGCGGCGGGCACCAGCTGGCCATCGGCGTGCTGGACCTGGACGACTTCAAGCCCGTCAACGACACCTACGGCCACGCCGCCGGCGATCGGCTGCTGCAGCAGCTGGCCACGCGCCTGCAGGCGCAATTGCGCGAGTCCGACCTGCTGGCGCGCCTGGGCGGCGACGAATTCGTGCTGGTGCTCGACGAGCTCGACGCCGCGCATCCGCGCCAGGTGCTGTCCAATGTGCTGGGGCGCCTGCACCGCGCCGTGGAGCAGGCCTTCGAGCTCGCGCCCGGCGTGCATGCGGAGGTGGGCATGAGCATGGGCCTGGCCTTGTATCCGGAGCATGGCGACGAACCCGATTCGCTGTTGCGCCAGGCCGACGGCGCCCTGTACGCGGCGAAGGCCGCCAAGGCGCGGCGCCAGCGCTGGTGGCTGCTCAGCGGCGAGCAGGTGGACGACGCGCAGGAAGTCGAGCTCGATCCCCACGGCGAAGCGGCCGCCGAACTGCTCGAGAAGGTGCAGTCGGAACTGGCGCAGGTGGACGAGGAATTCCTGGATGAATTCTGGCGCCAGATGGCGCCCGACAGCGCCAACGCGCGCATCGTCGCCATGCTCACGGAGCAGGAACTGGTGGGGCTGAAGGCGCACCAGACCCGGCACCTGCGCGGCCTGCTGCACCCGAACCTGCAGCGCGAGGAGCAGGAATCGGCTGCGCTGCGCCTGGGCCGCGTGCATGCGATGATCGGCGTCGACGGCGCCTCGGCCATGGCCGCGCTGAGCCAGTACGGGGCCGCGCTGCAGCGCGCCACGCAGCGCCTTCCCCTGCGCCTGGACGGGCGCGTGCGCCTGCAGACCCTGCTGCAGCAGCGCCTGGCGCTGGACCTGCACGCCATGCAGCGTGGCGCGCTGGAAGTGCAGCACGAGCGCCAGGCCCATCTGGCGGTCCTGGAGACGCAGCTCGACGCCTGGGAGCAATCGGGACAGTTGCCACGCCACGTCGTCGCCCACCTCGGAGCCTTGCCAGGCATCTGCGGCGTGGCCTGCGGGCGCCCCGACGCCGACAACCGTTATGTGCTGGAGTTCGGCTTCGGGGAAGCGCAGGGCTACCTGCAGGCCTTGCGCGACGCCGGCCTGGACCTGGATTTCCGCCGCGGCGCCATGGAGCGCGCCGGGGCCACGCAGCGCGCCTGGACCAGCGGGGCCATTTCCACCGACGCGAATGAACTCGCGGTGGCGGAATTCGCGCACATCGCCAGGCCTTTCGGCGTGCGCAGCGTGGCGGCGATCCCGCTGCTCGATCGGCACGGCCATGTGCACCAGGTGATCACCTTGCTGGGGCGCCATCCGGGCCAGTTCGAGGCGCCCGCCATGCGCATGTGGCTGGAATCGGCCCAGCACCACCTGGGGCCGGCCTTCCAGCGTGTGCTGGGCGGCCCGGCCCAGCAGCCCATCGCCGCCACGCGTCGCAGCCGCCTGCACGATCTGCTGTACGGCGGGGGCCTGCGCCTGCACGTGCAACCCCTGGTCAACCTGGTCACCGGGCAGCCCGACGAAGTCGAGGTGCTGGCCAGGCTGCAGGACGGGGACAACGTGCTCATGCCTGGCGCCTTCCTGGAAGCCTTCGGCAACCACGAGCTGCGCATCCTGTTCCGCAAGGGCCTGGAACTGACCCTGCACTGGCTGCGCACCTGGGACGCGCAGGGCCTGCACCTCGGGGCCAGCCTCAACCTGCCGCCCAGCGTGCTGATGGATCCCGAATGCCCGCAATGGATCGCCCAGGCGCTCGAGCACAGCCGGGTGGACGCGGCGCGGCTGCACCTCGAGCTCCTGGAGAGCCATGAGGACCAGTTCGACAGCGAGCGCCGCGACCAGGCCATCGCCAGCCTTTCCAGCCTGGGCGTGCGCCTGATCATGGACGATCTGGGCTCGGGCTACAGCAGCCTGCGGCGCATGCGCAGCCTGCCTTTCCACACCGTCAAGATCGACCAGCACATCGTGCAGCAGGCGCAGGAAGAGCCGGTGAAGACCATCGCCTTCGTGGGAGCGCTGGTGCGCATGGCGCAGGGCCTGAACATGCAGGTCACCATGGAGGGGCTGGAAACCCCCGATCTGGTGGAAATGGCGCTGGCGCTGGGGGTGGAGCGCGGCCAGGGCTACGCGCTGGCGCGGCCGATGCCGGCGGAGCATTTCGCGAGCTGGGCGCGCAAGTGGCACTGGGAACTGGACGCCGGCAGCCCCGACACCGCGCTGGGCCGCCAGACCCTGCTGTACAGCCGCGATATCGCGCCGCTGGACTGGCAGCGCATCATCATCTCGCACCAGCAATACCGCGATGCGCTGGTGCGCGCGCTCAGCGGGGAGGGCACGCCGCTGCAGTGGCGCGTGGTCTGTCGCGACGACGCCTGCCTGCTCGGGCGCTGGATGCGACGCCATGCCGACACCATGTGGCCGTCCACGCGTCCGGTGTTTCTGCGCGCGCAGCAACTGCACACCGCATTTCACCGACAGGCTGGCGAACTGTTGCGCGAGGCCGAGGAATCACGCCGTCCCGACCGGGCGCTTGCCGAACTGGCGGCCGGCGCGCTGGACCGGACCTCCGACCGGCTGGTGCGCGCCTTGCACCAGCTCAGCTGGAGCATTGGGGCGGTCGGCGAGAGCGACGGGGCTTCGGAACCCTCGGAGCAGACTCCGAAGGCCCGTCTTCAGGCCTGAGCGCTTCCTCCGTCGCGCCGTCCAGGTTGTCGCTCAGCCGGCGCATCAGGCGCAGCAGGTTCTCGCGCTCGGCGGCATCGATGCCCTCGAAGGCCTGGCGCCGCGCCTCGCGCGAGATCTCGTGGACCTGCCGCAGGATCGGGCGCGCCGGATCACACAGCACGAGTCGATGCGCGCGGCGATCCTCCGGATCGGGAAGTCGCTGCACGATGCCCGCGGCCTGCAGGCGGTCGAGCAGGCGCACCAGGGCCATCGGATCGATGGAGGCCAGCTCCGCCAGGCGCGCCTGGCTGATGCCTTCGTGACGTTCCAGGTAGGCCAGGGCCTTGCAGGTGGTCAGGGTCAGCCCCGTGCCTTGTGCGATCTGCTCGAAGCGGCGGGTATAGCGCCGGCTCAGCTCGGCGAGCAGGAATCCGAAATCACGCAGGCGATCCATGGCGACTGGGGCGTGCTTGGCGAGCGTGGCGGGCGCTCAGGAAGGGGCGAGCGGGGCGGACCGACTGCATCCGGGCGCGGCGGGACTTGCGCCAAGAAGATATCATGCGATATGAACTTCCCGACGTTTCGATGAATTCAGACCCCCCGGCCCCCAAGGCCGCGCCCGCCGTTCCCGCGCATCTGCGGCCGTTGACGGGCACCACGCTGGTAGCAGGCACCATCGCGCTCAGCCTGGCCACCTTCATGAACGTGCTGGACACCTCGATCGCCAACGTGTCCATCCCGTCCATCGCGGGCGACATGGGCGTGAGCTCCTCGCAAGGCACCTGGGTCATCACCTCCTTCGGCGTGGCCAACGCCATCGCGGTGCCCCTGACGGGCTTTCTCACCCAGCGCTTCGGCGCCGTGCGGACCTTCCTGGCCAGCATCGCGCTGTTCACGCTGTTTTCCTTCCTGTGCGGACAGGCGCCCAGCCTGCCGGTGCTGATCCTGTTCCGGGTGCTGCAGGGCGCCTCGGCGGGGCCCATGATTCCGCTGTCCCAGACCCTGCTGCTGTCGAGCTACCGGCGCGAGCGCGCCGGCATGGCCCTGGCCATGTGGTCGATGACCACGCTGGTGGCCCCCATCGCGGGCCCCCTGCTCGGGGGCTGGATCACCGACAACGTCTCCTGGCCGTGGATCTTCTACATCAACGTGCCCGTGGGCCTGGTGTGCAGCCTGATCACCCTGACCATCTACGGCTCGCGGGAGACGCCGACCCACAAGCTTCCCATCGACTGGACCGGGCTGGCCCTGCTGGTCATCTGGGTCGGCTCGCTGCAGGTGATGCTCGACAAGGGTGAGGAACTCGACTGGTTCGGCTCCACCACCATCGTCGCGCTGGCCGTGGCCGCCGTGGTGGGCTTCGTGCTGTTCCTGATCTGGGAACTCACCGATCGACATCCCGTGGTCGACCTCAAGCTCTTCGCCCTGCCCAATTTCACCCTGGGCACGATCATGCTCTCCCTGGCCTACGGCATGTATTTCGGCTCCCTGGTGCTGCTGCCGCTGTGGCTGCAGGAGTACATCGGCTACACCGCCACCGAA
The DNA here is from genome assembly GCA_021846965.1 of Pseudomonadota bacterium. GTDB lineage: Bacteria > Pseudomonadota > Gammaproteobacteria > Burkholderiales > Burkholderiaceae_C > Thiomonas_A. The sequence goes on along the minus strand of JAJZWA010000032.1, from coordinate 21,146 downwards.
GCCGGAGGAGTGCTGGCCTGGGTAGGCCTGTTCGCACTGCTGTTCATGCCCTTCGTCGGGCGCTACGCCAGCCGTATCGACACCCGCTGGCTCACCTCCTTTTCCTTCCTGGTGTTCGCGGTGGTGTTCTGGATGCGCTCACGGTTCACCACCGGAGACACCTACTGGGACTATTCGCTGCCCACGGTGATCCAGGGCGTGGCCACGGCGACCTTTTTCATCCCTCTGCTGGGCATCATCCTGGGCGGCCTGCCCCAGCAGCGCGTCGCCTCGGCCGCGGGGCTGTCGAATTTCGCGCGCATCACGGCGGGCTCCTTCGGCGCCTCGATCTACACCACGATGTGGGACAACCGCTCCAACCTGCATCACGCGCAGCTCGCGCAGCACATCTACGAGGGCAGCCAGCGATCCTCGCCCGTGCTGCGCATGCTGGAAGCAGGCGGATTGAGCCACCAGCAGGCGCTGGGAGTGCTCAACCGTCTCATCGACGTGCAGGCCTCGACCCTCTCGGTGGACGAGATGTTCCGGCTCAGCGCCTGGCTGTTCGTGGCGATGATCGTGCTGGTCTGGCTGGTCCGCCCCAGCGCGCCGGGCGCGGGCGGCAGCGAGGCCGCGGGAGCGCACTGAAGCCTCGAGCGGGCGCCTGGCGGCGCGCGGCGCTCAGGCGTGCCCGGGCGCGTGCCCGTGGTCTCCGTCCAGGCTCACCCGGTTGCGTCCCGCGTCCTTCGAGCGATACAGCGCCCGATCGGTGCGCCGCAGCAGGGTGTCGCGCGTGTCGCCGGGCTTGCGACTGGCCACCCCCAGGGACACCGTGAAGGGCTCCAGCACCAGGTTGTCGCTGCGTCGGCGCAGCCGCAGCGAGGCCACGCGCGAGCGGATGTTCTCGGCCACCTGCGCGGCCTCCAGCAAGGAGGTGCGCGGCAACAGCACGAGGAACTCCTCGCCGCCGTAGCGCACCGCGTGGTCCTCGCTTCGCAGGCACTTGCGGATGGCCTCCGCGACATGACGCAGCACGGCATCACCCAGGGCATGGCCGTGGGTGTCGTTGATGCGCTTGAAGTGGTCGATATCCAGCATGAGCAGGCTCAGCGGGGCGTCCGGCTCGACCGCCATCAGCTCGTCGAGCTCGTTGTCCATGGCACGCCGGTTCCACAGGCCGGTGAGCGGATCGATCAGGGCCTCGCGCCGATGGCGTTCCAGCTCCAGCTTGAGCTTCTCGCTCTCGGCCAGCGTGACCTGCAGGCGTTGCTGCATGTGCTCGTTGCGCTGACGGGCACGTTGCGTGGCCACCAGGAGCCCGGAGGCGATGATGCGCAGGCTTTGCGCATCGGCGTCGTTGCCCAGATGCCCCAGGGTCGTGTCCAGCGCCTGGCCGAACTCCTCCGCGCCGCGACCCGCCTCCTCGATGTTCTGGGTGAGCTCGCCGAGCAACTGCTGCAGATCGTTGCCCACGCTGCGCAGCGGGGTCGAACGATCCACGGCGAGGTGGCGCTCATGCAGGTCGCGCAGCACGAAGGCGTCGATCTTGCGCCCGCTGTGCAGGTATTCGTCCAGGGTGCGGCAAAGCTCCGGGCTGCCACCGCTGAGGTATTCATAGGCCACGCCGTAGCTCAGGGGAATCGGCGCGACCTCGTGTTCGAGCAGGAAGTCCACGGCCCGGAACGCCAGGACCTTGGCTTGCTCGACAGTGTGCTGGGTGCTCAAGGCGTTAGCGGGCATGGCGGGGCGGGGTCGAGAAACCTGGAGCGATGGGTCGGCGGCCCGGGCAGTGCCTGCCCGCCACCGCAGCCCATGACAGAAATATTCTATAAATCCAAGACGTTGTGTGATAAATCTTAACGGGTTTCTCAGAAATATCACCCCGCGAACAGGGGCGTCCGACGCCTCAGGCCACGCGCTCGCCCTGCCGCAGCCCGATCACCGTCCCCCGCGCGAGGGCCTGCCATTCACCCGGTCCCAGCGGAACGCTGGCCAGCATGGCCATCGGATGCGCATGCGGGTGGCGGGCATGGACCTGCAGGCCCTCCACTTCATGCTGGTGCGCAAGCGCCGCGCCGCGCAGCCACAGGTGCAGCCCCGGCTCGCGCACGCTGCCGTCGGCCTGGTGCCGGCGGTCGGCGTGGGCGAACAGACAATCACCGTCGCTGTAGAGAAAGTTCGCGGGCCCCCATGCGCGCATGCGCTCGGCGAATTCGCGCACCACGTCCAGGCGCGAGCGGGCGTCGGGCAGGTCGCCCGCCTCGAGCCACAGAGGCTCGAGCATGCGCAGCAGATGACAAAAGGCATGCTCGGAATCGGTCTGGCCGACGGGCTGCGCGGGCATGCGCCCGCCGGGCGCCGGCAGGGGCCAACGTGCCTGCACGTCCGGAAGGTCGCCGTTGTGGGCAAACACATGCACGCGGCCGCCGAGTTCGCGCACGAAGGGCTGGGTATTTGCCAGGGCCACCGGCCCGCGCGAGGCACGCCGCACATGCGCCAGCACCAGCGTGCTGTGGAAATCGTGGTCCTCCAGGACGCGTGCGAAGGCGCTGCGCACCGCCGGGACCGGCTCGCGCAGCACATGCGCGTCCACCCCGTCGAAATAGGCCGCGCCCCAGCCGTCCGGGTTGCCGGCGACGCCGCCGGGCTCGCGCCGCGCGCCGTGGGTGGCGAACTCGGCAAAACGCAGACGCACGCGCGCGGGGCGCGCACTGCTGACGGCGAACAATTCGCACATGGTCGTCTCCTGGGTCGAGGACGGGCGCGCTCGTCCAGGGCGCGCCCCGGGGCTTCAGCCCAGCGTAGCAGCCGCCTCGCCTGCGGATCGCTACGGAAGGTGACAGATGTCGACCCTTGAACGCATAGGCCGATACGCACGCACGGACGCTAGGCCCGGGCCTGCAGCGTCGGCAGGATGGGGTCATCATGGGCCCATGACGCCCTCCCACTCCGACCCCTCGCGCCCGCTGCGCGAAACCGAGGCCGCCGCCAGCGCGAAGCGGCCCTCCCGCCCTGCGCCCGACCCGCAGGCCCGCGAACAGCGCATGGACTACGAACGCGACCTGCTGCGCCGCAACCGGCACGTCGAGGAGCAGCTCGACCACGCCCTGCTGGAATCCTTCCCCGCCAGTGATCCGCTGGCCGTCACGCCGGAAGGCCTGTTCCCGGTGCGCGATCCGAAGCTGGCCGACGAGCCGCCTGCCGACGAGCCGCCTGCCGAC
>JAJZWA010000032.1:0-17846 GCA_021846965.1 Pseudomonadota bacterium | reverse complement strand
CCTGCCGACCCTCCGCCCGGGGACGGACCCTAGGCGCGCGGCACGCGTTCCTGCACCAGCTGCGCGCGCAGCCAGTCCACCAGCGCACGCACCTCGGGGCGCTCGCGCGCCTGGTCGCGCAGCACCATGTAATAGAAGACCCCCGCGGGCTGCGGATCTCCCAGGGGCAGCACCAGGCTGCCGTCGGCCAGCAGCGGGCGGATCAGGCCCATCTGTCCCATGGCCACGCCCATGCCGGCCTGCGCGGCCTGGACCGTCTGGTGGGTGAAGTTCAGGTGCAGCCAGCTCAGCGGAACCACCTCGCGATGCCCGACGCGGCGGAACCAGGCTTCCCAGGAAAGATCGTCCAGATAGGCCAGGCTGGAAGCCGACCTCCCGCCGGGCCCGACCTCGCCGATGAGGGTGGTGCGCGCAAGGTCCGCCGCCGTGCGCAGGGCGGCGCCACGACGCTGCATGTCCGCCAGCAGGCGAGGGCTGCAGACCGGGGCGATGCGCTCCTCGAACAAGGCTTGTGCCTGCTCCGTGCGCACCGCAGCGTGTCCCGGGCGCGCCAGGCGCAGCGCCACGTCCTGGCCGCCGGCATCGAGATCCACGATCTGGTCCGAGGCCTCCACGGCGATGTCGACCTCGGGATATTCCGCCTGGAACAACGGCAAGCGTGGCATCAGCCACAGGCTCGCGAAAGACGCGAAGGTCGTGATGCGAACCCTTGGGCGCTGCGAGGACTGTCGCAATTGCTCCACGGTGGCGTCCAGCTCGGCCAGCGCCGGACGCAAGACCCCTGCCAGGCGCTCGCCCGCCGCCGACAGTCGCACGCGCGGGCCGTCGCGCTCGAACAAGGCCACGCCCACCTCCCGCTCGATGGACTGGATCTGACGGCTCAACGCGGACTGGGTGAGGGACAACTCGCGCGCCGCCGCGGTGAAGCCGCCCAGGCGCGCCGCTGCCTCGAAGGCGCGCAGGAATCCGGTGTCGATGCGCCGCCCAGCGGGCAGACGCTGGCGCTGTGCCCCGGAGTTCCTCCTGGATCCTTCATCATGCATGCCATGCATGATAGCAATACCAAAATACCGTTTTTGATCCCCCTGGGTTGTTCCTAATATGTAGTCCCGAAGCCCTTGAAATCCCACGAAATCCTCGTCGGCATCCTGGAAGGCGCTTCATGAAGACCCAAGGAGCAAAGCATGATCCTTCGGAATGACCACACCCTGCGCGTGGAGCGCAACCGCATCAGCCTGCTCGATGGCGACAGCCTGCACCTGAACAAGCACGCCGGCGCCCAGTTGCGCGCCTACACCTGCGCCGAAGTCGCCGAGCGCCCCGGCCTGCTCTGGATCACCGAGGAAGGCGAAGCGGATGACGTGTTCCTGCGCCCTGGCGAGGCCTACCGGCTGCGCGGGCAGGGGCGCGTGGTGGCGACCGCCTGGGGCGCCGTGCAACTGCGAGTGATGTCGGCGCGCGAAGTGGCCGCCGAGGCGCGCGAGGCGCGTCAGCGCGAGCGCCAGCTTCAGCCGGCGCGGGCGTGCGCCGATGCGGCGCCGGGCCTGGGGTCCTGCGCGGCCTGAGGGGCCTGAGAGGCCCGAGAGGCGCGAGCGGGCTGCTCGCCCGCGCCTCGCTCGCACAGCCACCCGGCGATGCCGGGCCAGGCTTCCCGCAGGGTGCGCGCGCCCATGAACAGGCCCACGTGCCCGCCCGGAACCACCCGCTGCTGCACATCGCCCGAGCGCATCAGGCGCTCGGCCGCGAACACCTGCTCGCGCGGGGTGATGTCGTCGGACTCGCCGGCCAGCAGGTACAGCGGGCAGCGCACCTGCTCCAGCAAGAGACGCCGCCCCAGCCCCACGAAGCGTCCATGGGCCAGGTCGTTGCGCTTGAACAGGTGGTCGATCACCTGCAGGTACCAGCGCCCCGGAAGATCCAGCGGATTCTCGTACCAGCGGTCGAAGTCCTCGGCCTTGCGCAGCCAGGCCGGGTCATCGATGTGCTCATACAGGTCGATGTGCTCCTGCACATAGTGCTGCTCGGGGTGCATGTTCTTCCAACCGGCGAGCATGTAGCGCCCGGGCATCAGGCCGCCACCGCTGGCCACCAGCTCCTCGTAGAAGCTCATGGGGCTTTCGCGCACCATGCGCACCAGGGGGCCGTGCCCGGCATGCGTGTCGATCGGCGAACCCGCCAGCACCAGGGCCCGCACCTTGTCGGGGTAGCGCGCCGCCAGCATCGCCGACAGCCATCCCCCCTGGCACAGGCCGACCAGGCAGACCTCGCCTCCCAGGTCGTCCACGCAGGCCAGCAACTCGGCGAGGTACTGGTCGACCTCGAAATCCTTCATGTCCGCCGTGGCGCTGTGCCAGTCGGTCAGCAGCAGGCGCCGCACCCCCGCGGTGCGCAGGGTCTCCATCAGGCTCTGCCCCTCGTGGTAGTCGGCGATCATCGAGGTATGGCCTGCATAGGGCGCCACCACCAGTGTGGGCAGTCCCTGGGCTCCCGGCGCGGAGTAGTCGCACAGGCGCAGGGTCCGCAGGTCCATGCGCACGGCATGGGCGGTGGCCAGGCGCGGCTTGATGCCTCCGTGCAGGCGAGCCTCCTCCTGCAGGAATCGCACGTTTCGCGCCGCCAGTTCCAGACCCTGGCGGGCCATGTCGGCCGCCATCAGCGCCGGCCAGAACAAGGGCACGTTGATATTGGGTACGGAGGGAGTCCTGGAGGAGTTCATGGCTCGGCAGCGATCGGGGGAAAAGCTCAGCGCATGATGCACCGCACCATGCTACTCGCATGCCAGGGCCTCGCCCGGTGCTGTTGCGCGACCGGGCGCCGCGCTCAGCGGAAGCCGGGCCCACGCTGGCGCAGGTAGCGCCTGCCCGCATGCACGCCCCAGGCGTAGCAGGCCAGCGAGAGCAGGGCGGCCAGCAGGGTGCCCCAGGCTTCGCTGAACCAGCCCAGGCCGCCACGCGTGCTCACCAGCGACAAGGCATAGGTCATGGCCAGGTACACCAGCAGCCAGGCGCCGCCCTGCCAGTCGACGCGGTCGAAGCGGGTCGCGGCGCTGCCCGCCCCGCGGCTGCCGGCGCGCTGCGCGCGCAGGTGCATCCACGCGTACCAGCCCACGGCGGCGAGCATCACGGGCAAGGTGGCGCGCAGCACGGCCCAGCTCGCCCAGTACATGACCAGCGTGCTGACCACGAAGGCCAGGGGGGCGATGGCGCGCATGCCGGGCAGGCGATCGGCCGCGGTGCCGATGCCCTCGGCGCGGAACACCGGCAAGGCGACCGCCCCGATGGAAAAGGTGAACACGATCACCGCGCTCAGCGGCCGCACGATGGCGTGCCAGCTGGGCAGCGGCAACAGCAGGGCCACGCCGATCACCAAATTGACCAGCAGCGCCCGCCGGGGGATGCCCGAGGCCTCGTGCACATGCATGACCCCACGCGGCAGCAGGCCGTTCTTGGCCATGCCGTACAGGTTGCGCGCATTCGCCGAGGTGAAGACGATGGCCGAGCCCGCCGGCGAGATCATCGAGTCGGCGAGGAGCATCCAGTACAGCCAGCTCATGCCCAGCATGCGTGCCAGGTCGGCGAAGGGGGACTTCAGGTTCACGCCCTGCCAGCCGCCGGCCAGCAGATGCGGCGGCAGCGCCACCAGAAAGGCGAACTGCAGCGCGAGGTACAGCGCGATGGTCAGCACCAGGGTGGCGACCATGGAGCGCGGGATGTCGCGCCGCGGATTCACGGCCTCGCCCGAGAGCTCGACGATGTTGCGAAACCCCGTGTACGCGAAGATCAGGCCCGCCGAGGCCACGGCACCCAGCGCCTGCCCGTAGCCCAGGGGCGCGAAGCCACCATGCGCGCCCAGGTTGGTCAGACCTCCGGAGGCGCTGCCATGGTCGAAGCCGCTGGCCAGCAGCAGCGCCAGGGTCAGCACCGGCACCAGCACCTTGATCGCCGTGACCACGTTGTTGGAGCGGGCGAACAGCTGCACGCCGAAATAGTTCAGCAGCACGAAGCCGGCCATGAGCAGCACGGCCAGCGCCAGGCCCCGCGGCGTCAGCACGCCCGCGGTGGCGTCGTACACGCCGGGCAGCCAGGCCGAGGCGTACTGCACCACGCCGGCCGCCTCGGTCGGAGGATTGCTCACGTAGGCCAGCCACATGGCCACGCCGATCACGGTGGCGGCCAGGCGGCCGTTGGAATACAGGGGATAGCGCACCAGGCCGCCGGACTCCGGGCGCACCATGCCCAGCTCGGCGTAGACCAGCGCCACCAGCAGCATCAGCACGCCGCCGACCAGCCAGGACAGCAGCGCGGCCGGCCCCGCGGCTCGCGCCGCGAACATGGATGCGAACAGCCAGCCCGAGCCGATCACGCTGCCGAGGCCGGCGGCCAGCAGGGACCAGAAGCCCAGCCTGCGCTGGAGCTTGCGGTCCTCGCGCTCGATCAGCCCGGCGTCCGGCGCCGGGTCCTGCATGGAATGGCCTGCGTGCGTAGTCATCGGAGACTCCCGGGCGAATGGTTCTGGAAGCAGGCCGCACGGGCCCATGCTTGCCGAACATACGCGAGCTCCTCGCGATCTGCCAGGAGCCCGGAGAATCAGCGCACGAACGGCGCGGTCAAGGCGCCTGGCCGACCCCGTCGGCCGGATCGGGCGGCGTGCCCCCGGCGCGCCGGCGCTTGGCGCGTTCCAGATACCAGGTGGCGAGCGCGGCCGCGGCGAAGCCCGAGGCGGCTCCCACACCCAGGGCCCAGCGCGGGCCGAAGGCATCGGCCACCCAGCCGACCAGCGGCGCCCCCAGCGGGGTGCAGCCCAGGAAGATGCCCATGTAGATGGCCATGACCCGGCCCCGCATGAGGGGCTCGGTGGACAGCTGCACGAGGCTGTTGGTGGAGGTGGTGAAGGTCTGGGCCAGCGAACCCACCAGCGCCAGCACGAGCCCGAAACTCCAGGGGCCCGGCATCAGCGCTGCCAGCGCGCAGGCGATGCCGAAGGCCAGCGCGCTCACGCGCAGCAGCACCAGATGAGGGCGCTTGCGCCCGGCCACGAGCAGTGCGCCCGCGACCGAGCCCACCGCCATGCACGAGGACAATGCGCCATAGAGATCGGGACCGCCGCGGAAGGCACGCACCGACATGGTGGAGATGAAGATCGGGAAATTCAGCCCGTAGGTTCCCACCAGGAACAGCATGCTCAGCGCCACGATCAGGTCCGGGCGCCCTCTGAGGTAGCGAAAACCTTCGACGATGCCCGAAGGCCCGGCCGGCGCGCGCGGCGCCCGTCGCAGCTCGTGCGCGCGCATGGCCGCCAGCGCGGCGATGACCGCCACGAAGGACAGGGCGTTGATCACGAACACCCAGCCGCTGCCGACCGCGGCGATCATCAGCCCGGCCACCGCGGGCCCCACCAGCCGTGCGCCGTTGAACAGCATCGAGTTCAGCGCCACGGCATTCGGCAGCGCCTCGTCACCGACCAGCTCCGCCACGAAGGTCTGGCGCGCCGGGGCGTCGAAGGAACTCACGCAACCCAGGACGCCGGCGAAGGCATAGACCTGCCACAGGGTGACCGCCCCGGCCAGGGTCAGCAGGCCCAGGCCCAGCGCCAGCACGGCCATCGCCGACTGGGTCACGATGAGCAGGCGCCGGCGATCGAAACGATCGGCGGCCATGCCGGCCAGGGGCATGAGCAGGATGGGCGGGCCGAACTGCAGGGACATCACCAAGCCGACCGAGGCTGCGCTCTCGTGGGTGAGCACGGTCAGCACCAGCCAATCCTGCGCAATGCGCTGCATCCAGGTGCCGATGTTCGACACCAGGGCCCCGGCCGCCCAGATGCGGTAGTTGTAGCCCTGCAGGGAATGGAAGGTGCGCAGCAGGACGCCCGCGCCGCGGACGCGCGAGCCCGCGCCGCGGGTCGACGAAGATACCTTGGGGTTCATGGAGCATGCCGCCGCGCAATCCGGCGCGAAACGGGCAGACCGCTACTCTACGCCGCAATCGCCCGACGCGTGCGACGCCTCGGCCGCCGCATCAGCCCGCATCAGCCCGCATCAGCCCGCCCCCGCCCGCCCCCCGGCGGACGGCCCGTGCATCCAGTCGCCCGCCTCGAAGGCCTCCACGAAACCCTGCAGCTCGGCGGCCGCCAGGCTGTCGATCCCGCCGGCCGCGGCGCGGCCCGCGCCGCCGAAGCGCCGGCACAGCTCGTGGGCGCCCCAGGGACGGCTCAGGGGGGCGCGCACGCTGGCCACCAGGTGCCCGGCGGCGGTGTCGCGCAACACCGCGTGGGCGAGTTCGGGGCGCTGCCCGGCCAGCAGGTTGGCCAGGCTGCCGCCCACGCGCCGGCTCCACGCCTGGTCGGGAAGTCGCCAGATGCGCCCGCGCGCATGTTCGCGCCAGGGGCCCAGGCGCAGCGCCTGCTCGAGGTCCGCCTCGCGCAGCGCCTCGATGGCGCCGAACATCGGCTCCTGCCCGAGCATGCGGATCGGATCCTCATGGCGCAGCAGCAGGCGGTACAGACGCGCCGGCGGGATCAGCACGTCGCGCTCGTCGTCTCCGTAGGCGTTGTAGTTCACGGCCTGCCCGAGGCGCTGCAGGGCCGCGCGCTGCCCGGCGTCGAAGCCCTGGTCCCGCGCCAGGGCATCGGCCACCTCGACCAGGTTGTCGCCATAGGCGCCCACCAGGGCCCAGGCGCGCCGACGCCCGCCCAGGAAGCGGTCGACCAGCAGGCTGCTGCACATGCGCGGTGAATCGTCCAGCCAGGCCTGCAGCCGGGGGTGGCGCGGCACATGCTCCACGGCGTGGTGGTCGAAGTAGCGCACCCTCGCGCCTTCGTCCAGCAGGCGCAGCAGCGCGGGCAGGTTGCGCTGCATGGACAGGTCGCACACCAGGATCTCGTCGTCCGCCCGCGCGCGCACCCGACGCAGCAGCTCGATGTCGCGCTTGAGCCCGGTGACCAGCTCGGCCGGCGCGGGATCGACCTGGCGCCACTGCACGACGGCGCACAGGCCGTCGGCGTCGCCGTTGCATACGTCGATGCGGCGTGGCGGCGGGCTCATGGCGCGAGACTGCCGTCCATGCCGACCCAGCGCGCGGCGATGCGCCCGAGGTCGATCGGCGCGCCCGTGTCCACGTCGATGCAGTGCGCGCGCTCCCCGGGTCGAAGCAGGTCGCCGCGCGCGAGCTGGGCTTCGAGCACCCGCAGGTCGGCCTCCGAGGGGTCGTCGCCGCGCGCGCGGCGCGCCAGCAGGCGCTGGCGCAGCAGGGCCGCGTCGGCATGACAGTTCAGCAGGGTCCAGGGCACGCCCATCGAACGCGCCAGGGCGACCAGGGCATCGCGCCGGGACGGCTCCAGGAAGGCGGCATCGACGATCACCGGATAGCCGGCGGCGAGCACTTCCCGGGCCAGCCGACGCAGCCGGGCGTAGGTGCGGCGTGTCGCCCGGGCCGAGTACGCCCGCGCCGGCTGCGTCGCCTGCAGGGCCTCGAGGCCGAACAGGCGCTTGCGCTCCACGTCCGAGCGCACACGCACGGCGCCAGCCACCTCGAGCAGGCCCAGGGCGAGCCGGCTCTTGCCGGAGCCGGAGGGCCCGCGGGTCATGAGCAGGCGGGCTTCGCCCGGCTGGGCCAGGCGCTGGGCCGCGGCCAGGTAATCCACCCCGTCCGCTGCCGCGCCCTGCGATCGTCGCAGCGCCAGGACCAGGGCGCGCACCAGGGCGCGGTACACGAGGTAGTAGCGATGCACGGCCATGCCGGCGTGATCGCCAGTGCCCTCCAGCCAGCCGTCGAGCAGGCGCCAGGCCAGGTCCGGGCGGCCGTGCGCGTGCAGATCCATGCAGGCAAAGGCGATGTCGGCCTGCACGTCGATCCAGCGCAGCGCGGGGTCGAATTCCAGGCAGTCGAAGGCGGTCACGTCGCCCTCGAAATCGATCAGGTTGTCCAGGTGCAGATCGCCGTGGCCCTCGCGCACCCAGCCGGCCCGGCGTCGCGCCTCGAAGCGCCGGCGCAGGCGGCGCCCCTCGGCATCGCACCACGCCGCCAGCGGCGCCAGGCGCGGATCCTCGCCATGCCGGGCCAGGGCCGCGAGCACCTGCGCCGTGGCGCCCCGCACCTGGGCGGGGGCGCCGTAGCCGTCGCCGGCCGGGGCCCGCGGTGCCTGGCTGTGAAAGGCCGCGAGCCTGCGGGCCAGGCGGTCCACCGTGGCGCCGTCCAGGCGGTGCTCGGCCAGGCGCCGGCTCAGCAGGGCATCGTCGGGGAACTGGCGCATGCGCAGCGCATGGTCGATCACCGGCCCCTCGCCGTCCAGTCGCGGTCGCGCCGCGCTGCCGCGCACGGGCACGACATCCAGGTACAGGCCCGGGGCGAGGCGTCGGTTCAGGCGCAGTTCCTCCGCGCAGGCGAACTCGCGCGCCTGCCGCGTGGAAAAGTCCAGGAAGCCCAGACTCAGGGGCTTCTTGAGCTTCCAGGCCTGCTCGCCGTCGAGCAGGACCCAGGACACGTGGGTCTGCACCATGCGCACCGGGCGTCCGGTCGATGCCTGGAGGCCGGCCTGCAAGGCGGCGATGTCGAGGCCCGGTGCCCGCCGTCGGGCAGGCCCGGGCGCCTGCGGGCCTCGCGCGGTCGAGAGCCCTGCTTCGCGGCTTCCCGCTTCCATGCGCGCTCCTGGTGGACGGCCCCTCAGGGGACCACGCTGCGCTGGATCGCCCGGGCCATGGGCTGCGGCAGACGATCCAGGCTGCCGAGCAGGCGCGGCAGCAGGCGCAGCTTCAGGCCGGCATAGGCCCGGGGCACCACGGCCTCGATGAGATGCGGCCCCGGGTGGGCCAGGGCATGTTCCAGCGCCTCCAGGAAGGCCGGCGCCGTGTCGGCCCTGCGCGCGCGAACGCCCATGCCCTCCGCCAGGCGCACGAAGTCCAGGCTCGGCCGGGCCAGGTCGAACTGCTCGCGCGCGCGAGCGCCGGCACCCACGGCCTTCACGCGCTGCAGTTCGAGCTCGAGGATCGAGTAGGCGCGGTTGTTGAGCACCACGGCCACCACGTGCAGGCCTTCGCGCGCCATGCTCCACAGGGCCTGGGGCGTGTACATGGCGGCACCGTCGCCCACCAGCGCGATCACCGGCCGATCGGGACAGGCCACGGCGGCGCCCAGCGCCAGCGGCAGGCCCTGGCCGATGGCGCCGCCGGTCAATGCGAGCAGATCGTGCGCCGGCGCGCCGGCGGTGAAGGCGGGCAGCATGACGCCCGAGGTCTGGGCTTCGTCCACGACGATGGCCTGTTCGGGCAGCAGGTGACCCAGCGCCTGGCAGACCTTGCGCGCGTTGAGCCCGCCGCGCGGGCGCGGCGGGCGAGACGCGGCCTGCAAGGGCGCCGGCGCGGGCCGCGCCGGCAGCTGGGGGTGCGCGGCCAGGCGGCGCACGGCGGCGTGCAGGTCCTGCCCCGGCGTGCCCAGCGCGTGCACCCGGCAGCCGGGCGCCAGCAGGCGTGCCGACTTGCCGGGGTAGGCGAAGAAGGCAACCGGCTCGCGTGCGTCCAGCAGCACGAGCTCCTCGACCTCGGCCAGTTGCACCGAGGCCAGCTCGGGCAGGTAAGCCAGGCGCTCCACCACCGGCAGCCCGGCCCCGCGCTGCATGCGCGCGGGGAACACCTCGCCGAGCAGACGCGCCCCGGTGCGCGCCGCGATGTCCGCGGCCAGCTGCAGCAGCGGCGCGCGCAGGGCGCGCCCGCCGAGCAGCAGCGCCGCGCGCGGCCCGGCGCCGAGGGCCCGCGCGGCGGCCTGCACCGCCTCCTCCTCCACGGCGGGCGGCGGCGGCGCGGGCGCGCCAAGGCGCGGCTCGGCCCCTTCGCTCCACGACACGTCCGCGGGCACGATGAGCGTGGCCACCTTGGCAGGGGCCGCATGCGCGGCGGCAAGGGCCTCCAGCGCGTCGGCACACAGCTGCCCGCTGGACTGGCTGCGTCGCAGCCAGCCAGACACATTGCGCGCGACGGTCTCGATGTCGGACTGCAGCGGGGTGTCGTAGCCCGCGTGCCCGGTGGCGTGGTCCCCCACGATGTTGAGCACCGGGACGCCGGCCTTGCGCGCGTTGTGCAGGTTGGCCAGGCCGTTGCCCAGGCCGCAGCCCAGATGGAGCAGCGTGGCCGCGGCGCGCCCGCTCATGCGGGCGTAGCCGTCGGCCGCCCCGGTGGCCACGCCCTCGAACAGCGTGAGCACGGCGCGCATGCGCGGCTCGGCGTCCAGCGCCGCGACGAAATGCATCTCCGAGGTGCCGGGGTTGGTGAAGCACACCTCCACCCCCGCGTCGACGAGGGTGCGCAACAGGGCCTGGGCGGCTGCGGGCATGACGGGGGACTCCTGGAGCGCGAGGAAAGCGCTCCCCCAAGCCTACGCCTGCGCGGGTCGCGCGGGCATGCGCGCCGGCGGCGGCGCCTGGCCTGGCTCAGAGTCCGAGCTCGGACAAGCCGGGGTGATCGTCCGGACGGCGTCCCAGGGGCCAGAAGTACTTGCGCTCCGCCTCGCGGATGGGCAGGTCGTTGATGCTGGCGTGGCGAACCGCCATCAGGCCCTGGGCATCGAACTGCCAGTTCTCGTTGCCGTAGCTGCGGTACCACTGGCCGGAATCGTCATGCCACTCGTAGGCGAATCGCACCGCGATACGGTCCTCGCCGTAGGCCCACAGCTCCTTGATCAGTCGATAGTCGAGCTCGCGCGCCCATTTGCGCTCCAGGAAGCCACGCACCTGCTCGCGGCCGACGGGGAATTCCGAACGATTGCGCCAGCGCGTGTCGACCGTGTAGGCCAGCACCACGCGGGAAGGGTCGCGGGTGTTCCAGGCGTCCTCGGCCATGCGCACTTTCTGGATGGCGGTTTCGCGGGTGAACGGCGGCAGGGGCGGTCGGCTTTCCATGGCGGGCTCCGGGCAGGAATACGTGGACGACGTTTGACGCAGGATGAGTCTAGTGCGCGCGTACCTTGCACGCAGACGCGCAGGTCCTGGAACAATGGGAGTATCCGCGCTTGTGCTGCGGGAATCCCCGGACGCTTCGCACCATGGAACTCCACGCCGATTTCAACGCCCCCATCCACCTCGACACGCGCTCGATGCCCTGGGTGGCCTCGCCGCAGCCGGGCGTGGAGCGTCGCATGCTCGACCGCGTGGGCGACGAGGTAGCGCGTGCCACCAGCCTGGTGCGCTACGCGCCCGACAGCCGCTTCGCCGAACACGAACACGGCCAGGGCGAGGAAATCCTCGTGCTGTCGGGAGTGTTCGCCGACGAACATGGCGAGTACCCCGCGGGCACGTACCTGCGCAACCCGCCCGGCACGCGCCACGCACCGCGCTCCGGCCCGGGCTGCGAGTTGTTCGTGAAGCTGCGCCAGTTCCAGCCCGGCGACGACCGGCGCGTGTGCATCGACACCCGCGCCGCCAGCTTCGTGTCGGGGATGGTGCCGGGGCTGCGGGTCCTGACCCTGCACGAATTCAAGGGCGAGCATGTCGCGCTGGTCCGCTGGGCACCCGGCACGCGTTTCCAGGCCCACGCGCACTGGGGCGGCGAGGAGATCCTGGTGCTGGAAGGCGTGTTCAGCGACGAACATGGCGACTACCCCGCCGGCAGCTGGCTGCGCAGCCCCCATCTCAGCCGGCACCAGCCGTTCAGCGAGCCCGGCTGCCTGATCTACGTGAAGGTGGGGCACCTGCATCCGGAAGAGGCGCGCTGCGCAGGCTGAAGACCGCGGCGCGAGCACCTTCCCCACCCTCCCCCCGCCAGACCCCCGCCCTACAGCTTGTGGGTGGTGAGCAGGATGCTGGTCTCGGTGGTCGCGATACCGTCGATCATGCGGATGGCCCCGAGCACGCGGTCGAAACTCTCCAGGTTGTCGGCGCGCAGCTCGGCCATCAGGTCCCAGCGCCCGTTGGTCGTGTGCAGCGCGGTGACCGCCGGGTGGCCGCGCAACACGCGCAACACCTCCTGGGCGTGGTTTCCGTCCACCTCGATGCCCATGATGGCGCGAATGCGGTGGGCCTCCACGTGCGGTTTCAGGCGCAACGTGTAGCCGACGATCACGCCGTCGCGCTCGAGACGCGCGATGCGGTTCTGCACCGTGGCACGCGCCACGCGCAATTTCTTGGCCAAGGTGGCCACGGGCAGGCGCGCATCGTCGCGCAGCAGGGCGATGAGCTCGGTATCGAGGTCGTCCATGGATCTATCCATCTGCTAGTTCGTACCTGGCAAAGTGTAAGCTCCTCTCCCAAAGTTGACAGGTTGCGGGCTTCAAATTGACAGGTCCCGGGGCAAGAATGGAGCCATGGTCGCCAGCGCTGTCCGCGCGGCGGCCCCCCTGTTTCCAGCAGGAGCTCCGGCATGACACGCTTCATCGACTTTCCCTCGATGTCGCGCCTGGTCCGTTCGATCGGCGCGGCACGCTTGCTCGGCGAACTCGCCGATGCGCTGCAGGAGGACTTCCTGCGCTGGCCCGAGTTCGACAAGTCGCCCCGCGTGGGCAGCCACTCGAAGCTCGGCGTCATCGAGCTCATGCCCGTGGCCGACTCGCGGCGCTACGCCTTCAAGTACGTCAACGGCCATCCGTCCAACGCAGCGCGAGCGCTGTCCACGGTGATGGCCTTCGGCGCGCTGGCCGACGTGGACACGGGCTACCCGCTGCTGCTGTGCGAGCTGACCCTGGCCACCGCGCTGCGCACGGCCGCGACCTCGCTGATGGCCGCGCGCGCATTGGCGCGCCCGGGCTCGCGGCGCATGGCCCTGATCGGCAACGGCGCGCAATCGGAATTCCAGGCCCTGGCCTTCCACCTGCACCTGGGCATCGAGGAAATCGCCGTGTTCGACCTCGACGCGGCCGCCACCGACAAGCTCATGCGCAACCTGGCCGGCTGGCCGGAGCTGCGGGTGCGACGCGCCGCCAGCGCGGCCGAGGCGGCCAGGGGCTGCGACATCCTCAGCACCATCACGGCCGACAAGGCGCGCGCCACGATCGTCACGCCGGCCATGATCGAGCCGGGCATGCATGTCAACGCGGTGGGCGGCGACTGCCCCGGCAAGACCGAGCTGCATCCCGAGGTGCTGCGGAGCAGCCGCGTGTTCGTCGAATACGAGCCGCAGACCCGCGTGGAGGGTGACATCCAGCAACTGCCGGCGGACTTCCCGGTGACCGAGCTGTGGCGGGTGCTGCGCGGTGATGCGCGGGGGCGCGAGGACCCCATGCAGGTGACGGTGTTCGATTCGGTGGGCTTCGCGCTCGAGGACTTCACCACCCTGCACTATGTGTTCGAGCAGGCGCTGCGCCTCGACGTCGGTGAGGACATCGCGCTGGTCCCACCGGGCGATTCCCCCAAGGACCTGTTCCGCCATGCGCGCGCGGCGCAGGGGCCGGCGCCGGCGCGTGGAGGCGTCACCCCCCGGCCAGCAAGGCTCGCAGGCGAGCGCGTCCCTCGGGCCAGTCACCCAGGCCACTGTCGGCGTTGATGTGGCCTCGCGCGCCCAGGTCGACGAACTCGCTGCCCCAGATCCCGGCCTGGCGTCGCGCGTAGTCCATGCTGCCATAGGGATCGTCGCAGCTGGCCACGAGCACGCTGGCGAAGGGCAGGGCCTGCGGGGGCACCGGCACGAAGCTCGCGGCGGCGGCCGGAAAGGCCGGCCCCTCCGGGTCCGGCGGCGCGACCAGCAGGGCTCCGCGCACCGCCAGGCGGGTTCGCGCGGCCCAATGGGCCGTCAGCAGGCAACCCAGGCTGTGCGCGGCCAGCAGCACGGGAGCCTGGGCCTGGGCCACGGCCGCCTCCAGCGCCTGCAGCCAGTCCTGCAGGCGCGGGGCGTCCCAATCACGCTGCTGCACCCGGCGCACGCCGGGATCCCGGAGTTCCCACAGACTTTGCCAATGGCCGGGCCCGGAGCCCTGGATGCCGGGAAGGATCAGCACGGTGGCTGGGTGGAAGCGATCGGACATGGGGCGGATCCAGGAACGGGGTCAAGGCTGGTCTTCGACCAGGGCATCGCCGGGCATTCCCAGGCAGCGCTGGATGGATGCCGCCTGCTGCGACTCGTACAAGGCGAACTCGTCGAGCACCTCGCATCCCAGCGCGCGCTCGAACGCGACGCGCGCGTCGGCCGCGGCGTAGGCCTGGCGCGCCGCGTCGCCGAGGTTGGACTGGAAGATCCCAGCCGCGCTCACCGGCAGGAAGTCCTCGTAGACGATGGGCCGGGCCCGCACGGCGCCGGCGGCCAGCAGGGCTTCGAGGTCGCCGTCGGCCGAAGCCGCAGGCTTCGCCCCGGGAAGCCTGGAGTATTCGAAATAGCCCAGCCCCTGCCGGCGGATCGTCTCGAGATCGTCGGGAAAGGCCTCGAACACCTGTCGCAGCCGCGCCTCGTAGGCGCGCGGATCGGCAGGCGCGCCCCCCGCGTTGACCTGGTTCAGCAGATCGTCGTACAGCGCCCGCCCCTTGGGGGTGAGCGCGATTCCGCGTTGCTCGACTTCCCCGAAACGCGCGGTGTGCGAGCCCGTGGGGGCCCCGGCCTCGTCGAAGCGGACCGTCTCGGCCAGGGCCTTGAAACTGGTCTGGCGCAACAGGATCGGCACCTTGCGGCGTGGCGGGCCTTCGATGATCTCCTTGGCCGCGATGCCGCGCCGGGGCATCTCCTGCTGCACGGCGTCGATGTCCAGCACGCGCGGCGTCAGGTGGTTGATATGCGGCCCCGGGAAGCACACCACGTCGGCGACCAGGCGGTGCGCCTCGTGCAGGCGCCGGTAGGTGTCCGCCGACACGGTGGACCTTGCATGCCACTTGAAGGTCTGCACCAGTTCCTGCACGAAGGCCTCGGCCTGTTCGGGACGGAACCCTCCGCGGGCCTCGAATTCCTCGGTCAGGTGCAGGGCCTCGGGCGTGAAGATTTCCCGCGCCTCGAGGTGCCGGGCGGCCAGCGCGCGCAGCGCCGGATCCTGGATCAACTCCAGGCGCAGCAGCGAGGTGAACAGGCGAAAGGGGTTGCGCGCCAGCGCCTCGGGCAGGATGGGGCGGAAGGCCGTCGAATGCACGGGAACCCCGGCGACGCTGAGGTCGTAGTAGCCCACGGGGCGCATGCCCAGGATGGCGAACATGCGCCGCAGCAGGCCGAGTTCGCGCGCGCTGCCCAGGCGGATGGCTCCATGGCGCTCCACGTCCAGGCGCGCGCGCTCATCGGACGGCAGCGTCGACGGTCCCTCGCCGGCCTGCAGGGTCCGCCGGTTCACCTCCTCCACGATGTCCAGCAAGGTGCCGTACTGCGGCACCTCCTCGCGGTACATGGCGGACATGGCGCGCGCGAAGCGCTCGCGCATGGCATCGGGGGAGACGAAATCGCCGGCCGCGGCCGCGGCTCGAGTCGCTGGAAGGAACGTCATGGAAGGGCGGATCGGTACGAACAGCATGCCGGGAGGAACCGAGTGCGCATTGTGCCCCCGGTGGCGGGGCGCGAGGTCCCGGGGCGGCCCCGGTTTGCGAAGGCCGAAATACGGCTGCTAGCATTTCAGCGCTTCGCCCCCTCAACCGAGCCCCTGACCAGCATGCTGGAGTCCTTGATCCGGAACCACCTGATCCGGCACGCGCACGTGGATGCCTCCAAGTTCGACAACCCCGATCTGCGGGTCGCCGATCTCGCGCTCGATTCCCTGGCCCTGGTGGAAATGCTGTTCGAGATCGAGGAGCGTTTCGGCTTCCAGTTGTCGGACCCGATGCCATTCCAGACCATGCGCTTCGACCACATGGTCGCGGCCATCGAGTCCGAATTGCGCGCCCACAACGGCGGTGAGCTGCCGCAGGCCGACGCGCTGGGCGTGACGGCCCGCGGCTGATGGGCGGCACGCCGCCTCGCCACCGAGCCCCCGCGCGGGCCGGCCCGGCCCGTGTCGTGGTGACCGGCATGGGCATGGTCTCGCCCCTCGGCGCGGACGTGGACCTGAGCTTCGAGGCGGCGCTCGCGGGGCGCAGCGCGGTTCGCGCCGCACCCGCGCACATGGCGGCCGGCCTGCCGGGCATGCTGGTGGCGCCCTCCGCGGTGGATCCCGCGCAACTGCTCGATGCGGCCGACGCCGGGCTGGACCGGGCTACCCAGCTGGCGCTGGCGGCCGCGGCGCAGGCCCTGGGCCAGGCCGGCATCCGCCCGGACCCGCAGGACTCCGGGCGCTTCGGCGTGTTCTGCGGCATCGGCTTCGCCGGCGCCTGCACCCTGGATGCGATGTATGCCCGCTACCACGGCCTGCTGCTGGGCGACGAGGCCGGGCGCAGGCGCGCCACCGTCATGCACCCGCTGACGGTGCCGCGCCTCATGGCCAACGCCGCACAGGGCCTGGTCTCCTTGCGCTACGGGCTGCGCGGCATGGGCAACACCTACTGCGTGGCCTGTGCCTCCTCGGCCATCGCCGCCGGCGAAGCGCTGCGCGCGATCCGGGGCGGCTACCTGGATGCCGCCGTGGTGCTGGGCGCGGAGGCCATGCTCACGCCGGGTGCCATGGTGGCCTGGAACGCCCTGCGCGTGCTCGCGCGCGCCGACTCCGCGGATCCCGCATCGAGCTGCCGTCCCTTCGACCGCAGGCGCAACGGTTTCGTGCTGGGCGAGGCGGGGGCGGCGCTGGTGCTGGAATCCGAGGCCCGCGCGGGCGCGCGCGGCGCGCGCGAACTGGCGGAGCTGGCGGGCTACGGCGCCAGCAGCGACGCCCACCACCTCACCGCGCCCTCGGTGTCCGGCCAGGTCGCCGCCATGCGCCAGGCGCTCGGGGAGGCCGGCCTGGCGCCCGACGACATCGGCTATCTCAACGCCCACGGCACGGCCACCGAGCTCGGCGACGTGGTGGAGGCCGGCGCCGTGGCGGAGGTGTTCGGCTCCCGGGGACCGGCGGTGAGCTCCACCAAGGCGGTGCACGGCCATCTCATCGGAGCCGGCGGCGCGGTGGAGCTGATCCTGGCCATCCAGGCCCTGCGCACGGGGCGGCTGCCGCCCAGCGCCAACCTGGACGATCCCGACCCCCGCTGCGGCGCGCTGGACCTGATCCTGGGCGCCGCGCGCGACGCCCGCGGCATGCGCGCCGTGATGTCCAATTCCTTCGCCTTCGGGGGCAGCAATGCCAGCCTGGTGGCGCTGCGGGCGCCGGCAGCCCTGCTGGCCGCGGACCCGCCGTGACGCGCGCCGCGAGCGCCGGCGGCGCGGACATGGCGCGGCGCATCGGGCGCCGTCTGCTGGCCCATTTCTGGCTCAAGAGCCTGGGCACCACGGCGATCATGACGGTGTTCTTCATCGTCTATTTCCACCTGCTGCGCCACCCCTGGGGTCGCGTGACCACGATCCCGCTGACCGCGGTGGACCGCTGGATCGGCTTCCAGCCCTGGGCCCTGCCCCTGTACCTTTCGCTGTGGGCCTATGTGTGCGCGCCCGCCATGCTGCTGGACTGCAGGCGCGAACTCCTGCACTACGGCGCGGGCATCATCAGCGTGTGCGCCACGGGCCTGGCCTGCTTCGCCCTGTGGCCGACGCGGATTCCATCGATGCAGGCCGACTATGCGGGCCATGCGGGCTTCGCGCTGCTACGCGGAATCGACGCCGCGGGCAACGCCTGTCCCTCGCTGCACGTGGCTTCCGCGGTGTTCGCGGCGCTGGCCCTGGAGCGCGTGCTGCCGGGCCTGGGCCTGGGCCGGCGCTGGCGCTGGCTGAGCTGGTCGTGGTGCGCGCTGATCGTGTACTCGACCATGGCCATCAAGCAGCATGTGCTGATCGATGTGGCCTGCGGGGCCTTGCTGGGCGCCGCCGGCGCCGCGGCAGCCCGCTGGAAATGGGGTGCGCCGGGCTATGATTCCGGCTTGATCGATTGATGTTTTGTACTTCC
>JAJZWA010000003.1 GCA_021846965.1 Pseudomonadota bacterium | reverse complement strand
TGGTGCCGGTGAAAGGAATCGAACCCTCGACCTTCTCATTACGAATGAGCTGCTCTACCGACTGAGCTACACCGGCGTCAAACCCCACATGGTAACGCATGCGCCGGCGCGGCTCCACCCACGCGCGCTCGGCAGGGCTTGCGAGCTGCCGGGCTCAGTGCACCACGGCCTCGCGCAGGGCCTCGGTGTAGGCGCGCACATTGGGCTCGTGGTCCACGTCCAGGGTGCGCAGGAAGGCGCGGCTGCGCGCGCGGTACTCGGCCAGGTTCTGGTCGTGCTCGCGGAACACCCGCTGCAGCGCGCCTGATGCTGCCTCGCTGTCGAAGTCGGGGTAGTAGTAGCCGAGATCGCGGATGAATTCCGAGTTGTGCACCAGCGGGTAGCCGCCGTACAAGACCTCGTAGTACAGATAGTTCTGCCCGTTCTCCCAATGATGGGAGATCACGGCGTC
Organism: Pseudomonadota bacterium; assembly: GCA_021846965.1. Classification (GTDB taxonomy): domain Bacteria; phylum Pseudomonadota; class Gammaproteobacteria; order Burkholderiales; family Burkholderiaceae_C; genus Thiomonas_A. Next base: position 137,877 of record JAJZWA010000003.1, on the reverse strand, counting down.
GCCCTGCGTGGCCAGCAGCTCGTACAGGGGCAGGCGGTCGTCGAAGGAGACCGCCTCGTGGCGGACCAGATCCAGCATGTGGGCCATCTGTGCGAAGGCCTGGTGCTCGCGCAGCCTGCCCGCGTTCATGACCCGCACGACCTCCAGCGCCTGAGGTTGCTCGCGGTAGCAGGCCTCCGCCGCGAGCAGCGGCACCAGGCAGGTCTTGACCATCGACACATTGGGCTCGCAGATCAGCAGCCTCCAGCGCGCCCGGCCCGGCTGGTAGCCGAAGGGGCGATCGGCCGGCAAGCCCGCGATGGCCCGCTCGAAAAATCGCGGGCTCCACAAGTGCGGAACCACGTGCAGCGGAGCACGTGCGGTGAGCCGGAAATAGTCCGCGCAGGAATGCTCGAACTCCGGCAGGGTCCACACGGCGTCCACCGGGCGGCGGTTGCACAGGCTGGCCGGCGGCAGCCCGAACATGGCGCGCTCGATGTCGATCACGTAGTCGTTGCCCACGCGCATCCAGATCGTGCGTCCGCCGCGTTCCCGGAACTGCGCGATCCAGGCGTCGTCCAGCAAGGCGCTGAGCTCGATCAACACGTCCAGGCCCTGCAGGGCCTGCGGCAGGGTCATGATCTCCAGTCCGGGCTCGTGCAGCATCAGCCCCGGGGGAAGCCCCGTCGCGTGCTCGCGGTTGATCACCACCGCGGCCTGGGCCACCAGGGGCGAGTGCCGCAGCAGGTGCACCAGGAACACCACGTTCTGGAAGGCCCCGTTTTCCCAGATCGACTGGGCATCATCGCGCAGGTACAGGGTCACCCCCACGCGCAGCCTCTTCCCCGGCTCCGCGCTCATGCGGCACTCCGGCTGGGCAGGGCGCTTTCGCGTCGCAGGGGAAGGCGCTGCAGGAAGGCCCGGACATTGGCTTCATGCGCGGGGTGCAGGGTGCCCAGGAATCTGCGGGCGTCGCGCCGGTAGTCTCTCCAGTACTCCTCGGGCTGGCTCCAGGCCGCGAGGATCTGCCGCCCCCCCTCGGAGGCCGAGAAGCCCGGGTAATAGAAGCCCGGGGCGCGCTCGTGCAGCCACGCCGAGTTGTGCACCAGGGGATAGCCCCCGTACAGGGTGTCGTAGTACAGGTAGTTCTGGTCGTTCTCCCATTGGTGCGACACCACCAGGTCGCGCTCCAGCCGCACCATGGTCTCGGGCAGGGTCACGCGCGGCTCGAAGCTGGCGCGGTGATCCCGCGTCAGGTCGAGCACCGTGGCGTAGCGGTTGAAGGTGGGGTGCTCCTTCATGTGCACGCTGTTGAGCACCATCATGTGGCGCAGCGCTCCGGGTTGCTCACGATAGGCGGCATCGCAGGCGAGCATGGGGATGAAGCAGGATTTGACGACACCGATATTGGGCTCGAGGATCGCCGCGGCCCATCCCTGCGCGGCGCGCGCGCGCTTGCGCGGGTTGAAGCCGAAGGATCCTCCTGCGCGCTCGACCAGGTCGATCTGGCGCTGCAGGAAACTGGGGGCCCACAGATGCGGCATTTCCACCACCGGCACGCGCAGCAGGGTCTGCACCAGGGAGCGCGAGGAATGCAGGTCCTTGTGCATCATCCACACCTCGTCGGGCTCCATGTTGACCAGGCCGATGCCGCGCTGGGGGTCGAACAGCGCCGGCTCGATCATGCCCGTGAAGGAATGCCCGACGAGGAAGGCGATGACTTTCACTCCCCGGGCCTTGACCCTGCGGATCCAGGCCTGCGGCAGCTTGGAGGCCATCTCGATGACCACGTCGACCTCGTGGGTCACGGCCTGGGGCTGCACCAGCTCGGCGCCCAGCCGGTCGAATTCCAGCGCCTGGGGAAATCGTGGGGAATCTCCGCCGTTGAGCAGCAGCACGCGTTCCACCTGGGGAATGGCCCGCAGGCACATCACCAGGAAGGCCACGTTCTGATGGATTCCGCTGCTCCACACATGGGCATCCTCGGTCACGTGCACGGACACGCCTACGCACAGCCCGCTCATCGGAGTTCCCTCGCCCGCGTGTGCGGAGCGCGCCAGTCGAAGTCCACGAATTTGCGGATCACCAGGCAGCCCGGGCCCGCGCGCAGCAGCGAGACGGTGCTGTCCACGTCCGAGGCGCTGCTCAGCACGTCCATGTCGGGCAGCAGATGCGCGACCCTGTAGCCGGGCAGTTCGCGCCGTGCCAGTCGCGCGCAGGACTCGGGCGCCCAGGCGATGCGCTCGGAGGCCACGGTGCAGGTGCCGTAGGGCCCCGGTACCGCCGTGATGGTGGTCGCATGGGTGCCGGTGCGCGGCTCCACCACCCCCATGAGCCCGAAGAAGGGCGAAGCATCGGGGAATTGCCGGTCCCAGTTCAACACCACATCGTCGCGGCTGGCGCCCAGCAGATCCAGGCTCGAGAGCCTGCGTACCGCGGGCAGGCATCGCACCACGCCCACGCTTTTCGCGGCCTGGGACATACGGTCCGGCGCGCTGTGTCGTGGAATGGCCTCGCGCCGGGTTCCCCCTGTGCGCATCGGGCGCGTGCCCTGCGCGTGGGCGGGCGTCGGGCCTGCCAGCAGCGCAACCATGCAAAGCAGACCCAGGCACGCTACACCTGAACGAATCACCATTTCCAGGAAACTCCAAAGTTGGCGCCCGTGTAGCCGTGGCTGGCGCTGATGCCCGCCCCGAAGCTCATCACCCCGCCCGAGTCGAGGTGGCGGAAGGCGATGCCCACGGCCTTGTAGCCCTGGAAGTAGCCCAGGCCCAGTCCGAGGGAGGATTGCCCGTTGCTCAGCGAAGGCATGTAGGTGCCGGCCATGGCCATGCTCATCGCGACCCCGCTGTAGGCCGTGCGCTGCATGGCGGCGATGGAGCTGCCCAGGGCGTTCAACTGACTCATGTTGACCGCATCGGTGGGGTTCACACCGGGCGCGACGTTGGTGATGCGCCGCTCATTGCCCGGCGAGCCCACCGAGACCGTGTTGGGGCCGCTGGGCGTGCTGTTGGTCCCCAGCACGACCGCACCGTCATTGCCCGGACCGATGGTGTCGCCATTGCCCAGGATGAAGGCATTGTTGGACGAGATGGTGTTGTTGTTGCCGAAGGCGTAACTTCCAGTGACCCCGCCGGTGACCGTGTTGGGGTCGCCGAAGGCCCCGGAGTTGCTGCCCGCGATCACGTTGCCGTAACCGATGGCCACCGATTCGGTCCCCGAGGCCTGGTTCTGGTAGCCGATGGCCACCGATCCGGTGCCCGCCACCGAGCGGAAGCCCACCGCTGTGCCGTTGGTGCCCGTGACGTGGCTCCAGGCGCCGTAGGCCGTGGCGCCGGAGGAAGCTGCGTTGGCCGCCACGCCCAGTGCCGTGGAATCCACGCCGGCGGAGGTGGGAGCCGCCTGCGCGGCGGTCAGCACCTGGACGCTGGTCGCGTTGTCGACCGAACCCTGGGTCTGCACTCCACTCGTCGAGTAGCCCCCGATCGCGGCCGTGACGACTGGCGACGTGCCGAGCCCGACACCCGAGGAAAGCGTGACCTGCAGGGTGCTGATGTTGCTGAAGGCCGAACTCAGCCCCGTGCTCAGGCTGACCTGCCCGGTGGACAGCGTGGTGACGCCCGTAGACAGCGAGGTGACCTGACTGACGGAGCTGGAGAAGCCCGTGGATAGCGAGCCGATGCCGCTGACAGTGCTGGACACTCCGGTGGAAAGCGAGGTGATCCCGGTCGACAGCGACGTGATGCCGCTGGCGTTGGTCGATACGCCCGTGGACAGGGAGGTGGTGTTGCTGAAGGCGCTGGATACCCCGGTGGACAGGGAGGTGAATCCCGTGGAGAGGGAACTGACCTGGCTCGTGGTGCTGGAGAAGCCGGTGGACAGGGAGGTGTAACCGGTGGAGATGGAGCTGACCTGGCTCGTGGTGCTGGAGAAGCCGGTGGACAGGGAGGTGTAACCGGTGGAGATCGAGCTGACCTCACTCGTGGTGCTGGAGAAACCGGTGGACAGCGAGTTGAAGCCGGTGGACAGGGAGGCGATCCCGGTGGACAGCGAGGTGGGCACGCTGAAGCCGGTGGAAAGTCCCGTGGACAGCGAGGTGAGTGAGCTGTCCGTGGCGCTGGTGGCCGTGCTCAGCTGCGCCACGTTCACGGCATCCGTGCCCGCGGTGCCGGCGGCCAGGTTGGTGAGCTGGCGGGTCAGGCTGGCGCCGCTGCCGATGCTGACGGCGCCGTCGGTGCTCAACCATGTGGGGCTCGTGTTCGCGGAGGCGGCCTGGGTGGAAGGATCCCAGCCATACACGCCGCTGCCGGTACTGGCCACGCTGCCCGCGCCCAGGGCCACGCCGCCCAGCGAGGTGACGCTGGTGGTGGCGCCCAGTGCGATCCCGTAGTTCCCGGTGACCAGGGCATTGGCGCCCTCGGCCAGGGAGCCCACGGCAAAGGCGTTGGCCGAGGGGCCGAGCGCGACGGCGCCGCCGCCGGCGGCCTGCGCGGTCAGGCCCACGGCCGTGGCGTTGACACCCGTGGCGTCGGCGCCATAGCCCACGCCCACCGCACCAGCGACCGAGGCATTGGCGAAGGTTCCCAGCGCCGTGGCTGTGCTGTTCATCGCGGACGCGGAGTAGCCCAGGGCCAGCGCATAGGTGCCGCTGGCTTGAGAATAGGAGCCGAAGGATTCCGCGAATCCGCCAAAGCCGGAGGAATATGCGCCCAGCGCCATGGGGGCGGTGAAGCCGGCGGCCCCCTCGTCGTTGGCCTTGGCGCCGTCACCCAGGGCGATACCGTCCCAGGCGATCACGTAGGTCGTACCGACGTTGGAGCCGATGGCGATGTCACCGCCGCCGTTGCCCACCTCCGTCGTGGTGCCCACGCCGATCTGCGTGCCCGAGATGGCGAAGGCATTGCTGGCGAAATGCGCGGTGGCCCAGCTCAGGCCAGCCAGCGCGCACATCGCCACTGCTTTCTTGGTGCGTGGACTGCTGGCTCCCTTTCCCCGGGATCGCACGAGTTCCGAGACGACCGTCCAGGTTCGGGTGACGTGGGAAAAGATGACGCGGTAGCTGCGGTTCATGAGGCCCCCTTGGCCATCGAGCGGCGCTGTCGAGGCAGCGCCTGGCTCGTCATGCGCGATGCCCGCATGGGCAGGGCGCTGTGGTTCAGTTCATCGAGCAGTCGCTTGGGTTCCTACAGTGGCGAGCGTGGCGGCTCGTTCGCATTCAGGTATTCGCTGCCGTGCAGTTCGATGTACGCGGCCCTGGGTGCGCCGATCGCGCGCCCAGGGTTGTGGGTCAGCGAGCGGGCGAAGTCGCCGCGGTAGACCTTGGAGCCCCAATGACTCAGGTTGGAACAGGCGTCGAGGTGGATGCGCCCGCCCAGTTCCGCCCAGAGCCTGCAAAAGCCGTAGTCCTCCGACAGGTAGCGCAGGCTCGTCGGATCGACCATGGTGTCGAAAAAGCGGTAGTGCAGTCCCTGGTCGACCACACCCGGGGTGTCGGGCACGTAGCGACGCTCCGGGTAGGCGGCGATCAGGCGCTCGAACACGCCGCGGGCGATCGCCATGAAACCGGTGGGCGCCTCCGAGACCTCCGTGAATCCGTCGGGCTCCACGCGCAGTTCGACCTTGCTTCCATCCGCGCTGGTTTCACAGTTCACCGGATAGCGCGCCAGGGAGTTCTCGAAGTGCTCGCGCGTGGCCTGGCTCGAGACGTTCTGCGGCGGCCATTGCACGTGTTTCAGCGGATATACGCCGGCGGCGATGTCGTGCCCGCTGAGCAGGAGCCGAAACGCCGCCTGGTTGGAGAATCCGATGTCCGAATCGATCCAGAACAGATGGGTCCATTCAGGATTCGTCAGGAATTGCGCCACGCACTGATTTCGCGCGCGGGTAATCAGGCTCTCGCCCTGCAATATGAATACCTGCAGGCGCATTCCGATGCTTTGCGCTTCGGAGGTGAAATTCAGAAGCGATGTGAGATAGTTCCCGAAGAATTTCCCGTCATGCGACGGAGTCATGATGACCGGGAACATCTCCCGAAGCTCGCTCCTGTCCTTCACGCACCATCTCCCCATGAGCGCTCCGGGCGGCCGAAGCAAGATATTTCCAATCCTGCAGGAAAAGCGGCGATGTATTCAGCAGAGCCGCCCTTCCGTTCTCTTGGAAAACCATGCTATCGATGCGCAAATACTGGACGCAATGGGGCAATGTCTTTGCGATGATCCGCTCATGCGCCCATAACATCCGACTGGTCATTCGCAAAAATCGCGGCGCAGTATTTTTCCGTGATGCGCAAAAAAACAAACCCGCCATGCGGCGGGTTTTGCGAGGGAAGCAGGATCGATGCGCGAGATCAGCCCGTGGCGCTGGCCTCATGCTCCATGTGGTACAGGCGCAAGCGTTCGATCTCCTCGCGTGAACCCAGCATCACCGCCGCACGCTGGTGCAGTTCGGTGGGCTGGATGTCCAGGATGGGCTCGGTGCCCGCGATGGCCATGCCGCCGGCCTGCTCGATCAGCAGGGCCATGGGGTTGGCCTCGTACAGCAGGCGCAGCTTGCCGGCGCGGTCTGGCTCGCGGCGGTCCCAGGGGTACATGAACACGCCTCCGCGCTGCAGCACGCGATGCACGTCGGCCACCATGCTGGCGATCCAGCGCATGTTGAAGTCCTTGCCGCGCGGGCCGTCGCGCCCGGCCAGGCACTCGTCGATGTAGCGCCGCACCGGGGGGGCCCAGTGGCGCATGTTGGACATGTTGATGGCGAATTCGCGCGTGGATTCGGGAATGCGCAACTGCTCCTGCACCAGCACGAAACTGCCTTGTTCGGCATCCAGCGTGAACGTGCTGACACCCTGGCCCAGGGTGAGCACCAGGGTGGTCTGCGGCCCGTAGGTGCAGTAGCCGGCCGCCACCTGGCGCCTGCCCGGCTGCAGGAAATGCCGGGCCTCGACTTCCTCCACGCCCTCGTCGAGGTGCAGCACCGAGAAGATGGTGCCGATGGTCACGTTGACCTCGATGTTGCTGGAGCCATCCAGCGGGTCGAACAGCAGCAGGTATTCGCCGCGCGGGAAGCGGTGGGGGATGACGTGGATGCGCTCGAGCTCCTCGGAGGCCATGGCCGCCAGGTGGCCGCCCCATTCGTTGGCCTCGAGCAGCACGTCGTTGGCGATCACGTCGAGCTGTTTCTGCACCTCGCCCTGCACGTTCTCGCTGCCCAGGCTGCCGAGGATGCCGCTGGTGGCCCCGCGGTTGACCGCGCGGTTGATGCGCTTGCAGGCGCGCGCGACCTGTTCGATGAGCAGGCGCAGCGAGGCCGGGATCTGGCCGTGGGTGCGCTGCTGTTCGATCAGCCAGCGGGAGAGACTGACGGAGTTGTCGGACATGGGGGGTTCGCGGTTCGGTTCGATTCGTTGCCGGCGATGTTGCGCTCAGGCCAGCGCCTTGTCGAGGATTTCCCGGCAATCGGAGGACAGCCCCTGCTGGGCGGCGAGCTCGCGCATCGCGCTCTCGGCGGCCTGCGCGTAGGGCGCGGCCAGCTTGCGCCAGCGGTCCATGGCGCGGGTCAGGCGCGCGGCCACCTGGGGATTGAGGGCGTCCAGCGCGCGTACCTGCTCGGCCCAGAAGGCGTAGCCGGCGCCGTCGGAGCGGTGGAAGGAGCCGGGGTTGCCCTGGCAGAAGGTGGAGATCACGCTGCGTGCCCGGTTCGGGTTGCTCAGGGTGAACTGCGGGTGGCGCATGAGCTCGCGCACCTGTTCCACCCCGGTGCCCGGCGCCGAGGCCTGCAGCGCGAACCATTTGTCCAGCACCAGCGCCTCGCCGGTGAACATGGCGGCGAAGCGCTCCAGGGCCGCGGGAGCCAGCTCGGAGCGGCTGCCGACCAGCGCCGACAGCGCATCGAAGCGGTCGGTCATGTTGTCGGCGTCCTTGACGCGCTGGTAGGCGCGGCCCTGCCACTGCGCGTCGCCCGTCAGGCACAGCAGGTTCAGCGCGAGGTTGCGCAGGCCGCGGCGCGCGGCGCTGGCGAAATCGGGCCGGTAGCCGCCCTGCGGGGCCAGCTCGCGCCACAGGCGTTCCCATTCGTCGCGCAGATCCTCCGCCAGCACGCGGCGCAGTTGCTGGCGTGCCTGGTGGATGCGCGGCGGGTCGATCAGGGGCAGTTGTTCGGCGATGTAGCCTTCGCCGGGCAGGCCCAGCAGCAGTTCCTGGAAGGCCGGGTCCAGAGCGGGGTCGCGCAGTACGGCACGCAGGCCCTGCAGGTAGCGCGGGTCGACGCGCAGCGTCTCCCCCGCGGCCGCCGGCAGCAGCTGCGCCAGCGCCAGGCGCTGCGCCGATTCCCAGCGGTTGAAGGGATCGGGGTCGTGGGCCAGCAGCACCAGGCGATCGTCGTCGCCCAGCCCGTCGTCCAGCACCACCGGTGCGGAAAACCCCCGCAGCAGCGAGGGCACGGGGTCCTGCTCGACCTCGTGCAGCGTGAAGGACTGCTGCGCCTGGTCGAGCACGAGCAGCAACTCCTCGACGGTTTCGCCGTTGTCGGCGCGCATGCGCAGCCGGCTGCCGTCGCGCCCGAGCAGGCCCAGGCGCACCGGGATCACCTGGGGCTGCTTGTCGGGCTGGCCGGGGGTGGGCGGGCAGATCTGCTGCAGCTGCAGGGTGTAGCTGCGCTGCGCGGGGTCGTACACCCCGCGCGCGCGCAACTGCGGCGTGCCGGCCTGGGCGTACCAGCGGGCGAAGGCCTCGCGCCGGCGCGCGAGCTCCGAGTCCGGGTTGGCCTCGGTCATGGCGGCGAGGAAGTCGTCGCAGGTCACGGCCTGGCCGTCGTGGCGGGCGAAGTACTCGCGCATGCCGCGGGCGAAGCCCTCGCGGCCCACCAGGGTCTGCATCATGCGAACCACTTCGGCACCCTTCTCGTAGACCGTGGGGGTGTAGAAGTTGTCGATGGCCACGTAGCTGTCGGGGCGCACGGGGTGGGCCATGGGGCCGGCGTCCTCGGGGAACTGCATGGCGCGCAGCGCGCGCACGTCCTCGATGCGGCGCACCGCGCGCGCCGACTCGCCACCCGCCTCGGCCGCCAGGTCCTGGCTGAATTCCTGGTCGCGGAACACCGTGAGGCCTTCCTTGAGGCTGAGCTGGAACCAGTCGCGGCAGGTGATGCGGTTGCCGGTCCAGTTGTGGAAGTACTCGTGCCCGACCACCGATTCGATGTACTGGAAGTCGGTGTCGGTGGCCGTGGCGGGATTGGCCAGCACGTACTTGGTGTTGAAGATGTTCAGGCCCTTGTTCTCCATCGCCCCCATGTTGAAGTCGCTCACCGCGACGATCATGAAGCGGTCGAGGTCCAGGCTGAGCCCGAAGCGCTGCTCGTCCCAGGCCTGCGCCAGCACCAGCGACTGCATCGCGTGCTCGGTCTTGTCCAGGTCGCCCTCGCGCACGAACACCTCCAGCAGGTGCTCGCGCCCGTCGCGCCCGCGCACGCGCTGCTGGCGGCTGACCAGGCGCGCGGCGACCAGCGCGAACAGGTAGCAGGGCTTGGGGAAGGGGTCTTCCCAGGTGGCTTGCGCGCGGCCGTCGTCCAGCCGGCGCTGCTCGACCAGGTTGCCGTTGCTCAGCAGCACGGGGTAGCGGGCCGGATCGGCCCGCAGCACCACGGTGAAGCGGCTCATCACATCGGGCCGGTCGGGCCAGAAGGTGATGCGCCGGAAGCCCTCGGCCTCGCACTGGGTGAAAAAGGCGCCGCCGGACATGTACAGGCCCGACAGGTGGGTGTTGGCGGCCGGCGCGCAGGTGTTGGCCAGCTCCAGCGTGAAGCTCTCGGGCAGCTTGTCCAGCCGGATGCCCCCGCCGACCTGCGCGTACACGTAGGGACGCGAGTCGACCAGCAGCGATTGCAGGGTGATGTCCTCGCCGTCGAGTTGCAGCGGGGCGTCGGCGGCGGCCCAGGGGTTGCGGCGTACCTGCATGCGACTTCTCACGCGGGTGCGCTCGGGGTCGAGGTCGAACTCCAGGTGGACCCGCTCGATGGAATAGGCAGGCGGCGCGTAGGCCAGGCGGGAGATGACGGGAGCTTGGTCGGTGCGCATGGGCTTGGGCTTGCGGGGGAAAGGCTTGCGGGGCCGGTCGAGGCCGGCCCCGGGGGGCGATCAAAGGCCTTGCTTGAGACTGGCGGAGATGAAGTCGTCGAGGTCGCCGTCCAGCACCTTCTGGGTGTTGGACATCTCGACTCCCGTGCGCAGGTCCTTGATGCGGCTCTGGTCCAGCACGTAGGAGCGGATCTGGTGGCCCCAGCCCACGTCGCTCTTGCTGTCCTCGAGCTTCTGCTGCTCGGCCTGGCGCTTGCGCAACTCGTGCTCGAACAGGCGCGAGCGCAGCATGGCCCAGGCCTCCGCCCGGTTCTTGTGCTGCGAGCGGTCGTTCTGGCACTGCACGACGATGCCGGTGGGCACGTGGGTGATACGCACCGCGGAGTCGGTCTTGTTGATGTGCTGGCCGCCCGCGCCGCTGGCGCGGAAGGTGTCGATGCGCACCTCGGCGGGGTTGATCTCGATGTCGATCGAGTCATCCACCTCGGGGTAGACGAACACGCTGGCGAAACTCGTGTGGCGCCCGCCCGAGGAATCGAAGGGGCTCTTGCGCACCAGGCGGTGCACGCCGGTCTCGGTGCGCAGCTTGCCGTAGGCGTAGTCCCCCTCCACCTTGACGGAGGCGCTCTTGATCCCGGCCACGTCGCCGGCGGACTCCTCCAGCACCTCCACCTTGAAGCCCTGGCGCTCGCAGTAGCGCAGGTACTGGCGCAGCAGCATGGCCGCCCAGTCGCAGGCCTCGGTGCCGCCGGCGCCGGCCTGGATGTCCAGGAAGCAGTTGCCGGGGTCCATGGGGTTGGAGAACATGCGCCGGAACTCCAGGTCCTCGACCCGTCGTCCGGTGGCCTGCACGTCGGCCGCGACGGCGTTCAGCGCGTCGTCGTCGCCCTCGTCGCGGGAGAGCTCGAACAGTTCCTCGCTCTCGGAGAGCTCGCGCTGGATGCGCTCGATGGCCAGCACCACCGATTCCAGGCTGCGGTTTTCCTTGCCCAGGTCCTGTGCGCGCTTGGGGTCGTCCCAGACCTTGGGGTCTTCCAGGGCCGCGCTTACCTCGCGCAGCCGGGCTGCCTTGGCATCGTAGTCAAAGATACCCCCGTAGCAGCCGCGTGCGCTCGGACAGGTCGCGCAGCTGGGAGGACAGGGCGTTGAGTTGTTCGGCTTCCATGGTCGAATCGGGCTCGGGTGTGCGTATGCGAAACCCTCATTGTCGCATCCGCGGCCCGGGCCCCGTGCAAGCCGCGGCGGCTCATTTGAAGAAATCGCGCACCTTGTCGGCCCAGCTCTTGCCGCTCGGGGTGTGGCGGTCGCCCCCGCGCTTGAGCGACTCGTCGAGCTGCTCCAGCAGGCGGCGCTGCTCCTCATTCAGGCGTACCGGGGTCTCGACCTCGATGTGGCAATACAAGTCGCCCGCGTGCGAGGCGTGGATGCCCTTGATGCCCTTGCCGCGCAGGCGCAGGGTCTTGCCCGACTGGGTGCCCTCGGGCAGGTCGATCTCGGCCGCGCCGCCCAGCGTGGGGACCTCCACGCGCGCGCCCAGCGCGGCGGCGGTCATGCTCACGGGGATGCGGCAGTGCAGGTCGTTGCCGTTGCGCTCGAACAGCGGGTGTGGCTTGATCTGGATTTCCACGTACAGGTCGCCGGCGGGGCCGCCGCCCAGCCCGGGCTCGCCGTTGCCGCTGGAGCGGATGCGCATGCCGGTGTCGATGCCCGCCGGAATCTGCACCTCCAGGGTCTTCTGGCGCTGGATGCGGCCCTCTCCGTGACAGGTGGTGCAGGGCTCGGGGATGATCTTGCCGGTGCCGCCGCAGCTGCCGCAGGTCTGCTGCATCGCGAAGGGACCCATGCGCTGCGTGGTGGCGCCGCTGCCTCCGCAGGCCGGGCAGGTCTTGGGCTTGGTGCCGGGCTTGGCTCCGCTGCCGTGGCAGGTGCCGCAGGCGTCCCAGCTGGGAATGCGCAGCGACTTGGTGGTGCCGTGGGCGGCTTCCTCCAGGCTCAGGCTCAGCGAGTAGCTCAGGTCGGCGCCGCGGTACACCTGCGGGCCGCCGCGCTGGCGTGCGCCGCCACCGCCGAAGATCTCCTCGAAAATGCTGCCGAAGTCGGCGAAGCCGGCGCCGCCGCCGAAACCGCCGGCCCCCATGCCGCCGGCGGAGGGGTCGACCCCGGCGTGGCCGTAGCGGTCGTAGGCGGCGCGCTTTTGCGCATCGCTCAGGGTCTCGTAGGCCTGCTTGGCTTCCTTGAATCGCTCCTCGCTGTCCTTGTCGCCCTGGGTGCGGTCCGGGTGGTACTTCATCGCCAGCTTGCGATAGGCCTTTTTCAGGGCCTCCTCGTCGGCATCGCGGGGCACCCCCAGAACTTCGTAGAAATCACGCTTGGCCATGGTCGAATTGCGAGCGGTAAACGGCAAAAAGGGAGGGCGCGCGCGGCACCCTCCCGAGAATACGCCTCGCCATCCGGGCCTGCGCGGCGGACGGCAGGCGGGGCGGGCGTGGCGGGCTTGGCGCGTTCAGCTCACGCCTTGCCGTCCTTGACTTCCTTGAACTCGGCGTCGACCACGGTGTCGTCCGCGGGCTTGGCGCCGGCGGCGGCCTGCGCATCGGCGCCGGGCGCCTGCGCCTGCTCGGCCTGCTGGGCGTAGATCTGCTCGCCCAGCTTCTGGCTGGCGGTCATCAGCGCCTCGGTGCGGGACTGGATCGCGTCCTTGTCGTCGCCCTTGAGGGCCTCGTCCAGCGCCTTGAGCGCCGACTCGATGCCTTCCTTGGTGGCCGCGTCGATCTTGTCCCCATGCTCGGCCAGGGACTTGCGCACGCCATGGGCGGCCGCATCCGCCTGGTTGCGGGCATCCACCAGTTCACGCTTGCGGTGATCGTCCGCGGCATTGGCCTCGGCGTCGCGCACCATGCGCTGCACCTCGTCCTCGCTCAGGCCCGAGTTGGCCTTGATGGTGATCTTGTTCTCCTTGCCGGTTCCCTTGTCGCGCGCGCTGACGTGCAGGATGCCGTTGGCGTCGACGTCGAAGGTGACCTCGATCTGCGGCATGCCGCGCGGCGCGGCCGGGATGCCTTCCAGGTTGAACTCGCCCAGCAGCTTGTTGCCCGAGGCCATCTCGCGCTCGCCCTGGTAGACCTTGATGGTCACGGCGGGCTGGTTGTCCTCGGCGGTGGAGTACACCTGGGTGTGCTTGGTCGGGATCGTGGTGTTGCGCTTGATCATCGGCGTCATCACGCCGCCCAGGGTCTCGATGCCCAGGGTCAGCGGGCTGACGTCGAGCAGCAGCACGTCCTTGCGCTCGCCGGACAGCACCGAGCCCTGGATGGCCGCGCCCACCGCCACCGCCTCGTCGGGGTTGACGTCCTTGCGCGGATCCTTGCCGAAGAACTCGCGCACCTTGTCCTGCACCTTGGGCATGCGGGTCATGCCGCCCACCAGGATGACGTCGGAGATGTCGCCGATCTTCACGCCGGCGTCCTTGATGGCCGTGCGGCAGGGCTCGATGGTGCGCTCGATGAGTTCTTCCACGAGGGCTTCGAGCTTGGCGCGCGTGAGCTTCATGCTCAGGTGCTTGGGGCCCGAGGCGTCGGCGGTGATGTAGGGCAGGTTGATCTCGGTCTGCTGGCTGCTGGACAGCTCGATCTTGGCCTTCTCGGCCGCGTCCTTCAGGCGCTGCAGCGCGAGCACGTCCTTGGACAGGTCGGCGCCGGACTCCTTCTTGAACTCGGCGACGATGTAGTCCATGATGCGCTGGTCGAAGTCCTCGCCGCCGAGGAAGGTGTCCCCGTTGGTCGACAGCACCTCGAACTGCTTCTCGCCGTCGACGTCGGCGATCTCGATGATCGAGATGTCGAAGGTGCCGCCGCCGAGGTCGAACACGGCGATCTTGCGGTCACCCTTGGCGGCCTTGTCCAGCCCGAACGCCAGCGCGGCGGCCGTGGGCTCGTTGATGATGCGCTTGACGTCCAGCCCGGCGATGCGCCCGGCGTCCTTGGTGGCCTGGCGCTGGCTGTCGTTGAAGTACGCCGGCACCGTGATCACGGCCTCGGTGACTTCCTCGCCGAGATAGTCCTCGGCGGTCTTCTTCATCTTGCGCAGCACCTCGGCCGACACCTGCGGGGGCGCCAGCTTCTTGCCGCGCACTTCCACCCAGGCGTCGCCGTTGTCGGCCTTGGCGATGGTGTAGGGCATCAGGGAGATGTCCTTCTGCACCTCGCGCTCCTCGAACTTGCGACCGATCAGGCGCTTGACCGCGTACAGAGTGTTCTTGGGGTTGGTCACCGCCTGGCGCTTGGCCGGCGCGCCGACCAGGATCTCGCCGTCTTCCATGTAGGCGACGATGGACGGCGTGGTGCGCGCGCCTTCGCTGTTCTCGATGACCTTGGGGCTGCCGCCCTCCATCACGGACACACAGGAGTTGGTGGTGCCGAGGTCGATGCCGATGATTTTTGCCATGTTGAACTCCGGGAAGTCTCGTGAATGTTGGTTTCAGGTGCGCGGGCGGTCCGAAGCCCGGCTTGCTGCAACAGCAGATGCAGCCGATTGCGCGGGATTCAAGCCCCCGGGGCGCCGCCCTGGGCCGAGGCCACGGTGACCATGGCCGGGCGCAAGGTGCGCTCGGCCAGCACATAGCCCTTCTGCAGCACGGCGACGACGGTGTTGGGGGCCTGCTCCGAGGGGACGCTGGCGATCGCCTGGTGTCGGGCGGGGTCGAAGCGCTCGCCGGGTGCCGGGGAGACTTCCTGGATGCGGCTGCGCTCGAAGGCCCCGCGCAACTGGCTCAGGGTGAGTTCCACGCCCTTCTTCAGCGCCTCGATGCTGCCGCTGGCGTCGGCCAGCGCGGCTTCCAGGCTGTCCTTCACGGGGAGCAGTTCCTGGGCCATGGATTCCACGGCGAACTTGCGCGCGCGGGCGGTTTCCTCCTCGGCGCGGCGGCGCACGTTCTCGGCCTCGGCCTTGGCGCGCAGGAACTGGTCCTTCAGGGCTTCGAGCTCGTCCTGCGCCACCTTGAGCGCCTGTTCCAGCGCATCGCCGCCACTCGCGGCCTGCGCGTCGAGCTGCTCGTCGGCGGATGGGGTCGGGTCGGCGGCCTGGGCCGCCGGGCTTTCGTTCGCAGAGTTCTGGGTCATGGGTCGGCAGGGTTTCGTCGGCGCGCCGGGGAGGGCGCGCGGCTTTGCGAGGGGATATGGGGACGCCCGCCGGGCTTTCAAGGGGGGGCCGCGCGACGCAGGAACACGATGCTGTCGCGAAACCCGAACGGATGCATGCCCACCGCCAGGCCGCTGGCCAGGAAGGAGGCCAGGCGATCGCGCGCCACCCAGACGGCCAGCGGCCGGCCCGCCTGCTCCGCCTCGCGCACCGAGGAGGGTTGCACGCAGGGCGAAGCCCCGGCCGCATGGCGGCAGCCGAACCACAGGTCGGAGCTGGTGCTGTCGATCACCCGCAGGGGGCGCAGGCCGTAGAACAGCAGCGAGGCGTCCTGATCCTCGAAGGTCTGCCAGGAGTACATGTCCACGCCTCGCGGGAACATCGAGTGCAGCACCTGGGCGACATGCTGCTGGGACGTGTCGGAGGTCTTGGCCACCGCCAGTTCGGTGGCGAACAGGCTCATGGTCAGGCCGCTGAGCCCGAACACCAGCAGGCCCGCCTCGAGCAGCCCGCGGCGCAGCAGTGCCGCGGCCAGCAGCGAGACCGTCAGCAGGCCCAGACTCAGCCAGGGCAGCAGGGCGCATTGGGGCGGCGGCAGGCCGCTGCGCAGCGCCATCAGCCGTACCTCCGGCACGGTGACGATGGCCAGCCACAGTGCGGCGGCACTCAGGCCGAACAGCGCGCATCCCGCGGCCATCCAGCCGCGGGCCGCGGCGATCTCCCCGCGGTCGACCGCCTGCTGCAGGCGCACGCCGGCCCACCAGGCCAGCAGCACGACCACCGGCAGCAGGTAGTAGGCGCCCTTGTCGCTGGAGCTGGAAAAGAACACCAGCAGCGTGAGCGAGGCATTGCGGGCCCACACCGCGCTGCGTGCCGCCGGGCCGCTGCGCACCCGGCGCGTGCGCAGCACCAGCGCCGCCAGCAGGCCGGTCCACTGGAAGGTGCCGATCAGCAGCTTGGGCAGGTAGTACCACCAGGGACCATGGTGGAAATCGTCGGGGATCCGGGTGCCGAGGAAACGGTTGATGGTCTCGTTGACCCAGAAGAACCAGGCGAAGCCGCTCTGGTGCCAGGCGGCGAGCAGTTGCCAGGGCATGGCCACGAGCAGGAACAGCACGACGGCCCAGGGGTCCAGGAACAGGCGCAGCATGCGTGCTCGGGGCAAGGGGCCGGGCGAAACCAGCAACTGCACCAGGCCGACGAGGCCCAGCAGCACCAGGGCCTCGGGCCCCTTGGTCATCACGGCCAGGCCCAGGGGCAGCATGGCCCAGCGCATCAGGGTGCGGCTTTCCCGGCGCTCGGCCAGCACCACCAGGGCCAGCGCGACCAGCCATCCCAGGCTCATGAGGGGGTCGAACAGGATGGTGCGCCCGATTTCCACCCAGCCCAGCGAGGTGCCGGCGATCAGCGCGGCCGTGCGTCCCGCCAGCGGCGATTCCAGCCGACGCCCGAGCACGATGCACCCCAGGCTGGCCAGCCAGGCCGCCATGGCATCGGGCAGGCGGGCCTGCCAGGCGCCCACGCCGAAGACCTTGAAGCACAGCGCCATCAGCCAGTACAGCAGGGGCGGCTTCTCGATGTAGGGCACGCCGTCCAGGTGCGGAATCAACCAGCTGCCGCCGTGGCTCATCGCCATCGCGATGTCGGCGTACAGGGCTTCGTTGTTGTCGCGGATCGGGGGCCGGCCCAGTCCCCAGAACATGCAGGCGGCGACGAGTAGCAGCACGGTGGCGTCGGCGGCCCAGGCTGGCAGGGCCATGTCGCGGCGCAAGGACGGGGGTGATGACAGGGGCAAGGCAGGCTCGGAAGGGGCTGGAGCAGCCCGTGGATCGGGGGCGCTCGGAGCAGCAGGGCACCGGGTCGCGAGAAAGCGACGCAGTTTATTCGGATAAGTTGTCTAAGCGCCGGATGAAATGCGAAGGCGCTCGGACCATATCCTGGCACAGGATGGCCGGGATCAGGCCTCCTGGACCGAGCGCAGCGCGCGGGCGCGCGCGGCGCTGGCCGCAAGTTGCGCGGTGTCGGGAGGGGTTCGGGTGGGCCAGCCCGACAATTCACGTTCCACCAGGTCGGCCAGGGCGCCGACCCATTGCGCATCGTCGTTGAGGCAGGCGATGTAGTGGAACTCGCTGCCGCCGCTGGACAGGAAGGCCTGCTTGCCCTCGATGGCGATTTCCTCCAGGGTCTCCAGGCAATCGGCGACGAAACCCGGGCACACGACGTCCACCCGGCGCACCCCGGCCCGGGCCAGTTCGCGCAGGCTGGGTTCGGTGTAGGGCTGCAGCCACTCCTGCGCACCGAAGCGCGACTGGAAACTCAGCAGGTACTGCTTGTCATCCAGGCCCAGGGCTTCGGCCAGCAGGCGGGCGGTCTTGTGGCACTCGCAGTGGTAGGGGTCGCCGCGCAGCAGGGTGCGTCGCGGCATGCCATGGAAGCTCATGACCAGGCGGTCCGGACGGCCATGCTCAGCCCAGTGGGCACGCACCCTGGCAGCCAGGGATTCGATGTAGCCGGGGTCGTCGGCGAAATTGCGCACCCAGCGCAGCGCGGGCTGGCGCCGCTGGCCGCGCAGCCAGGCGCCCACGGCGTCCAGCGCGGTGGCGGTGGTGGCCGCGCTGTACTGCGGGTACAGCGGAACCCCGAGCAGCCGGGTGGCGCCCTGGGCATGCAGTTCGTCGAGCACGGCGCCGGTGGCCGGGTCGCCGTAGCGCATCGCGTGGCGCACCGTCAGGTGGTGACCGCGGCGCTGCAATTCGGCCTGCAGCGCGCGCTCCAGCGCGGCGGTGGCCACCGCCAGCGGGGATCCGGCGCTCTGCCAGATGCGCGCGTACTTGGCCGCGGTGCGCGGGGAACGGAAGGGAACGATGATGCCGTGCAGGATCGGCAGCCACACCGCGCGGGGCACCTCGATGACCCGCGGGTCGGCGAGGAATTCGCGCAGGTAGCGGCGCACCGCGGGCGCCGTGGGGGCGGCCGGCGTGCCGAGGTTGAACAGGACGACGGCGGTGGTGGAGGGGCGGCCGTGCTCGAAGCTTTCGGGGGAAGGGGAAGGCATGGGGCGGCAGGCAGCGAGGCGTCGGGCGCGGCTTCTCAGCGGTCGAACACCTCGAACATCACGGTGGGGGCCGTGGGATCGGTGGGCTTGGCGCCCAGGCAGATCTCGCCCTGGCCATGCAGCACGCATTCGTTGCGGCGCAGCGCCAGCGCGTTGTCCTGCCCGGCGTAGCGTACCCAGGTCCCGTTGCTGGAGAGGTCGGTGAGCATGAAATAGCTTCCGCGCCATTCGATGCGGGCATGCTGGCGGGAAACCCGGATATCGTTGACCACGAACTCCGCGGCCTGGGTGCGACCGATGTGCAGCACTCCCTGCGAGGCCGGCA
The DNA here is from genome assembly GCA_021846965.1 of Pseudomonadota bacterium. GTDB lineage: Bacteria > Pseudomonadota > Gammaproteobacteria > Burkholderiales > Burkholderiaceae_C > Thiomonas_A. The sequence continues at coordinate 119,313 of JAJZWA010000003.1, read as the reverse complement.
TGTCCTGGTGCACGTCCAGCCAGCTCAGGCCCAGGTGCTGCGTGGCGCTGGCGATCATGGTGGGCAGGTGCGGCATGGTCTGGCTGTTCTGCCAGCCGGCATCCCATTCGATCTGGTGCACTGGCACCGCCTGCTCGTAGCCGCGCAGGAAAATCGAGCCCAGGCTGCGCAGGCGCGCCTGCTGTTCCAGGCTCAGGCCCTCGGCCACCGCTTCGCCCAGCAGGATCTGGCCGCCGGCGGCGGAACCGGACAGGCGGGCCGCGGCGTTCACCGCGTCGCCGAAGCAGTCTCCCGGCGAGAGCACCACCGGGCCGCGCGACAGGCCGATCTTCAGCGGCACCGAAACAGGCGCGGAATTGTCGTGGTTCCATTGCGCGAGGCGGCGTTGTGCCTCGCAGCAGGCCTGTACCGCGGCCGCGTTGTCGTCGAACACGGCCAGCAGGCCGTCGCCCAGGGTCTTGACCACCTGGCCGCGGTGCTGGGTGATGATCTCCCCGGCGGCCTGGGTGACCTGGGTCATCAGGCGCGCCGCGGCGGTATCGCCCAGCGACTTGTACAAGCCGGTGCTGCCGACGACGTCGGCGAACACCACGGTCCTCGTCACGGGCTTGCGCAGATTCGACATGTGCGCAAGTCTAGCGGGCGCGTCGATCAGAGGGAATCGAGGAAGCTGCGCAGCTTGTCCGAGCGGGTCGGGTGCTTGAGCTTGCGCAGTGCCTTGGCCTCGATCTGGCGGATGCGCTCACGGGTGACGTCGAATTGCTTGCCGACCTCCTCCAGGGTGTGATCGTTGGCCATTTCGATGCCGAAGCGCATGCGCAGCACCTTCGCCTCGCGCGGGGTGAGCGAGTCCAGGATGTCCTTGACCACGTCGCGCAGGCTGGCCTGCAGCGCCGCGTCGGTCGGCGCCAGCATGCCGGTGTCCTCGATGAAGTCGCCCAGGTGCGAATCGTCGTCGTCTCCGATGGGCGTTTCCATGGAGATCGGCTCCTTGGCGATCTTCATGATCTTGCGCACCTTGTCCTCGGGCATTTCCATCTTCTCGGCCAGGATCGCCGCGTCCGGCTCGGTGCCGGTCTCCTGCAGGTACTGGCGCGAGATGCGGTTGACCTTGTTGATGGTCTCGATCATGTGCACCGGGATGCGGATGGTGCGCGCCTGGTCGGCGATGGAGCGGGTGATGGCCTGGCGGATCCACCAGGTGGCGTAGGTGGAGAACTTGTAGCCGCGGCGGTATTCGAACTTGTCCACCGCCTTCATCAGGCCCACGTTGCCTTCCTGGATCAGGTCCAGGAACTGCAGGCCGCGGTTGGTGTACTTCTTGGCGATGGAGATCACCAGGCGCAGGTTGGCCTCGATCATCTCGCGCTTGGCCTCGCGGGCTTCCTGCTCCCCGCGGCTCATCTGCGCGTTGATCTCCTTGAAGTCCTCCAGGGGCACCACGACCCGGTTCTGGGTGTCGATCAGGCGCTGCTGCAGCTCCTGGATGCTGGGCAGGTTGCGCGTCAGCACGGCCGCGTAGGGCTTGCTGGAAGAGGCCAGGCGCTCGCCCCAGCGCAGGTCGAGCTGGTGCCCGGGGAAGCTCTTGATGAACTCCTCCTGGGGCATGCCGCAGCGATCGACCACGATGCGACGGATCTCGCGCTCGTGGCGGCGCACCTCGTCGACCTGGCTGCGCAGCAGGTCGCACAGCTTCTCGACGGTGCGCGCGGTGAATCGCACTTCCATCAGGTTGCGCGAGATCTGCTCCTGCGCCTTGAGGTAGGCGGCCGACTTGTAGCCTTCCTTGTCGTAGGCGCGGCGCATTTTCATGAAGGCGTCGTGCACCTGGGCGAAGCGCTCCAGGGCCTTGGCCTTGAGTTCCTCGAGCTTGACCGAGCTGGCCGCCGCGGCGGCGGTCTCGTCATCCTCCTCGGCCTCGTCGGCCAGCGCGAAGTCGACGTCCTCCTCGGCCACGTAGTCGTCGGACTCGTCGTCGGAGACCATGCCGTCGACCACCTCGTCCACCGGCAGTTCGTTGTTGGCGATGCGCGCGGCCATGGCCAGGATCTCGGCGACGGTCGCCGGCGAGGCCGAGATGGCCAGCATCATCTTGCGCAGGCCTTCCTCGATGCGCTTGGCGATGACGATCTCGCCCTCGCGGGTGAGCAGCTGCACCGTGCCCATTTCGCGCATGTACATGCGCACGGGGTCGGTGGTGCGGCCGAATTCCGAGTCCACCGAGGACAGCGCGGCCTCGGCCTCTTCCTCGGCTTCCTCGTCGCTGGACGTGGTCGGGCCGTGCTGGTTCAGCAACAGGGTCTGCGCGTCGGGCGCCTGCTCGTACACCGCGATGCCCATGTCGTTGAGCATGCTGATGATGGTTTCCAGCAGATCGGGATCGGCCAGGTTGTCCGGCAGGTGGTCGTTGATCTCGCCGTAGGTGAGGAAGCCGCGGGTCTTGCCCAGCTTGATCAGGTTCTTCAGGCGCTGGCGGCGACGCGCGAGTTCTTCCTCGGTGACGTTGGAATCGTCGTAGCCGAATTCCTTCAGCAGCTGCTTTTCCTTGGCGCGCGAGGGGCGGCGCCCGCGCGGCATCGGCGCCGCGGGGGTGGCGGCTTCGTCGGCCTCATCGGCGACGAAATCATCGGCCGGAAGGTCCTTGTCCGCGGCGGATTTCGCGGCGGCCTTGGCCTGGGCTGCGGTACGCGTGGCGGCGGCCTTCGCGCCCGCCTTGTCGACGACGGGTTTCTCGGCGGCGGCCTTGGCCGACGTCGACTTGGTCTTGGATGCTGGCATGCTCTGAACGGTGGTCGAGGCGCGCGCCTTGCTGGCGCTCGCGCCGGCGGCGCTGGCCTTCGGCGCGGCCTTGGGGGTGCTGCGCACGGGGGCGGCTGCGGCCTTGCTGGCCCGCGCGGTCTTCGGCGCGGGGTCTGTTGCGGTCTTGCCCGAGGAAGCCTTGGACTTGGCGGTGGGGTTTTTGGCTTGGGTCATCGTCGGATTCCTCGTACGCTTGTGCGGCTCCCGCCCCTGCGGTGGAGGGAGTCGACGGTCGTGCAACAGGTCGTGCAACAAGTCGTGCAACAAGAATAGGCCAAGCCGCGGGCCGCCCCGGATCCGCATCGACCCCCGGAGCAGCGGGGTCGGCGCGTTCGCGCCTTGTGCGCAAAACCCCATAGTATAGGCGGGACGGCCGATTTCAAGTCCGCGCCCCAGGCCGGGCCCGTGCCGGCGGGCGCACGCTCACAGGCGCGGCAGGCTGCGCATGAGCTCGCGCAGGCGCAGCGAAAGGGCCTGGTATTCCAGGCGCGAGGCGGGGTCGGCCAGCCCCTCGGCGGCGAGCGCCTGCTGGCGCTGCTTGATCCAGGCCATTTCGATGCTTTCCAGCGCTCCGCGCAGGTCGGGTTGCAATTCCGAGGCGTCGCGCTCCAGCAATTCGGCAGGGGAGAGCGCCTCGGCCGCCTCCAGCAGACCTTCGGCGCGCAATGCTTCCCAGACCGAGGACGGGGTCGGTTCGGCGTGTTCATCCAGGTAGGACTCCAGCCAGCGCGCAAGTTCCCCGACCCGGGCTGGATGGGCTACCAGCAGGTCATGCTGGGCCGCGCTGATGTCGCGCCACAGCGCGGGGTGGGCCAGCAGGATGCGCATGGCCGTGTGCGCATGGTCCACCTGCGGGCGGCTCAGACGCTGCATGCGCGGCTCGGCCGGCTTCGGGCGGGAGAAACCGCCCTGGGCGCCGCCGCCCCCTGCGTGGCCGCTGCCGGAGCGGCCGCCACCGGCGGTGCCGGCGGTCCCGCCTGCTGGCGCCGCGGCACGCCGGCCACCTTGCAGCGCGAGCGCGGCGCGCAATTCGTCGGCCGGGGTGCGCAGGCGTTGCGCCAGATCGTGCAGGATCTGGCCTTTCAGCGCGCATTCCGGAATCGAAGCCAGCAGATCTCGCGAACGCGCGATCGCCTGGGCGCGCCCCTCCGCGGTGTCCAGCGCCAGGCCCTCTCCCACATGGTCCAGCAGGAACACGGACAGCGGGCGGGCGCGCGCGATTTCGCGCTCGAAGGCGTCGGCGCCGAGCTCGCGCACGAAACTGTCGGGATCGTGCTCGGCCGGCAGGAACAGGAACTTCACCGAGCGCTCGTCGCTGAGCGCCGGCAGCGCGGCCTGCATCGCCCGCGCCGCAGCGCGGCGCCCGGCGGTGTCGCCGTCGAAGGAGAACACGATCTGGGCGCAGTAGCGGAACAGCTTGCGCACATGCTCCGGGGTGCACGCGGTGCCCAGCGTGGCCACCGCATGCTCGACGCCGTGCTGGGCCAGCGCGATCACGTCCAGGTAGCCCTCGACCACCAGCACCTGCCCGTGGCGCTGGATGGCCTGCCGCGCCTCGAACAGGCCATACAGTTCCTCACCCTTGTGGAAGAGTTCGGTCTCGGGGGAGTTGATGTACTTGGGCTCGCCGCGGTCGAGCACGCGCCCGCCGAAACCGATGATCTCGCCTTGCGCGTTGCGGATGGGAAAGGTGATGCGGTCGCGCAGGCGGTCATAGCGCCGCGTCACCGAGGCGTTCGCCGCCTGGGCCGGCTCCAGGGTCTGGCCCTGGGCATCGCGCGCCACCACCAGGCCCGACTGCAGCAGCAGCTCGGCCTCGTAGTTGGGGAACACCTTGGCCAGGCCCTGCCAATCGTCGGGGGCGTAGCCCAGTCCGTAGCGTGCTGCCGAGCGCCCGCTCAGGCCGCGGCCCTTGAGGTAGTCGATGGCCCGTGTGCTGCCACGCAGGCGCTCGCGGTAGAAAGCCTCGGCCTGCTGCAGCACCTCGCGCAGGCGCGCCCTGTGACTGCGCTGCTCGGCGGCGCGGCGCTGCTCGCCTTCGTCGGCCTCCTGCCGGGGCAGTTCCATGCCCGCATCGCGCGCCAGTTCACGCACCGCGTCGGGAAAGCTCATCCCGGAGTGCTCCATGAGGAAACCGATCGCACTGCCATGCGCGCCGCAGCCGAAGCAGTGGTAGAACTGCTTCGAGGGGCTGACCGTGAAGGAGGCGGACTTCTCGCTGTGAAAGGGGCACAGCCCCTTGTAGTTGGTGCCGGCCTTTTTCAGCTGCACCGCGCGCCCGACCACCTCGACGATGTCGACGCGGCCGAGCAGTTCCTCGATGAAGTCCTGGGGAATCAGCGACATGGCCTGGGCGGTGGTGCCGCCGCGCGTTCGGCGCGCCGGCCGCGCCGCTGCGGGATCAGCGCAGGGCCTCGGCGATGCGCCGGGTCACCTCGTCCACCGCGCCGACGCCCGAGATGCGCACCAGGCGCGGCGCCGCGGCGTCTCCGCTGCGCTCCCAGTTTCCGTAATAGTCCACCAGCGGGCGCGTCTGCTCGTGGTACACGCTCAGGCGCTTGCGCACGGTCTCCTCGCGGTCATCGTCGCGCTGGACCAGGTCCTCGCCGCTGACGTCGTCCTTGCCCTCGACCTTCGGAGGGTTGTAGCGCAGGTGATAGACGCGGCCCGATCCGGGATGCACGCGTCGCCCGCTCAGGCGCTGCACGATGTCCTCGTCGGGCACGTCGAACTCGAGCACGAAGTCGATGCCCACGCCGCCCTTCTTCAGCGCCTCGGCCTGCGCGATGGTGCGCGGGAAGCCGTCGAACAGGAAACCGCCCGCGCAGTCGGGCTGGCGAATGCGTTCGAGCACCAGTCCCACGATGATGTCGTCGGACACCAGCGCCCCGGAGTCCATCACGGCCTTGGCCTGCAGGCCCAGCGGCGTGCCGGCCTTGACGGCGGCGCGCAGCATGTCTCCGGTGGAGATCTGGGGGATGTTGTAGCGCGCGCACAAGCTCGCCGCTTGCGTGCCTTTGCCTGCGCCAGGTGCGCCCAGCAGGATCAAACGCATGAAGACTCCCGGAACTTTTCGTTGGAATGAAGGATTCGGATTCGTGGCCCGCGTGCCGGCCTCGGCGCGATGCACGCAGGCGCCCGCCTCCCCTGGGGCGGCGGGCCTTGGTCCAGAATAGCACGCGTACCTCGCGCCACCCTGACGGCCCGCCCCGAGGGCGCCGCCGGCGCCGATGCCAGCGGCTCAGCCGTGGCCCAGCAGGCGGCGCACGCGTTCCAGGTCCTGGGGCGTGTCCACCCCGGCCGCGGGAGCGTGCTGCACGCACAGCACCGCGATGCGCCAGCCGTGCCACAGCGCGCGCAGCTGTTCCAGCGCCTCCTCGGCCTCGAGCTCGCAGGGCGCCAGGTCGGAGAAGGCGCGCAGCGAGCGCATGCGAAAGGCGTAGATCCCCACGTGGCGCAGAAAGGGCAGGCGCGGCGGCAGCCCGGTCGCGCCGCCGGCCGCATACTGGTCGCGTCGCCAGGGGATGGGCGCGCGCGAGAACAGCAGCGCACGCTGTCGGGCGTCCAGCACGACCTTCACGACATTGGGGTCCGCGATCCACTGCGCCTCGGTGATCGGGTGGGCCGCCGTGGCCATCTGGGCCTCGGCGTCCTCATGCAGGCGCTGCGCGCAGGCGCGGATCAGCGCCGGCTCGATCAGCGGCTCATCGCCCTGCACATTGACCACGATCGAATCCTCGGCCAGCCCCAGTCGGACCGCCGCCTCGGCGATGCGGTCGGTGCCGCTGGCGTGGTGGGGCGAGGTCAGCAGCGCGCGCACCTCGTGCGCGGCGCAGGCCTCGGCGATCGCCGCGTCGTCGGTGGCCACCGCCACCTGCACGGCACCGCTGGCCAGGGCGCGCCGCGCCACGTGCACCACCATGGGCAGGCCGGCGATGTCGGCCAGGGGCTTGTCCGGCAGGCGCGTCGAGGCGCGGCGTGCAGGGATCAGCACCGAGAAGGGCAGGGCCTGCGCCTGCGGCGCGGGGCCGGCACCCGTCATGGCTGGGTGGCCGCGCCGGGCGCGGAGGCCTCGCCGGCGCTCGCCAGGGTGTCGCGGGCCTGGTCGACCAGCATGACCGGGATGCCCTCGCGGATCGGAAAGGCCAGACGGTCGCGCGGGCAGACCAGTTCCTGCGCCGCGCGTTCGTGCTGCAGCGGGCCCTTGCACACCGGGCACACCAGCAGGTCAAGCAGACGTGAATCCATCAGGGGGGGCTCCATGCGCCGCGCGCCAGGCGCGCCAGCAACCAGGGGACGAAGCCGGGGTCCGCCTCCACGCGCAGTCCCACGGCCCACAGCCGCTCCAGGCCGGGTTGTCCGAGCTCGCATTTTAGGGCGTCCTTCTCGGTCAGCAGGACCGGGCCGGGCAGTTCGCGCAGCAAGTCCTCGGGCAGGGCGCGGTGGTCCGAAGCCGAGGCGGTGCGCGCGAGCGCGAGCCCGGCGTCGCGAAGCATGGCGAAGAACTGCCCGGGGTTGCCGATGGCGGCCGCGGCCGACACCGGGCGGCCGGCCTGCTCGAGCCGGAACTCGGCCAGGCTCAGCCGGCGGCCATCCCCCAGGTTGCGCAGCTCTCCGGCCTGGCGCCGCAATTCGAACAGCGGGGCCGCCCCGGCCGGGCCCGGGCGGGCCTCCCCCAGGTGCCCTGCAGCCAGCGCGGGCGGCGCCAGCGTGGCGTCGCGCCGGCGTGACCAGGGCTCGCGCAGCGGGCCCGCCGGCAGCGGCCAGCCGTTGCCGGCGCCGCGGGCGTCGATCACCACCAGTTCCACGTCGCGCGCCAGTGCGTAGTGCTGCAACCCGTCGTCGCTGAGCAGCACGTCGACCTCGGGGTGCTCGCGCAGCAGCGCGCGGGCGGCGGCGGGGCGGTCCCGCCCCACCCACACCGGGCAGTCGCACAGGCGGCGCAGCAACAGCGGCTCGTCCCCGCTGTCCTGCGCCGGGGTATCCGGGAGCACGGCCATGGGCTCGGCCGCGCCACGCCGGCGTCCGTAGCCGCGCGAGACGATGCCTGGATGGCGCCCGGCCTCGCGCAGCGCCTGCGCGAGCAGCTGCACCACGGGGGTCTTGCCGCTGCCACCAGCCGTCAGGTTGCCGACCACCACCACCGGTACCGGTGCACGCCAGGCGCGCAGCCAGCCTCGGCGCCAGGCCAGTCGTCGCAACGCGCTCAGGGCGGCGAACAAGCCGGCCAGCGGCAACAGGCAGCAGGCCGGCGCGCCGCGGTGCAGCCACCAGCGCGGCCAGCCGGACGAGGCCTGGTTCACGACGTGCTGCGCTGGGTGGCGAAGCTCAGGCGGCTGATGCCCAGCAGGCGTGCGGCCTCCATCACGTTGACCACCGACTGCTGGGTGCTGCGCGCGTCGGCGCTGATCACCAGCGTGACGTCGCTGCGCCCGTGCACGGCGGCACGCAGCGCCTGCACCAGCGTGGGCACGTCGCGCCCCTGCAGCGGATGGCCCGCCACGGCGTAGCTGCCGTCGGCGGTGACCCCCACCACCACGCTGTCCGGCAGGTTCTTCGCCGCGCTGGCATCGGCGACCGGCAACTGGATCTTCAGCTCGGTGTACTTGGAGTAGGTGGTGGTGATCATCAGGAAGATCAGCACCACCAGCAGCACGTCGATCAGCGGGATCAGGTTGATCTCCGGTTCCTCCGGGCGCGGACGCTGGAAATTCATCGCCTGGGCCTTTCGCTCAGCCGCGCGTGGCGCGGCCGGACTCGATATGGGGCTGCAGGTGCGTGGCCAGACGGCGCGCCGCCTGTTCGAGTTCGATGCCGAAATCGTCCACCCGTCCGCGGAAATAGCGGTAGAACATCAGGGACGGGACCGCGATGATCAGTCCGAAGGCCGTGTTGTACAGCGCCACCGAAATCCCGTGCGCCAGCAGCAGCGGGTTGCCCCCGCCCCCCGTCTGGGAGCCGAAGATCTCGATCAGGCCCACCACCGTGCCCAGCAGACCCAGCAGCGGCGCGGCGGAGGCCACCGTGCCCAGCGCGTTGAGGTAGCGCTGCAGCCCGTGCATGACCGCGCGGCCGGCGTTTTCCATGTCCTCGCGCAGGCTCTCCGGGCTGGCATGGGGGCGGCGCGCAGCCCGGAAGCCGGCCGCCAGCACGGCCCCCAGCGGAGAATTGCGCTCCAGCTTGTCCACCGTGTCGGCGGGGGGCAGGGCCGTGGCCGAGACCGCCAGGGCCTCGTCCAGCAGCCGCGGGGGGATCACCCGCGGAGTGCGCAGGCTGCTCAGGCGTTCGAGCACCACGCCCAGGGCGGTGATGGAACAGAGGATCAAGGGCCAGATCGGCCAGCCCGCGGCTTCGACAATGCTCAGCAAGATGGAACCCCGTGGAGATCGACAATGTGCCTGAACGCACCCGGCACCGCGCGCTCGCACGGCGGCGGCACGGCCTGGGACCGGATGGTAATGCGCGCGGCGCGCGCGCGGCCCTCGGCGTCAAAACGCGGTTATCCCGAAAATCTGTGGATAACAATGTGGGTAAGGCGGGGCGATGCTCCGCAAGTCGCGCAAAATCAAGGCCCGGATTTCTTGTGACCAATTTTTGAACATGGAAATATGCTGAAAAATCAACAGCTTGCACGGGATGAGAAGGCTTTGCGAGCGACCGCCCCGGCAAGCCGCGTATTTGCTGGCCCGTGTGGACAGCTTGCCCCCGAAGCCGCGGCCCGCCTCGCTTCGTGCAGGGGTTTTGGCGCGGGTCGGGCATGGTGATGGCCCCGCGCGACGGCCGCGGCGGCGAGGCCTGGAGCGTCGCCGCGCTGGCGCGGGCCCTGGCCGATGCGCTGTGGGCTCGGTTCGGCGTGGTGAACGTGCAGGGCGAGATCAGCGGCTTCACCCGCGCGTCCAGCGGGCATTGCTATTTCGCGCTGCGCGACGAGAGTGCCCAGTTGCGCTGCGTGATGTTCCGTCAGCGCGCCTCGCTGGTGGATTTCGAGTTGCGCGACGGGCTGCAGGTCGAGCTGCGCGCCCAGCTCGGCCTGTACGAGCCCCGCGGGGACCTGCAGTTGCAGGTGGAGTCGGTGCGGCGCTTCGGCCAGGGCGCGCTGATGGAGCAGTTCCTGCGCCTGAAGGCCCGGCTGCGTGCCGAGGGCCTGTTCGAGGCCGAGCGCAAGCGCGAGCTGCCCCGGGTGGTGCGCAGCGTGGGCATCATCACCTCGCCGCAGGCGGCCGCGCTGCACGACGTGCTGGTCACCCTGCGCCGGCGCAGCCCGCAGCTGCGGGTGATCGTGTACCCGGCCAGCGTGCAGGGGGCGGCAGCCCCGGCCGAGCTGCTGCGCGCGCTGCGCACGGCGCAGCAGCGGGCCGAGGTCGACGTGTTGCTGCTGGTGCGCGGCGGAGGCTCGCTGGAGGACCTGTGGGCCTTCAACGACGAGGGCCTGGCGCGCGCGCTGGCGCAGGCGAGCATTCCGGTGATCAGCGGGGTCGGGCACGAGACCGATTTCACCATCGCCGACTTCGCCGCCGACCTGCGCGCACCCACGCCCACCGCCGCGGCCGAGATGTGCGCACCGGCGCGCGAGGAATTGCTGCAGCAGCTGGGACGGGCCGCGCGCGCGCTCGGCCATGCGATGCAGGTTCGCCTGGGCAGGGAACAGCAGCGCATGGACCGGCTGCAGTTGCGCCTGCCGCCGCCGGCGCGGATCCTGCGCGACGCCGGGCTTCATTTGCGCGACCTGCAGGCCCGCCGGCGCCAGGCGCTGCTGGCCGGGCTGCAGCGTCGCCACCAGCGCCTGCAACTCGCCGAGGCGCGACTGCAGACGCTGCCGCGCCTGGACCTGCGGCGGCGGGACTCGGCCCTGCAGGGGCTGGAACAGCGCCTGCGCCTGGGCGTGGCCCAGCGCTTCGCGCACCAGCAGCAGCGCCTGCAGGGTCTGCAGGACCGGCTGCGCGCGCTCGACCCCTCGGCCACCCTGCGCCGCGGCTACTGCCTGGCCTGGCAGGACGACGGATCCGTGCTGCGCGATCCGGCAGCGCTGCACGCCGGCCAGTCCATCGTGCTGGCCACGGCCGAGCATGCCGCCCGCCTGGGCCTGGCCGAGGTGCGCGTGGTGGCGCACCCGCTGCTGGACGGCGCCGACAAGACCGGTTGAATCTTCCTAGAATCGCCCGATCCGCGCTGTCACGCCTCGCCCCGAGCCGATTCGGGCGAAGGCTCGTGCTGTTGTTCAACCCTCAACCTCGAAAGGCCGCCTCATGCAACATCAACTCCCCGCCTTGCCCTTCGCCCTCGACGCGCTGGCGCCCCACATGTCGCGGGAAACCCTCGAGTTTCACCATGGCAAGCACCACCAGGCCTATGTGACCAACCTGAACAACCTGATCAAGGGCACCGAGTTCGAGTCCCTGGGGCTGGAGGACATCATTCGCAAGGCCCCGGCCGGCGGCGTGTTCAACAACGCCGCGCAGGTCTGGAACCACAGCTTCTTCTGGAACTGCCTGAGCCCCGAGGGCGGCGGCGAGCCTTCCGGCGCGCTGCGCACCAAGATCGAGGCCAAGTGGGGCAGCTTCGCCGCCTTCAAGGAGGCTTTCCACAAGTCGGCGGTGGGCAACTTCGGTTCCGGCTGGACCTGGCTGGTGCTCAAGGCCGACGGCAGCGTGGACATCGTCAACACCAGCAACGCCGCCACCCCGCTGACCACCGGCGACAAGCCGCTGCTGACCGTCGACGTGTGGGAACACGCCTACTACGTGGACTATCGCAACCGTCGCCCCGACTTCGTCACCACCTTCCTGGACAAGCTCGTGAACTGGAAGTTCGCGCAAAGCCAGCTGGCCTGAGGCCCTGCCCGGGCTGCCCGGGCCGGCCCCCTGTTCAGGGGCCGGTGGGCAGCCCCAGCACCCGCGCGCCCGGCGCGACCTGGTGCCCGGCGAACCAGCCCAGGGGCATTTCCAGTGCATAACGAACCGCGCCCGACGCGCAATGCGTGTCCAGGGTGAGCGGCCGCATGTCCGCCAGGTTCCGGATGGCTCCCCCGGCGTCGATGAACGCCACGCTCAGGGGCAGGTAGGTGTCCTTCATCCACATGCACACGTCCTGGTCGTGGCGGAACACGAACAGCATGCCGTGGTCGGGGGCCAGCGAGCGGCGCTCCATCAACCCGGTCTCCCGCTGCCTGGGGGTGCTGGCCACCTCCGCCACCACGGCATGGCCCCCGATGCGCAAGCGCAGGACCGGGAGTTCCCCGGCCGAGGCAGCCGGCACCACCGGGGGCAGGGCGGCGAGGCCCGCGACGGCGCCCAGCAGGCAGGCCCGCAACCATGCCAGCCCTCGGGACGCGGTGTGCAGGCGAGGCGGGAACAGGCAGCGTGGGCGCGAAGGCAGCATGGCGGGGCCATTCAGGGTGGAGTGCGCCGTCATTGTGCCGCGGACGGCGCAAAAAAAGAGGCGCCTGAAGGCGCCTCCCGCAACACCGCGGGCACGAGGCCCGCGTGTGTCAAGCCTTACTTCTTGGCGGCTTCCTTCTTTTCCATCTTCTTGGCGGCGGCCTTCTTGACGACCTTCTTGTGCTTCACGACCTTGTGCGCGGCGGGCTTGGCACCTTCGGCCTTGGCCGGGGTGGCGGCTTGCGCCAGGGTGGCGGTGGCGAAGAACAGGGCGAAAACGGCGGCAATGATCTTTTTCATGACTGGTTAGCCTCTAGAGAAATTGGATTCGACCCCGAGGGGTCACAGCCGTAACGCGCGCGCCGGAAATCCGGTTGACAAGCATGCATCCAGCGTGCGCGGGCCTGCCGCCCCTTCGCCGGCGCACCCGTGGCGTGCGGGAGTCTTGTGTCTTATAAAGGACTTCACGAATTGCGCGTGCGCAAGGCTAGAATGAGGGTCTTCTTGCACCGGAGAACTTCATGTACCAGCACATTCGCGTACCCGCCGAGGGCCAGCGCATCACCGTGGGCCCCGATCACGCCCTGAGCGTGCCCGACCAGCCCATCATCCCCTACATCGAGGGCGACGGCACCGGTGCCGACATCACGCCGGTGATGATCAAGGTGGTCGACGCGGCGGTGGCCAAGGCCTACGGCTCCAGGCGCAAGATCTCCTGGATGGAGGTCTATGCCGGCGAGAAGGCCACCCGGATCTACGGACCGGATGTCTGGTTGCCCGAAGAAACCCTTCAGGTCGTGAAGGAGTTCGTGGTGTCGATCAAGGGGCCGCTGACCACGCCGGTGGGCGGGGGCATCCGTTCCCTGAACGTCGCCTTGCGCCAGGAACTCGACCTGTACGTGTGCCTGCGCCCGGTGCGCTACTTCCCCGGCGTCCCGTCGCCGGTGAAACACCCCGAGAAGGTGGACATGGTGATCTTCCGCGAGAACTCGGAAGACATCTACGCCGGCATCGAGTGGGCGGCCGAGAGCGCCGGGGCGAAAAAGGTCATCGATTACCTGATTCGCGACATGGGCGTGACCAAGATCCGCTTTCCCCAGACTTCCGCCATCGGCATCAAGCCGGTGTCGCGCGAAGGCACCGAGCGCCTGGTGCGCAAGGCGATCCAGTACGCGATCGACAACGATCGCCAGTCGGTCACCCTGGTGCACAAGGGCAACATCATGAAGTTCACCGAAGGCGGGTTCCGCGACTGGGGCTACGCACTGGCGCAGCGCGAATTCGGCGCCCAGCCGGTGGACGGCGGCCCGTGGTGCAGCCTGCGCAACCCCAAGACCGGTCGTGACATCGTGGTCAAGGACGTGATCGCCGACGCCTTCCTGCAGCAGATCATCCTGCGCCCGGCCGAATACGACGTCATCGCCACCCTCAACCTCAATGGCGACTACATCTCGGACGCGCTGGCCGCGCAGGTCGGCGGCATCGGCATCGCCCCCGGCGCCAACCTTTCCGACGACGTGGCGATGTTCGAGGCCACCCACGGCACCGCGCCCAAGTACGCTGGCAAGGACTATGTCAACCCCGGTTCGGAGATCCTGTCGGCCGAGATGATGTTGCGTCACATGGGCTGGGTCGAGGCGGCCGATTGCGTGATCCGCTCCATGGAGCGCTCGATCGAATCCAAGCGCGTGACCTACGACTTCGCCCGCCTGATGGACGGCGCCACCCAGGTGTCGTGCTCGGGCTTCGGCCAGGTGATGATCGAGCATATGTAAGCAGACCCGCGGGCGCGATGCTCCGAGGGGCGGGCCCTGCGCGGCCCACCCCGGTTCCGCGCCCTCCAGGGCGCGCCCGTCCGAGCGGGCGCGCGCGCCCCGCCCGCCGCCCGGCGGGCTCCCGGCCCCGGCCGCACGCCCGCGCGCCCGGTGTTTGCGCCCGGGCAACAATGCATCGGCCGTGCATGCACGCGGCACACGGATCGCGCACTTTGTCCGACAATGGGTCCCAAGGTGCCGTGTCGGCGCCGCAGCAAAGGCGACCCTAGAATCATCCCATGTCGAAGCCCCGCAAGATCCCCGGTACCAGCCCCGGCTCGGCGGCGGTGGTGGAGCGCCAGGAGCAAAGGCTCAAGCCTCCGCCGCTGTATCAGGTGGTGATGTTGAACGACGATTTCACCCCGATGGAATTCGTCGTGCTCGTGATCCAGCAATATTTCTCTAAAGATTTCGAAACCGCGACCCAGATCATGCTCAAGGTTCACCAGCACGGCAGGGGGGTTTGCGGGGTGTATGCGAAGGACGTCGCGGCGACCAAGGTGGAACAGGTCATGGCGGCGGCGCGTCAGGCCGGCCATCCGCTGCAGTGCGTGATGGAAGCCGTCTAGGAGAGCATCATGATCGCCCAGGAACTGGAAGTCAGTCTGCACATGGCCTTTGTCGAGGCGCGGCAGCAGCGGCACGAGTTCATCACCGTCGAGCACCTGCTGCTGGCGCTGCTGGACAACCCCTCCGCCGCGGAGGTGCTGCGCGCCTGCTCGGCCAACCTGGACGACCTGCGCAAGAGCCTGAGCACCTTCGTCAAGGACAACACCCCGGTGGTGCCCGGCACCGACGAGGTGGACACGCAGCCCACGCTGGGCTTCCAGCGCGTGATCCAGCGCGCGATCATGCATGTGCAGTCCTCCAGCAACGGCAAGAAGGAGGTCACCGGCGCCAACGTGCTGGTGGCGATCTTCAGCGAGAAGGATTCGCATGCCGTGTACTACCTGCACCAGCAGGGCGTCACCCGCCTGGACGTGGTGAACTACCTGTCGCATGGCATCCGCAAGGCCGACCCGCTCGAGCCGGCCAAGCCCGCGGCCTCGGGCGGCGCGGGCGACGAGGAGGAGCGCGAGGCCAAGGAAACCCCGCTGGACCAGTTCACGCAGAACCTCAACCAGCTGGCGCGCGAAGGCCGCATCGACCCCTTGATCGGGCGCGAGGCCGAGGTCGAGCGGGTGATCCAGGTGCTGTGCCGCCGGCGCAAGAACAATCCCCTGCTGGTCGGAGAGGCCGGCGTGGGCAAGACGGCGATCGCCGAGGGCCTGGCCTGGCGCATCGTGCAGGGCCAGGTGCCCGCGGTGCTGGAAGGCGGCGTGGTGTATTCGCTGGACATGGGCGCGCTGCTGGCGGGCACCAAGTACCGCGGCGACTTCGAGCAGCGCATCAAGGCGGTGATCAAGCAGATCCGCGAGATGCCGCACGCCATCCTGTTCATCGACGAGATCCACACCCTGATCGGCGCCGGGGCCGCCTCGGGCGGCACGCTGGACGCGTCCAACCTGCTCAAGCCGGCCCTCACCTCGGGGCAGTTGCGCTGCATCGGCGCCACCACCTTCACCGAATACCGGGGTATTTTCGAGAAGGACGCCGCGCTGTCGCGGCGTTTCCAGAAGATCGACGTGGTCGAACCCAGCGTCGAGCAGACGGTGGAGATCCTCAAGGGCCTGAAGTCGAGGTTCGAGGAGCACCACGGCGTGAAGTACGGCGTGGGCGCGCTGACCGCGGCAGCCGAGCTTTCGGCCAAGTACATCAACGACCGCCACCTGCCGGACAAGGCGATCGACGTGATCGACGAGGCCGGTGCCGCGCAGCGCGTGCTGCCCAAGAGCAAGCAGAAGAAGACCATCGGCAAGACCGAGATCGAGGACATCGTGTCCAAGATCGCGCGCGTGCCGGTGCACAGCGTCACCACCGACGACCGCTCCAAGCTGCGCAACCTCGAGCGCGACCTGAGGAACGTGGTGTTCGGCCAGGACGAGGCGATTTCCGCGCTGTCGGCCGCGATCAAGATGACCCGCTCGGGCCTGGGCAAGCCGGACAAGCCCATCGGCTCCTTCCTGTTCAGCGGGCCCACGGGCGTGGGCAAGACCGAGGTGGCCCGCCAGCTGGCCTATGTGCTGGGCATCGAGCTGGTGCGCTTCGACATGTCGGAGTACATGGAGCGCCACACGGTGTCGCGCCTGATCGGCGCGCCTCCGGGATACGTGGGATTCGACCAGGGCGGCCTGCTGACCGAGGCGATCACCAAGAAGCCGCACGCCGTGCTGCTGCTCGACGAGATCGAGAAGGCCCACCCGGACGTGTTCAACGTGCTGCTGCAGGTCATGGACAACGGCACGCTGACCGACAACAACGGGCGCAAGGCGGATTTCCGCAACGTGATCCTGATCATGACCACCAACGCCGGCGCGGAGACCATGCAGAAGGGAGCCATCGGCTTCACCTCGCAGCGCGAGCGCGGCGACGAGATGGTGGACATCAAGCGCATGTTCTCGCCCGAGTTCCGCAACCGCCTGGATGCGATCATCAACTTCCGCTCGCTGGATGAAACCATCATCCTGCGCGTGGTCGACAAGTTCCTGCTGCAACTCGAGTCCCAGCTCGCGGAAAAGCGTGTCGAGGCGACGTTCACCGACGCCTTGCGCAAGTATCTGGCTTCCAAGGGCTTCGATCCCCTGATGGGCGCGCGCCCGATGCAGCGCCTGATCCAGGACACCATCCGCCGCGCGCTGGCCGACGAATTGTTGTTCGGGCGCCTGGTCGACGGCGGGCGCGTGAGCGTGGATGTCGACGAGGCCGGGGACATCAGCCTGGACATCTCCGAGCCCGAGCCCAAGTCCAGGCGCAAGGAAGCCGAGACCACCCCCTGAGCCATCCCGCGGACGGCCGCTGCCGCGTGGGCAGCGCGCCGGCCCGCGAGCGTCCAGCCAAGGGGCGATCGGGGACTTGGGCTTTACACTTCGGGAATGCTCGTCCATCCCGATTTCAATCCCATCGCGTTCCGCGTCGGTCCCCTGCAGGTGCACTGGTACGGCATCATGTACCTGCTGGGCTTCATCAGCTTCTGGCTGCTCGCGCGCCTGCGCCTGAAGGACCCCCCCTACGCCGCCTACGGCTGGACCACCCGCGACATCGAGGACATGCTGTTCGCCGGCGTGCTGGGGGTGATTCTCGGCGGACGCCTGGGCTATGTGCTGTTCTACCAGCCGGCCTACTATTTTTCCCATCCCTCGCAAATCGTCGCGGTGTGGGATGGCGGCATGTCCTTCCATGGCGGGCTGCTGGGCGTTCTGGTGGCGGCCTGGTGGTTCGCGCGCAAGCGCCGCGTCGGTTGGCTGGAACTGGTGGATTTCATCGCGCCGATGATTCCTCCCGGAATCGCCTTCGGCCGCATGGGCAATTTCATCAACGGCGAGTTGTGGGGGCGCGCGGCGCCCGCCTGGTGGCCCGGCGCGATGATCTACCCGGAGTCCGGTTCCCTGGTTCCGCGCTATCCCTCCGAGCTCTACGAGCTGTGCCTCGAGGGCGTGCTGCTGTTCGTGCTGCTGTGGTGGTTGCGCGCCAAGCCGCGTCCGCGCGGCTACATCGCCGGCTGGTTCTCGCTGGGCTACGGCCTGGCGCGATTCACCGCCGAATTCTTTCGTCAGCCGGATGCCTTTCTCGGCTACCTCTGGTTCGGCGCCACCATGGGCCAGCTGCTGTCGATTCCGCTGATCCTGCTGGGCATCGGGCTCATCGTCTGGTCGCGTCGCCAGCCCCTGCCCGCCACGGCCGGGATCTGAGGTCGACCGCGCGCGGGAGGGCCCCGCCGGGTCCCGCCTCAGTCCGGCAGGCCGAGATCGGCCGGACGCAGGATGCGCAGGCCCAGCGCCGTGCAGCGGGGGGCCAGCGCCAGCAGGGCCTTGTCGCGGGTGAGCAGGCACTGCGCACCCGCCTGGGCGGCGAGGTCGATGAACACCTGGTCGTCCGGGTCGCTGCAGCGCCAGGGGCAGGGGGCTGGCTCGGGCATCAGGATGCCGTGGGCGCGGGCGGCGTCGCGCACGCATCGGCCCAGCGCCCCGGCCTCTGCGCGTGCGCGGCGAAGCACTTGATCGCGCGATACCACGTCGCACAGTTCCTCGAGCATGGCCGGGGTGTGCAGCCAGCATGCACGCCCCTCGCGCAGCCAGTTGGCCGGCTTGCGCATGTGCGCATCCTCGAACACCAGCCAGTCCAGCACCACGTTGGTGTCCAGCACCCAGCGCAGCGCTTCGCCCGCCTGCGCCGCGGGGGACGGCGCGGGAGCGTGCAAGGCGGCCGCGGCCATGGGTTTTCAGCCGCGCGCGTGCACCCAGCCCAGCTGCTGCAGCCCCTTGTAGAACATGTAGCTGGCCAGGCCCAGCAGCAGCAGGGAGAACACCCGCTGCAGCACGTGCACCGGCATGCGGTGGGTGAGGCTGGCGCCCAGCGGCGCCGAGATCACGCTGGTGACCGAGCAGGCCAGCAGAGCCGGCACGTACACATAGCCCATCGAGTAGGGCGGTAGTCCCTGCGCGCCCAGGCCGGCCGACACGTAGCCGAGCAGGCCGCCGATGGCGATGAGCAGGCCGGTGGCGGCGCTGGTGCCCACGGCCGTGCGCATGGGCACGCCGCGCCAGCGCAGGAAGGGCACCGTCAGGAAGCCTCCGCCGGCGCCGAGCACCGAGGAGATGGCGCCGATGCCGCCGCCGGCGGCCAGCACCAGCGGAGCCGAGGGCAGGCGCTGTTCCGGCGCCTGCCCGGCATCCGGCCTGGCGCCGCGGAACATGCGCAGCGCCGACAAGCCGACGAAGGCGCCGAAGAACAGCGCCAGCCAGCTCGATTGCAGACGGCTGGCCAGGTGCGCTCCGACGAAGGTGCCCAGCAGGGCGCCCACGCCCAGCCAGCGCACCGTGTGCCACTGCACGGCGCCGCGCTTGTGGTGCATGCGCACGCTGGACGACGCGGTGAACACGATGGTGGTCAGCGAGGTGGCGATGGCCATGTGCACGACCAGCTCGGGCGGGAAGTGCTCGTGCGTGAACATGAAGGTCAGGAAGGGCACCAGCAGCATGCCTCCGCCCAGGCCCAGCATTCCCGCGAAACAGCCGGTGAAGGAACCCAGGAGCATGAGCTCGAGCAGGAATACGACGGGCATGGCGTAGGGTGGGCGAGGCTGTGCGGGATCGCGCTGCGGCCTGCGCGTCAGGCTGGGGAGCACTGCCGCGCAGACCCTCGCGGGCATGGAAGGCGTCTGCCCGGACCGCGCCGACCGTGGATCCCTGAACCCTTCCGGGACAGGTGGGCTAGGTCACCACGCTTCGGGAGCGTCTGCGCGAGACACTTCGCGCCCACGTGGAATCTTCCAGGCCCGAGGCACAGCGCATCGGTTCAAGAAATGCCTGATCGGCGCAGCCAGGCAGACCCTCAGGATTGTACCGGGGCGCGGTGCGCGCGGCTGCGCCCCGCGCGGCCCGGCTCAGAGCAGCTGGCCGTCCTCGTCCAGCGCGGCGTCCAGGCGCTGCTGCAGGCGATGCAGGCGCGCGCCCAGCTCGGCCGGCGCCGGCACGGCGGCGCCTTGCCCGGCGCCGCCTGTGAGCTTGGCATGCGCCAGATTCAGCGCCGCCAGCACGGCGATGCGCTCGCGTGCCCGGATACGCCCGAGATCGCGGATGCTGCACATCTCGCGGTCCACCTCGGCCACCGCCTGGCGCAGGGCTTCCTGTTCGCCTTCCTGGCAGGCCAGCACATAGCTCTGGCCCATGATGCTGACTTCCAGCGTGGTCGTCGTCGGCGCGCCCATCACCTGCCCTCCGTGGCGCCAGGCGCCGGCTGCCCGTCCTGCGGGCCCTGCAGGCGCGTCAGCAGCTGGTCGACGCGGGCGCGGGCCTCGCCCAGGCGCTGGCGCAGGCTGTCGCGCTCGGCTTCGAGTTGTTGCACGCGCTGCTGCAGCAAGGCCTGGGTGCGCCCGGCCTCGGCATGGCGCAACGCCAGGCGTTCGACCTTGGCCTGGATGTCCTCGAGCTGTGCGTTCCAATCGGCTGCAGGGTTCATGGCGCCGATTCTATAGTGTGGGGCGCGGCGCAAGGCTTGCCGCCGTGCCCGCTGGGCAGGCCCTTGCCTCGGCTGCCGAAAGGCCGCCCGCGCAGCCGGACCATGGCGGTCCTTTCACCTTGCTCGCCGATCTCGCTACCGCCCTCATGACCCTGCCCACCGCGTATCCGAGTGCCCACGAAGCCGAGCTGCGCTCCCCCCGCAGCGCGGCGCTGGCGCTGCTGCTGGGATTGCTGGTGGCGGCCATGCTGGCCCTGGAGCTCGGGGTCGGCGCGGCCGGCTGGTCCTGGCCCCTGGTGCGCGAATTGCGCCTGCCGCGCGCGCTGGCCGCCGCGGGGGTCGGTGCGCTGCTGGCGCAGGCGGGCCTGGCCATGCAATTGCTGCTGCGCAACCCCCTGGCCGATCCCTACGTGCTGGGCGCCTCCGGAGGTGCCGGTCTGGGGGCCCTGCTCATGCTGGTGGCCTTCGGGGGCCTGCTCGGCCTGGGCAGCCTGCTGGGTGCGCTGGCCGCGCTGGGTCTGCTGCTCTTGCTGGGCCGGCGCGCACTGGCCGCCACCGACGAGCAGGCGCCGGCGCAACTCATTCTCATCGGCGCCATGCTGTCGGCGGTGTTCGGGGCCTGCTCGACCCTGACCCTGGCGCTGGTCCCCGAGCACAGCCTGCGCGGCGCCGTGTTCTGGCTGGTGGGCGACCTGTCCGGGGCCACGCGCGGATGGCTGCTGTGCCTGCTGGCCGCCATGCTCGCACTGTTGCTGCGCCTGGCTGCGCGGCGCCTGGATCGGGTGGCCCTGGGCGGCGAGCAGGCCTGGCTGCTGGGCGAGCCGCTGCAGCGATTGCGCCTGGGGCTGGTGCTGGCGGCGGCGCTGGCCACCGCGGCGGCCGTGTCCCAGGCGGGGGCCATCGGATTCGTCGGGCTCGTGGTGCCGCATGTGCTGCGCCTGCGCGGGGTGCAGCGCATGCACCAGCAGGCCTGGGCGGCGCCCATGCTCGGCGCCGCCCTGCTGCTCGGGGCCGATGCCCTGGCGCGTGGCGTGGCCACGCCCTATGAGCTTCCCGTGGGCGCCATCACCGCCCTGGTCGGGGCACCCGTGTTCGTCGGCCTGCTGCTGCGGGGGCAGGCGTGAGCGAGGGCGTCGGGCTGCTGCGCCTGCGCGCCGGCCAGGTCCGTGCCGGCACGCGGTGCCTGGTGCGCGAACTGCGGCTGGACCTGGAGCCCGGCCAGCGCTGGGCCCTCATCGGGCGCAACGGCGCCGGAAAGTCCACGCTGTTGCGCCTGCTGGCCGGTCTGATCGAGCCTGGGGACGCGAGCCTGGAACTGGCCGGCGAGCCCCTGCGCAGCATGCCCGCGGCGCGCCAGGCCCGGCTGCGCGCCTACATGCCCGCCTTGCCCCACGATCGTTTCGGCATTGCCGTGCTGGATGCGCTGATGCTCGGCCAGCGCGAGCCCGACGAGGCGCGCGCCCTGCACTGGCTGCAGGCCGTCGACGCCCTGGATCTGGCGCGCCGCTCCCTGCTGCGCCTGTCCTCCGGCGAGCGCCAGCGCGTGGCGCTGGCGCAGGCGCTGGCGCAGGAGGCCGCGCTGCTGTTGCTGGACGAGCCCGTCAGTTTCCAGGACCCTCGCCACCAGGCCAGCCTGGCGCGCCTGCTGCGCGAACACATCGCGCCGGGCTGCCAGCGCTCGCTGGTGTTCAGCGCGCACGATCTGAACTGGGTCGCGGCGGTGGCCACCCATGTGCTGGCGCTGCTGCCCGACGGCACCTGGACGGCCGGGGAGGCCTCGCGGGTGTTGTGCGAGGCCACGCTGCGCCGTGCCTACGATTGCGACTGGCAGCGCATCCAGAGGCCCGGCCGCGCGGAGCTCTGGGTCGCGGGGGACTGAGTGCGGGCGGCGAGGCGCCGGCTTCAGCGCGCCAGGCCCCGGCGCGTCGCGTCGATCACCCGGCACAGCTGATCCAGCGCGGCGATCGTGTCCAGGCCCATGCGCGGCAGCCCGTCGGGATCGAGCAGCACCAGGCGCGCGTGGCGCACAGCCGAGATCTGCCCGAAAGCCCGCCAGGCCTGCAGCGCGCGGGTATCGGCGCTGGCCGCGACGATGAGCTGCGGGTCTCGCGCCAGCACCGCTTCGCGGCTGACCTGTGCGGCCGCCGCGTGCAGATCGCCGAACACGTTGACCCCGCCGCACAGGGTGATGGCGCGATCGATGGGCTGGCGCGCGCCGATGGTCATCAGCGGCGCCGGCCAGGCCTGGAAGAACACGCGCACCGGGGTCGCCCCGCGCTCGCGCTGGCGCAGCGCGAGCAGGCGCCGAGCGTAGTCGCTGGCCCAGGCCTGCGCGCTGGTGCGCGTGCCGGCCAGTTCGCCGATGCGCAGCACGGTCTCGCCCACGTCGCGCAGGCTCTGGATGTCGCTCCAGTACACGGGGATGCCCAGGCGGCGCAGCGCGGCAGCCTGGCGCGCCGGGGTGCCGGATTTCCAGGCCAGCACGAGATCGGGACGCAGCATGGCCAGGGCTTCCAGGTTCAGCCCGAAGGCGTCGCCCACGCGCGGCAGCGCATGCACCGCGCTGGGCAGCCGGGCCCCGCCGATGGTGCCGACCAGCCTGGAGCCGGCTCCCGCGGCCAGGCTCAGCTCGACCAGTTGCGGCGACAGCGCGACGATGCGTCGGGCGCTGTGAGCCAGCTGCAGTTCCTGCCCGGAATCGTCGCGTACGTTCGGGGCGGCCTGCGCGACGGGGGCCGCCAGCAGCGCGCCGCCCCACAGCAGCAGGCGCCTGCGCGCCGGCGCCGCCGCGGGCCCTGGGGCGCAGGCACCGGCCCGGCTGCCGGCGTCGCTCAGGCCGCCGGGGCTCGGGTCGGAGACTTCCGGGTGGGCAGCGGGGTCTTGGCGGGGTAGGGACACAGGTCGATCAGCGCGCAGCGCCAGCATTCGGGTTGTCGGGCCTTGCACACGTAGCGCCCATGCAGGATCAGCCAATGGTGGGCATCGTGGGCGTAGGCCGCCGGCACCCGCTTGAGCAGGGCCTTTTCCACCTCCAGCGGCTTGTCCGAGCGCGCCAGCCCGAGCCGGTTCGCCACCCGCAGCACATGGGTGTCCACGGCCAGCGTGGGCTGGCCGAAGGCGACGTTGAGCACCACGTTGGCGGTCTTGCGGCCCACACCGGGCAGGGCCTCCAGGGCTTCGCGCGACGACGGAACCATCCCTCCATGCTGCTCCACCAATGCGCGGCTGAGCGCCACCACGTTGCGCGCCTTGGTGCGGTACAGCCCGATGGTGCGGATGAAGCCGGCTACCTGCTCTTCGCTGAGCTGCGCCATCGCCTGCGGCGTGGGGGCCTCGGCGAACAGCGCGGGCGTGGCCTTGTTCACGCTCGCATCGGTGGCCTGGGCCGACAGCACCACGGCGACCAGAAGCTCGAAGGGATTGCGATAGTGCAGATCACTCACCGGGTTCGGATTGGCGGCCTTCAGGCGCGCGAACAAGGTTTCGACCTGGGCGGCTTTCATGGCGGGCCATGCATGGAAGGACGTGGAGGAACGCCAGCGTAGCGCAGCTTCAGGCGCGCGAGGCCTGGCGCAGGCGCGCGCGCTCCAGCGCCGCGCGCACCATGGCCTGCTTGCGTTGCTGCCCGGCCTGCTCGGCGGGTTCCGGGGCGCAGGGGGCGGCGACCGGCGGGCGCGCCTGCGCGGCGACGCGCTCCTGCTCGATGCGTTGCAAGCGCCGCGCATAGCGCGCACGCGCCTGCTGCGCCTGCTCCGTGCTCCAGGCCTCCCACCCGGTGGCCTGCGCCTGGCGCGCCGGGGGCACGATGTGGATGCAGTCGGTCGGGCAGGGTGCCAGGCAGAGCTCGCAGCCGGTGCACCAGTCCGCGACCACACCATGCATGCGGCGGGGCGCGCCGGCGATGGCGTCCACGGGGCAGGCCTGGATGCACAGGGTGCAGCCGATGCAGGCCGACTCATCGATCCAGGCCAGGCGCCGGGGCGCCTCCTCGCCACACTGCGGATCCAGCGCGAGCAGGGGCTGTCCGGTGATCTCGGACAGGCGCCGCACGCCCTCGGCGCCGCCTGGCGGGCAGCGATTGATGTTCGCCTGCCCATGCGCCAGCGCCTGCGCGTAGGCCTTGCAGTCGGCGTAACCGCAGCGCCGGCACTGGGTCTGCGGCAAGGCGTCGTCGATGGCCTGCAGCAGCCAGGCTGCCGTGTCCGGACCCTGCGGCGGCGCGCCGGAGCCGCCGGGCGCGTCGGGCGAACCGGTCAGCGGCATCTCAGGCGCGGCGGCGGGCCCTCGCGGGCGCTGCCTCGCTGGCCAGCGAAGGCGCGGCGGCCTCGCGGTGCCTGGCGATGAACTCGGACACCCGCGGGTAGACCAGCTCGCGCCAGCGCCGCCCGGAGAAGATGCCATAGTGGCCGGCACCGGGAACCGTGTAGTGGTCGCGCTCGGAGGCCGGGATCGAGGTGCACAGATCGTGCGCGGCCTGGGTCTGGCCGGCGCCCGAGATGTCGTCGAGTTCGCCCTCGATGGTCAGCAGCGCGGTGCCGCGGATGTCCTGCGGGCGCACCGGCCTGCCCGCCACCGACCACGTGCCATGCACCAGCGCGAATTCCTGGAACACGGTGCGGATGGTGTCGAGGTAATAGTCGGCATCCATGTCGAGCACGGCGTTGTACTCGTCGTAGAAGCGACGGTGCGCATCCGCGTCGTCGTCGTCCCCGCGCACCAGTTGCAGGAAATAGTCGTAGTGCGACTGCATGTGGCGGTCCGGATTCATGGCGATGAATCCGGTGTGCTGCAGGAACCCGGGATACACGCGACGCCCCGCGCCCGGATAGTTCACCGGGACGCGGTAGATCACGTTGGACTCGAACCACTCGATGCTCTTGTTCGTCGCCAGGTTGTTGACCGAGGTCGGCGAACGCCGGGCATCGATGGGGCCGCCCATCATGACCATGGTGCGCGGCGTGGGCTCGCCCGCCGAGGCCAGCAGGGAGATCGCTCCGAGCACCGGCACCGTGGGCTGACACACGGAGATGACGTGGACGTCCGGGCCGATGTGGCGGATGAACTCCTGCACGTAGGCGACGTAGTCGTCCAGGGAAAAGGTGCCGTGCTCGGTGGGCACCATGCGTGCGTCCACCCAGTCGGTGATGTAGACCTTGTGGTTGCGCAGCAGGGTGCGAACGGTGTCGCGCAACAGCGTGGCGTGGTGCCCGGATAGCGGCGCAACGATCAGCACCGTGGGCTGGGTCTTCAGGCTGCGAAGCACCTCGGCGTCGTCGCTGAAGCGCTTGAATCGCACCAGG
This sequence comes from Pseudomonadota bacterium, assembly GCA_021846965.1. Classification (GTDB taxonomy): domain Bacteria; phylum Pseudomonadota; class Gammaproteobacteria; order Burkholderiales; family Burkholderiaceae_C; genus Thiomonas_A. The sequence continues at coordinate 93,966 of JAJZWA010000003.1, read as the reverse complement.
CGGCAAAAGGGTTTGTCCACCGCCACGCGTTGCTGCACGGCAACGTCACGGTCGCCGATGCGCACCGAGGAGATGCCGAAATCGGGCTTTTCGTAACTCTTGAGCAGACGGTGCATCAGCTCGTAGCTGGCGGACACACGCTGCATGCTGGGCGCCTGGGACAGCGGCCACAGCGGGTTGGTGTAGAACTTCGACGCAGCCTGCGCGAAGTCGGCCAGCGGGCTCAGGAAGGCCCGTTGCGATTCATACCAGTCGTAAATCATCGACAGCCCCGCTGATGCACTGCAGCAATTGTAGTTCTTTGGCAGCGCGCGGGCATCCGGGGGCACCCGGAGCGCTGGGCGCCCCGGGCACCGCCAGAATTGTTTGCATCAATGCATCACCGCGGCCATGGCCTTGGCCACGTAGTCGATGTTGCCCAGGTTCAGCGCGGCCACGCAGATGCGCCCCGTGGAGACCCCGTAGATGCCGTATTCGGTACGCAGGCGCTCCATCTGGGCGGCGTTGAGCCCGGAGTAGCTGAACATGCCGCGCTGGGTGGTGATGAAGTCCAGGGGGCCCTGCACCCCGGCCGCCTTCAGGCGATCGACCAGCGCGCTGCGCATCGAGCGGATGCGCTCGCGCATCTTGCCCAGTTCCTGCTCCCACTGGGCGCGCAGCGCGGGGGTCGACAGCACCATCGTGACCACCTGGGCGCCGTGGGTCGGCGGGTTGGAATAGTTGGTGCGGATCACCCGCTTGAGCTGCGACTGAACGCGCTGCGCCTCGTCGCGGCTGGAGCACAGGATGCTCAGCGCGCCCACGCGCTCGCCGTACAGCGAGAAGCTCTTCGAGAAGGAGGTGGAGACGAAGAAATCCAGGCCCGCGGCGACGAACTGGCCGATCACCGCGCCGTCCTCGGCGATGCCCTCGGCGAAGCCCTGGTAGGCCATGTCCAGGAAGGGCACCAGGCCGCGCGCGCGCACCACCTCGATGACCCGCTGCCATTGCGCGGGCTCCAGGTCGTAGCCGGTGGGGTTGTGACAGCAGGCGTGCAGCACGACGATGGTGCCGGGCGCGGCAGCCTGCAGCGCATCGAGCATGCCCTGCACGGCCACGCGACGGTTGGCCGCGTCGTAATAGGGGTAGCTGCCGACCTCGAAGCCGGCCGCCTCGAACAGGGCGCGGTGGTTCTCCCAGCTGGGGTCGGAGATCAGCACCTTCGCCCCGGGCTGCAGGCGCTTGAGGAAGTCGGCGCCGATCTTCAGCGCCCCGGTGCCGCCCAGCGCCTGCGCGGTGACCACGCGGCCGGACTTCACCACCTCGGAGTCGGCACCGAACACCAGCGCCTGCACCGCCTGGTCGTAGGCGACGATGCCGTCGATGGGCAGGTAGCCGCGCGGCTTCGGGCTCTCGGCGATCAGGTTCTCCGCTTCCTTGACGCAGGCCAGCAGGGGCAGCTTGCCGTTCTCGTCGGTGTACACGCCGACGCCCAGGTTGACCTTCGAGGGATTGGGGTCGGCCTGGAACTGCTCGTTGAGCCCCAGGATGGGGTCGCGCGGAGCCATCTCCACGCCGGTAAACAAGGAAGCGCTCATGGGTGTTCGGTCGGTAGTGATGAAAATGCGTTTCGGCGCCATCGGGCCCGCGGGCCCAGGGTGCGCGGGCTTGGCATTCCCGCCCCGCGCTCGGACGCAAAGGTCATCCCGTTCGCAATGCTGCGACAGACGCTGCAAACACGACAGATTAACAGCAGCTGCGGCCCCAGGCGCGTAAACCGCGCTTGCCGCAAAATGCGTATTTTAGGCCTGCTGGCGTTCCCGTGCCGGCAGGATGCCCCGATCCCTGCCGCCATGCCTCGTCTCGCCCTTGCCGAATCCGACGCTCCGCAGTTGCTGCGCTACGAGGATTCGCCTTTCCAGCTGCACCAGCCCTATCCTCCGGCGGGCGACCAGCCGGCGGCCATCGATGCGCTGGTGCAGGGTCTGCGCGACGGCCTGAGCTTCCAGACCCTGCTGGGGGTGACGGGCTCGGGCAAGACCTACACCATGGCCAATGTGATCGCGCGCCTGGGGCGCCCGGCGATCGTGTTCGCGCCCAACAAGACCCTGGCGGCGCAGTTGTATAGCGAATTCCGCGAATTCTTCCCCCGCAACGCGGTGGAATATTTCGTCAGCTACTACGACTACTACCAGCCCGAGGCCTACGTGCCGCAGCGCGACCTGTTCATCGAGAAGGACAGCGCGATCAACGAGCACATCGAGCAGATGCGCCTGTCGGCCACCAAGAGCCTGCTGGAGCGCCGCGACGTGTTGATCGTCGCCAGCGTCAGCGCCATCTATGGCATCGGCAACCCGGCCGACTACCACTCGATGGTGCTGACCATGCGCGCCGGCGATCGCGTCGGCCAGCGCGACCTGATCGCGCACCTGGTGCGCATGCAATACCAGCGCAACGACGTCGAGTTCTCGCGCGGCTGCTTCCGCGTGCGCGGCGACCAGATCGACATTTTCCCCGCCGAACACGCGGAGCTGGCCTTGCGCGTGGAGCTGTTCGACGAGGAGATCGAGTCGCTCAGCCTGTTCGACCCGCTCACCGGCGCGGTGCGCCAGAAGATCCCCCGGTTCACGGTGTATCCGGGCAGCCATTACGTGACCCCGCGCGAGCGCGTGCTGGAGGCGGTCAAGACCATCGAGCTGGAATTGCAGCAGCGCCTCAAGGAGCTGCGCTCCATGGGCAAGCTGGTCGAGGCGCAGCGCCTGGAGCAGCGCACCCGCTTCGACCTGGAGATGCTCACCGAGATCGGGCATTGCAAGGGCATCGAGAACTACACCCGCCACCTGTCGGGGGCCGCGCCCGGCGAGCCCCCGCCCACGCTGGTCGACTACCTGCCGCGCGATGCCGTGATGTTCCTGGACGAGAGCCACGTGCTCATCGGGCAGCTCAACGGCATGTACAACGGCGACCGGGCGCGCAAGCAGACCCTGGTGGAATACGGCTTCCGCCTGCCCTCGGCGCTGGACAACCGCCCGCTCAAGTTCGAGGAATTCGAGCGCAAGATGCGCCAGGTGGTGTTCGTCTCGGCCACGCCGGCGCAGTACGAGCAGCAGCATGCCGACGAGGTCGTCGAGCAGCTCGTGCGCCCCACCGGTCTGGTGGACCCGGAGATCGAGGTGCGCCCCGCCACCAGCCAGGTCGACGACCTGCTGGGGCAGATCCGACTGCGCGTGGACGCGGGCGAGCGCGTGCTGGTGACCACGCTGACCAAGCGCATGGCCGAGCAGCTCACCGAGTACCTGGGGGACAACGGGGTGAAGGTGCGCTACCTGCACTCCGACATCGACACCGTCGAGCGCGTGGAGATCATCCGCGACCTGCGCCTGGGCCAGTTCGACGTGCTGGTGGGCATCAACCTGCTGCGCGAGGGCCTGGACATCCCCGAGGTCTCGCTGGTCGCCGTGCTGGATGCGGACAAGGAAGGCTTCCTGCGCTCCGAGCGCTCGCTGATCCAGACCATCGGGCGGGCGGCGCGCAACGTGCACGGCAAGGCGATCCTCTACGCCGACGTCATCACCGACTCCATGCGCGCCGCCATCGGCGAGACCGAGCGCCGGCGCGCGCGCCAGCTCGAGTACAACGAGGCGCACGGAATCACCCCGCGAGGCATCACCAAGGAAGTCCGCGAGCTGATCGACGGCGTGTTCGACAGTTCCGCCGGAGCCTCGCGCGCCCAGGCCCGCGCCGCCGAGGAGCATGCGCGCCTGGACACGCTGGACGAGAAGGACGTGGCGCGTGAGATCCGGCGCCTGGAAAAGCGCATGGTCGAGCACGCGCGCAACCTGGAATTCGAACAGGCGGCGCGGGTGCGCGATCAGCTCGCCGAGTTGCGCCGCCGCGTGTTCGGCGCCGGCTACGACCACGACCTCGACGCACGCAACGCCTGAACCCGGCCACGCTCCCAGGCCCGGCGGTGTTTCAAAGGACTGTTAGGCCCGCGTGGATCAGGCCGTGCTCACGCGCGGCTGCGCCGTGACCCCCTAGATTGACGCCACGGGGCCCATGTCGAGGCCCGCCGGGCCCGCCGGGCCCGCTGCGAACGGGGGGTTCCATGACGATCCATCCTTGCCGCCGGGGCGCGCGGGCTCCCGGGCTGTCCCGCGCGGGGCTGGCCGCGCTGGCGCTGGCGCTGGTGGTGCCTGGGCTCCTGGCGGGCTGCGGCGGGGGTTCCTCGTCGTCGCTGGCGGCCAACCAGATGCGCGTGGTGGTCGAGCCCGATCCCGATCTCGGAGGCGTGCATTCGCCCGCCAATGCGCCGAACAAGCTGTACGCATCGGTCGTGGTGTGCGATGACTCGGACCACTGCGTGACGGTTCCCTACGTGCAGGTCGACACCGGCTCCACGGGCCTGCGCCTGCGGTACAAGGCCTTGACGGGACTGGACCTGCAGCCCGTGGTTTCGGCCAGCGGTGCGCAGATGGATGCCTGCTCGGATTTTGCGCAGGGCTATATCTGGGGCAGCGTCGAGCAGGCCACGGTCCAGCTCGGCGGCGAGCCGGCGGTGCAGATGCCCGTGCAGGTCTACGGCAGCGGCGGACCGGCTCCCGCGGTGCCGGCGCCCTGCGCGTCCTTCGGCAACAACATCGGCAGTCTGGCTGCATCCTGGTCGAACGGCATCCTCGGGGTCGACGCCATCCGCTCGGCCGGCGCGGCCTACTTCGCATGCCAGGCTTCGTCCTGCACCTTCGTGCGCTCGGTCAACGCCAGTTTCCGGATCGTCAACCCGGTGGCCCTTCTGGGCGACGGGGACGATAACGGTGTGATCCTCAGCCTGCCGGCCATCCCCGCGGGCGGCGCGCCGATGGCGCGCGGCACGCTGACCTTCGGTCTGGACACCCATGCCGACAACCTGACGGCGGGATTCCAGGCCATGAGCGCCGACGCGTACGCCGCCATCGACATGAGCGCGCAAGGCCTGGACTACCCCCAGACCGTGCTCGACAGCGGCTCGAACTACGACTACCTGCCCTTCAACCTGCCCTACGACAGCGCCACGCTGGCCTACACGCCCAGCACGCTGCAGAACGTGCCGATCACCTTGCGCAATGCCCCCGGAACTCTGCCGGACGTCTCGGTGTCCTCGAGCGTCGCGCTGATCAACGCCTTCGATGTGGCCGGTTCCAGCAACGACGCCTTCGACGACATCGGAAGCTACGTGCCCTCGTCGAACAGCGCGATCCTGGGGCTGCCGTATCTGTTCGGGCGCAGCGTGGCCTACGGCATTTCAGGGACCAGCAGTGCCCTGGGCACGGGGCCCCTCATCGCGGTGCTGGGCCCCTGAGCGAGCCGCCCCGCGCGGTGCCGCGCATGCCGCGCTAGCGCGGGATGAAGCCCGCGTTGATCAGGCCGCGCTCACGCGCGGCTGCGCGGTGCCCCCCTAGATTGGCGCCACGGGGCCCGCGTCGAGGCCCGATGGGCCCGAGGGGCCGAAGGGGGATCTCCATGACAGCCAATCCTTGCCGCCCGGGCGCGCATGTCCTCGGGCTTTGCGGTGCCGTGCTCGCCTCGCTGCTTCTGAGCCTGTGCGCGGCGCGTCCCGCGCATGCGGCGCTCGGGCAGCCGGTGTCGAGCGTGTGGTCCGACGGACGCGTGGTCGAGCCCACGCACGTACTCAGCCTGGAGGGACCGGAGGTTTCAGAGACCACGGTGCTGACCCCCTGGGGCGTGCGCGCGCGCGAGTTCGACGGCCCCTCCGGGCGCATTTTCGCCATCGCGTGGTCCACGCACGGGATGCCGTACATCGCGAATCTGTACGGGAGCTATTTCGCGGGCTACCTGGCGTGGATCCATGCGCACGCGCAGCCGGTCATCGCGGGGGAGCTGAGCGTGCGCACGGCGGACATGCGCGGCCATGCGCAGGGGCACATGGGTGCCTGGTCGGGTTCGGCCTACGTGCCGGCGCTGATCCCGCCCGGGGTGGCGCTGTCCGAGCTGGGGGTGCAGCCATGAGCGCGCGGGTCTTGCAAGTCGGGGCCGCTCGGTCGCGCCGAGGTGCCGCGCTGGTGCTCGCGCTGGTGCTGGGCGCGCTGCTGGCGGGCTGCGGAGGCGGCTCCTCGTCCTCCCTGGCGGCCAACCAGATGCGCGTGACGGTCGAGCGCGATCCGAACCTCATCAAGGCCGGCCGCGAGGTTTTTGCACCGGACATGCCCTATGTGTCGGTCGTCGTATGCGATGGATCGGATCACTGCGTGACGGTCCCCTACGTGCAACTGGATACAGGATCCGTCGGGCTGCATCTGCGCGCCAAGACCCTCGCGGGCCTGGATCTGCAGCCCGTGCTTAGCGCAAGTGGGAAGCAGGTGGATGCCTGTTCCAATTTCGCGCAAGGCTACATCTGGGGTGCCGTGGAGCAGGCCAACGTGCAACTCGGAGGCGAGCCTGCCATGCAGTTGCCCATCCAGGTTTTCGGCAGCGGCTCCCCGGCTCCCGACGTGCCGGCGCTTTGTACAACACTGGGCAACAACATCGGCAGCCTGCTGGCGGTCGGCGGCAACGGCATCCTCGGGGTCGCAGGCCTCCTGACGGGCGGCACGACCGACTTCACCTGCGATGGTTCGTCCTGCAACATCGCGACCTCGCTCGATCCGACCCTTCTGATCGAGAATCCGGTGACGTTTCTGGCCAATGGGGACGACAACGGCGTGATCCTGACCCTGCCGGCCATCCCGGCCAGTGGTGCCGCGTCGGCGCAAGGCGCGCTGACCTTCGGCCTCGATTCCCGCAGCGACAACCAGACTGCGGGTTTCCATGCCTTCGGCACCGATGCCTACGGCAACCTCAGCATGAGCGCGCAGGGCCAGACCTACACCCAGACCGCCATCGACAGCGGCTCCTCCTTCCTGTACCTGCCTTTCAACATGCCGTATGACAGTTCAACGCAGTACTACACGCCGAGCACGCTGCAGATCGTGCCGATCACTTTGAGCAACGAGCCCGGTACTTCGCCGGATGTCTCGGTGTCCTCGAGCCTTGAGGTGGGCAACATCATCAGTCTTGTGGACACCGGCAACGACGCCTTCGACGATATCGGCCAATACGCACCGTCGTCTAGCACCGCGACCCTGAGTCTGCCCTATTTTTTCGGGCGCAGCGTGGCCTACGGCATGCCCGGCACGACCAGCGGCCTGGGCCCGGGGCCCGTTGTCGGCGTGCTGAACCCTTGAGCGGCGTTCGCGCGGCGCAGCGCACCTCCCCGGCGCAGCCGGGGAAGGGCGCGGCTGCCCGCGCACGCGGCCCTGCGCGGTCCTCCGGCATCTCAACAGCCTGTTAAGCGAGGGTGGATCAGGCCACGCTCACACGCGGTTGCGCCGCGGCACCCTAGATTGACGCCACTGGGCCCGTGTCGAGGCCCGATGAGCAAAAGGGGGAATTCCATGACGGCCAGTCCATCCGGCCCGGGCGCGCACGCCCTGGGCCTTGCAGGTATCTTGCTCGTCGCGCTGCTGTTGACCCTGTGCGCGGCGCGGCCGGCACACGCGCAGCTGGGGCGGCCGGTGTCGAGCGTGTGGTCCGACGGACGCGTGATCGAGTCCACGCATGTGCTCGACATCAAGGGCCCGCTGGTCTCGGAGACCACGGTGGAGACCCCCTGGGGCGTGCGAGCGCGCGAGTTCAACGGTCCCTCAGGACGCATTTTCGCCATCGCGTGGTCCACGCACGGACTGCCGTACATCGCGCATTTGTACGGGCGCTATTTCGCGGGCTACCTGGCGTGGATCCACGCGCATGCGCACAAGGGCGCCGGGGGGGACCTGAGCGTGCGCACGGCGGACATGAGGGCCCATGTGCAGGGGCATATGGGCGACTGGTCGGGCTCGGCCTACGTGCCGGCGCTGCTCCCGCCTGGCGTGCCGCTGTCCGAGCTGGGGGTGCGGCCATGAGAGCGCGCGTCCTGCAAGTCGGGGCCGCTCGGTCGCGCCGAGGTGTGGCGTTGGTGGTGGCGCTGGTGCTGGCACTGGCGATGGGTGCGCTGCTGGCGGGCTGCGGAGGCGGCTCCTCCTCGTCGCTGGCGGCCAACCAGATGCGCATGACCGTCGGGATCAATCCCGTTGTCGAGGCCGTCGATCCGGGCGGTTCGGTGCGCGACCAGCCCTATGTGTCGGTGATGGTGTGCGACGCCTCGAATCGCTGCGTGAAGGTGCCATACGTGATCGTCGACTCCGGCTCCGTCGGGCTGCGCCTGCGCGCCAAGACCCTGGCCGGCCTGCACCTGCAGCCCCTGGCCTTCGCCAGTGATGCGCAACTGGCCGACTGCACGTCGTTTCTCACCGGGTACATGTGGGGCAGCGTGGAGCAGGCGACCGTGGAGCTGGGCGGCGAGCCGCCCATCCAGCTGCCCATTCAGGTCTATGGAAGCGGCAGCCCCGCGCCCACCAAGGTGCCGACCATCTGCAGCGAGCTCGGTACCAATGGCAGCAGTCTGCTGGGCTTCAATGCCAACGGCATTCTGGGTATCCAGGGACTCGAGAAGATCGGCGACCTGTACTACTCCTGTCTGGGCTCCACCTGCACCCCCGAGCGCACGGCCTCGGTTCCGGCGGCCGAGCAGATCGTCAACCCGATCTCCAAGTTCAAGGATTCCGACGACAACGGCGTGATCCTGACCCTGCCGTCGGTGCCCGCGAACGGTTTGCCGGGCGCGCAGGGCACCCTGACCTTCGGCCTCGATACCCGGGCCGACAACAGCACCACGGGCTTCGTGCCCTTGGCCACCGACGGCAACTTCAGCATGAACGTGGTGGTGCAGGGCGTGGCCTACCCCGGGTCGACCATCGACAGCGGATCGAATGGCTATTTCGGCCCCTTCAACGTGCCCTACGATCCCGCGACCACGTCCTTCGACCCGACGACGCCGCAGGCGGTGCCGATCACCCTGGAGAATCAGACCGGCACGCTGCCCGACGTTTCGGTGTCCACCAGCATCGAGATCGCCAACAGCCTGACGCTGGCGGACCCCGGCAACTACGCGCTGGACGACTATGGCGCCTATGCGCCCCCGGCGAACCAGGTCCTGCTGGGCCTTCCGTACTTTTTCGGGCGCAGCGTGGCGTTCGCGATGAGCGGCAAGACCAGCGGCCTGGGCACGGGGCCGATCATCGGGGTGCTGAACCCCTGAGCGAGCCCGGGGCGCCGACGCGCACGGGGTACGTCCGTCATGGCCTTTCGACACGCCAGCGTCGGCGCGCGCCGCAGTTGCGCGGCCCTGTGGCTGCTGCTGAGCCTGGGCACCGCCAGGCCTGCCGCGGCCGCGCTGGGAAAGGCTGCGTCGGCCGCGGCGGCGGACGGCCGCGTGGTCCTGCCCACGACGCGCTTCGATATCGGCGGACTCATGGACATGGCCGGCACGCCCGTGTGGGTGACCACGGTGCGCAGGCCCTTCGGCGTGGTGGTGCGCGAGTTCTCCGGCAGCTCCGGGGTGGTGTTCGCCATAGCCTGGGCGGGGCGGGGGCTGCCTCGCCTGCGCAGGCTGTACGGGCGCTATTTTCCCGCCTATCTGGCCTGGCTTCGTGCGCACCCACCATCCGCTGGCGATGGCTGGCCGAGCGTGCGCGCGCCGGACATCGTCGGGTATGCGGTGCAAGGCCTGGGAAACTGCCATGGCTCGGCCTACGTGCCCTCGCTGGTGCCCAAGGGCGTGGATCTGTCCAGCCTGGGCGTACAGCCCTGATGCGGGCACGGCGCGCCAAGCCGCGTCGACGTAATAAAGTAGGGGCCCCGAAGCTCCGACGCCCTCGACCATGCCCGTGGAATCCTCCCCGTATGCCGTGCTGTTCTGCTGCATGGGCAACATCTGCCGTTCGCCCAGCGCCGAAGGACTCTTCCGCGCAGAGCTCGTCCGCCTGGGCCTGGACGCGCAATTGCACGTGGACTCCGCGGGAACCCACGGCTACCACGCGGGGGAGCCGCCCGATGCCCGGGCGCAGCGCCACGCCCAGCGCCGCGGCGTCGACCTGGGCAAGCTGCGCGCGCGCCAGGTGGAGCTGGCCGACTTCGAGCGTTTCGACCTGGTGATCGCGATGGACCGCGACAACCTGCAGCATCTGCGCGAGCTCTGCCCCCCTCAGTCGCAGCACAAGCTGCGCCTGATGATGAGCTTCGCGCCGCGCGCCGGAACCGACGAGGTGCCCGATCCCTACTACGGCGGCGCCGAGGGTTTCGAGCGCGTGCTCGATCTGCTGGAGCAGGCCTGCGCGGGGCTGCTCGGCCATGTGCAGGCGGAACTGCACATGCGCCGCCGCGCCCTCACATGAGTTCCTCGCGACGGGGCCGCGGATCGGGCGCGGCGTCCCGGCGCAGCGGAAGGTGCAGGCGCAGCTCCTCGAGCTGCTCGCTCATCATCTCGCCCTCGCGGTCCAGATGGGCGGCGATGGCCGCGCGCAAGCGCGGCTCGGCCACCCAGTGCGCCGAGGTGCATTCCACCGGAAGCAGGCCCCGGGCCATCTTGTGGCTGCCCTGCGCGCCGCCCTCGAAGACCTCGAAACCCTGTTCCAGGCAGAACTGCAGGGGCTCGTAGTAGCACAGCTCGAAGTGCAGCAGCGGCACATGGCGCAAGGCCCCCCAGTAGCGCCCGTAGGCGCGGCGCAGCGCGGGATCCAGCAGGATCAGGGAACAGGCGATGTCCTCGCCCTGCAGGCTGGCCACGATCAGCAGCACATGCTCGGGCATGCGCTCGCCCAGGCGCAGGAAGAAGTCCAGGTTCAGGTACGGCATCGAGCCGTGCTCGGCGTAGGTCTGCTCGTAGCAGCGCAGGAACAGCTCCCAGGCGGCGCGGTCGATCTCGCGCCCGCGCAGGCGCCGCAACTGCACTCCACTGTCGCGTACCTTGCGCCGCTCCTGGCGCAGCTTCTTGCGCTTGTCGTGGTTCAGCGCCGCGACGAAGGCGTCGAAATCGGGCCAGGGCGGTACGGCCTGGCGCCAGTGGTATTGCACCGTGGTGCGGGTCATGAGCCCGGCCTGCTCGCATAGCGCCCGCTCCTCGTCCTCGAGGAACAGCAGGTGCAGCGAGGAAACCCGGGTGCTGCGTGCCAGATCGAGCAGCACGCGCAGCAGCGCGGCGCGCGCCTGGCGGTCGCGCCCCAGCAGGCGCGCCCCGCGCACCGGAGTGAAGGGGGTGGCCAGCAGCAGCTTGGGGTAGTAGGGCAGGCCGCAGCGCTCATGCGCGTCGGCCCAGCCCCAGTCGAACACGTACTCGCCCATCGAATGGCCCTTGGCATAGACCACGCAGGCGGCTGCCAGTTCGCCGGAGGCGTCGAACAGGCAGGGCAGCAGCGCCTGCCAGCCGGTCTCGGGCACGGCGCAGGCGCTTTGCTCCAGCGCCGACAGCCAGGCGTGACGCTGGAACAAGGTGGTGCCGGGAGTCGCCGCCGCCAGCGCGTCCCAGCGCCCGGCGTCCACCGATTCCAGCCCTTGTCCGATCTCGATGCGAAAATCTCCGTCCATGCCCCTTTCCATCGCGATTGCCCAATTCGATTCCGTGGTCGGCGACCTCGCCGGCAACGCCCGCGCCATCGAGGCGCTGGCCGAGCAGGCCCACGCGGCCGGCGCCGGCCTGCTGCTGACCCCCGAGATGGCCCTCACCGGCTATCCGCCCGAGGACCTGCTGCTGCGCCCGGCCTTCATGCGGGCGGTGGAGCAGACCCTGGGCGAGCTGGCCGGGCGGCTGCGCCGCCTGCGGGGCCTGGCCCTGGTGGTCGGGCACCCGCACGTGCCGGGCGCCATGGCCGATGAGCGTACCCCATCGACGCAGCGCCCGCTGCGCTGGAACGCGGCCTCGGTGCTGCGCGACGGCAGCATCGAGGCCACCTACGGCAAGCTCGAGCTGCCCAATTACCAGGTATTCGACGAGCGGCGCTACTTCGCCAGCGGTGGCGATCCGGTGGTCTTCGACTGCCAGGGTGTGCGCTGCGGCATCAATGTGTGCGAGGACGCCTGGTTCCCGGAGGCACCGCGGCGCGCGCGCGAGGCCGGCGCGCAGGTGCTGCTGGTGCTCAATGCCTCTCCCTTCCACCTGGGCAAGAGCGGCGAGCGCGAGGCGGTGATGCGTCAGCGCTGCCGCGAGACCGGCATGGCGCTGGTGTTCGCCCACGGCGTGGGTGGTCAGGACGAGCTGGTGTTCGACGGCGGCTCCTTCGTGCTCGACGCGGCCGGCGAGCCCTGCCTGCGCGCGCCGCAGTTCGAGGCCTGCCTGCCGGTCGCGCGCTTCGACGGCGCCCGCCCCCTGCCGGGGGAACTGGCGCCGCCCATGTCCCTGCACCGCCAGGCCTGGTCGGCGCTGGTCACGGGCACGCGGGACTATGTCAGCAAGAACGGCTTTCCAGGGGTGCTGATCGGCCTGTCGGGCGGCGTGGACTCCGCGCTGGTGCTGGCCATCGCCGTCGACGCCCTGGGCCCCGAGCGGGTGCACACGGTGATGATGCCCTCGCCGTACACCGCGGGCATTTCCCTGGAGGATGCCCGGGAGATGGCGCGGCGCCTGGGGGTGCGCCACAGCGAACTGGACATCGCGCCCATGTTCGAGGCCTTCCGCACCACCTTGCGCCCCCTGCTGCGCGCGCACGAGGGCGACACCACGGAGGAGAACCTACAGTCGCGCATCCGCGGGGTGCTGCTGATGGGGCTGTCGAACAACACCGGCGCCATGGTGCTGACCACCGGCAACAAGAGCGAGATGGCCACCGGCTATGCCACGCTGTACGGGGACATGGCGGGAGGCTTCGCCGTGATCAAGGACGTGCGCAAGACCCTGGTGTGGGAACTCGCGCGCTGGCGCAACCGGCAGGCCGAGCAGGCCGGGCAGGTGGAGCCCATCCCGCGGCGCATCATCGAGCGCCCCCCCTCGGCCGAGCTGCGCCCCGATCAGCTGGACCAGGACAGTCTGCCGCCCTACGAGGTGCTGGACGCGATCCTGGAGGCCTACATGGAAAACGACCGCAGTGTCGAGGACATGCTGGCCCAGGGTCTGGCCGCGGCCGACATCGAGCGCGTGCTGGGCCTGCTGCGCATCGCCGAGTACAAGCGTCGCCAGGCTCCGCCGGGGGTGCGCATCACCCACCGCGCCTTCGGGCGCGACTGGCGCTACCCCATCACCTCGCGCTGGCGCGAGGAGCGGGAAGCCCGCCAGGCGCGGCCCGGTGCCTGAATCGGTTACAGTGAAAGAAACCAGGAAATCAAGCGGGGTGCGTGCGGCTCAGCACCGGCGCACCCGACAGGAAATCCAGCGAGGAACCTCATGAAACAGATCACGGCCATCATCAAACCCTTCAAGCTCGACGAGGTGCGCGAGGCGCTCGCCGAGGTGGGTGTCACCGGGCTGACCGTCACCGAGGTGAAGGGCTTCGGGCGCCAGAAGGGCCACACCGAGCTGTATCGCGGAGCCGAATACGTGGTCGATTTCCTGCCCAAGGTGAAGATCGAGGTGGTCGTGCGCGACGAGCAGGTCGAGCCGGCGATCGACTCCATCGTGAAGGCCGCGCGCACCGGCAAGATCGGCGACGGCAAGATTTTCGTCACCAGCGTGGAGCAGGTGATCCGCATCCGCACCAGCGAGACCGGCGAAGCCGCTGTCTGAGCGCCGGGAGCCCCGGGTGAGCGTGCGCGGCCCTCACACGGCTTCGCGCATGTGCCACCATGGGTCGTCGGACACCGGCTGCGCGCCGCCCAGGCGCAGCAGCAGGCGTTCGGGCTCGGAGTCCACCACCAGCAGGCCCAGCACCTGCGGCGACACGAAACCCTGCTCGTGGCTCTGGGCCAGGAAATCGAGCAGTCCGTCGTAGTAGCCCTGCACGTTGAGCAGGCCCACCGGCTTGTTGTGGTAGCCGAGCTGGCGCCAGGTCCAGATCTCGAACAGTTCCTCCAGCGTGCCGATCCCGCCGGGCAGTGCGACGAAGGCGTCGGCGTAATCGGCCATCATCTTCTTGCGCTGGTGCATGGTCTGCACCACGTGAAGCTCGCTCAGGCCTTCGTGGGCCACTTCGCGGCGCACCAGCAACTCGGTGGTCACGCCCACCACGCGGGCTCCGGCCTGCAGCGCGGCGTCGGCCGTCGCGTTCATCAGGCCCACGCTCCCCCCTCCGTAGACCAGGGTCAGGCCGCGCGCGGCGATGGCACGGCCCAGGTCGACGGCCGCCTGCAGATAGGCCGGATCCGCGCCGGTGCGCGAACCGCAGTAGACGCAAAGGGAATGCATGGTCTCCGTGCCTGGCAGGTCATGCCAGGAAGCCGCGCCGCCCACGGCACGCCGGGCTCACAGCCATCGCGGCAGCAGCACCAGCAGCCAGGTCAGCGCGCAAAGCAGCAAGGTTAGCAGCACCGCGGCGCTGCCGAGGTCCTTGGCCTGCCCACTCAGCTCGTTGCGCTCCAGGGAGATGCGATCCACCGCGCATTCCAGCGAGGTGTTGAGCAACTCGACGATGGGAACCAGCAGGACCGAGCCTCCGAGCAGGGCGCGTTCCACGCCGTCGTGGCCCAGCCACAGGCCCAGGGGCAGCAGCAGCGCGGCCAGCAGGCCCTCCTGGCGCAGGGCCGATTCGGTGCGCCAGGCGGCGCGCAGGCCGCGCAGCGAGTTGCGCAGCGCCCCCAGGGCCCGTGTGGCGCCTGCGGTCTTGTAGGGGGAGGGCGGGTTCAAGGCGCGGGGGTCTCGCGGCGCATGGCGGCGCCGTCCTCGGAGCTTTCGGGGTCGGCGGCCTGGCGCAGGTGGTGCAGGAACTGTTCGGTGGCCCGCTCCCAGGTGAACTGGCGAGCGTGCGCCACGGCATTGTGCCGGGGAATGCGCAGGGCCTCCAGGCAGGCGCTGCGCAGGTCCTCGTCCAGCACTCCGGCCGGGGAGTCGCCGATCACGTCCAGCGGGCCCGTCACCGGATAGGCCGCTACCGGGCAGCCGCAGGCCAGCGCCTCCACCAGCACCAGCCCGAAGGTGTCGGTGCGGCTGGGGAACACGAACACATCGGCACCCGAGTAGACCTCGGCCAGTCGATCCTGGCTGAGCACACCCAGGAAACTGACCTGCGGATAGTCGCGCCGGATGCGTTCGAGTTCCGGGCCTTCGCCCACCACCCACTTGGTGCCGGGCAGATCCAGGCGCAGGAAGGCGTCGACGTTCTTCTCCACGGCCACGCGGCCGACGTACAGGAACACCGGGGGTTTGCCCGCCAGGCGCTGGCCCGGGCGCGGGTGGAAGATGGAGGTGTCCACGCCACGCGACCAGATCGCCAGGTTGCGAAGCCCGTGCTGGGTCAGATCTTCCCGTACCACCCGCGTGGGAACCAGCGTGACCCGGGCCGCGCCGTGGAACCAGCGCATGTAGGCATAGGTCCAGGCCAGGGGAATCCCGAAGCGCGCCTTGACGTACTCGGGGAAGCGGGTGTGGTAGGCGCTGGTCAGGGGGATGCCCATGCGCAGTGCCGCGCGCCGCGCCGCGATGCCCAGCGGGCCCTCGGTGGCCACGTGCACCACGTCCGGGTCGAAGCGGCGGATGCCGGCCAGCACCGAGCGGTAGGGGCGCCAGCTGAGCCGGATCTCGGGGTAGGTCGGGCAGGGCAGGGTGCGAAAGCTCCCGGGCTCGATCACCTCCACCTCCTCGCCGCGCTGGCGCAGGTACTCGATGGTGGTCTTCAGCGTTCGCACCACACCGTTGACCTGGGGGCTCCAGGCGTCGGTCACGATCAGGATTCGCATGGCAGGACTCGCCGTGGTGGGGATGGGGGCTCAGGCGCGTGCCTGGGGGCGCAATTCGGCCAGCACCTGGGGGGCGGCCGACGAGGGTTTCCACATCAGCAATTGCAGCGATCCGTCGTCGAGTTCGGCCACGGCGGTCAGGCTCTCCACCCAGTCACCGCAATTGGCGTAGATGATGGATTCGATGTGGCGCAACTCGGCGCGGTGGATATGCCCGCAGACCACCCCTTCGCAGCCCCGGCGCGCGGCCTCCTCGGCCAGCAGTTGCTCGAAATTGGAGATGTAGCTGACGGCGTTCTTGACCTTGCCCTTCAGGTATTGCGACAGCGACCAATAGGAAAAGCCCATGCGGTGCCGCGCCTGGTTGAGCCAGCGATTGAGCTTGAGGCTGAACACGTACAGCGCATCGCCCAGGTGGGCCAGCCATTTCGCGTGCATGACCACGCCGTCGAACCAGTCGCCGTGCACCACCCACAGTCGCGCGCCGGAGGCGGTCATGTGCACGGCGTCGCTCAGCACCTCGATGCCGCCGAAGTGAAGCCCGGCGTAATGCCGGGCGAATTCATCGTGATTTCCGGGCACGAACACCACGCGAGAGCCCTTGCGGGCCTTGCGCAGGAGTTTCTGCACCACGTCGTTGTGGGCCTGCGGCCAGTACCAGCCCTTGCGCAATTGCCAGCCGTCGATGATGTCCCCGACCAGGTAGATGGTCGAGGCGTGGCAATGGCGCAGCAGTTCCAGCAGTGCGGCGGCCTTGCAATCCCGCGTGCCCAGGTGCACATCGGACAGCCACAGGGTGCGGTAGCGGTGCGACTCGGGGTCGTCGGCGAGGGAGTCGGAGGCCGGGGCTTGCCCCGCGATCCTGGCGGAGCCCGCCAGGGCGGCGGCCGGATCCGGCAGGCCGCGCAGGGCTTTGGAGGCAAGGGAGGGCCACATGGACCCCCATTGCAGCGCGCCCGCATGACGGGCGCGTGACAGCATATGACCGCGCCGGCGCGGCGCGACTCAAGGGGCTGGAGCGGAAGCCGCGGCGGGTGCCGGCGAGGAGTTCGAGGGGGTCGAGGGGGGCGGGGAAGGCGGGGAAGCGCCCACCCGGGGGGCTGCCGGGGTGCGGGGCGCCGAACTGGCACCGGTCGCGGCGGATGTCGCCCTCGCGGGGGCCGTGGCCGCGGGCAGCCTGGCTGCCGACGCGCGCGCCGCCGGGCCGGCGGCTCCCGCCGCGGCCGAGGCGGGCGCGGGCGCGGGCGTGGCGGCTTTCGGCGGCGCCGCGCCGGGTGCGCCGACTCCGGGCGGTTTCGCCGTGGTGCCCGAGGCCGCGGGCAGCGGATGCGGGGACGGGGCGCTGCGAAGGTGCAGGTGCAGGGCGGGCGTCACCGGCTTGATGGGGTGCCGCGGCGCATGGCTCACGTACTGCTCCACATGGGGGGGCGACAGCGCCTTGCGCCCCTCATGGGCCAGCGCCTTGCGCTGCTGCGGGCTGAGTTGCTGGTAGCGTTCCCAGGCCTTGCGCCGGCTTTGCACCGGAGCGCGCCCGGTGGCCAGGTAGTTCTCGCGGGCCAGGCGCCGCTGGCTGGGGCTCATATGCACCCATTCCACCATGCGCTTTTGCAGGATTTCGCGCTGTTCCTGGCTCATCGCCGAGTAACGCGCGGCGATATTCAGCCATTTTCGGCGTCGATCGGCCGAAAAACCCGCCCATTCGCCCTGCAGCGGGGCCAGCGCCTGGCGCTGCATTGCGCTCAGGTGCTGCCAATCCGTCGCCTGGGCGGGCGCCGAGCCTGCCCAGGCCCAGCCCGCCAGGGCCAGCAGCAAGGCGCCCACGCACAGCCGGGCCAGATCGCGCAGGCCGCGCGGCACGCGCGCGCGGGCCGCCGCCATCACGCGGAACCTTCCCGCAGGTAGTTGCGGAATCCGGGGTCGGTATAGGCCTGCGGGGGCAGGTCGTCGAGCAGCAGTGCGGTGTCGATGTCCGCGATCCGATGCACGAAGCGCTCCTGCTGGAAGTGCTGCAGCATGTACAGGCCGAACAGCAGGGTGGGAAGCGCCAGGGCCAGCCCCAGGCGGGCCCGCCATGCGGAACGGTCGCCGGAGCCGGACCCCAGCACGGCCGCACCCCCGCGGCTCAGCCAGGTCGCCGCGTGGCGCTGGCGGGTCTCGCGGTGGCGCGACAAGGCCGCCCCGCGCGCCTGCGCCAGACGACGTTCGAGTTCGGGCGACAGCCGATCCTCGGCTTCGCTCAGCCGCGCGGCGACGGCGTAGCCGAAGCGCGCTTGCACGGCCTCTTGCCGCGCCGCATGGTCGTTATCTGTTTTCATGATCCAAACCTCGTGCCCGCAGCGCCTTGGCCAGAGTCTGCGTCGCGCGGGAACAATGCGTTTTCACGCTTCCCTCGGAACATCCCATGGCTTGCGCGGTTTCGGCCACATCCAGCCCCTCCCAGTAACGCAGCAGGAAGGCCTCGCGTTGACGCTCGGGCAGGCGGGAGATCTCCTCCTCCAGCACTTCCAGGGTCTGCATGCGTTCCAGCCGGCGATCCGCGGCTTCGTTCTGGCCGGAGGTATCGTCGACCTCCAGGGACTCCAGCAAGTCGAAGTCCACTTCCGAATCTTCGTCGGATCCACGGAAATCCGACATATTGCTCATCCAGCCGGCGCGCACCTTCTGGCGCCGGTGCCAGTCCAGGATCGCGTTGGTCAGGATGCGCTGGAACAGCATCGGCCATTGCGCGGAATCGCGCGATCCGTAGCTCTCGGCCAGGCGGATCATCGAATCCTGCACGATGTCCAGCGCCGAGTCGGCATTCTGGGTGGCGAAATGGGCGCGCTTGAACGCCCGTTTCTCCACGCTGCGCAAGAAGAGCGAAAGTTCCTGTTCTGAAGCCACAAGCTGTGGGCACCGAGACGCGGGCAAGAGCGAGCCAGCCGGCAATTATGCCCGCATGGCGCCGCCTGCCGGCGCTCGACGCGCGCGCGGCGCCGGCTGGGCGCGGCGCGCCATGGGCCGGGCCGCGCCCAGCCCGGGGCGGATCAGTGTCCGGATGCGCCCAGCAGCTCGAAATGCTCGACCTGCGGCGGCTTGGCGAAAAAGGGCCCCACCACCTCGCGCCAGCGGGCGAAATCGGGCGACTGGCGAAAGCCCTGCATGTGGTCCTCCAGGCTTTCCCAACGGATTTGCAGCACATAGCGCTGGGGATTTTCCACGCCCTTGTGCACCTGCCAACCCAGGAAACCCCGGGCCTGGGCGATGATCTGGGTGACTCCGCGCTGGATGGCGGCATCGAATTCGGCTTCGCGGCCGGGTTGGATCTGGATGTCGGCGAGTTCGAGGATCATGGTTGCGGTTCTGGGGTATCGAGACTTCGGGGCGGGGCCCTGGCGCCGGGTGCGCGCGAGGGGCTTCGTCCCGCTTGCGGGAATTGTCGGTCAGCGCACGCGAAGCTGCAGCGCGGGCTCCCGCGTGCGCCGGCGGCCCGCGGGCTCCTACAATGCCGCCCTGGCCCGCAGGCCGCTCGAGCGGGCTTCCTGCGTCTTCCCGTTCCAAGCCGCGCCGCGTGCGCCGCGACTCCACCATGCCCATCAGCCCCGTTTCCGAAATCGTCGACGAGATCCGCGCAGGGCGCATGGTCATCCTGGTGGACGAGGAGGATCGCGAGAACGAGGGCGATCTGGTGCTGGCCGCCGACAGGGTCAGTGCCGAGGCGATCAATTTCATGGCCACGCATGGTCGGGGCCTGGTGTGCCTGACCCTCACGCGCCAGCGCTGCGAGCAGATCGGCCTGCGACCCATGGTCCCGCACAACGGCTCGGTGCACGGCACGGCCTTCACCGTGTCCATCGAGGCGGCCGAAGGCGTGAGCACCGGCATCTCCGCCGCCGACCGCGCGCACACCACGCGCGTGGCGGTGGCGCGCGACGCGCGTCCGGAGGACATCGTGCAGCCCGGCCATGTGTTCCCGCTGACCGCGCAGGACGGCGGCGTGCTCATGCGGGCCGGCCACACCGAGGCCGGCTGCGATCTGGCGCGCCTGGCGGGTTTCGAGCCCGCTGCCGTGATCTGCGAAATCATGAATGACGACGGCACCATGGCGCGCCTGCCGGACCTGGAAGGCTTCGCCCAGCGCCACGGGCTGAAGATCGGCACCATCGCCGACCTGATCGAATACCGCAGCCGCACCGAGAGCCTGATCGAGCGCGTGCAGCAACGCAGGATGCGCAGCGCCGCCGGCGAGGTCGAGGCCATGCTGTACCGCGACCGCGCGGGCGGCGGCGTGCACCTGGCGCTGGTCAAGGGCGATCCCCGGGCCGCCGGCTCGGCGGTGCTGGTGCGGGTGCACGAGCCGATCTCGCTGATGGACGTGCTGGACAGCCAGTCCAGCGGTCACAGCTGGAGCGTGGCGCAGGCGCTGGAGCGCATCGGCGAGGCCGGTTGCGGCGTGCTGGTGCTGCTCAACGCCGGCGAGAGCGCCGACGAGGTGGCGCAGCGCTTCACCGCGCCGGCCGGCCGGCCCCGCAGCCGCGGCGCGGCGGCGGCACTGCGCAACTACGGCATCGGGGCGCAGATCCTGCGCGATCTCGGCGTGCGCCGCATGCGCCTTCTGGCCGCGCCTCGCAAGATGCCCAGCATGACCGGCTTCGGGCTCGAGATCGAAGGCTTCGAGCCGCCACCCCAGGCAGACGCCGACATGGCCGCGCCTTCCCATTGAGACTTCCATGCAAAACGCCCGACTGCGGGACGACCCCGCGATGCTCGACGCCCGTGGCCTGCGCATCGCGCTGGTGCAGGCCCGTTTCAACGTGCACATCACCGACCGCCTGCTGGAGTCGTGCACGCGCCAGTTGCGCGAGCTCGGCGCCGAGCCCGTGCAGGTGCTGAGCGTTCCCGGCGCGCTGGAAGTGCCGCAGGCGCTGGAGCTGCTGGCGCGGCGCGGCGAGGTGGACGCGCTGGTGGCGCTGGGCTGCGTGATCCGCGGCGCGACCTACCATTTCGAGCTGGTCTGCGATACCTCGGCCGCGGGGGTGCAGCAGGTGGCCCTGCGCCACGGCATCGCGGTGGCCAACGGCATCCTCACGGTGGAGGACGAGGAGCAGGCGCTGGAGCGCATCGACAAGGGCGCCGAATGCGCGCGCGTGGCCGTGGAAATGGCCCGCCTGGCGCTGGGACTGCGCGCGGAGCAGGCATCATGACCCCATCCACGCCCGCGAAAAGCGCACGTCGCAAGGCGCGCGAGCTGGCCCTGCAAGGCCTGTTCGAATGGCTGATCTCCGGCAGCGACTCCGGGGCCATCGAGGCCTTCCTGCACGAGCGGTTCCCGACCATCAAGCTCGATCGGGAATTGCTGGATTCCCTGCTGCACGGCTGCATCCGCGAAGCCGCCGGGCTCGACGAGCTGCTGCAGCCCCTGCTCGACCGCCCCAGCCGCGAGCTGTCGCCGGTGGAGCACGCCTTGCTGCTGCTGGGCGCCTATGAAATGCGCTTCCTGCCCGAGGTGCCCTACAAGGTGATCATCAACGAGGCGGTGGACCTGGCCAAGCAGTACGGGGGAACCGACGGGTTCAAGTACGTCAATGGCGTGCTCGACCGCCTGGCGCTCGACTTGCGTCCCGCCGAGGCGGCCCAGCGTCCGCTGCGTGCCGCCGCCCCGCGCGAGCAGGCGCCGGCCGAGGCTCCCAAGGCGGCCAGCGTGCCGGTGAGCATCAAGCCGCGCAGCACGCGCCCGGCGGCCTCCCCGGGGGGCGCGCGCCCGAATCAGCCGCCCAGACGTCCGCGCCAGCGATAGTCGGCGCCGATCGGCAGCACTTCCACGCGGTGCAGGCGCAGGCCCTCCGAGGGGGCCTGCAGCGGCCCGAAGGGGCCGATGCCCGCGCCCTGGCCGAGCAGCAGCGGAGCCTGGTAGACCAGCAATTCGTCGACCACGCCCGCTTCCAGCAGCGAGGCATTCAGCCGGGCGCCGGCCTCGACGTGGAGTTCGCCGAGCTGGCGTTGCGCCAGCAGGTGCATGAGTTCGCGCAGATCCACCTTGCCGGGCTTGTCGGCATCGCCGGGCACCGCCAGCAGCTGCACGCCGAGATCGAGCAGCGCGCCTGCGCGGCGCGCAGCCTCGGCGGGGTCGAGGGCATGGGCCACCAGCACCCGGGCGGGGTCGCCATGGCGCAGCAGCCTGGCCTGGGGCTTGAGCTCCAGGCGGCTGTCCACCACCACCCGCCAGGGCTGGCGCGTGGTGGCCACGTGGCGCACGTCCAGCCGGGGGTCGTCGTCGCGCACCGTGCCGATGCCCGTGAGCACCGCGCAGGCGCGCGCGCGCCAGTGGTGGGCATCGGCGCGCGCGGCCGGCCCAGTGATCCATTGGCTGGAGCCGTTGGGCAGCGCGGTGATGCCGTCCAGCGAACTCGCCACCTTCAGGCGCAGCCAGGGACGCCCGCGCTCGATGCGCGAGAAAAAGCCCAGGTTGAGCTCGCGCGATTCGTTTTCCAGCAGCCCGCACTCCACGTGCACCCCGGCGTCGCGCAGGCGCTGCAGGCCGCCGCCGTCGACCAGCGGATTTGGATCGCGCGCGGCCGCGACCACGCGCGCCACGCCGGCGGCCACCAGGGCGTCGGCGCAGGGTGGCGTGCGACCATGGTGCGAGCAGGGCTCCAGGCTGACATAGGCGGTGGCGCCGCGCGGGTCGATGCCGCGGCGCTTCGCCTCGGCGAGGGCCACGGCTTCGGCGTGGCGGCTGCCGGCCTCCTCGGTGGCGCCTTCGGCCAGCACGTGGCCGTCGCGCACCAGCACGCAGCCCACGCGCGGATTCGGGCTGGTGCGGTACAGCACGCGCCCGGCCAGTTGCAGTGCGCGGCGCATCATGCGCAGGTCCAGTTCCTCCTGGGGCGAGGGCCGCTGGGCCGGGCCGTGGCCCCGCGGCGGGACGCCTTCTGCCTGCGCGATCCCCGGCGTCTCGGGGGCGCTCATTTGCGCGGGCTCCGCGGGCTGCGGCGCGGCGCGGCGCGCACCTGCGCGCCGCGGGCCATCTCCTCCAGGATCTGCACGAACTGCGCCGGATCCTTGAAACTGCGATAGACCGAGGCGAAGCGCACGTAGGACACCTCGTCCAGGCGCTTGAGCTCGTCCATCACCCATTCCCCGATGCGCGCCGAATCCAGCTCGCGCACCCCCGTCTGCAACAGGCGCTGCTCGATGCGCCCGATCGCCGCGTCCACCTCCTCGGCGGGAACCGGGCGCTTGCGCAGCGCCAGCGCCAGCGACGCGGCCAGCTTGTCGCGGGAATAGTCCACCCGCCGGCCATCCTTCTTGACCACCGAGGGGAAGCTCACCTCGGCGCGTTCATAGGTGGTGAAGCGCTTGTCGCAACCCGCGCAGCGTCGGCGTCGGCGCAGCGCCGTGGCGTCCTCGACCTCGCGGGTCTCCACCACCTGGGTGTCGGGATGCTGGCAAAAGGGGCATTTCATGGCGACGAAAAGAGGGCGCGAAACCATCATTATGGGCCGGCGCGGGCTGCCAGCCGCGGCATCGCCCCTGGGCGCCACTACACTGCCGGCCATGCCCGAGCAAGTCCCTTCGATCGTCATTTTGATTTCCGGCGCCGGATCCAATCTCCAGGCCATCGTCAACGCCTGCGCCGAACAGGCCTGGGCGGCGCGCGTGGCCGCCGTCATCAGCAACCGCGCGGACGCCCCCGGGCTTCGATTCGCCGCCGAGCGCGGCATCGCCTGCGAGGTGCTGGACCATCGCACCGCGCCCAGTCGCGAGGACTACGACCGCGAGCTCGCGCGGCGCATCGATGCGCACGCCCCCGCCGCGGTCGTGCTGGCCGGCTTCATGCGCCTGCTCACGCCGTGGTTCGTGCGGCGCTACGAGGGCCGGCTGATCAACGTGCACCCCTCGCTGCTGCCCGCCTTCGCCGGCCTGCACACCCATCGCCGGGCCCTCGAGGCCGGGGTGAAGCTGCATGGCGCGACCGTGCACCTGGTCACGCCCGAGGTGGATGCCGGGCCGATCGTGGCGCAGGCCGCGGTGCCGGTGCTCGACGACGATACCGAGGCCAGCCTGGCGGCACGGGTGCTCGAGCAGGAACACCGCATCTATCCCCAGGCCGTGCGTGCGCTGCTCGAAGGGCGCCTGCGCGTGCAGGGCCAGCGCGTGCGCGTGCTGGACGCCGTGGAGGCGGGGCGATGAGCGCCGAGCGCAGGTCCACGCCGCGCAAGGGCGCCGGCCGCCCGCGCGCGGGTCTGCTCGAGTCCGCAGAGGAGCTGCTGCGCGAAGTGCTGCGCTTCGAGTTTCCCGCGGATGCGGTGGTGTCGCGTTATTTCCGGGCCCACGCGCGCCTGGGCCAGCGCGAGCGCCACGTGCTGGCCGAGACCGTGTACGGCGTGGTGCGCAACCTGCGCCTGTGGCGCCAGCTCGCGCAGTCGGCTCCCTCGGGCAGCATGGAGCTTCGCCTGCTGGCCCTGGGCTGGCAGGGCGACGTGGCCACGGCCGGCTTCGCGGCTGCCCTCCTGGAATGGCGCGCCCAGGCGCTGGCGCAGGACCTGGGCGGCCTGCCGGTCGCCGTTCGCTACAGCCTGCCCGACTGGCTGGCCACGCGCCTGCAGCAGGAATGCGGGGGCGAATTCGAGGCCCTGGCCGAGGCCTTGCTGCGACCGGCGCCGCTGGACCTGCGCGCGAACCTGCTCAAGGGCACGCGCGACCAGGCCCGCGAGGCGCTGCGCGAGCAGGGCATCGACAGCGAGCCCACGCCGCTGTCACCCTGGGGCCTGAGGGTGCAGGGCAAGCCGGCCCTGCAGCGCAGCGCCGCCTTCGAGCAAGGCCTGGTGGAGGTGCAGGACGAGGGCAGTCAGTTGCTGGGCCTGCTGCTGGCGCCGCGGCGCGGCGAGATGGTCGTGGATTTCTGCGCCGGCGCCGGGGGCAAGACCCTGGCGCTGGGGGCCATGATGCGCGGCAGCGGTCGCCTGTATGCCTTCGACGTTTCCCAGGCCCGTCTGGATCGCCTGCGCCCGCGCCTGGCGCGAAGCGGGCTGTCGAACGTCTATCCGGTGGCCATACGCGGCGAGCGCGACGAGCGTGTGCAGCGCCTCGCCGGCAAGATCGATCGCGTGCTGGTGGACGCACCCTGCAGCGGCGTGGGCACGCTGCGGCGCAATCCCGATCTCAAATGGCGCAGTACGGAGGCCGAGGTGGCGCGCCTGGCGCAGCAGCAGGGCTCCATCCTGGAGCAGGCAGCGCGCCTGCTCAAGCCGGGGGGGCGCCTGGTGTACGCCACCTGCAGTCTGCTGCAGGCCGAGAACCAGCAGGTGGTGCAGGCCTTCCTGGATGCGCATCCCGGCTGGAGCCTGCTCGACGCCGCCGACTGGTGGCGCCAGCAGCAGCTTCCCGGGACCATCGAGGGGCCCTGGCTGCGCCTGTGGCCCCAGCGTCAGGGCACCGACGGATTCTTCGCCGCAGTGCTCGAGCGCAAGCCCTGAACCCTGCCCGGGCCGTCGCCGATGCACTCCCCGGCGCTGCTGGGGTATGCTGGGGGCACAGGCCCGGGTTTTGCCGGGCGGCGGCAGGGGCGCGTTGCGCCCGGTTCGCGCCACGGCCCCGGCCGCCGGCGCAGGGATGGAATCACCGATGTTCGAAGTTTTGCAAGATTGGGCCGCTCACGGCCTGTGGCATGCCGGAATCGGCACCATGGTGGCGTACACGCTGCTCAGCTGCCACCTTACGATCGTGGCGGTCACGGTGTACCTGCACCGTTCCCAGGCGCACCGCGCGCTGGACCTGCACCCCGCCTTGATGCACCTGTTCCGGCTGTGGCTCTGGCTGGGCACCGGCATGTCCACGCGCCAGTGGGTGGCGGTGCACCGCAAGCACCATGCCAAGTGTGAAACCGAGGAAGACCCCCACAGCCCGGTGGTCAAGGGCATTGGCGAGGTCATGTTGCGCGGTGCCGAGCTGTACCGGGCCGAGGCAGCCAATCCGAACACCCTGGAGCGTTTCGGCCATGGCACGCCGAATGACTGGCTGGAGCGCCGGGTCTACGCCGGCCTGCCCTGGCAGGGCGTGGGCCTGATGCTGATCGTCGACCTGCTGCTGTTCGGCGCGCTGGGCGCCACCGTCTGGGCGGTGCAGATGCTGTGGATCCCCTTCTGGGCCGCCGGCGTGGTCAACGGCCTGGGGCACTTCTGGGGCTATCGCAATTTCAGCAGTCGCGACGCCAGTCGCAACGTGTCCCCGTGGGGGTTGATCATCGGCGGCGAGGAACTGCACAACAATCACCACACCTTCCCGACCTCGGCGAAGCTGTCGATCAAGTGGTGGGAATTCGATCTGGGCTGGGGCTACATCCAGCTGTTCCGCGCGCTGGGCCTGGCGCGGGTGCGCAAGCTGCCGCCCAAGGCGCGTCTGGGCGAGCTGCGCCCGCTGGTGGACACCGCGCTGCTGCAGAGCGTGATCGCCAACCGCTACGACCTGATGGCGCGCTATGCACGCGAGCTGCGGCGCGCGCTGCGCGAGGAATTGCGCCATGTGCGCGCCTCGGGTGGCGAGCCGTCGCGCCTGCGCGCGCTGCGCGCGGCGCGCCGCCTGGTGGTGCGCGAGCCCGACATGCTGGATGCTCCCTCGCGCGCGGTGATCGACGCGGCGGCGTCCGGCAATTCGGGCCTGAGCACGCTGCTGCGCATGCGCGAGGAACTCAGCGAAGTATGGCTGCACTCCTCGGCCTCGGCGGAGCAACTGCGCCAACGCCTGCAGGACTGGTGCCAGCGCGCCGAGCACAGCGGCATCGCCGCGCTCCGATCCTTGTCGCTGCAGGTGCGCAGCTACGCCTGAAACCCGGAACCGGCACGATGGGCCGGATCCGAAGGGGCAGGGCCGTGCCGGTGCGCGGCCCGCCGCGGACTACTGCAGCTGCTGTTGCAGGATGTTCAGGATGTTGGATTCCGAGGCCGCGGCATCGGAGCCGCCGTCCAGCGACTGGACGGTGACCTGCGAGCCGGTGCCGGCCGCCTGCACGGAAATGCGCAGCTTTTCCGGCTTGACCGTCTGGTTCTTGTGGCCGAACAGCTTGCCGAAAAAGCCTTCCTTGTCCTTCTCGGCCTTCAGTGCAGCCTGCGGGTCCACGTAGCGCACGTCGAAGCTTCCCGCGCTGCGGTCGCGCTCCGTGACCGTGAACCCCGCGGTGTTCAGCGCCAGGCTGACACGGCGCCAGGCCTGCTCCATGTCGTCGGGCAGCTGCAGCGCGCGGCCGCCGTCGATCAGCACCGCACGCGGCGCCTGCTGGGCCTGCTGCTGCGCGGTGGCGATCTCGGCCTTGGCCTGCGCATCGCTGGCGCCCAGGCTGACCATGAGCTTGCGCAGGAAGATCTCGTCCAGGGTGGGGTCTGGCGTGCCGGGCTGCCAGGTGGTCTGCGTGTGCTGGGTGTCGGTGTAGACCTCCACCATGGTCTGGTGGCTGATGAAGATCTGCGTGGCCTTGCCGTCCGGGCTGCGCTCGAACACCGTGCGGTAGCGGTCGCGCTCGCCGGTGTCGTACAGGCTGTCGAACACCTTGCCCAGGTATTTGCGGATCAGGTCCTGCGGAAGCTTGGCGTGGTTCTCGGCCCAGTCGGTCTGCATCACGCCGATCTCACGGTTGGCCTCCGTGAGATAGAAGCCGTTCTGCTGCCAGAAGGTCTGCACCTTGTCCCACAGGGCCTGCGGCGGCGCGTCGATCACCAGCCAGCGCTGCGTGCCCTTCTGCTCGATGTGCATGCCCGGGAACTCCGGCAGCACCGCGTTGCTCTGCACCTGCTGCTGGGTCTGCTGCACGGTGCTCTGGTAGGCCAGCGCGCTGACCGAATCCTGCTTGCCCGACCCCTCGGGCACGATGTAACGCTGGTTGCGCGCCAGTTGCGTGAGGTCGGGGGGAATGTCCAGCGTCGGACCGGCCTTGGCGCTCTGGTAATCCACGTCGTGACCCTGGAAGGTGTCTCCGAGCGAGGAGCAGCCGCCGAGCGCGAAGGCCGCGGCAAGGGCCGCGGCTAGGCAGGACAGACGCGCGTGGGGCAGGCTGCGTACGGGGTTTCGGCGCATGGCGTGAGTGGTCAGTGAAGAACGGGAATGCCCAGCGCGGCCAGCGCGCTGCGAAGTTCGTCGTGCCGGCTGCTCAGGGGCACCAGCGGCAGTCGGATGCCGCCCTCGATACGGCCCATGGCGGCCAGCGCCCACTTCACCGCAGTGGGGTTGGGCTCGCACATCAGCAGGGTGTTCAGATCCATCATGCGCATGTGCATCTCGGTGGCCTCGCGCGCGCGCCCGGCCACCGCGGCCATGCACATGTCGTGCATCAGGCGCGGCGCCACGTTGGCGGTGACGCTGACATTGCCCTTGCCGCCCACCAGCATCAGCGCCAGCGCGGTGAAGTCATCGCCCGAGTAGACCGCGAAGTCCTTCGGGGCCTTGCGCAGGATCTGCAGCGCGCGGTCGATGTTGCCCGTGGCTTCCTTGATGCCCACGATGTTGGGGATGTCCGCCAGGCGCAGCACGGTGTCGGCCTGCACGTCGGCCACGGTGCGGCCCGGCACGTTGTACAGCACCATCGGGATGTCCGCGGCTTCGGCGATGGCGCGGAAGTGGCGATAGATGCCTTCCTGGGTGGGCTTGTTGTAGTAGGGCACGACCTGCAGCGTGCAGTCGGCGCCCACCTCGCGGCAGAAATGCGAAAGCTCGATGGCCTCGGCGGTGGAGTTGGCGCCGGCGCCGGCCATGATCGGAACCCGCCCCGCGGCCTGCTCGACCGCGACCCGGATGATCTGCTGGTGCTCCTCGACGTCGACCGTCGGGGACTCTCCGGTGGTTCCGACGACCCCGATGCAATCGGTGCCCTCGGCGATGTGCCAGTCGATGAGGCGACGCAGCGCGTCGAAGTCGACGCTGCCGTCCTCGTGCATGGGCGTGACCAGGGCCACGATGCTGCCAGTGATGGTGTTCATGCCAGCCGCTTGTCCAAATTCACAGATTGTACTTGGGCGGGTCCGTGGCCATGCTGCCGGGGGCGCTTTCCCGCACGGCGCAGATTCGTTGCAGGAACACCGGGCGGGGCAGGGCCTGGTATCCGTCCTCGAAGGCCACCACGCGCAGTTCGCCGCGTACGGCTTCGAGCAGTTCTCCCGGGCGCAGCAGGAACTGCGTGCGTGCCGGACGTCCGATGGTCTGCTGGCCCAGCGCGAAGGTCTCGTACAGGAGCACACCGCCGTCGTCCACGCTCCTCACGATCTGCGGCAACAGCTCGCGCCACAGGTAATTCGTGACCACCACCGCGCCGAAGCGCTGGTGCAGCGGCCAGGGCGCGTTCTCCAGGTCGGCCTGCAAGGTCCTCACCCCGGGCAGGCCGTGCAGGGACTGCAGCGCGAGGGCGTCGCGGTCCACGCCCAGCACCCGGTGACCGGCCGCGGCCAGAGCGCGCGCGTGGCGCCCGCTGCCGCAGGCCAGGTCGAGCACCTCGGCCCCCGGGCGGATGAGCGGCGCGAATCGCATCACCCATGCGGAGGCGGCGAGCGCGGGCGCGTCGCCCGCCGGCGGGGTCGTGGAAGGATTCATGACAGCGGGCGCGCGTGGCCGTGCGGACTCGGATGCATGCGCGCATTCAAGCACAGCGCAGGCGCGCCTTGCCCGACTTCGCGTCGATGCCCGCCGGCGCGCCCGGGCCCAGGTGGTCCGGCGTTGCGCGAGGGGCCCCTTAGAATGCCTCGGGCGGTCTGTCAAGTTCGAAGGCGACTGCGCGCAGCTGCCCGTTTTTTGGGCATCACCGAGCCGACACGCATAAATGCAGGCTTTGGCGTGTTGCGCAGGCGGGTCTATCCCCATTCGATGGGGATAAGTAACGTGCGGTTCCGCCGTCCGACCCGGCCCCCTGTGTTGTCCACAATTCTTCGGTTTTATCCACAAGCGTCGATGGGAACCAGCAAGCGGGATACCTACAGCGAAGCGTCGATTCGCGTGCTCAAGGGCCTGGAGCCGGTCAGGCAGCGTCCGGGCATGTACACCTCCACCGTGCATCCCCTGCACATCGTGCAGGAGGTCATCGACAACTGCGCGGACGAGGCCCTGGCGGGGCATGCGGCACGCATCGACGTGATCGTGCATGCCGACGGCAGCGTGACCGTGCAGGACGATGGCCGGGGCATTCCGGTGGGCCTGCATCCGGAGGAGGGCGTGCCGGTGGTCGAACTGGTGTTCACCCAGCTCCACGCGGGAGGCAAGTTCGACAAACTCGACGCCGGCGCGGCCTATCGCTTCTCCGGCGGTCTGCACGGGGTGGGGGTCAGCGTCACCAATGCGCTGTCCAAGCGCCTGGAAGTGGAGGTGCACCGCGACGGGCAGGCCAGTTTCCTGGCCTTCGCCGACGGCGCGCCGGTGCAGGCCCTGCAAAGCCGTCCGCTGGCTCGCGGCGAAGCGCGCAACGGCACGCGCGTGCGTGTGTGGCCGGATGCGCGCTATTTCGACTCCTCCCAGTTGCCCCTGGGGGAACTGCAGCATCTGTTGCGCAGCAAGGCGGTGCTCCTGCCCGGGCTCAGCGTGCGACTGCATGTGGAGAAAAGCGGCGAGACCCACGAATGGCACTATGAGCAGGGCCTGCGGGGCTATCTGCGCGAGGCCCTGGGGGACACGCCGGTCCTGCTCGAATTCGAAGGCCAGGGCGCGGCCGAGGCGCAGACCGAGGGCTTCGCGGCCGGCGAGGGCGCCTCGTGGTGCGTGGCCTTCAGCGCGGAGGGCAGCCTGCTGCGCGAGTCCTATGTGAACCTGATTCCCACGCCGGCGGGCGGTACCCACGACGCGGGCCTGCGCGAGGGCTTGTTCCAGGCGGTGAAGGGTTTCATCGAATTGCACGCGCTGTCGCCCAAGGGTCTGCGGGTGCTGCCGGAGGACGTGTTCTCCCGCGCCTCCTACGTGTTGTCGGCCAAGGTGCTGGATCCGCAGTTCCAGGGCCAGATGAAGGAGCGCCTGAACAGCCGCGACGCGGTGCGCCTGGTCTCGGGCTTCGTGCGCCCCGCGCTGGAGCTCTGGCTGAGCCAGCATGTGGAGCAGGGCAAGGCGCTGGCCGAGCTGGTGATCGCGCAGGCACAGAGCCGCCAGCGCGCGGCGCAGCGCGTCGAGCGCCGCAAGGGCTCGGGAATCGCGGTGCTGCCCGGCAAGCTCACCGATTGCGAGAGCCGCGATATTTCCCGCAACGAGTTGTTCCTGGTGGAGGGGGACTCCGCCGGAGGCTCGGCGAAGATGGGGCGCGACAAGGAGTTCCAGGCCGTGCTGCCGCTGCGCGGCAAGGTGCTCAACTCCTGGGAGGTCGAGCGCGACCGCCTGTTCGCCAATCAGGAGATCCACGACATCGCGGTGGCCATCGGCCTGGATCCGCACGGCCTGCACGACGACGTCGACCTGTCGGGGCTGCGCTACGGAAAGATCTGCATCCTCAGCGACGCCGACGTCGACGGCTCGCACATCCAGGTTCTGCTGCTCACCTTGTTCCTGCGCCATTTCCCGCAGCTGGTGCAGCGCGGGCATGTGTACGTCGCGCGTCCCCCGCTGTACCGCGTGGATGCCCCCGCGCGAGGAAGGAAGCCGGCGGCCAAGCTGTACGCGCTGGACGACGGCGAGTTGCAGGCGATCTGCGACCGCCTGCGCAAGGACGGCCTGCGCGAAGGCGCCTGGAGCGTGTCGCGCTTCAAGGGCCTGGGCGAGATGAGCGCCGAGCAGTTGTGGGAAACCACCCTCAATCCCGACACGCGGCGCCTGCCGAAAGTGGCTTTCGGCGGCGAGGGCAGCGAGGCCACCGCCGAATTGTTCACGCGCCTGATGGGCAAGGGCGAGGCGCAGGCCCGGCGCGAACTCATGGAGACCTTCGGCGACCGCGTCGAGGTCGATGTCTGATCCCCCCACCACGATGAGCCATCCTCCTTCGGAACCCAGCGGCACCGGCGACTCCGGCGCCACCCCCGACCTGTTCGCCGCCGCCGCCGTCGAGGACGGCGAAGCGCTGGCGCTGGCCGATTTCGCGCGCCAGGCCTATCTGGACTATGCCATCTCGGTGGTCAAGGGCCGCGCACTGCCCGACGTATGCGACGGCCTCAAGCCGGTGCAGCGGCGCATCCTGTACTCCATGGACCGCATGGGCCTGGCGGCCGGCGCGCGCCCGGTGAAATCCGCGCGCGTGGTCGGGGACGTGCTGGGCAAATTCCACCCCCATGGGGACCAGGCCGCCTACGACGCCCTGGTGCGCCTGGCCCAGGATTTCGCCCAACGCTATCCCCTGATCGACGGCCAGGGCAATTTCGGCTCGCGCGACGGCGACGGCGCCGCGGCGATGCGCTACACCGAGGCTCGCCTGACCCCCATCGCGCGGCTGTTGCTCGAGGAGGTCGACCAGGGCACGGTGGAGTTCCAGCCCAACTACGACGGATCCACGCTGGAGCCGCGCCTGCTGCCGGCCCGCCTGCCCATGCTGCTGCTCAATGGCGCCAGCGGCATCGCCGTGGGCATGGCCACCGAGATCCCGGCGCACAACCTGCGCGAGGTGGCGGCCGCCTGCGTGGCCATGCTGAAAAAGCCCGCGATCGGGCTGGAGGAAGTGCTCGAGCTGATGCCGGGGCCGGACTTCGCCACCGCCGGGCAGGTCATCAGCAGCGCAGCCGACATCCGCGCCGCCTACGCCAGCGGGCGGGGCAGCCTGAAGGTGCGCGCGCGCTGGGCCGTGGAGGAACTGGCCCGAGGCCAATGGCAGCTGGTGGTGCACGAGCTGCCCCCCGGCGCCTCCGCGCAGCGCGTGATGCAGGAAATCGAGGAACTCACCGACCCGAAGCCCAAGGCGGGCAGGAAGGCCATCAGCGCCGAACAGCAGCAATTGCGCCAGACCGTGCTGGGCGTGCTCGACGGTGTGCGCGACGAAGCGGGGCGCGACGCCGCCGTGCGCCTGGTGTTCGAGCCACGCAGTTCGCGCACGCCGGTGGAGGAACTGGTGTCGGTGCTGCTGTCGACCACCAGCCTGGAGACCAGTGTCGCGCTGAATCTGGTGATGATCGGCGCCGATGGAAAGCCGCGCCAGAAGTCCCTGCTGGACATGTTGCAGGAATGGACCGGCTTCCGGCTCGAGACCGTGCGCCGGCGCAGCGCCCATCGCCTGCAGCAGGTGCTCGACCGCCTGCATATCCTCGAAGGGCGGCGCGCGGTGCTGCTCAACATCGACGAGGTGATTCGAATCATCCGGGAGAGCGATGAGCCCAAGCCCGCGCTGATGCAGCATTTCTCGCTGAGCGAGCGCCAGGCCGAGGACATTCTCGAAATCCGCCTGCGTCAGCTGGCGCGCCTGGAGGCCATCCGCATCGAGCAGGAGATCGCGCGCCTGCAGGAGGAACAGCAGGAACTGCGCACCCTGCTGGACGACGACAAGGCGCTGCGCAGGCGCGTGATCAAGGAGATCGAGGCCGACGCGCGCCAGCACGGCGACGAGCGCCGCACCTTGCTGCAGGAGCAGAGCCGCGCTTCGCTCGAGTTGCGCGTGCCCGACGAGCCGGTGACCGTGGTGGTCTCGCGCATGGGCTGGTTGCGCGCGCTCAAGGGCCACGGCATCGATGCCGGCGGCCTGGCGTTCAAGCCCGGCGATGCGCTGGGCGAGGTCTTCGCCTGCCGCAGCACCGATACCCTGTGGGTGCTGGGCAGCGACGGGCGCGCCTACAGTCTGGGCGTGGCGCAGTTGCCCGGCGGACGCGGCGACGGGCTGCCCGTGACCCGTTTCATCGATCCGCCCGCGGGCACCACGCCCGCGCACTACTGGTGCGGGCCGCCGGACACCCCGCTGCTGCTGGCCGGCAGTGGTGGCTATGGTTTCGTCGCGCCGGCCGAGAGCCTGGGCAGCCGCCAGCGCGCGGGCAAGACCTTCGTGACCCTGGAGCCCGGCGAAACCCTGCTGCCGCCGCAGGCGCTGCGCCTGGCGGACGAGGCCGGCACCCTGCACCCGGCCCGCCATGCCGCGGTGCTGGACAGCGAAGGACGCTTGCTGCTGTTCGATCTCGGCGAGTTGCGCGAATTGCCGCGCGGCGGCCGCGGCGTGCAGCTCGTGGCGCTGCAGGCCGGCCAGTCGCTGGCCGCGGTGCTGGCATTGGGGGAACGCGACGGCCTGGAGCTCGGGGGCAAGGGCCGCGGAGGCAAGGAGCGCAGCCAGCAGCTATCGGCGCGCGCGCTGCAGGAATTCATCGGGCGGCGCGCCCGCCGCGGCAAGGCCATCGCCGGGCTCCACGCCCAGACCCTGCGGCGCGTCTAGCCACCGTGCCGTCCCGCCGATGCCAGTGGTCCGCGGGACAGCACACTATTCGATCTGCGCGATCAGTTCGATCTCGACGGCCGCGCCCATCGGCAGCTGCGCGACGCCGAAGGCGCTGCGCGCATGCTGGCCTGCCGCGCCGAACACTTCACCGAGCAATTCCGAGGCGCCGTTGATCACCAGGTGGTGTTCCGTGTAGTCGGGAGCCGAATTCACCAGCCCCAGCAGCTTGACGATGCGGCGCACGCGGCCGAGGTCGCCGCAGGCGGCGTGCAGGGTGCCCAGGAGATCGACGGCCACCGAGCGGGCCGCCTCGCGACCCTGCGCCGTGCTCAGCTCGCGCCCGAGCTGTCCGGCCAGCACCTTGCCGTCGCGCTTGCTGATGTGGCCCGAGAGGAACAGCAGATTGCCGCTTTGCACGTAGGGCAGGTAGGCGGCCGCCGGAGTGGCGACGGCGGGCAGGGTGATGCCCAGGCCTTGCAGCTTGTCATAGACGGACATGGCGGATTTCCTTGTGGACGGTACGTGGAGTGCACCCGAGGTGCATGGAACAAAAGCCGGGCGGCGCGCCTCGCGCGCCATCGCCGCAGCATAGCCAATCCCGTCCCGGCGAGGCCTGGAAGGCTGCGAAGCCAAGCGAATCAAGGGGCTGCGTGCTACACTTCGCGTCTTGTCGGAGTGGCCACAGTTTGCCGCACCGACTGTCGAACTCGACTCCTGCCGGCCCCTGTGCCGGCTGTCCGCCGCGATGGCGAACTGGCGTTTCGGCCCGCTCACCGCGGGTGCGGACGCGGCAAGGGCTGCAGGCCCGCCGCGACGGCGAACGAAACGGTCATCGTGGTTTCCCGCGTGCCGCATCCACAACCTTCGGCGCGCGGGCTCCGAAAGCATCCATGACTTTTGCATCCCTTGGGCTCAGCGAGCCCATCCTGCTTGCCATCAGCGAGCAAGGCTATACCACGCCCACTCCGATCCAGGCCCAGGCCATTCCCGCAGTGCTCGCCGGCGGCGATCTGCTGGCCGCCGCGCAGACCGGTACCGGCAAGACCGCGGCGTTCACGCTGCCGTTGCTGCATCGCCTCAGCGATGCGCAGCCGGCGCGCAACGCGCGCGGCCAGGTGATTCCCCGCGTGCTGGTGCTGGTGCCCACGCGCGAACTGGCGGCCCAGGTGGCCGAGAACGTGCGCGACTACGGCAAGCACCTGAAGCTGCGCAGCATGGTCATGTACGGCGGCGTGGGCATGCAGCCGCAGATCGACGCCCTGCGCCGCGGCGTGGACATCGTCGTGGCCACCCCGGGGCGCATGCTCGACCACCACGGCCAGCGCACCCTGGACCTGTCGGCCATCGACACCCTGGTGCTGGACGAAGCCGACCGCATGCTCGACATGGGTTTCATCCATGACATCCGCAAGGTGCTCGCGCTGCTGCCGCGCAAGCGCCAGAACCTGTTGTTCTCGGCCACCTTCTCGGACGAGATCAAGGCCCTGGCCAACACCCTGTTGAACCAGCCGAAGGTGATCGAGGTGGCCCGGCGCAACACGGCGGCGACCACCGTGCGCCAGACCGTGCACCCGGTGGGTCGCGACCGCAAGCGCGAGCTGCTGGCGCACCTGATCCGCGAACGCAACTGGTGGCAGGTGCTGGTGTTCATGCGCACCAAGCATGGCGCCAACCGCCTGGCCGAGCAGTTGCGCGGCGAGGGCATCGGCGCCGACGCCATCCACGGCAACAAGAGCCAGGGCGCGCGCACGCGTGCGCTGGCCGAGTTCAAGAGCGGCAAGCTGCAGGTGCTGGTGGCCACCGACATCGCGGCGCGCGGCATCGACATCGACCAGCTGCCGCTGGTGGTCAATTACGAGCTGCCCAACGTGCCCGAGGACTATGTGCACCGCATCGGCCGCACCGGCCGCGCCGGCGCCGAGGGCGAGGCGATCTCGCTGGTGTGCGTGGACGAGCTGCGCTTCCTGCGCGACATCGAGAACCTGATCGGCCGCGGCATCGATCGCAACCTGGTGGCGGGCTTCGAGCCGGATCCCCAGGAGCGCGCGCAACCCATTCGCGTCGGCCGCACGGTCATCGGCGGCGGACGCGGGGCTTCGGGCCCGCGCCGTGCCGATGCCCCCCGCGGGCAGGGCGGCCATGGCCGCGGCGACGCGGGCGGCGGGCATCACGGTCACGCGGGACAGCCCCGCCGCAACGACGCGCAGCCGCGTCGCGACGGCGGGCGCGGTTCCTCGCGTGGCGCGGCGCCGGTGCGTCGCAACGGCACCACCGGCTGAAGCCGGCGCAGGCGCGAGCTCCCCGGCGGCCGGATCGGGTTCCGGTCGCCGCCAGGGACGGCTCGCGCCGGCCCGTTCAGCCCATCAGGTCCCGCAGCACGCTCCAGGCCCATTGCGGGTCGAGCGCGCGCAGGCAGTTCAGGTGCCCCAGCGGGCAGCTGCGCTGGAAACAGGGGCTGCAGGGCAGCTGCAGCCACAGCGTGGCGCTGCGATGCGCCGCCGGCGGGGTGTGGCGCGGATCGGTGGACCCGTACAGGCCCACCGTGGGGCGGCCCAGCGCGGCCGCCACATGCATCAGCCCCGAATCGTTGCTCACCACGCCCCCCGCGGCAGCCAGCAAGGCGATCACCTGGTCCAGCGTGGTGCGCCCGCACAGGTCCAGCAACCGGGGCCGGGCCTGCGCGCCGGCCCGCGGTGGCGCGGCCTGCAGCATGCCGAGGATGGCCTGCGCGGCCTCGCGCTCGCGGCTGCTTCCGAGCAGGGCCACCGGCAGGCCGGCCTCCAGGGCCAGACGGGCCAGCTCGGCGTAATGCGCGGCCGGCCATTGCTTGGCCGGGCCGTATTCAGCTCCAGGGCACAGGGCCACGAAGCCCGGCGGCACGTCCAGGCCTTGCGCCACTTCCCGCGATTTCGCCGGATCGACCCGCAGCCGCGGCTGCGCGACCTCCCCGGGTACCTGTGCGCACAGCTGCCGGCCCAGCATCGGAGGCTGCAGCTCCTGCGCCAGCGCCGCGTAATGCGCGCGCATGTCGCCGCGCAGTGAGGATGCCGGCGCACGCAGCGCGTGGGTGAGCAGGGCCCCCGCGGCCTCGCCGCTCCAGCCCACTCGCAGCGGGATGCGGGCCAGCCAGGGAACCAGGCGGGACTTCAGGTTGTTGCCCAGCACATAGGCCCGCGCGAAGCCGGCCGCGCGCAGCTCGCGCGCCAGGGCGCGACGCGCGGCCAGGTCGAGCCGGCCATGGGAGAAGGGCGTCTCCAGCACGCGCTCGATGCCCGGCATCGCGCGCAGCACCGGCGCCACCGACGGCAGTCCCAGCGCGGTGATGCGTTCCCCGCGCGCGGCCAGCAGGGCCACCAGGGGCTGCGCCATCACCGCGTCGCCGATCCATTGCGGCGCGACCAGCAGGCTGGGCGCGGCCGCGTCGGCTGCGCCGGCGCGCATCAATGCCCGTGCGCGACTTCGCCCTCGGCCAGGCGGTAGCGCGTGCCGCAATAGGGGCAGGCGGTCTCGCCGTGGCTGACCTCCAGGAACACGCGCGGATGCGCGCTCCACACCGGCATGGCCGGGTTGGGGCAGAAGGCGGGAAGGTCGGCGGCCTTGAGTTCGACCACCGGCATCTCGGGTTTGGGAATGGCGCTCATGGGGGAGGGTTCTCCAGGCGGGTGCGGATGGGAGCTCAGACGCGGGCCAGCCAGTCGGCGTACTTGGGGTTGCGGCCGCCGACGATGTCGAAGAAGGCCTTCTGGATGCGCTCGGTCACCGGGCCGCGGCTGCCGGCGCCGATGCGCACGCCGTCGAGTTCGCGGATGGGGGTGATCTCCGCCGCGGTGCCGCTGAAGAAGGCCTCGTCGGCGATGTACACCTCGTCGCGCAGGATGCGCTTGCTCACCACCTGGATGCCCAGGTCCTCGCAGATCGAGAACACCGTGCGGCGGGTGATGCCGTTGAGCGCGCCGGAGGAGGCGTCGGGCGTGTAGACCACGCCGTCGCGCACCACGAACACGTTCTCGCCGGCGCCTTCGCTCACGAATCCCTGCGGATCCAGCAGGAGAGCCTCGTCGTAGCCGTCGGCCGTGACCTCGAGGTTCGCCAGGATGCTGTTGGTGTAGTTGCTCACCGCCTTGGCGTTGCACATCGTGATGTTGACGTGATGGCGGGTGTAGCTGCTGGTCTTCACGCGGATGCCCTTGGCCAGGCCTTCCTCGCCCAGGTAGGCGCCCCAGGGCCAGGCCGCCACCATCAGGTGGATGGTGTTGCCGCGCGGTGACACGCCCAGCTTCTTGTCGCCGATCCACACCAGCGGGCGGATGTAGCAGGAGGCGAAGCCGTTGGCTCGCACCACGTCCAGCTGCGCCTGCATCACCTGGTCCAGGGTGTAGGGAATCTCCATGCGCAGGATCTTGGCGCTGTCGAACAGGCGCTGGGTGTGCTCGCGCAGGCGGAAGATGGCCGTGCCCTGGCCGGTTTCGTAGGCGCGCACGCCTTCGAAGGCGCCGCAGCCGTAGTGCAGCGTGTGGGTCAGGACATGGATCTTGGCGTCGCGCCATTCGACGAGCTGGCCGTCCATCCAGATTTTTCCGTCGCGGTCGGACATGGACGTGGGCGTCGGCAAGGCCATGAAAGTCTCCAGGATCGGGAATGAAACTTTCATTTTAAGTCTCGGCGAATGGTTCGCGCCGCGGGTTGCGGGCACAATGGAACGGTTTTGTTCCACAGGACTTTCCCGCCATCATGTCCAGCCCGAGTCCCGCCACCCGTCCCTACCGCTTCTCGATGCGCCAGTTCATGGCCATCGCCAGGCCCTACTGGGTGTCCGGGGACTGGCGCATGGGATGGCTGCTGCTGGGCAGCGTGCTGGCCATGAACCTGGCCATCATCTGGATCAACGTGCGCCTGAACTTCTGGAACCGCGACTTCTACGACGCGCTGCAGGAGCACAACTACGCCAGCTTCAAGCACCTGCTGCTGCTGTTCACGGTGCTGGCCTTCGCCTTCATCGTGCTGGCGGTGTATTCGCAGTACCTGCAGCAGATGCTGCAGATCCGCTGGCGCCGCTGGGTCACCGAGGTGTTCCTGCACGACTGGCTGGACGGCGGAACGCATTACCGCATCGCGTTGCGCCGCGGCCAGGAGGACAACCCCGACCAGCGGATCGCCGACGACATCAACAGTTTCGTCAGCGGCACGCTGAACCTGTTCTTCGGGGTCATCTCCTCGGTGGTGACGCTGTTTTCCTTCCTGTTCGTGCTGTGGGAACTTTCCGGGGCCTTCACGCTGTGGGGCGTGCGCATTCCCGGCTACATGGTGTGGGCGGCGCTGCTGTACGCCGGCGTGGGCAGCTGGCTGGCGCACAAGGTCGGCAAGCCGCTGATCCGCCTGAGCTTCGACCAGCAGCGTTACGAGGCCGATTTCCGTTTCGGGCTGGCGCGCACGCGCGAGCACAACGAGGGCATCGCGCTGTACCGCGGAGAGGCGCGCGAGCTCGACGGACATCGCGCGCGCTTCGCCAACGTCTGGGACAACTGGTGGGGCATCATGAGGCGCCAGAAGCTGTTCACCTGGTACAGCTCCTTCTACGGCCAGATGGCCATCATCTTTCCCATCCTGGTGGCCGCTCCGCGCTATTTCGCGGGGCAGATCAAGCTCGGTGGCCTGACCCAGACCGCCAGCGCCTTCGGGCAGGTCCAGGGCTCACTGTCGTTCTTCATCTCCTCGTACACCAGCATCGTCGGCTGGCTGGCCACGCTGCAGCGTCTGGCCACCTTCGTCGAGTCCATCGATCTGGCCAAGGCGCAGGGCGGGCTGCCCGAGCCGGACCGGGCCGCCGCCCAGGAGCCGGGCGGCGTGGCCCTGGGCGAGCTGCGCATCGACTCCCCCGACGGCCGCGCGCTGCTGCAGGCGGACGGCGAACGCATCGAGCCGGGGCAGCATACCCTGATCATCGGCGCCTCCGGCCTGGGCAAGAGCACGCTGATGCGCTGGCTGGCGGGCATCTGGCCCTATGCCGAGGGCCGGCATGGGCGCCTGCCGGCGGGGCGCTCGCTGTTCCTGCCCCAGAAGCCCTACCTGCCCATCGGCACCCTGCGCGAGGCGCTGACCTATCCCATGTCCGCCGAGGCCTTCGACGACGCGAGGCTGCGCGAGGTGCTGCTGCTCGTGCGCCTGCCCCAGCTGGTGGGAGCGCTGGACCTGGAGGACGGCTGGATGCAGCGCCTGTCCCCGGGGGAGCAGCAGCGCCTGGCCGTCGCGCGCGCCTTGCTGGCGGCTCCGGACTGGCTGTTCCTGGACGAGGCGACCAGCGCGCTGGACGCGCAGCTGGAGGCCGAGATGTACCGCCTGCTGCTGCGCGAGCTGCCGCGCACCACCCTGGTCAGCGTCGCGCACCGGCTGGGCGTGGCGGCCTTCCATCGCCAGGTGTTCGAGCTGCGCGCGGGCGAGCAGGGCGAGCCGGCGCGCATGGTGGTGCGGCGCCCCGAGGAGCTCGAGCAGGAGCCGGCCTGAAGCCCACCTGAAGCTCACCTGAAGCCGGCTTGAAGCCGGCTTGAAGCCGGCGCGCGGCGGGACTCAGCCAGGGTCCTGCAGGGTGCGCAGCAGCTCCAGCGCCTGGTCGATGCGATGCACCGGGTGCAGGCTCATGCCGTCGAGCTGTTCGGGGTTGTGGCGGGGCGCGTTGGCGGCCGGGATGATGGCCGCCGAGAAGCCCAGCTTGGCCGCCTCGCGCAGGCGTTCCTGGCCGCGCGGGGCCGGGCGGATCTCGCCCGCCAGTCCGACCTCGCCGAAGGCCACCAGCCCGCGCGGCAGCGCCCGGTTGCGCAGCGAGGACTGGATGGCCAGCAGCACCGCCAGGTCGGCGGCGGGCTCGGCGATGCGCACGCCGCCCACGGCGTTGACGAACACGTCCTGGTCGGCACAGGACACTCCCGCATGGCGGTGCAGCACCGCCAGCAGCATGGCCAGGCGCGCCGGGTCCAGGCCCACGCTGAGCCGGCGCGGACTGGGCGAGGCGGCGTTGTCGGCCAGGGCCTGGATTTCCACCAGCAGGGGACGGCTGCCTTCGAGCGTGGCCAGCACGCAGGAGCCCGGCACCGGCGCACCGTGGTGGGACAGGAAGATCGCGGAAGGGTTGGCCACGCCCTTGAGACCGCGCTCGGTCATCGCGAACACGCCGAGCTCGCCGACCCCGCCGTAGCGGTTCTTGATGGCGCGGATCAGGCGGTAGTTGCTGTGGGCGTCGCCCTCGAAATACAGCACCGTGTCCACCATGTGCTCGAGCACGCGCGGGCCCGCCAGCGCGCCTTCCTTGGTGACGTGGCCGACCAGCACGATGCAGGTGCCCGCCGTCTTCGCGTGGCGCGTGAGCTGGGCCGCGCATTCGCGCACCTGGGCCACCGAGCCCGGGGCCGAGGAGAGCTGTTCGGTGTAGACGGTCTGGATGGAGTCCACCACGCACACCGCCGGCTGCTCCGCGGCCAGCGCCTCGCCGATGCGCTCGAGCTGGATCTCGGCCATCAGGCGCACCTGCGCGGCCTGCAGCCCCAGGCGCTGCGCGCGCAGCCCCACCTGCGCGGCCGATTCCTCGCCGCTGACGTAGAGCACGCGCGCCTGCGCGCCCAGCGAGGCCAGCACCTGCAGCAGCAGCGTGGACTTGCCGATTCCGGGGTCGCCGCCCAGCAGCACCACGCTGCCGGCCACCAGTCCGCCGCCGAGCACGCGATCGAGCTCGCCGATGCCGCTGGGCATGTGCTGCTGGTCGGCGGCCGGCACCCGGGCCAGGTCCTGCACGGCCGAGCCCGGCGCCAGGGGCGCGGGCGCGGCGCGCCCCGCGCCCAGCGAACCGCCGCGCGCGGGGGTGCCCGTGCGGGTCTCGACCAGGCTGTTCCAGGCACCGCAATGCGGGCAACGGCCGAGCCATTGGGCCGACTGGCCGCCGCAGTCGCTGCAGACGAACGTGGTGCCCGAGCGGGCCATCAGACGACCTGCACCGGCACCCGGCGCGCCAGCGCGCACATCAGTTCGTAGCCCAGGGTCCCGCTGGGTTCGGCGACCTCGTCGATGCCCAGCTCGGAGTCCAGGTGGCGCCCCCAGCACAGCACGGGGCTGCCGATGTCGGCGGCGCGCCCGGCGGCACGCACCGGATCGAGGTCGACCATCACCATGTCCATGGACACGCGGCCCACCAGCCTTGTGCGCACGCCGTCGACCACGATGGGCGTGCCGGTGGGGGCATGCCGGGGGTAGCCGTCGGCGTAGCCCACCGCGGCCACGCCGATGCGCATCGGTCGCTCGGCACGGAAGGTGGCGCCGTAGCCCACCAAGGCTCCGGCCTCGACCTGCTGCACGCCGATGATGCGGGTGAGCAGGTTCATGGTCGGACGCAGCTCCCAGCGCTGCGCGTCGGCGTGGGCGCCGGTGGGCGAGCCTCCGTACAGCGCGATGCCCGGGCGCACCCAGTCGCCCAGCACGGCCGAAGGGTCCTCGCGCCGCGCCGGCTCCTGCACGCCGTAGCGCAGCAGCGCGGCGGAGTTGCACAGGCTGCGTTCGCCGGGCAGGCCGTCGACCGCCGATTCGAAGCGTTCCAGCGCCTCGCCGATGCCCGGCTCGCAATCGGCGGTGGCGAAATGGGTCATGTGCGACACCGCGCCCACCGCCGGCAGTTCCTGCAGGCGCTGCCAGGCGACGCGGTATTGTTCCGGGGTGAAGCCCAGGCGGTTCATGCCGCTGTTGAGCTTGAGGAACACGCGGTGCGCGCGCGGCTTGCGGCGCGAGGCCAGCCAGTGGATCTGCGCCGGGTCGTGCACCACGTGCCACAGGTTCAGGCGTTCGCAGGTGGCCAGGTCCTCCAGGCCGAAGCAGCCTTCGAGCAGCAGGATGGGGCCGCCCCAGCCCAGCGCGCGCAGGGTTTCCGCCTCGGCCAGGTCGAGCAGCGCGAAACCATCGGCCCCGCGCAGGGCCGGAAACACCCGTTCCACGCCATGGCCGTAGGCGTTGGCCTTGACCACCGCCCACACGCGCGCGCCGCCGGCGGCCGAACGGGCGCGCGCCAGGTTGTGGCGCAGGGAATCGAGGGAAATGGTGGCCTGGATGGGACGCGGCATGGCGGGCCTCAGTGTAGTGCCTGCGCCGCACCGGGCCGAGGTGCCCGCGTGCCCATCGACGGCGTCATGCCTGTGCTATAAACGATCGATTGCAAGCAGGCGCGCCGCGCGCGGCAGGATTCGCAGGACGGAATGCGCAGGACCGAATGAAAAAAGGCTTCTACTGGATCATGGCCGCGCAGTTCTTCTCGTCGCTGGCCGACAATGCCCTGCTCATCGCCGCGATCGCGTTGCTGGTCCAGTTGAAGGCTCCGGGGTGGATGACCCCGTTGCTGAAATTCTTCTTCACGGTGTCCTACGTGATGCTCGGTCCCTTCGTCGGCGGTTTCGCCGATTCGCTGCAGAAGGG
The DNA here is from genome assembly GCA_021846965.1 of Pseudomonadota bacterium. Taxonomy (GTDB): domain Bacteria; phylum Pseudomonadota; class Gammaproteobacteria; order Burkholderiales; family Burkholderiaceae_C; genus Thiomonas_A. Next base: position 50,543 of record JAJZWA010000003.1, on the reverse strand, counting down.
GCAGGTGATGCTGATCACCAACCTCGTCAAGCTGGCCGGGCTGCTGATCATGCTGTTCGGCGCCCATCCGCTGCTGGCCTACGCCGTGGTCGGCCTGGGCGCGGCGGCCTATTCGCCGGCCAAGTACGGCATCCTCACCGAACTGCTTCCGCCGCAGCAGCTGGTCGCGGCCAACGGCTGGATCGAGGGCACCACGGTGAGCTCGATCATCCTCGGCACGGTGCTGGGCGGTTTCCTGGTCAGCCGCGATGCGGCCGCCTGGCTGCTCGGCCTGGCGCCGCTGCAGTGGTTGCACGTGCAGGGCGCCGCGGGCGCGGCGCTGGCGGTGATCTCCCTGGTGTACGTGGTGGCGGCCTTGTGCAACCTGCGCATTCCCGACACCGGGGCGCGTTATCCCCACCAGACCGCCAATCCGGCGCGCCAGCTGGTCGAGTTCGTGCACTGCATGCGCGTGTTGTGGAGCGACAAGCTGGGGCAGATCTCCCTGTCCGTGACCACGCTGTTCTGGGGGGCCGGCGCCACCTTGCAGTTCATCGTCATCAAGTGGGCCGAGGCCGCGCTGGGCCTGAACCTGAGCAACGCCGCCGTGCTGCAGGCCACCGTGGCCTTCGGCGTGGCGCTGGGCGCGGTGCTGGCCGCCACGCGCGTGCCGCTGAGAAACAGCCTGCGCGTGCTTCCGGTCGGGCTGGGCATGGGCGTGGTGTGCATGGTGGTGGCGCTGTACACGCGCTCGGTGGTGCCGGACCTGGAGTTCGCGGTGGGCCGCGTGCAGGTGCCGCTGTATCTGCTGCTGGCGGGGGTGTTCATGGTCATGATCGGTGCGATGGCCGGCTACTTCGTGGTGCCCATGAATGCGCTGCTGCAGCACCGCGGTTATGTGCTGCTGTCGGCCGGACACTCCATCGCGGTGCAGAACTTCAACGAGAACCTCAGCGTGCTGGCCATGCTGGGCATGTATTCGCTGCTCATCGGCATCAATCTCCCGGTGCGTGCCACGATGCTGCTGTTCGGCGTGTTCATCGTGCTCACCATGTGGCTGGTCATGCGCTGGAACGCGCGCAACATGCGCCAGCGCGACTGGACCCAGCTGATCGGTGAGCCGCGCCACCCCGCGCCCTGATCCGCGCATGCCAGCCATCCGGAGCCCACGCTCATGATGCCCCTGCGTCTCGGGCCCCTGCTGCTGCCGACCGCGCCGCTGTTGCTGCTGCTCGGCTTCTGGATCGCCGAGATGGTGGCGCGGCGCCTCGCCGGCGCCGCCACGCCGCGGCCCGGGCCGGCGCTGCTGGCGGCCGCGCTCGCCGGATTGCTGGTGGCGCGTGCGGCCTTCGTGCTGCGCTGGCGCGCCCAGTACCCCACGCTGGGCGCGGTGCTGGACCTGCGGGACCTGGGATTCGACCCCTGGGCGGGATGGCCGGCCGCCGCGCTGGTCCTGCTGGCCTGGGGCCTGTGGCGCGCGCCGCTGCGCCGCGCGCTGGCCGGCGGCCTCGCCGCGGCCGCCCTGGTGGTGCTGGGAGGCCAGGCGCTGCTGGCGGCCCTGCAGCCTCCCCCGCGCATGCTGCCCCAGCTCGGCCTGCGCGACCTGCAGGGGCGCGCGCTGGCCCTGCAGAGCCTGCGTGGCCAGCCGCTGGTGATCAATCTCTGGGCCACCTGGTGCCCGCCCTGCCGGCGCGAACTGCCGATGCTGCTGTCCCAGGCCGCCGCGCACCCGGGGGCGCGCATCGTGCTGGCGGACCAGGGAGACCCACCGGCCGCGGTGGAGGCCCTGCTGCGCTCGCTGGGGCATGCCGGTGCGCCCCAGGTGCTGCTCGATCCGGGGCGTTCGCTGGCCGCCTTTTACGAGGTGCCGGGCTACCCGACCACCCTGTTCATCCGGGCCGACGGAAGCCTGCAGCGCATGTACGTGGGCGAGATGTCGGCGGCCACGCTGAGCCAGGGCATCCGGCGGCTGCGGGAGGAGCCGCGATGAGCCGCCCGGCCGCGGCAGCCGGTGCGCGCGTGGCCTGGCTGTCGGTGGGCGGCCTGGGGCTGAGCGCGCTGGTCTGGGGGCTGTCGTGGTGGCCGGTGCGCCATGCGCAGGCGCTGGGGGTGCAGCCGCTGTGGACCACCGCGCTGGTCTATGCGCCGGGGGCGGCGCTGGTCCTGCTGCTGCGTCCCGCGGCGCTCGGGCAGTGGCTGCGCAGCCGCGACCTGCTGCTGGTGGCCCTGGCGGCCGGCGGGGCCAATGCCTGTTTCAACCTCGGCGTGGCCAGCGGCGACGTGGTGCGCGTGGTGCTGCTGTTCTACATGATGCCGGTGTGGGCCACGCTGCTGGCGCGCTGGCTGCTCGCCGAGCGCATCGGCACGGCGGGCTGGGTGCGCCTGCTGCTGGCCCTGGCCGGCGCGCTGATCGTGCTGTGGCCGGCCGCAGGCGGCCTGCCGCTGCCGCGCAGCCCTGCCGACTGGCTGGGCCTGGCCGGCGGGGCCTTCTTCGCCCTGGACAACGTGATGCTGCGACGCGGCGCGCAGGCCTCGGCCTCGGCGCGCATGCTGGCCATGTTCGCCGGGGGCCTGGTGTGCGGGGCGCTGCTGGCGCTGTTGCTGCAGGGCCTGGGCGTGGCGCCGGCGCTGCCGCCCCTGCGCGCCGACTGGGGGTGGCCGGTGCTGCTGCTGGGCCTGGCGATGGTGGCAGGCAGCTACGGGCTGCAGTACGGCGCCGCGCGCCTGCCCGCCGCCCTGACGGCCGTGGTCATGATGCTCGAGATCGTGTTCGCCAGCCTCAGTTCGGCCTGGCTCGGCGCCGGCCACCTGGGCCCGCGGGCGTGGATCGGTGGCGGCCTGATCGCCGCCGGGGTGTTGCTGGGCGCGCTGGCCGAGGCCGCTGCCGAAGGCCGCGCCGCTTCGCATGACGACCCGCCCGGCACGAGGCACAATGATGTGTTGCCGGGTCGCGCACCAGCGACCCGTGGGAGCCCACGATGAGCACCTCGATTCCGAGTTCCGCGGACGCAGCCGCGGCAGGTCCGGAGCACGCCTCCAGCGTCTTCGAGTTCAGCGCCCGCGACATCGAGGGGCGCGAGCGTTCGCTGGCCGAATGGCGCGGGCAGGTGCTGCTGCTGGTGAATACCGCCAGCGCCTGCGGTTTCACCCCGCAATACGCGGGGCTGCAGGCCCTCTACCACGCCTATCGCCCGCGGGGCTTCGTGGTGCTGGGTTTTCCCTGCAACCAGTTCGGCGCGCAGGAGCCTGGAAGCGCGGCGCAGATCGCCGCCTTCTGCGAGACCAACTACGGCGTGGAGTTTCCGCTGTTCGACAAGATCGACGTCAATGGGGCCCATACCCATGCGCTGTGGCGCTGGCTCAAGGACCAGGCCAGCGGGGTGCTGGGCACCGAGGCGATCAAGTGGAATTTCACCAAGTTCCTGGTCGGGCGCGACGGCCAGGTGATCCGGCGCTACGCGCCGCAGACCCAGCCCGACGCGCTGCGCGCGGACATCGAGATGGCGCTGGCCGCGCCCGCCGCCTGAGCCCGATCCGCGGGCGCCTGGGCCGCCGAGCGCCCGCTCAGCTTCGCGTGCCCGGATCCCTCGAACGCAGCGCCACCAGAGGCTCGACGCTGGGCGCGTTCAGCCTGGCGCGCTGCGCCGGCTCGGCGCGCAGCGGCTCGACCTCGCGCAGGCCCTGCAGGCTGCGCACGGCGAGTTCCTGGTAGGTGCGCGTGCCCTCGGCCTTCCAGGCGATCTCGGCATCGCTGAGGGCTCGCTTGATCTTCGCGGGCATGCCCGCCACCAGGGTACGCGGGGGGATCACCATGGCCGCCGGCACGAAGGCGCAGGCGGCGATGATCGAGTACTCGCCGACCTCGGCGTCGTCCATGACCACGGCGTTCATGCCCACCAGCGCGCCCCGGTGCACGATGCAGCTGTGCAGCACCGCGCCATGCCCGATGTGGCCGTCGGCGTGCACCACGGTGTCGTGCCCGGGAAAGCCGTGCATCACGCAGGAGTCCTGCACATTGCTGCCTTCATGCAGCACGATGCGCCCGAAGTCGCCGCGCAGGCTGGCGCAGGGCCCGACGTAGCAGCGCGGACCCACGACCACATCGCCGATGAGCACGGCGCTGGGGTGCACGTAGGCGCTGGGGTCCACCACCGGGACGACGCCGTCGATCGAATAGCAGGGCATGGGCAGGCCTCGATTCAGGGTTTTTCGGGATGCCGGCGCGGGGGCAGGGCACTTGCCGCGGGCAAAGCTTCGAGCCTAATATTGACCGACCGGTTGGTCAATATTGCGGCGAACGCCACCGGCGCCGCCCGCGCCTCCAGGATGGGCCCGCCGGCCCCCACGCCGGATCCGCACCCGCATTCCCCTGGGAGGCCCGGCCTGTGCCGCGTCCCCCGCCCAACAATTGTGCCCGATGACTGTTTCCGAGCTTCCCGTGCTGCTTTGTGAGCGTGAAGGCGGCGTGCTCACGCTGCGCCTGAACCGCCCGCAGGCGATGAACGCGCTGGACGGCGCGCTGTGCGAGGCCTTGCTGCGCGAACTCGACGCCGCCGCCGCCGATGAGCAAGTGCGCTGCGTGGTGCTGGCCGGCGCGGGGCGGGCCTTCTGTGCCGGGCAGGACCTGCGGGATCCCGCGGTGGCGCCGGGCGGCTCGCCCAAGGACCTCGGGGAGGTGGTGGCATCGCGCTACCGACCGCTGGTGCTGCGCCTGCGTTCCATGCCGGTGCCGACGATGGCGGCGGTGGGCGGCGTGGCCGCGGGAGCGGGCGCGGCGCTGGCCCTGATGTGCGACGTGGTGCTGGCCCGGCGCAGCGCATCCTTCGTGCAGGCCTTCGCCGCCATCGCGCTGATTCCCGACAGCGGCAGCACCTGGCTGCTGCCGCGCCTGGTGGGCCGCGCGCGCGCGCTCGGACTGGCCCTGCTCGGCGACAAGCTGCCGGCCGCGCAGGCCGAGGCCCTCGGCCTGATCTGGAAATGCGTGGACGATGAAGGATTCGAGGCCGAAGCCGCGAAACTGGCGGCGCGCCTGGCCGCGCAGCCCTCGCGCGCGCTGGTGCGCACCCGGGCGCTGATCGACGCGGGCGCGGCCTGCGAGCTCGAGCAGGCGCTGGACGCCGAGGCGCAGGCGCAGCGCGACCTGGGTTTCGCGGCCGACTACGCCGAGGGCGTGGCGGCCTTTGCCCAGAAGCGCGCACCGCGATTCACCGACCGTTGAGGGCGCGCGCGCCCATGCGCGGGGTCTCCCGCGCCGGGCGCCACGCGCGACCGCAGCAGATTTCGTTCCCGTATTCCCACCGCCGTTTCCAGGAGCCTCGAATTGCCTGCATCCGCTACCCCCGATGACGCCGCCGCGCTGCGCGTGGCCCTGCGCGTGCGCGAGACCATGCTGGCCGACGACCATGCGTCGCGCTCGCTGGGCATCGACATCGCCGAAATCGCACCCGGCCGGGCCCTGGCGCGCATGCAGGTGCGCCGCGACATGCTCAACGGCTTCGGCATCTGCCACGGCGGCCTGATCACCACCCTGGCCGACACGGCCTTCGCCTATGCCTGCAACTCGGCCAACCACGTCACCGTGGCCGCCGGGGTCAGCGTGGATTTCGTGGCTCCGGCGCATGAGGGCGACGAGCTCAGCGCCCATTGCGAGCAGCGCACCCAGCAGGCGCGCACCGGGGTCTACGACGTGGTCGTGCGCAACCAGCACGGCCACACGGTGGCGCTGATGCGCGGACGCTCGCATCGCCTGAAAGGGCGCCAGGTGTTCGCCAGCGAGGATCAGGCCCCGCAGTCCTGAAACAACCAGAACGAGGAGACCCCCATGACCCAGGCCCGAGGCGCCGGAGGCGCCGCGCTCGAAGCCATCGAGACCGCCAGTCGCGACGAGATCTCGGCGCTGCAATTGCAGCGCCTGCGCTGGACCCTGCAGCACGCCTACGACCATGTGGCGCACTACCGGCGCGCCTTCGACGCCAAAGGCGTGCACCCGAAGGACCTGAAGAGCCTGGAGGACCTGGCCCGCTTCCCCTTCACCGGCAAGTCCGACCTGCGCGAGAACTACCCCTTCGGCATGTTCGCCGTGCCGCGCGAGCAGGTGGTGCGGGTGCACGCCTCCTCGGGCACCACCGGCAAGCCCACGGTGGTGGGCTACACCCGCGCGGACATCGATACCTGGGCCGACCTGGTGGCGCGCTCCATCCGCGCCGCCGGCGGCAAGCCCGGGGACATGGTGCACGTGGCCTACGGCTACGGGTTGTTCACGGGCGGCCTGGGCGCGCACTACGGCGCCGAGCGCCTGGGCTGCACCGTGGTGCCCATGTCGGGCGGCCAGACCGAGAAGCAGGTGCAGCTGATCCGGGACTTCCGCCCCGACATCATCATGGTCACTCCCAGCTACATGCAGGTGATCATCGAGGAGTTCGCGCGCCAGGGGCTGGACGCGCGGGAGAGCTCGCTGCGCGTGGGCATTTTCGGCGCCGAGCCGTGGACCGAGGCGATGCGCTCGGAGATCGAGCACAAGGCCGGCATCCGCGCCGTGGACATCTACGGGCTCAGCGAGGTCATGGGCCCCGGCGTGGCCAGCGAATGCGTGGAGACGCAGGACGGTCCGGTCATCTGGGAGGATCACTTCTACCCGGAGATCATCGATCCCGTCACCGGGGAGGTGCTGCCCGAGGGCAGCGAGGGCGAGCTGGTGTTCACCTCGCTGAGCAAGCAGGCCATGCCCATCGTGCGCTACCGCACGCGCGACCTCACGCGCCTGCTGCCCCCCACGGCGCGCGCCTTCCGGCGCATGGGCAAGATCGTCGGGCGCAGCGACGACATGCTGATCGTGCGCGGCGTGAACATGTTTCCCACCCAGGTGGAGGAGATCGTGCTGCAGCACGAGATGCTGTCCGGGCAGTACCAGATCCACCTCAGCCGCGACGGCCACCTGGACAAGGTGGAGGTGCATTGCGAGGTGCAGCCCGAGCACGCGCAGATCAGCGAGTCGCAGCGCGAGCAGATCGCCCATTGGGTGGCCCACCGCATCAAGACCCTGGTGGGCATCAGCACGCGCGTCGTCGTTCTGCCCCCGGATTCCATCGAACGCACCCTCACCGGCAAGGCGCGGCGCGTGTTCGACCACCGGCCGCGCAGCGCCTGAAGGCCCGCATCGAGACCCCCGATGGCCCGAGGAAGAGCCCCCCAGTACGACGAGCAGCGCGCGCTGATCCTGAGCCAGGCCGCGCGCCTGTTCGCGCAGCAGGGTTTCATGGCGACCTCGATGAACCAGGTCGCCGAGGCCTGCGGCCTGTCCAAGGCCGCGCTGTACCACTACTTCCGCGACAAGTACGCGCTGGCCGCGCATATCGCCGAGACCCATGTGCGCCAGCTGCTCGAGGTGGTGATGCGCGCGCAGGCCGAATGCGCCGAGCCCCGCGCGCTGCTGGCGCTGCTCATCGAGAGCTTCGTGCGCGAATACGCCAGCGCGCAGGACGCGCAGCGCGTGCTCACCGAGGACGTGCGCTTCCTGGCCGAGGAGGACCGCCAGCGCATTCTCGACGTGGAGCGCGAGGTCGTGGCCCGCTTCTCGCAGGCCATGCGCGCCCTGCGTCCCGAACTGGGCGGGCGCGATCTGGACAAGCCGCTGGCCATGCTGCTGTTCGGCATGATCAACTGGCTGTTCACCTGGTTCAAGCCGGGGCGAGGACTCGACTACGAGCAGCTCGCGCCCATGGTCGCCGACCTGTTCCTGCACGGCATGCTCGACATGGGCCTGCCGGGCTCCCCGACACCCTCGACGCCGGCGCGCCGGCGCGAATCCCGATCCACCGACACGACGAGGACCCCGACATGAGCACCACCCCCCAGGCCTGGATCATCGACGCCTGCCGCACGCCCTTCGGACGCTACGGCGGCGCGCTGTCGGCCGTGCGCGCGGACGACCTCGGGGCCGCGCCCATCCGCGCGCTGATGCAGCGCCATGCGCAGCTCGACTGGGGTGCGCTGGACGAGGTGATCTACGGTTGCGCCAACCAGGCCGGCGAGGACAACCGCAACGTGGCGCGCATGGTGGCGCTGCTGGCCGGGCTGCCGGTGCAGGTGGCCGGCCACACGGTGAACAGGCTGTGTGCCTCCGGGCTGGAGGCCGTGTCGCAGGCGGCACGCGCGATCCGCTGTGGCGAGGCGGACCTGATGCTGGCCGGAGGCGTGGACAGCATGTCGCGGGCGCCGTTCGTGATGGGCAAGGCCGAGAGCGCCTTTTCTCGCAGCGCGCGCATCGAGGACACGACCATCGGCTGGCGTTTCGTGAACCCGCAGATGAAGGCGCGCTACGGCATCGACTCCATGCCCGAGACGGCGGAGAACGTGGCCGTCGACTACGGCATCTCGCGCGCCGACCAGGATGCCTTCGCGCTGCGCTCCCAGCAGCGCTGCAAGGCGGCGCAGGAGGCGGGCTTTTTCGCCGGGGAGATCATTCCGGTGAGCGTGCCGCGCGGGCGCGGCGACAGCGTGGAGGTGGTGCAGGACGAGCACCCCCGCGCCGACACCACCGCCGAGCAGCTGGCGCGGCTCAAGCCGGTGGTGCGCGAGGGCGGCACGGTCACCGCGGGCAATGCCTCGGGGGTCAACGACGGTGCCTGCGCACTGCTGCTGGCCTCCGACGCTGCGGTGCGACGCTGGGGCCTGGTGCCGCGCGCGCGCGTGGTCGGCGCCGCCGCGGCCGGGGTGGAGCCGCGGGTCATGGGCATCGGCCCGGTGCCGGCGGTGCGCAAGCTGCTGCAGCGCAGCGGCTGGGACCTGGGCGGGGTCGACGCCATCGAGCTCAACGAAGCCTTCGCCGCCCAGTCCCTGGCCGTGCTGCGCGAGCTGGGACTGGCCGACGACGAGGCGCGGGTCAACCCGAACGGCGGCGCGATCGCCCTCGGCCATCCGCTGGGCGCCTCCGGAGCCCGCCTGGTGCTGACCGCGCTGCGCCAGCTCGAGCGCATCGGCGGGCGCCGCGCGCTGGCCACGATGTGCGTGGGCGTGGGTCAGGGCGCTGCGCTGGCCCTGGAACGCGCCTGAAGCTCCCGATCCGATGCCGCGGCGCGACCACGCGCCGCGGCGCAAACCCCATTGCCTGAGGTGAATCAACCATGAATGCTCCCATCCTGCAAAGCTACCTGGCCGGCCAGTGGTTCGGCACCGAGGCCGCGCAAGCCCTGGTCGACGCGGCCAGCGGCGCGGTGATCGCCCACACCCACGCCGGGCAGGGTGATTTCGAGGCCGCGCTGCACCATGCGCGCCACACCGGCGTGCGGCGCCTGCTGGAGCTGGATTTCCAGCAACGGGCCGCGCTGCTCAAGGCCCTGGCGCGGTATCTGTCCGAGCACAAGGAAACCCTGTACGAGTGGTCGCTGTACACCGGCGCCACCCGCAACGACGGCTGGATCGACATCGAGGGTGGCATCGGCACCTTGTTCGCCTATGCCAGCATGGGCACGCAGGAGCTGCCCGCGGGCAACGTGGTGCACGAGGGGCCGGTGGTGCCGCTGGGCAAGCAGGGGCATTTCGCGGGCAGCCACATCCTGGTCCCGCGCGAGGGCGTGGCGGTGCACATCGACGCCTTCAACTTCCCCGTGTGGGGCCTGCTGGAGAAGTTCGCCCCCAGCTTTCTCGCTGGCATGCCCTGCATCGCCAAGCCCGCCACCGCCACCAGCTACCTGACCTGGGCCCTGGTGCGCCTGATGCTGGACTCGGGGCTGCTGCCCGAAGGCTGCCTGCAACTGGTGATCGGCTCCACCGGCGATCTGCTGGACCGCCTGCAGGGCCAGGATGCGGTGACCTTCACCGGCTCGGCGGCCACCGCGGCGAAGCTGCGCGCCAACCCGCGCCTGCTCGAGCGTGGCGTGCCCTTCAACGCCGAGGCCGATTCGCTCAACAGCGCCATCCTGGCGCCCGACGTGGAGCCGGGCGATCCCGAGTTCGAGTTGTTCGCACGCGAGGTGGTGCGGGAGATGCGCGTCAAGGCGGGCCAGAAGTGCACGGCCATCCGGCGCATTCTGGTGCCGCGGCGCCACCTGGAAGCGCTGGGCGCGAACCTGGGTGCCAAGCTCGGTGCGCTGCGCATCGGTGATCCCCGCCTGCCCGAGGTGCAGATGGGACCGCTGGCCAGCAAGGAGCAGCAGCGCGACGTCGGCCAGGCGCTGGCCCGCCTGCGCGCCTGCTGCGACACCGTGTTCGACGGCAGTGCCCAGGCCTCCTGGGCCGGCGTGGGGGCCGAGCAGGGCGCGTTCTTCGCGCCCACGCTGCTGGCCTGCGCGCTTCCGGCCGAGGTGGCCGCGGTGCACGACGTGGAGGTGTTCGGTCCGGTCAGCACCCTGATGCCCTATGACGAGCTGGACGAGGCACTGGCCCTGGCCGCGCGCGGCCAGGGCAGCCTGGTGGCCACGCTGGCCACGCGTGATCCGCAGCTCGCGGCGCGCGCCGTGCGCCGTGCCGCCGTGCATCACGGCCGCATCCTGGTGCTCGACGAGGAGGCGGCCAAGGAGTCGACCGGCCACGGCTCGCCACTGCCCTCGCTCAAGCATGGCGGGCCCGGCCGCGCCGGCGGCGGCGAGGAACTCGGTGGCATGCGCGCGGTGGCCCACTACCTGCAGCGCGCCGCCGTGCAGGGCTCGCCCACCATGCTGGCGGCGGTGGTGGGCGAGTACGTGCGCGGAGCCCGGCGCATCGAGACCGAGGTGCACCCCTTCCGGCGCCACTTCGAGGAGTTGCGCGTGGGCGAGTCGCTGCTCACCCATCGGCGCACGATCACCGAGGCCGACATCGTGAATTTCGGCTGCCTGTCGGGGGACTTCTTCTACATGCACTTCGACGACATCGCGGCGCGCCAGTCGCCCTTCGGGCAGCGCATCGCCCATGGCTACTTTGTGCTGTCGGCCGCGGCCGGCCTGTTCGTGTCGCCGGCGCCGGGCCCGGTACTGGCCAACTACGGACTCGACACCCTGCGCTTCATCAAGCCGGTGCGCATCGGCGACACCATCCAGGCGCGCCTGACCTGCAAGCGCAAGATCGACCGGCGCAAGACCGATGCGCAGGGCAGGGGCCAGGGTGTCGTGGCCTGGGACGTGGAGGTGCGCAACCAGGATGATGAACTGGTGGCCAGCTACGACATCCTGACCCTGGTAGCCAAGCGGGCTGAAGGGGCTTCCTGAGGGGGCGCCACCCTTTGGGCAAAAATGCGCGCGACAATGCGCATTTGCACCGGGGCAGCGACCATGGGAAACCGACTCAGCGCCATCACCACCCGCACGGGCGATTCCGGAACCACCGGCCTGGGCGATGGTTCGCGCTGCTCCAAGGCCGCCCCGCGCATCGACGCGCTGGGCGACGTGGACGAGCTCAACGCCCATCTCGGGCTGCTGCTGTGCGAGCCGGTGCCGCCGGCCGCGCGCACGCTGCTGCTGCAGGTGCAGCAGGATCTGTTCAACCTGGGCGGCGAGCTGGCCGTGCCCGACATGACGCTGCTCGACCAGGCCGCGCTGCAGCGCCTGGACGAGGCCATCGCCTCCTACAACGCCGGGCTGCCGCCGCTGCGGGAGTTCATCCTCCCCGGCGGCAGCCGTGCGGCCGCGCAGGCCCATGTGTGCCGTACCGTGGCACGCCGGGCCGAGCGCACGCTGGTGCGCCTGCGCGAAGCGCAGCCCGAGGGCGCCGAGGGCCTGGCGCTGGCGCTGCGCCTGCTCAATCGCCTGTCGGACCTGCTGTTCGTGCTGGCACGGGTGCTCAACGAGCCCGGGGCGGAGGTCTACTGGAACCACCAGCGCAGCCCGCAGCGGGAACATGCGCAGGAACATGCGCAGGAACATGCGCAGGAAGCTGCGCGGGAGCACCCCGGCCAGCCGGGCGATCCGTAATATTTGCTCACACTCGCTGCATGTGGGCGACACACGCCGCGGGCATCATTCCGAGTGGCGCGGAACACGCGCGCCGCGCGCACTGACCGAATCCCACCCGCCGGCCCGATTCGCCGCCCCGCGATGTCCCTTCCCTTGCCCGAAACCACCCCCCCTTCCCACAAGTCGCCCAGGCGCTGGCCCTGGTTGCTGGCGCTGATCCTGCTCGCCGCGCTGGGCGCCGGCATCTGGTGGCACACCGGGCGCCAGGCGGGGCACGGCGCTGCCGGCGGCATGCGCCGCGGCGCCTTCGGCGCGCAGCAGGCGACGGCCGTCACCGCCGCCACGGTGCGCGTGCGGACGGTGCCGGTGTGGCTGACGGCCCTGGGTACCGTCACGCCGCATACCCTGGCCAGCGTGATGCCCCGCGTGTCGGGCCTGCTGCAAAGCGTGGACTTCCACCAGGGGCAGGCGGTGCGCGCAGGCCAGCTGCTGGCCACCATCGACCCGCGCCCCTTCCGCATCGCCGTCGAGCAGGCGCAGGCCACGCGCGAGCAGACGGCCGCCCAGCTCGCCGGCGCGCGCAGCGACCTTCAACGCTACGAGACGCTGCTCGCACAGGATGCCATCTCGGCCCAGCAGGTGGCCGACCAGCGCGCCACCGTGGCCCAGCTCAAGGCCCAGCTGGACGCCAACACGGCGGCGCTGGACAGCGCCCGCCTGCAACTTTCGTGGACCCGCATCACGGCGCCGGTCTCGGGAATCGCCGGGCTGCGTCAGGTGGATCCCGGCAATATGGTCAACACCTCGGGGGCGGTGGGCCAGAGCGCGTCGACCTCCTCCTCGTCGAGCTCGGCCACCGGCAGCGGCGGCGCCGCGCCGATCGTGACCATCGCCCAGGTGCAGCCCATCGAGGTCAGTTTCGCGCTGCCGCAGGCCGAGGTGGGTGAACTGCTGCGTCAGCTGGCCGCCGGCCGGCATGCGCAGGTGCAGGCCTGGAACGCCTCGGACAGCGCGCTGCTGGCGCGGGGCGAGCTGCTGGCCGCCGACAACCAGATCTCCACCTCCACCGGCACGCTGGCGCTGCGCGCGCGCTTCGCCAACAGCGGCCTGAGCCTGCTGCCCAATCAGTTCGTGAACGTGCGCGTGCTCGAGCGCAGCATCCCGGATGCCCTGGTGGTGCCCAGCACGGCGGTGGCCGTTGGCGCGAACGGCAGCTATGTGTACGTGATCGGCGCCAAGGGCAGCGTGGCGGTGCGGCAGGTGCGCACGGGTACCGTGTGGAACGGACTGACCCAGGTGCTGTCGGGCCTCAAGCCCGGCGAGCGCGTGGTGACGGCCGGGCTGGACCACCTGCGCGAGGGAGCCCGCGTGCATGTGGTGCAGGCGGCCTCCGAACCCGCGGGCGGGAACGCGGCCCCGGCGAGTCGCTGACATGTCCGGCGAAGCTCCCCGCGAGGCGCCCGGGCAGGAAGGCGCCGAGCGGCCCAGCCCCTCGCGCATCTTCATCCTGCGCCCCATCGCGACCTCGCTGCTGATGATCGCGGTGCTGGTGGCGGGCCTGGTCGGCCTGCGCCTGCTGCCCCAGGCCCCGCTGCCCGAGGTCGACTACCCGACCATCCAGGTGACCACCCTGTACCCGGGGGCCAGCCCCGACGTGATGTCCTCCTCGGTGACCGCGCCGCTGGAGCGCCAGTTCGGGCAGATGCCCGGGCTGGGGCAGATGTGGTCGGTGAGTTCCGGGGGAGCTTCGGTGATCACCCTGCGCTTCGATCTCTCCCTGCCGCTGGACGTGGCCGAGCAGGAAGTGCAGGCGGCCATCAACGCAGCCGGCTCGCTGCTGCCCACGGACCTGCCTCAGCCTCCGGTGTACGCCAAGGTCAATCCGGCCGACGCGCCGGTGATCACCCTCGGCCTGACCTCCGGTGACCTGCCGCTGACCTCCCTGTACGACCTGGCCGACACCCGCCTGAGCCAGAAGCTCTCGCAGGTGCCGGGAGTGGGGCTGGTCACGCTGTCGGGGGGCCACAAGCCGGCCATTCGCATCCAGGTGGATGCGCGCGCGCTGGCGGTACGCGGAATCGGCCTGGATGCCGTGCGCACGGCCATCGCCAACGCCAACGTGAACAGCCCCAAGGGCAGCATCGACGGCAGCCAGCAGGCCTTCACCATCGACGCCAACGACCAGATCGGCACGCCGCAGCAATACCGCGACCTGATCATCGGCACCAGCGGCGGCGCCGCGGTGCATCTGGGGGACGTGGCCCAGGTGAGCACCGGGGCGGAGAACGCCTGGCAGGCCGCCCTGGTCAACGGCAAGCCCGGCATCGTCATCAACGTACAGCGCCAGCCCGGGGCCAACGTGATCCAGGTGGTCGACCAGATCCGCAAGCTGCTGCCGGCGCTGCGTGCGCAGTTGCCGGAGTCCGCCAGGCTGGACGTCCTGTCGGATCGCACCGTGACCATCCGCGCGGCGATCTCCGACGTGAGTTTCGAGCTGCTGCTCTCGGTGGTCCTGGTGGTGCTGGTGATCTTCGCCTTCCTGCGCAGCGCGCGCGCCACCTTCATTCCGGCCACCGCGGTTCCGCTGGCGCTGGTGGGCACCTTCGGGGCCATGGTCCTGCTGGGCTTTTCCATCAACACCCTGACCCTGATGGCCCTGACCATCGCCACGGGCTTCGTGGTGGACGACGCGATCGTCATGATCGAGAACGTGGCGCGGCACATCGAGCAGGGCGAGCCGCCGATGCAGGCCGCCCTCCGGGGAGCCGCGCAGATCGGCTTCACCATCATCTCGCTCACCTTCTCGCTGATCGCCGTGCTGATCCCGCTGCTGTTCATGGGGGACGTGGTCGGGCGCCTGTTTCGCGAATTCGCCATCACCCTGGCGGTGGCCATCGTGATCTCCGCCGGGGTGTCGCTGAGCTTCACGCCGATGTTGTGCGCGCGCCTGCTGCGCCACGTGCCCGAGACCGGGCAGGGGCGCTGGTTCCGGGCCTCCGGCAAGGCGCTGGACGGCCTCGCCGATGCCTACGCCCGCGCCCTGGGCTGGGTGTTGCGCCACCAGCGCGCGGTGCTGGTCGCCTCGGTGGGGCTGGTGCTGCTCACGGGCCTGCTGTACGCGCTGATGCCCAAGGGATTCTTCCCGGTGGAGGACACCGGCCTGATCGAGGGCACGGCGGTGGCCGGGCAGGACGTGTCCTTCCGCGCCATGGAGCAGCGCCAGTCGGCGCTGGTGCGGGCTCTGCTGCGCGATCCGGCGGTGGCCAGCGTGTCGGCGGTGGCGGGCATCGACGGCACCAACACCACCATGAACAGCGCGCGCCTGCTGATCAGCCTGAAGCCGCTGGCGCAGCGCGGCGAGCGGGTCGTCGCGGTGCAGCAGGGCCTGCAGCGCCTGGCGGACGCGGTGCCCGGCGTCCGCCTGTACATGCAGCCGGTGCAGGACCTGAGCATCGACGACCTGCTCAGCCGCTACACCTACCAGTTCAGCCTGTCGGCCACCAACGCCGCCGACCTGCGCCTGGCCGTGCAGCGCCTGCTGCCGCGCCTGCGCACCCTGCCGCAACTGGCCGGCGTCAGCGACGACCTGCAGGACCGGGGCCTGCAGGCCTACGTGGACGTGGACCGCGCCAGCGCGGCGCGACTCGGGCTGAGCATGAGCGCCATCGATGCCGCGCTGTACGACGCCTTCGGCCAGCGCCTGATATCCACGGTGTTCACCCAGTCCGCGCAGTACCGCGTGGTGCTGGGCGTGCGCGTGCCTGCGGGTGCCGGCCTGGAAGCCTTCGACAAGGTCTACCTGAGCACTTCCACGGGGCAGCAGGTGCCGCTGCGCGCGGTGGCGCGCATCGAGCAGCGCAGCACGCCGCTGGCGCGGGACCACCTGGGGCAGTTCCCGGCCGCGCTGCTGTCCTTCGACCTGGCCCCCGGCACCTCGCTGGGGGCCGCCGTGCAGGCCATCCAGGACGCCGCCGCGAAAGCCGGGCTGCCGCCCTCGGTGAGCCTGCGTTTCCAGGGGGCGGCGAGCGCCTTCCAGGCCGCGCTGTCCAACGAACTGTGGCTGCTGCTGGCCGCGGTGGCGACCATGTACATCGTGCTGGGCGTGCTGTACGAGAGCTACATCCATCCGGTGACCATCCTGTCGACCCTGCCGTCGGCAGGCATCGGCGCCTTGCTGGCGCTGATGGCCACCGGGCATGACCTCAGCGTGATCGCCATCATCGGCATCGTGCTGCTCATCGGCATCGTGCAGAAGAATGCCATCTTGATGGTGGACTTCGCGCTGGACGCCCAGCGCCGCCAGGGCATGCCGGCCGAGCAGGCCATGCTGCAGGCGGCGCGCCTGCGCCTGCGGCCCATCCTGATGACCACCTTCGCGGCGCTGTTCGGCGCGGTGCCCCTGGTGGTCGGCGGGGGCATGGGAGCCGAGTTGCGCCAGCCGCTGGGCATCTCGCTGATCGGCGGGCTGCTGCTGTCGCAATTGCTCACCCTGTTCACCACGCCGGTCATCTATCTGGGCTTCGACCGGCTGGCCGCGCGGGTCGGCGCCCGTCGGCGCCGCGACGCTGGCGCGGAGGCCGGCGCGTGAACCTCAGCGCGCCCTTCATCCGGCGCCGCGTGGGCACCACGCTGCTGGCGCTGGCCGTGCTGCTGGCGGGCATCATCGCCTTTCGCCAGCTTCCGGTCTCCCCGTTGCCGCAGGTGGACTTTCCCACCATCACGGTGCAGGCCAGCCTGGCCGGCGCCAGCCCCGAGGTCATGGCCGCCACCGTGGCCACTCCGCTGGAGCGCGCGCTGGGAACCATCTCCGGCATCAGCCAGATGACCTCCAGCAGCGACCAGGGCTCGACCCGCATCGTGCTGCAGTTCGGCCTGTCCAAGAACATCGATGACGCCGCGCGCGAGGTGCAGGCCGCGCTCAACGCCGCGCGACCCCTGCTGCCCAGCGGCCTGGCGGGCAACCCGACCTACCGCAAGGTCAACCCCGCCGATTCGCCCATCATGATCATCGCGCTGACCTCCAGGACCCTGTCGCGCGGGCAGATGTACGACGCGGCATCGACCATCCTGGCGCAGAAGATCTCCCAGCTTCCGGGCATCGGACAGGTCAACGTGGGCGGCTCCGCGCTGCCGGCCGTGCGCGTCGAGCTCGACGTGCCGCGCCTGGACGCCCTGGGCCTGGGGCTGGAGCAGGTGCGCCAGGCCATCGCCGCGGCCAACGTGGACGCCCCCAAGGGCGCCATCGACAGCGGGGGCCGTCGCTGGCAGGTGGGCGCCAACGATCAGCTCAGCCTGCCCGAGCAATACAGCCACGTGGTGGTGGCCTGGCGCAACGGCGTCGCGGTGCCCCTGTCCGACGTGGCCACGGTGAGCGAGGGCCTGCAGGACACCCAGAACGTGGGCCTGGCCGACGGCCAGCCCGCGGTGCTGCTGATCGTGTTCCGCCAGCCCGGCGCCAACATCATCCAGGCCGTGGACGGCGTGCAGGCGGCGCTGCCGCGCCTGCGCGCCTCGATTCCCGCGGCCATCGACGTGCGGGTGCTGTCGGACCGCACGACCACCATCCGCGCCTCCTTGCGCGATGTCGAGAGCACCCTGGTGATGGCCGTGCTGCTGGTGGTGCTGGTGGTGTGGCTGTTCCTGCGGGACTGGCGCGCCACGCTGATTCCCGCGCTGGCCGTTCCACTGTCGCTGGTCGGCACCTTCGCGGCCATGTGGCTGCTCGGGTACTCGCTGGACAACCTGTCCTTGATGGCCCTGATCGTCGCGACGGGTTTCGTGGTGGACGATGCCATTGTGGTCACCGAGAACATTTCCCGCCATGTCGAGGCTGGCGTGCCGCCGCTGCAGGCGGCCCTGCGCGGAGCCCGCGAGGTGGGTTTCACCGTGCTGTCCATGAGCCTGTCGCTGGTCGCGGTGTTCCTGCCCGTGCTGTTCATGGGAGGCATCGTGGGGCGGCTGTTCCACGAATTCGCGGTCACCCTGTCGGTGGCCATCGGCATTTCCCTGCTGGTGTCGCTGACCGTCACGCCCATGCTGGCCTCGCGCTGGCTGCGGGCGCATGCGCCGCCCCCGCAGGGCGCGCGCGCCTCGCGCCTGGAGCGCATCTGGGGCGGCGTGCACGATGCCTATGCCCGCAGCCTGCGCACGGCGCTGCGTCACCCGCTGCTCATGCTGCTGGTGTTCGTCGGCAGCATCGTGCTCAGCGGCTATCTCTACGCGGTGGTGCCCAAGGGTTTCTTCCCCACGCAGGACACCGGACTGCTGCTGGGCCATGTATCGGCCGACCAGTCCAGCTCCTTTCAGTCCATGAGCCGCCGCCTGGGCAGCATCGAGCAGATCGTGCGCCGCAACCCGGCCGTGCAGGACGTGATGGCCTTCTCCAGCAGCGGCGACGGCGCCTTCCTGTACATGCAGCTCAAGCCCATTTCCGAGCGCGTGGGCGTGCAGCAGGTGATGATGCAACTGCACGCGGCCCTGTCGCGGCTGGGCGGGGTGCAGGTGTTCCTGTTTCCCGGCCAGGACATCCATGTCGGAGGGCGGCCGGCGCAGGCCACCTACGAGTACACCTTGCAGTCCAACGACCTGGAAACCCTGCTGCGCTGGGAGCCCCGGGTGCTGGCGGCCTTCCAGCACCTCTCCGGCCTGAACAACGTCAACAGCGACCAGCAGGCCTCGGGCCTGGAGCTGCGCCTGGCCATCGACCGCACCGCCGCCGCACGCCTGGGCGTGCCCATCGCCACCATCGACGCCACCCTCAACGATGCCTTCGGCCAGCGCCTGATCTCCACCATCTACGCGCCCCTGAACCAGTATCGGGTGGTCATGGAGGCCGCGCCGCAATGGCGTCGCGACCGCGAGGCCCTGCAGCGCCTGCACGTGGTGGCCCCGTCCGGCGCGGTGGTGCCCCTGTCGCAGCTCGTGCACTACCAGCTCAGCAACACGCCGCTCTCGGTGAACCACCAGGGACTGTTCGCGTCCTCGACCCTGTTCTTCAACCTCGACCCCGGGGTCACGCTCAGCCAGGCGCAGACGCGCATCCAGCAGGCGCTGGCACAGATCCAGCTGCCCTCGAGCATCCACGGGGGCTTCCAGGGCACCGCCCAGGTGTTCGCGCAGACCCTGCACGACCAGCCGCTGTTCATCCTGGCGGCCATCTTCGCCATCTACATCGTGCTGGGCATGCTGTATGAAAGCACCCTGCACCCGCTGACCATCCTGTCCACGCTGCCGCCGGCCGGGGTCGGCGCGGTGCTGGCGCTGATGCTGTTCCACACCGAGTTCTCGATCATCGCGCTGATCGGCGTGTTCCTGCTCATCGGCATCGTCAAGAAGAACGCCATCCTGATGGTGGATTTCGCGCTGCAGACCGAGCGCGACCAGGGGCTGGATCCGCGCGAGGCCATCACCCTGGCCGCCACGCTGCGCCTGCGTCCGATTCTCATGACCACCATGGCGGCGCTGTTCACGGCACTGCCGCTGGCCCTGGTCACCGGCAACGGCGCCGAATTGCGCCAGCCCCTGGGCATCGCCATCGCCGGCGGCCTGCTGGTCAGCCAGGCACTCACCCTCTACACCACGCCGGTGATCTATCTCGAACTCGACCGCCTGCGCCGCTGGACCCTGGGCCGCTTCGGGCGCAGCGGTCGGCCCCTGTCGCTGGATTCCCGACCATGAAGCCCGCAATGCACCCCCTGGTCCCGCGCGCCGGGCGCGCGGTCGCCTCCGGCCTGTGCGCCTGCCTGCTCGCCGCCTGCGCGGCGAAGCCGCCCATGCCGGCCCTGCACGAAGCGCTGCCCGCGGCCTACGCCGCCGACTCCGGCTGGCGCGAGCTGGGCGAGGCCACGCCCATGCCCGCCGATGGGGCCTGGTGGCAGGTGTTCGCCGACCCCACCCTGGACCGCCTGGAGCTCGAGCTGGGCCGGCACAATCAGAGCCTGGCCGCGCAACTCGCGGTGTACCAGCAGGCGCAGGCGGCACTCGAGCAGGCACGCGCGGCCTACGCGCCGGTGCTGCAGGCCACGGCTGCCGCGGCCCGGTCGCGCAGCCTGGCGCCGCAGGGAGCCGGGGCTTCCGCGCAGAACACGTTCAGCGCCGGCCTGCAGGCCAGCTGGGAACCCGATCTGTGGGGCAGCGTGCGCCTGCAGGTGGAGCAGGGCAGGGCCCGCGCGCAGGCCAGCCATTCCACCTTGCGCTACACCCGGCTCAGCCTGCAGGCCAGCCTGGCGAGCACCTACCTGCAACTGCGCACCGTGGACGCCCAGGCCCGGCTGGCCGATGCCACGGTCGGGGCCTACGCCCGCGCCCTGCAACTCACCCGCTCGCGCTACCGGGCCGGCGTGGACACGGCGGCCAACGTCGCGCAGGCGCGTACCCAGTTGCTGCAGGCGCAGACCACCCGCACCGACCTGCAGGTCACGCGTCGGCAGTTGCAGGATGCCATCGCCGTGCTCGTCGGCCAGCCGGCGCCCGGCTTCGTGCTCGCGCCCGACGGGGAGCTGCCGCCGGTGCCGCGCGTGCCGCCCGGCGTGCCGGCCGGCTTGCTGCTGCGCCGGCCCGACCTGGCCGCCGCCTCGCAGCAGGTGCTGGCCGCCAATGCGCAGATCGGCATCGACCAGCGCGCCTGGCTGCCCACCATCACGCTGGGAGCCTCCGCCGGAGCACAGGCGGCCACCCTTGCGCGACTGTTCAGCGCGCCCACCCTGTACTGGTCGCTGGGGCCCAGCCTGGCGGCGACCCTGTTCGATGGCGGCCTGCGCAGCGCCAAGCTCGCGACCAGTCGCGCCGCCTACCGCCAGACCGTGGCCGAGTACCGGCAGGACGTGCTGCAGGCCATGCAACAGGTGCAGGACAACCTGTACGCCCAATCCATCCTGCGCCACGAGGCCCGCCAGCAGGAGCAGGTGGTGCAGGCGGCCGAGGTCTCCCTGCGCCTGGCGTTGAACCAGTACAAGGCCGGAACCGCGGATTATCTGGGCGTGATCACCGCCCAGACCACGGCGACCAGCGCGCGCAACGCGGTGCTCACGCTGCGCAACCGGCGCTACGCCGCGGCGGTGAACCTGATCGCCGCGCTGGGCGGATCCTGGGGCGGCGAGCAGGCGGCATCGCCGCCTGGGCGATAGACTGGGGCTTTTGCGGACCCAGGCCCATGTCGTCTCCTTCGACACCCGGCCCGGCGGCACAGCCGGCCGCCGGCGCAGCCGAGATCCCCGACGAGGCGCTCAGCGTGGCGCGCTTCGTCGAGCTGTTCACGGCGGTGATGCTGCCCATCCTGCTGGCGGCCATCGACCAGACCCTGCTGGCCACGGCCACGCCGGCCATCGCGCGCGATTTCGACAACCTGCGCGACAGCACCTGGATCGCCGTGGGCTACCTGCTGGCTTCCACCATCATGGCGCCGCTGTACGGGCGCCTGGGCGACCGCTACGGGCGCCGCGACGCGCTGCTGGGCGCGCTCGCGCTGTTCGCGCTCGGATCGCTGGCCTGCACGGCCAGCCCCGGCATGTGGTGGTTGATCGGGGCGCGGGTGCTGCAGGGCCTGGGCGGAGGCGGCCTGATGGTCATGAGCCAGGCATTGATCGGCGAGGTGGTGTCGCCGCGCCAGCGCCCGCGCTTCCAGGCCTGGCTCAGCGGCGTGTTCGTGCTGTCCAGCGTGGTCGGGCCGGTGCTGGGGGGCCTCGTGGTGAGCCGCTACAGCTGGCGCTGGCTGTTCGTGGCCAACCTGCCGCTGTGCGCCATCGCGGCCTGGCGCGTGGGGCGGCTGGCGAAGGGCTCCGGGCATGCGGAACCGGGCCAGGGCCACGACGCCGCCGGGGTGCTCCTGTTCGCCGGCTGCGCGGGGCTCGCCTTGCTGTGGCTGACCCTGGCCGGGCACCGCTTCGCCTGGTTTTCGCTGCCCAGCCTGCTCATGGCCGGCTGCGCGCTGCTGCTGGGCTGGCTGCTGGTGGGCCACGAACGCCGCCAGCGCCATCCCTTCCTTCCGCTGGAGCTGCTGCGCATTCCGGCGACGGCGTGGACCGCGCTGACCGTGGTGCTGTTCGCCTCCTGCATGTTCGCGCTGGTGTTCTTCCTGCCCGTGTACCTGCAGATCGCGCGCCACGGCAGCGCGGCGCGCGCCGGACTGCTGCTGTTGCCCCTGACCGCGGGCGTCGTGCTGGGATCCAACGTCACCGGGCGCATCATCGCGCGCAGCGGACGCCCGGACCTGCCTCCGCGCCACGGGCTGGTGGTTTCCGCGCTGGCCTTGCTGGCGCTGGCCCTGGCGCCCCCCGCGGGGCTGGAGGTGGGGGCGCTGGGCCTGATCGCCGGCCTCGGCTTCGGCAGCGTGATGCCCAGCTCGCAACTGCTGGTCCAGGCGGTCGCCGGGCGCAGCCGGCTGGGAGCCGCCGCGGCGACCATCTCCCTGGCCCGCTCCACCGGCGCCTCGCTGGGTACCGCGGTCTTCGGCAGCCTCGTCTTCGGCATCGCCTCGCCGGCCGACCTGCACGCCGCGCTGAACGCCTCCAGCGCGGCGGCCACCCAGCGCGTCACCGAAGCCTTCCACATCGGCTTCGGCGCGGCGGCGCTGGTGGCCCTGGCCGCGGTGTTCGCGGCGCGGCGGGTACCGCGGGTCGAGTTGTAGCCTGGGCGCGCGGCATTTGTCGCGCGCTTTGTCCTGGATCATGCGCAAGGCCGGTCGCCGCCGCTAGAGTCGGGCTTTTCCCTGGGTGCGCCAAGCCGTGCAAGCTCCTCCCGTTGTCCCTCCCTGGTGGCGCCAGCCCTGGCCCTGGGCCTTGATCGCCCTGCCGGCCTCGATGGTGCTCATCGGCTTCGCGCTGCTGGCGGTGGCCATGCACGGGCGCGACAGCCTGGTCACCGGCCATCCCTACGAGCGCGGCTTGCGCGTGGGCAGCAGCATGGAGCAGGCGCAGCGCGCGCGCCAGCTGGGGCTCAGCGCGCGGATATCCTGGCATGCCGGCCTGCTCAGCGTGCAGCTGCGGCCGGCTCCCCCCGACTCCCTGCTGCACCTGCATCTGCGCCATCCCCTGCGCCGCAGCGGCGACCTCGACCTGGTGTTGCAGCGCAGCGCTCCCGGGGTCTATCAGGCCACCGCGGTCCTCGATCCGGTGGTCTACGCCGCGCAGCTGCAGGGCAGTGACTGGAGCCTGACCGGACGCTGGCGCGAGGACACCGCGACCACGCTGTGGCCCGGCATCGCCGACGCCAGCGGCGACGCTCCCCAGGACGATTAGCCGGCTAGCCCGGCAGTGCCGCGCAGACGGCGCAGTCCGGATTGCGCCGCAGGATCATGGTGCGGATGTCCATGTCCAGCGCATCGATCAGCAGCAGGCGCCCGGCCAGGCTGCGTCCGGCGCCCGCCAGCAGTTTCAGGGCCTCCAGGGCCTGCAGGCTGCCCACCACGCCCACCAGGGGCGCGATGACGCCCATCACCGCGCATCGCACCTCCTCGACCGGCGCGTCGGGGGCGAACAGGCAGGCGTAGCAGGGGCCGCGACCTTGCTCCCCGACCCGCGTGTCGAACACGCCCACCTGGCCGTCGAAGCCGATGGCCGCGCCGCTGACCAGGGGCACGCCGTGGCGCACGCAGGCGGCGTTCAGCGCATGGCGGGTGGCGTAGTTGTCACTGCAGTCCAGGGCCACGGAGGCGTCGGCCAGCAGTTCGTCCAGCAGCGCCGCATCCGCGCGGCGAGCCACCGTGTGGATGCGGGGGTGGGGATTGATCTGCTGCATGGCGATGCGCGCCGACTCCACCTTCGCCATGCCCAGGCGCTGCTCGGTATGCGCGATCTGGCGCTGCAGATTGGTGGCGTCGACCTGGTCGTCGTCCACCAGGGTGATGCGTCCGACCCCGGCGCCTGCCAGGTACAGCGCCACCGGAGAGCCCAGGCCCCCCGCGCCCAGCACCAGGGCATGCGCGTCGAGCATGCGCTGCTGCCCTTCGATGCCCACGGCATCGAGCAGGATGTGGCGCGAATAGCGCAGCAGTTCGGAGTCGTTCATGCGGCGTGCCGCGCAGAAGGGCAGGGCCGCGATCCCGGCCCCGCCGCCTGCCTCAGTGCGAGTGCGCCGGCTGCGCCGGCTTCGACGCGGCGCTGGCCGCGGTCGCCTGCTGCACGGCCGCCTTCTCGGTGATCACCGGCTTGTGCTGCAGCAGGTTCAGGGCCTGTTCGAGCTGCCAGTCCTGCTTGCTGCCGTATTCGGGCAGCTTGGGGAACTTCTTCGGGTTCTTCTCGATGGCCGCTTCCAGTTCCTGGCGCGCCTCGTGCTGGCGTTGCAGTTCCTGGCGCAGTTGCGGGGAACTGGCGGCCTGCGTGCCGGTGCCGATCTGGTTCTTGTAATCCACCTCGCGCATGCGCAGCGCCGCGTAGGGGTCGCCGCTGGGCAGGGGGCCGACGACGTAGTTGGGCGTGATGCCGCGCGCCTGGATGGATTCGCCGTTGGGCGTGAAGTAGCGGGCCGTGGTCAGCTTCAGCGCGGTGTCCGGGCCCAGCGGGAGCACCGTCTGCACCGAGCCCTTGCCGAAGGTCAGCTCGCCCATCACCTGGGCGCGCTTGTAGTCCTGCAGCGCACCGGTGACGATCTCCGAGGCCGAGGCCGAGCCGCCGTTGACCAGCACCACCAGCGGCACGCTCTTCACCGCCTCGGGCAGCGAGGCCAGCGGGTTCTGCCCCGGCACGCGGGAGTAGTCGCTGGGCGTATTGCGGTAGCTCACGTTGGCCTCGGGGATCTGCCCGCGCGTGGACACGATCACCGAGTTGGGCGGCAGGAAGGCCGAGGCCACGCCCACCGCGCTTTCCAGCAGCCCGCCCGGGTCGTTGCGCAGGTCCAGCACCAGGCCCTTGAGCCTGGGGTCGGCCTTGTACAGCTCGTCCACCTTGGACACGAACTCGGGCAGGGTGTCGGACTGGAACTGGTTGATGCGCACCCAGCCGTAGCCGGGCTCGATCATGCGCCCGCGCACGCTCTGCACGTGGATCTCCTCCCGGGTGATGACCAGGGTCATCGTGCGGTTCGTGCTCTTGCGCACCAGCGTGAGCCGGACCTGCGTGCCCGGTTTGCCGCGCATGAGCTTGACCGCCTTGTCCAGGGGAAGCCCCTTGACCTCGGTGTCGTCGATGCGCGTGATCAGGTCGCCGGCCTGGATGCCCGCGCGCGCCGCCGGGGAACCCTCGATGGGCGAGACCACCTGGATCAGCCCGTCCTTGGGCGCGATCTCGATGCCCACGCCCACGAATTTCCCGCTAGTGCTCTCGCGAAACTCCTTGTAATCTTTCGCATCCAGGTATTCCGAATGCGGATCCAGGCCGTTGACCATGCCGTTGATGGCATCCTGCACGAGCTTCTTGCCGTGCACCGGCTCGAAGTAGTCGGCCTTGATCAGGCCGTACACCGCAGCCAGTTGCTGCAGTTCCTCCAGCGGCAGAGGCGACACCGAGCCCCGGGCGAAAGCCTGGAGCTGCAGGGTCGCCAGGGCGCCCGTGAGCATGCCGGCGCCGATCCACGCCGTGATCTTGAGTTTGCCTGCCATGCGCTGTCCTTCGAATCCGGGCACTGAGTATAGGTCCAGGGCCGCGCCCGCAGGCACGGCCGATCCGGGCCACTGGCGCTCAGGTCCGGGCCTGCGGATCCTCGAGGTAGTAGCGGCGGATGGGCTTGAGCTCGGCATCCAGCTCGTACACCAGGGGCACGCCGTTGGGGATGTTCAGGCCCACGATGTCGGCGTCCGAGATGCCGTCCAGGTGCTTGACGATCGCGCGCATCGAGTTTCCGTGCGATACCGCCAGCACGCGGCGCCCTGCCCGGATGGCCGGGGCCAGCGATTCCTCCCACAGCGGCATGACCCGGCGCACCGTGTCCTGCAGGCATTCGGCCAGGGGCAGCTCGTCCGCGTTGACGCGGGCATAACGCGGATCTGCCGCCAGTTCATGGCGGTGCGCTTCATTCATCAACGGCGGACGCACGTCATAGCTGCGGCGCCACTGCAGCACCTGCTCGTCGCCGTACTTGGCCGCGGTCTCCGCCTTGTTCAGCCCCTGCAGCGCGCCGTAGTGCCGCTCGTTGAGACGCCAGCTGTGCACGGTGGGCAGCCACATGCGGTCCATCTCGTCCAGGCACAGCCACAGCGTGCGCACGGCGCGCTTGAGCACGGAGGTGTAGGCGACGTCGAAATCCAGTCCATGGGCCTTCAGCAACTGGCCGGCGCGGCGCGCTTCGGCGATGCCCTTGTCGGTGATGTCGACGTCCACCCAGCCGGTGAATCGGTTTTCCTGGTTCCAGGTCGATTCGCCGTGGCGAATCATCACGAGTTTGTGCATGGTTCGGGAAAGCAAGGTGAAGGCTCTATCGTAGTGGACCTCGTCGGCGCGGCGGTGGCGTCGCGAAGTTCCTAGAATGTCGATTTCGTCTTCACCCCAGCGGAGAGCAATTTGAAGTTCATCATCGACAACCTTGCGTTGATCGCCATTGCCGTGGTCTCCGGCGGCATGCTGCTGTGGAGTTCGTTTTCCCGCGGCGGGGGCGCCGGCGGCGTGACCACGGCCGAGGCCGTGCGTCTGATGAACCGCGAGAAGGGCGTGATGATCGACGTGTGCGAGACCACCGAGCATGCCGCGGGCCACTGCGTGGGGGCGCGCAACATTCCCCTGGGCGAACTCGAGAATCGCGCCGCGGAATTGCCCAAGAACAAGCAGACCCCGGTGCTTCTCATGTGCCAGAGCGGTGCGCGCGCGACACGCGCCGCGAACACGCTGCGCAAGCTGGGCTATGAGCGCGCGGTGGCGGTGCAGGGCGGCCTGCGCGCCTGGCGCGAGGCCGGCCTGCCGGTCGAGAAGGGCTGAACCGCCATGGCTGCTCCACGCGTTCGCATGTACACCACCGCGGTGTGCCCCTATTGCCTGCGTGCGAAGGACCTGCTGCGCAGGCGCGGGGTCGAGCACATCGAGGAATTGCGCGTCGACCTGGATCCGGCGCTGCGCCAGGCCATGATGCAGGCCACCGGGCGCCGCACCGTGCCGCAGATCTACATCGGCGAGCACCATGTCGGCGGCTGCGACGACCTGCACGCGCTGGATGCCGCCGGCGGCCTGCAGCCGCTGCTGCGCGAGGCCGGACAGGGCTGAGCCCTGGCGCTGCACGGGCTTGCCGGTATCACGGGCACCACGCCCGGGCGGGCCGGGCCCGCGGCTTCGACACCTACAATGCCGGGGCACCGCGTTCGCGGGCCCGCGAGGGTTCGCCGCGCGGACCTCAACCTAGCCTGGAGTCTTCCTGCATGAGCACCCCCCAACCCGCAGACGCCGCGCAGCAGCGGCAACCGGTTTTCGCGCTGCAACGTTGCTACCTGAAGGACCTGTCGCTGGAACAGCCCAATTCCCCGCAGATCCTGCTGGAACAGGCGCAGCCCACGGTGGACGTGCAGATGAACGTGGAGTCCCAGAGCCTGGCCGAAGGCGTGGTCGAGGTGTGCGTGACCGCCACCATCACCGCGCGCATCGACCAGCGCACCCTGTTTCTGGTCGAAGGCAAGCAGGCCGGCATTTTCGAACTTCGCAACGTTCCCCAGGAGCACGCGGACCTGTTGCTGGCCATCGCCTGCCCGCAGACCGTCTACCCCTACCTGCGCGCCAACCTGGCCGACATGATCACCCGTGCCGGCTTCCCGCCGGTGCACCTGGCCGAGATCAACTTCCAGGCCATGTACGAAGCGCAGCAGGCGCAGCAGGCCCAGCAGTCCGGTGGCGAGGCCGCCGGGTCGACGCTGAACTGATGCTGCGGGGCGCGGGCTTGGGCGCAATGGGCAGGCAGGCATGATGAAGCCGGGTGTGCCGGTTTGCGTGCTCGGTGCCGGCGCCTGGGGTACCGCGCTGGCGGTGCATGCCGCCGCGCGCGGCCCGACCCTGCTGTGGGCGCGCGACGTCGAGTTGCTGGCGCAGCTGCGCATGCGCGGCGAGAACACCCGCTACCTGCCCGGAATCGAGCTGCCTCAGGCCTTGCGCCTCGAGGAATCGATGAGCGCCGCGCTGCGCCACGCGGCCGGGGACGGCCTGGTGGTGCTGGCGGTGCCCGTGGCCGGCCTACGCGGGCTGACGCTTGCGCTGCGCGCCTGCTGGGAGCGGCGCGATGCGCAGCTGCCAGCGGCGCTGCTCATCCTCGCCAAGGGTTTCGAACAGGGCAGCGCGGCCCTGCCGCACGAAGTGGTGGCGCAGGAACTGCGGGGCCTGGCCCGGGCGCCCGCCATCGGCATGCTGTCGGGACCGAGCTTCGCGCTGGAAGTCGCGCGCGGCCTGCCGGTGGCCCTGGTGGCCGCCGGTGCGCAGGCCGCCCTGGCGCAGTATGCGGTGCGGGCGCTGCACGGCGGCGCCATGCGCGTGTACGCCAGCGACGACGTGGTGGGCGTGGCGGTGGGCGGGGCGGTGAAGAACGTGCTGGCCATCGCCTGCGGCGTCAGCGACGGCCTGGGGCAGGGGGCCAATGCGCGCGCGGCGCTGATCACCCGCGGCCTGGCCGAGATGGCCCGCCTGGGACACGCGCTGGGCGCGCGCCCGGAGACCTTCATGGGCCTCAGTGGCATGGGCGATCTGGTGCTGACCTGCACGGGCGAGCTCTCGCGCAATCGCCGCGTGGGCCTGCAACTGGCGGCGGGCAAGGACCTGCAGGCCGTGGTGCGCGAACTCGGCCATGTGGCCGAGGGGGTCTACACCGCACGCACCGTGCTGGAACTGGCGGGTCGCCACGGACTGCAGATGCCGATCACCGAACAGGTGTGCGCGCTGCTGGATCGTCGCAGCGACGCCGCCGGCGCGGTGGAGGCCCTGCTGGCCCGCGAACCCCGCGCCGAATCCGAGACGGGGGACGCGCCTTGATCCGTCTGATCGTGGGCCTCGGCAACCCCGGCCCCGAGCACGCGCAGCAGCGCCACAATGCCGGCTTCTGGTGGGTGGATCAGGTGGCGCAGCGCGAGCGCGTCGACCTGCGCCCCGAGAAGGGCTTCTTCGGGCATGTGGGGCGCCTGCGCGGGCCGCACGGCGATGTCTGGCTGCTGGAGCCGGGCACCTACATGAACCGCTCCGGCCAATCCGTGGGGGCCATGGCGCGCTTCTACAAGATCGCCCCGGACGAGATGCTGGTGGTGCATGACGAACTCGACCTGCCTCCCGGGCAGGTCAAGCTCAAGTGCGGTGGCGGCCACGCCGGGCACAACGGCCTGCGGGACATCACGACCCAGCTGGGCACGCCGATGTTCTGGCGTCTGCGCCTGGGCATCGGCCATCCGGGAAGCCGCGAGGCCGTGATCGGCTTCGTGCTGGGCCGGCCGCAACGCGGCGAGCTGGAGCTGATCGAGCAGGCGATGGACCGCGCGCTGGACACCTTGCCGCGCCTGTTGCGCGGCGAGTTCGACGCCGCGGTGATGGACCTGCATCGCGGCAACCCAGCGCGCTAGGTTGCCGCTGGTCTGGCAGCTGGTCTGACTGCTAGTCTGACCGCTGGTCCGCGGCCTGGGGCTCCGTGCCAGGGGACGGCGCCGGCTGGGACGGCGCGGGCTGGCATGCCTCGGGTTGGGATGCCTCGTCCCGGGAGGGTTCGTCCCGCGACGGCTCGGCCTGGGAGGCCGTGTTCGCCGCCGCCTCGCGCTGCAGGCGCAGGTAGCGTTCCCACAGCTGCTCGCGGCTTTCCACATGCTGGGGATGGACGGGGATGCAATCCACCGGACAAAGCTGCACGCATTGCGGCTTGTCGAAGTGGCCCACGCACTCCGTGCAGCGCTGCGGGTCGATGCGGTAGATCTCCGGGCCCATCGAAATGGCCTGGTTCGGGCATTCGGGCTCGCAGACGTCGCAGTTGATGCACTCGTCGGTGATCCACAGGGCCATGGCGAAGCAGCTTCTCGAGGGGTGGGGCGGGGAGCCAGGCGCCAGGGAGGACGCGGGCGCAGAGCAGATGGCGGATGGCCAGATGGCAGATGGCGGATGGCAGATGGCAGATGGCAGATGGCAGATGGCTCAGGCTGCGGGAGCTCCGCCCGCCTGGCGCCGGCGCGCGGCCAGCTTCTCGGCCAGGCGCTCGGTGACCAGCGGCACCACGAATTTTCCGACATCGCCGCCCAGCATGGCGATTTCCCGTACGAATGTTCCGGATACGAACTGGTACTGGTCCGCCGGGGTCATGAACAGGGTTTCCACTTCCGGAATCAGCTGGCGGTTCATGCCCGCCATCTGGAATTCGTACTCGAAATCGCTGACGGCGCGCAGGCCGCGCACGATCACCTGCGCGCCCTGCTGCTCGACGAAGTCCTTGAGCAGGCCGGTGAATCCCTCCACCCGCACGTTCGCGTAGGGCGCCAGGATCGCCCGCGCCAGCTCCAGGCGTTCCTCGATGCCGAACAGCGCATTCTTGTGGTGCCCCGCCGCCACGCCCACGATCAGGCGCGGGAACAGGTTGCTGGCGCGACGCACGAGATCCTCGTGGCCGCGCGTGAAGGGGTCGAAGGTTCCGGGGTAGACGGCGGTCAGCATGGCGTGGGTCAGGGCATGTCGCCGGGGCTGGTGTGCGAATCCAGCCCCGAGTCTAGCGTTGGCGCCGCGCCGGGGTCGCGGCGCAGCAGCGCGTAGTGCACCTGTCCGGCGCGCGCGCTGCGCAGCACTTCCCAGCCGGCGGCGGCCCAGCGTTGCAGGCTGGGGGCATCCGGGGCCTCGAGGTAGACGCGGCCGTGCGGAGCGAGCAGGCGCGCCGCCTGCGCCAGCGCGCGCTCGTGCGCGCCGGCCTGGGCGAAGGGCGGATCGACGAACACCACGTCGTAGCTGCCCGCCGCCTGCGTGGCGGCGAAGGCCAGTGCGTCGCCCGTGTGCACCCGCACGGCGTCGGCGCCCAGGCGCTGCGCGGCCTCCGTCAAGGCCCGGGCCAGCGCCGGGTGGCGCTCGACCAGGTCGACGCGAGCGGCCGCCCGCGAGGCAGCCTCCAGGCCCAGCGCGCCGCTGCCGGCGTACAGATCCAGGCAGCGCAGGCCCTGCAGGTCCTGGCCCAGCCAGTTGAACAGGGTCTCGCGCACGCGGTCGGGGGTGGGGCGCAGGCCCGGCACGTCGGGCACGCGCAGCTTGCTGCCGCGCAGACGCCCGCCGATGATGCGCACGCTGCCCGCCCCATGGCGCGGGTTGCGAGGAAGGGGCTGTGCGGTTTTCATGCGGGAGCGGCTCGGGCGGGGCGCCAGCATAGCGCTTCGCGCGCCCCGGCAGGCGCCACAGGCGACAATAGGGGATTGGCGGCACCGCGTGCCGCCCACGCCTTCCCAGCCAGCCCTCCGACATGTTCCGATTCTTCAAGCGCAAGCCCGCGCCCACCGAAGTCGCCGCAAGCGCGCCGGCTGCAGCCGCGCCTGGCGCCGAATCCACGGTTGCATCCGCGCTCGAATCCGCGGCCCATCGCACCGCCCAAGCCACCACCGAAGCCGCCCTCCGATCCCCGGCCGCCCCCGAGCCCGGACAGACCCAAGCCCCGGCGCCCGCCCTGGCGCAGCCGTCCGGGGCGTCGGAGCTGGAAGTGCGGGTGGAGCAGCCTCCCGCGGGCTGGTTCGGTCGCCTGCGCCAGGGCCTGCGCAAGACCGGGGCGGGGATTTCCGGCCTGTTCGGCGGTGCCCGCATCGACGAGGCCCTGTTCGAGGAGCTCGAGACCGCCCTGATCCTCGCCGACGCGGGGGTCGCCGCCACCACCCACCTGCTCGAGGAACTGCGCCGGCGCGTGCGCGCCACGCGCGCCGAGACCCCGCAGCAGGTGCGCGAGCTCCTGCGCGAGGTGCTGGCCGAACTCCTGGCCCCCTTGCAAAAGCCGCTGGACATCGGCCGCGCCCGGCCCACGGTGATCATGATGGTGGGAGTCAACGGGGCCGGCAAGACCACCAGCATCGGCAAGCTCACGCGCCACCTGCAGGCGGCCGGATGCAAGGTGCTGCTCGCGGCCGGAGACACCTTCCGCGCCGCCGCGCGCGAGCAGCTCGCGGCCTGGGGACAACGCAACGAGGTGCAGGTGATCGCCCAGCAGGGCGGCGATCCCGCGGCGGTGGCCTTCGACTCGGTGCAGGCCGGGCGCGCGCGCGACATGGACGTGGTGATCGTCGACACGGCGGGGCGACTGCCCACCCAGGCCCACCTGATGGAGGAACTGCGCAAGGTCAAGCGGGTGATCGGCAAGGCGATGGACGGGGCGCCCCACGAGGCGATCCTGGTCATCGACGCCACCAACGGCCAGAACGCACTGGCCCAGTTGCGCGCCTTCGACGACGCGCTGGGGCTTAGCGGCATCATCCTGACCA
Organism: Pseudomonadota bacterium; assembly: GCA_021846965.1. Taxonomy (GTDB): domain Bacteria; phylum Pseudomonadota; class Gammaproteobacteria; order Burkholderiales; family Burkholderiaceae_C; genus Thiomonas_A. The sequence goes on along the minus strand of JAJZWA010000003.1, from coordinate 18,392 downwards.
AGCTCGACGGCAGCGCCAAGGGCGGAGTGATCGCGGCGATCGCGCGCGAACGCCCGGTGCCCATCTACTTCATCGGCGTCGGCGAGTCCCTGGAGGACCTGCAGACCTTCGATGCGCGTGCCTTCGCCCAGGCGCTGGTGGACTGATTCGCGCCCGCGCCGGCTCAGCCGGCATCGCCCGCCGGCGCCTTGCCGGTGACCGCGGCCCCGTCCTGCTCGCGCAGGCGCAGGAATCCCGGCAGGGTGAGCAGCGGCAGCACCGCCAGCAGCATGAAGGCGGTGTGGAAGCGGGTCAGGTCGGGCTGCAGGCCCGGCCGCGCCAGCAGGCGCAGCAGCGCGGCGCCCAGGGCCACGCCGAAACTCACGGTGAGCTGCTGCAGCAGCCCGCCCAGGCTGGTGGCGCGGCTCAGGCGCTCGGCGGGGACGTCGGCGTAGGCCAGGGTGTTGGAACTCATGAACTGGGTCGAGCGCACGGCGCCGTAGGCCACGATCATGGCCGCGATCAGCCCATGCGGGGTCTGCGGCTCCACCAGGGAAAAGCCGAACAGGATGCAGGAGCAGGCCACCGCGCTGGCCATCAGCATGCCGCGAAAGCCCCAGCGACGCAGCCCCGGGCCGATGATCACGCGGATGCCCGGCGCGCTGATCGCCGACAGGAAGGTCAGCGAGCCCGATTGCACCGCCGACATGCCCAGACCGAGCTGCAGCATCAGCGGCAGCAGGTACACCGGTGCGTTCATGGCCACCCGGCACAGGCCGCCTGCCAGGGTGGCCACCCCGAAGGCGCGCTCGCGCAACAGGCCGAGGTCCACGGCCGGGCGCTCGCGTCCGCGGTTGTGGCGCACCAGGCCCAGCAGCAGCAGGGCGCTGGCCGCCGCGGCCGCCAGCAGCCAGGCGGGGCCTGCCCTCCCGAAGGACTCCATGACGAACTGCAGCCCGGCCACGGCGCAGCCGAACAGCGCGAAGCCGGCAAAATCGAAGCGGGCGTCGGGTTCCTCGGCCCGGGGACTGACCAGGTACCAGGCCAGCAGCATGCCCAGCAGCCCGAAAGGCACGTTGACGTAGAAGATCCAGCGCCAGGACAGGTAGGTGCTCAGATAGCCCCCGACCGGAGGCCCCAGCACCGGCCCGATGATGGCCGGCACGATCATGTAGGTCATCGCGCGCACCAGCTGGCTGCGGGGAAAGCTGCGCAGCAGGATCAGGCGCCCGACGGGGGTCATCATCGCGCCCCCCAGGCCCTGCAGCACCCGCGTGGCCACCAGCATGCGGAAATCCTGGGCCGCGCCGCACAGCACCGAGCCCAGGGTGAACAGCGCCAGCGCCGACATGAACACGCGACGCGCGCCGAAACGGTCGGCGAACCAGCCACTCAGGGGAATGAACACCGCCAGGGTCAGCACGTAGCTGCTGATGGCCAGGTTCATGTCCACCGCGCTGGTGTGCAGCGCACGCGCCATGTCCGGGATCGCGGTCGTCACGATGGTGGCGTCGAGCTGCTCCATCAGGAAGGCGATGGCCACCACCAGGGCCACCAGCACCGGGTGGCGCACACCGGGTACTCCGACCTGCGGGGCGGGCGCGGATTGCGGAGGGCGGGGATGGGCGGGGCGGGGGGGCATGGGAAGGCGCGAAGCGGGCCGATTGCCGGGGCAAGCGGTGGGCGGGCTGCGACGCGCGGGCAGCGGCGACCTGAAAGCCTAGCGCCTTGCGCGCCTTCGTGCCGGGAGGCCGGGCCCGGCGCGTGCCGCTTACCCTCCGCGTGCCGCTTACCCGCCGGGTCATGCTCCCCGCTTGATCCAGGCCAGGGAGCTTTCCGGGCCTTTAGCACTCGCGGCGCAGGAGTGCTAAAATACCCCCGTACATGAGGAGGAGTCTGCAGATGGCGCAAACCGGTGCTCTCACCCTTTCCGGCGGCCTGGCGCTGCGTGCGCAGGGGGGCGGCTTCCCGGCGCAGGTGCCCAGCCTGGGCAACCTGGAGTCCTACATTTCCGCGGTGAACCGCATGCCGATGCTGACCCTCGAGGAGGAGCAGCAGCTGGCGCGTGCCTGGCGCGACCGCGAAGACCGCGAAGCCGCCGGAAAACTGGTGATGTCGCACCTGCGGGTGGTCGTCTCGGTGGCGCGCAACTACCTGGGCTACGGCCTGCCGCATGCCGACCTGATCCAGGAAGGCAATATCGGCCTGATGAAGGCCGTGCGCCGTTTCGATCCCGAGCAGGGCGTGCGCCTGGTGAGCTACGCGCTGCACTGGATCAAGGCCGAGATCCACGAGTACATCCTGCGCAACTGGCGCCTGGTGAAGGTGGCCACCACCAAGGCGCAGCGCAAGCTGTTCTTCAACCTGCGTTCGCTCAAGCAGGGCCTGGAGGGCTTCCACGACGCCGAGATCGACGCCGTGGCCAGCAAGCTGCAGGTCAAGCGCTCGGACGTCATCGAGATGGAGCAGCGCATGGCCGGCGGCGACGTCTCGCTGCTGCCCGCGGACGACACGGGGGAGAGCTTCTCGCCCATCGCCTACCTCAGCGACAGCAGCGACGCTCCCGAGGCCGTGCTCGAGGCGCGCGGGCGCGAGCGCCTGCAGGGCGCCGGGCTGGAGCAGGCGCTGCAGGCGCTGGACGAGCGCAGCCGGCGCATCGTCGAGCAGCGCTGGCTGGCCGTCAACGACGACGGCAGCGGCGGGCGCACGCTGCACGACCTGGCCGCCGAATTCGGGGTGTCGGCCGAGCGCATCCGCCAGATCGAGGCGGCGGCGATGAAAAAGATGCGCAAGAGCCTGGCCCAGTTCGCCTGAAGCCGCGCGCAGCCAGGATCGGCCCCTCGACGCGAAGCCCGGGAGTTCCCGGGCTTCGGTTTTTGGGGGGTCTCGTCCGGTGTTCCCCCGGAATCTCCAGAACACTACAAGGAGTATTCTGGTAAGCCCCGAGTGCGGTCCCCGCGTGCTCCCCGCATACTCCGCCCCCTAAAGGAGGAGTTCCATGGCCGTTTCCAGGGGTGTTTCCCGTTTGTCGCGCCTGCTTGGCGCCTGCTGCCTGCTGGCGGCTTCCCAGGCGCATGCCGCCGATCCGCCGGTGCTCATGTCCCCGGCCTGGGCCGCGAACTTCTGCCAGGCCTGGAATCAGACTCCGGAGCTGGCCAAGGGCCTTTCCGGAGAATGGCTGCACGATGACAAGGGCCGCGGGTACAAGATCGTGCAGATGTACCGCAACGACTGCGGCGCCGCCAGCACCGTGGAGCTCAAGATCGTGCCCAAGGATGGACAGGCCTGGTGCAGCTACGGCGGGGCGCCGAACACGCCCGCCGATTTCGGCGTGGACTTTCTCATGCACGCCACGACTCCCGACTGGGAGGCGATGGGGCGCGGCGATCCCGGTCCCATGTGGGCGATGATGAGCGGCAAGCTGCAGTTCCAGGGCCCCAAGCTGGTGGCCATGCGTGCGATCAAGCCTTTCGCCAGCTTCCTGTTGCTGCTGGGCAAGGTGCCCGGCTCCAGCGCGAGCTGCCCCGGGAGCTGATCAAAGCAGCACGATGTCGAACTGGTGCTGGTGATAGGCCGGTTCGACCTGCAGCGCGATGGGCTTGCCGATGAAGTCCGACAACTCGGCCAGGTGGGCGCTTTCCTCCTCCAGCAGCAGGTCGATGACCGCGTTGGAGGCGAGGATGCGGAATTCCTTGGGATTGAACTGGCGCGCCTCGCGCAGGATCTCGCGCAGGATGTCGTAGCAGGTGGTGCGCGCGGTCTTCACCTGCCCCTGGCCGGCGCAGGTCGGGCAGGGCTCGCACAGCAGGTGCGCCAGGGACTCGCGGGTGCGCTTGCGGGTCATCTCCACCAGCCCGAGCTGGGAGAAGCCGTTGACCGTCACCTTCACCTTGTCGCGCCACAGGGACTTCTTCAGCTCATCCAGCACCGCTGCGCGGTGCTGGGCGCTGTGCATGTCGATGAAGTCGATGAGGATGATGCCGCCCAGATTGCGCAGGCGCAGCTGGCGCGCGATGGCCTGGGCCGCCTCCAGGTTGGTCTTGAACACCGTGTCGTCGAAATTGCGCGCGCCCACGTAACCGCCGGTGTTCACGTCCACCGTGGTCATCGCCTCGGTCTGGTCGATGATCAGGTAGCCGCCCGACTTCAGGTCCACGCGCCGGCCCAGGGCCTTCTCGATCTCGCCGTCGATGTTGTACAGGTCGAACAGGGGACGCTCGCCCCGGTACAGCTGCAGGCGTTCGACCACCCCGGGCATGTACTCGGTGGCGAACTCGCGCAGGCGTTCGTAGTTCTCGCGCGAATCGACCTGGATGCTGCGCGTGGCCTCGGTGACCAGGTCGCGCAGCACGCGCTGCGCCAGGCTGAGCTCCTGGTACAGCAGGGTCGGTGCCTGCGCGCCGCGCACCCGGTTCTGCAGCACGCCCCAGGTCTTGCGCAGGTAGGCGATGTCTTCCAGCAGTTCGGCGTCACCCGCGTCCTCGGCGTTGGTGCGCACGATGAAACCCATGCCGGCCTGCGGGTCGTGCTGCTGCGCCAGGGTCGCCAGGCGCTGGCGCAGGCTCTCGCGCAGTTCCGGGTCGTCGATCTTCTGCGAGACGCCGATGTGGCTGTCCTGCGGCAGGTGCACCAGCAGGCGCCCGGCCAGGCTGATCTGGGTGGACAGTCGCGCGCCCTTGGCGCCGATCGGATCCTTGATCACCTGCACCAGCAGGGACTGCCCCTCGAACACCAGTTTCTCGATCGGTATCTGCGGCGCGCCGCCACCCTGGCGGGCCTCGCCGCCGGCGCTCATGCGCTGCCACAGGTCGGCCACGTGCAGGAAGGCCGCGCGCTCCAGGCCGATGTCGATGAAGGCCGACTGCATGCCGGGCAGTACCCGCGCCACCCGCCCCAGGTACACATTGCCGGCGAGGCCCCGCTCGAGGGTGCGCTCGATGTGGATTTCCTGCACCGCGGCCTGGGCCACCAGCGCGACCCGGGTTTCCTGCGGGGTGATGTTGATCAGCAGGTCTTCTTGCATGGGAGATTCGTGCGCGTCTGGTCAGGAAAGGACGCCCGCTTCGCGCAAGAGCGCGGCGGTCTCGAACAGCGGCAGGCCCATGACGCCGGAGTAGCTGCCGCTGATGTGCTGGATGAACGCCGCGGCGCGCCCCTGCACCGCATAGGCCCCGGCCTTGCCGAAGGGCTCGCCGCTGGCCACGTAGGCGGCGATGGCCTGCTCCGGCAGCGCCGCCATGCGCACGCGGCTGGTGTTGAGCGCCTCGGCGCGCCGCCAACCGTGGTCCCGCGGCCATGCGAGGGTCACGGCGCTGAGCACGCGGTGCTCGGTGCCGGCCAGATCGGCGAGCATGTCGCGGGCCTGGGCCGCATCCTGCGGCTTGCCGAGGATGCGAGTTCCCAGCGCCACGGTGGTGTCCGCGCACAGCACCGGCCCGGGAGCCAGGCCGCGGCGGCGCAGGCGTTGCAGCGCGGCCTCGAGCTTGGCGCCGGCGACGCGTCGCACGTAGCGCGCGGGGAGCTCCGCGGGCCTCGGGGCTTCCAGGGCCTCGACATCCTCGTGCTCATCGGCCAGCAGGGGCTGGAACTCCACGCCGATCTGTTGCAGCAACTCGCGGCGCCGCGGGCTGGCGGAGGCAAGGTAGAGCGTGGGGCGGCGGGTCATGAAGGGAGGGCGGGGGGACTTCGGCATCATACGGCCTGTGCCGGGGCGCCGGTCGCCTGCGCGGGCGGGCGCGCCGGCGTCTTCGCGCACCGCGGGCTCGACTGGCACAATGACGGTTTTTGCGCGCGCGGCGCGCCTAGCCACCATGTCCATCGTGAGCTGCCAGGAGCTGAGCCTGGCCTATGGCGTGCACGCCTTGCTGGACCGGGCCTCGATGAGCCTGGAGCCCGGCGAGCGCGTGGGCCTGATCGGGCGCAACGGCAGCGGCAAATCCTCGCTGTTGCGCATCATCGCCGGGCTCGAAGCCCCCGACGCGGGAGAACTGCGGCGCCAGCAGGGCCTGCGCCTGGTCTACGTCGCGCAGGAACCCCAGCTGCAGGGATTCGCCACCGTGTTCGACGCGGTGGCCGAGGGCGTGGCGGAGGCTCGCTCGCTGCGCCAGCGCTTCGAGGCCCATGCGCCCGGCGAGGACCTGGACGCGCTGCAGACCCGCATCGAGCTGCTCGACGGCTGGAACTGGGAGCAGCGGGTGCAGGAAGTGCTGCAGCGCCTGGCCCTGGATCCGGAGGCCGCGGTGGCCGCCTTGTCGGGCGGACAGCAAAAGCGCGTGGCCTTGGCGCAGGCGCTGGCCGCCAGCCCGGACGTGCTGCTGCTCGACGAGCCCACCAACCACCTGGACCTGGACGCCATCCAGTGGCTCGAGCAATTGCTCGCGGGCTTTCGCGGCAGCGTGCTGCTGATCAGCCACGACCGCGCCTTTCTCGACGCCGTGGTCACGCGCATTCTCGAGCTGGATCGGGGCGTGTTGCGCAGCTACCCGGGGCATTACGCCGCCTTCGAGCAGCGCAAGGCGCGCGAACTGGCCGATGAGGCGCTGGCGCAGGCCCGCGCCGACAAGCTGCTGGCGCAGGAAGAGGAATGGATCCGCCGCGGTGTCGAGGCGCGGCGCACGCGCAGCGTCGGGCGCGTGCAGCGCCTGCAGCAGTTGCGCAGCCAGCGCGCGCAGCGCCGCGAGGCACTGGGCAGCGTGCGCCTGGAACTCGATCGCGGCGAAGCCAGCGGCCGCATCGTGGCCGAACTCCAGGGCGTGAGCAAGGCCTTCGGGGAGCAGCAGGTCGTGCGCGAGCTGTCCACCATCGTGCTGCGCGGGGACAAGGTCGGCATTCTGGGGCCCAACGGCGCCGGCAAGACCACGCTGCTCAAGCTGCTGCTGGGCGAGCTCGCGCCGGACCGCGGCAGCGTGCGCCAGGGCAGCCGCCTGCAGGTGGCGTATTTCGACCAGATGCGCGCCGCGCTGGACCTCGAGGCCACCCTGGCCGACACCATCAGTCCGGGCAGCGAGTGGATCGAGATCGGGGGCACGCGCAAGCACGTCAGCGCCTACCTGGGCGACTTCCTGTTCCCGCCGTCGCGCGCTCGCTCGCCGGTGAAGTCCCTGTCCGGGGGGGAGCGCAACCGGCTGCTGCTGGCGCGCCTGTTCGCACGCCCCGCCAACGTCGTGGTGCTCGACGAGCCGACCAACGACCTGGACATGGACACCATCGAGCTGCTCGAGCAGCTGCTGCAGGACTTCGCCGGAACGGTGTTCCTGGTCAGCCACGACCGCCGCTTCCTGGACAACGTGGTCACCAGCACCCTGGCCTGGGAATCGCCGGGCTGCTGGCGTGAATACGAAGGCGGCGTGGAGGACTGGCTGGCGCAGCGCCAGCGGATGGCGCAGGCCACGGCCGCCGGCGCCGCGGCCGCCGGCGCCGCGGCCTCGGCGTCCGCTGCGGGCCCCGTTGCCCAGGCGCCCCGCGCGCCGGCGCCCGCCGGCGCGCGGCGCAAGCTCAGCTACAAGGAGCAGCGCGAACTCGAGCAGCTGCCCGCGCGCATCGACCAGCTCGAGCAGGAGCAGCGCGAGCTCACCCAGGCCCTGGCCGATCCGGCGCTGTACCGCGAGCAGCCCCGGCAAGTGGCTGCGATGCGCGCGCGCTTCGACGCCATCGAGCAGGAACTGGGCACGGCGCTGCAGCGCTGGCAGGATCTCGAAGACCTGGGCGCGGCCGGCTGAGCCGGCATTCGCCCGATTTCCCTCGATTCCCGCGGGAGCCGCCCGTCCGAGCCGCGCGCGAGCCCGCGCGGCCCCGGGGCGCCGCTCAGCCCGCGCGATGGTAGGGATGCCCGGTGATGACGCTGTGCGCGCGATAGATCTGCTCGGCGAGCAGCACGCGCACGAGCCCGTGGGGCAGGGTGAGGTCCGACAGACGCAGAAGCAGGTCGGCCGAGTCCTTGATGCCCGGTGCCAGCCCGTCGGCGCCCCCGACCACGAAGGCCACGTCGCGTCCCTGCTGGCGCCACCCCCGCATGGCCTCGGCGAGTTGCAGCGTGCTCATGCGCTGGCCGCGCTCGTCCAGCACCACGCGCAGGGCCTGGGCGGGCAGGGCTTCCTCGATGCGCTGGGCCTCGCGCTCCATCACGCTGGCGGTGTCCAGGCCCGCGCCGCGCGATTCGGCTCGCAGTTCGCGCAACTGCAGGGGGGTCTGCGCCGGCATGCGGCGCGCATATTCGGCATAGGCCTCGTCGACCCAGCCGGGCATGCGCTGGCCGACCGCGATCAGCCAGTATTTCACCGCGCCGGCCTTCTCAAGCCTTGGGCTTGGCCCGCTTGGCGGCCGCAGCGCGCGGGGCCGCGGCCTTCGCGGGCGCCTTGGCCGCGGGTCTCGCCACGCGGCCCTCGCCCGTCGAGGTGGAACGCGCGGTCGCGCCACGGGCCGGAGCCCTGGTCGCGCTCTGGGTCGCGGGTCTGGCTGCGGTCCTGGCTGTCTTGGTCGCCGTCTTGGTGGCCGTCTTGGTGGCCGCCCTCGTGGAACTCCCGGTCATCGCGGGGCTCGCGGCCTCGGTCTCGGCCGTTGCGCCGCGCCGGGCGCCCGGCGCGGACCGTCCCGCGGCCTTCGCGGCCACCGCCGGCGTGCCCGACGAGGTCTTGCGGGCCGGCGACCGGGAGGTCTTGGCCGGCGCCTTGGAGCCGGCTCCACGCGTGGTCGCCGGGGCCGCGCGGCTCGCGCTCCTGCCCGCGGAGGCCTTGGGCGAGGAGGCCTTCGCCGCGGGGCCGTCGCCGGCCCTGCGCACGCCAGGCTGGGGTTCGGGCGCCTGGCGCACCTTCAGGTGCACGCTCTTGCCGCCCCAGATGTCCTCGAGCTTGTAGTAGGCGCGGATGGCCGGCTGCATGATGTGCACCACGGCGTCGCCGCAGTCCACCAGCACCCATTCGCCGCTCTCGGCGCCTTCGGGGTTCTTCACCGTGCCGCCGGCTTCGCGCACCTTGTCGCGCACGCTGGCCGCCAGCGCGCGGGTCTGGCGATTGGAGCTGCCGCTGGCGACGATCACGCGGTCGAACAGGCTGGTCAGGTTCTCCGTGTTGAAAACCTGGATGTCCTGAGCCTTCACGTCTTCCAGGGCGGCGACGATGATGCGTTGGAGTTTACGGATGTCCATGCGGGGCGGGGTGGGGTCGGTAGAGGTGATGTCGTTCAATATAGTCTGCCACGGCCGGCGGCACGAGCCCGCGCAGATCCAGCCCCCGCGCCGCATGGTCGCGCACCAGGGTCGCCGATACGGCCAGCGGGGGCATGTGCAGGTGCAGCAGGCGGTGTCCTCCGGCGCGCAGCGCGGCCAGCAACTCCGGGGCCGGGCGAAGCTCGTGCTCCGGACGCGGGGCCGCCGCCAGGTCGGCCGAGGCCGCGATGCGCTCCCAGTCCTTCCAGCTGAGGAAGTTCTCGAGCTGGTCGGCACCCAGCAGCAGCACGAAGCTGCGCCCGGGATGGGCCGACTGCAACTCGCGCAGGGTATCCATGGTGTAGCTCGGCCCGCTGCGCAACAATTCCAGATCGAGCACGCGCAGGCGGGCATCGGCCTGCGCCGCCAGGCGCACCATGTCCTCGCGTTGGCGCGCATCGGCGCCCAGCGTGCCGCGCTGCCAGGGGCGCCCGGCGGGGATCAGCCAGACCTCCTCCAGGCCCAGCTGCTGCAGGGCGCAGCGCGCAAGCTCGAGATGCGCCAGGTGAATGGGGTCGAAGCTGCCGCCAAGCAGCCCGATGGTGGGGGCCACGTCGATTCAGACCCAGTCACGCGGCGGCAGGAACTGCTCGCTCAGGCGCGCTTCCGGCGTGCCGGGCTCGGGCTTCCAGTCGTAGCGCCAGCGCACCTGCGGGGGCATGGACATGAGGATGGACTCGGTGCGTCCGCCCGACTGCAGGCCGAACAAGGTGCCGCGGTCCCACACCAGGTTGAACTCCACGTAGCGCCCGCGGCGCAGCTCCTGGAATTCGCGCTCGCGCTCTCCGTAGGCCATGTCGCGCCGGCGCTGCACGATGGGCAGGTAGGCGTCGAGGAAGGCATCTCCGGTGGCGCGCATCAGCGCGAAGCCGGCCTCGAAGCCGCCGGCGTGGAAATCGTCGAAAAAGATGCCGCCGATGCCGCGCGCCTCGCCGCGGTGCTTGAGAAAGAAATACTCGTCGCACCAGGCCTTGAACCGCGGGTAATAGCCCGGGTCCAGCGCATCCAGCGCCTGCTTGCAGGTGCGGTGGAAGTGCACCGCGTCTTCCTCGAAACCGTAGTAGGGCGTGAGGTCCATGCCGCCGCCGAACCAGCTCAGGGGAGCCTTGCCCTGGGGATGCACGCTGAGCAGGCGCACGTTGAGGTGCACCGTCGGCACGTAGGGGTTGCGCGGGTGCAGCACCAGCGAGACGCCCATGGCGCTGAACGGCGCGCCCGCGAGCTCCGCGCGCTGCTGGGTCGCCGACGCGGGCAGGCTGGCGCCGCGCACGGCCGAGAAATTGCAGCCGCCGCGTTCGAACAGCGCGCCTTCCTCGAGCACGCTGCTCAGGCCGTCGCCTTCCAGGCGGGCGCCTGCGGGGCGGGTCCAGGCGTCGCGCCGGAAGGCATGCCCGTCGACCCGCTCCAGCGCGGCGAGGATGCGTGACTGCAGGTCGAGAAGGTATTCGCGGACGGGTTCGGACATGGGCAAAGGCATCGGGGCGCCGGGCGCGCCCGCTCAGGCGATCAGCGTTCGGCGACGCGGATCAGGTGGCGCGAGTGGCGGGTGGCCACGCGCACGGTATGGCCGGGCCCGCGCCGGCGCTGCGCCACGCGCAACTCGCGCGCGTGCGCGCGCCGCTGCTCGGCAAGGCGCAGCTCGCGTTCATGCGCACGCCGCTCCTCCGCCAGGTGCAGTTCGCGCCGCGGATGCAACTCGCGGGTGTACACCACCACCAGGGCATGGGGCCGGAAACGCGTGTTCTCGCGCACGTGGTTCCAGCGCGCGACCTCCGCCACGCTGAGCCCGTAGCGCCGAGCCACGGTGCCGGGCGTGTCGTAGCGCCCGGCGTACAGGCGCAGGCGGCGCAGCGGCGGCTCGACCGGGGCCAGGGCCAGCACGGCGTTCTCGGCCACGTGCTTGCTCACGTTGGCATCATCCTGCGGCGGGCGCGGCACCAGCACGGTGGAGCCGGCCTTGATCAGGGTGCGGCTGGGAATGTCGTTGACCTCGCGCAGCGTGGACACGGCCAGGTGCAAGTGCTGGGCCAGCACCGCCGGCGTGGACGTGCGCTCGACGCGATACGCCGTCCAGCGGGCCAGCGGACCCTGGTGCGCGGCCAGCGCCTGCTCGAATTCGGTGGCGTTGTCGTAGGGCAGCAGGATCTGGGGGTGCGTGGCCGCCAGGATCACCGGCTTCTTGAAAGCCGGATTGAGGGAGCGGAAATCGGCGACCGAGATGCCGGCCAGGCGCGCCGCCTGCGACACGTCGATGTCCTGGGTGATGGTCACCGGCTTGAAATACGGGTGGTCGGGAACCGGGGGCAGCGTGATGCCGTATTGCTCCGGGTGCTCGATGATGTCCTTGACCGCCTGCAGCTTGGGGTAGTAGTTGCGGGTTTCCTGGGGCATGCGCAGGTGGGCGTAATCCACCGGCAGGTCATGGGCCTGGTTGTACGCGATGGCGCGCTGCAGGCCGCCTTCACCCCAGTTGTAGGCGGCCAGCGCGAGCTGCCAGTCGCCGAACATGGCATGCAGCTTGGTCAGGTAATCCAGCGCCGCGCGCGTGGAGGCCATGACGTCGCGCCGCCCGTCCTGGAACATGGTCTGGCGCAGGTTGTAGTGCTTGCCGGTGCTGGGGATGAACTGCCACATGCCCGAGGCCTTCGCGCTGGAAAGGGCATCCGGGTTGAAGGCGCTCTCGATGAACGGCAGCAGCGCGAGTTCGGTGGGCATGCCGCGGCGCTGCACTTCCTGCACGATGTAATACAGGTATTTGCGCGAGCGTTCGGTCATGCGCGCCACGTAATCAGGCCGCGTGGTGTACCAGCGCACCGCCTGCTGCACGTAGGGCTGCATCTGCGGCCCGTCCATGTCGGGGATGCCGAAACCGGCGCGGATGCGCTGCCAGATATCGGTGTACTGCGGCTCGGCGGCGCTGGCGGAGACCGCCGGCACCGCGCCGCTGGCGGAAGCCAGCGGGGCCGAGGCGCCGTCGGCCAGGCCCACCGCGCCGGAGGCGGGCAGCGCGCCCGGCGGCGTGGGCGCCGAGGCCTGGGCCTGCTGCGCCTGTTGCGCCTGCATCGGCGCGGAGGCCAGGGCCTGGGGCGTGTGCGTGGGGGCCGAGGCCTGGGTCTGCGGCGTCTGCATCGACGCCGACACCGGGGAGCGAGGGGGAGCGGCGCAGCCGGCGGCCATCACGACCACCGCGGCCAGGGCCCAGAACCTCACTCCTCGCAAACGCTGCATCCCGTATTCCCCATTGCGGACCCTGCAGGGTCCGGCTTGCCGTCGATCAAAAATCGTTCTTCCATTGCCGCAGCATGGCGAAGGCGTCGACAGGGTCGACGGCCTCGCGCCCGAAATGCTCCCGCAACTGCGCCCGGATCGAAGCCTGTCCCGAACGCAGGAAGGGATTCACCTGCCGTTCCCGCCCGATACTGCTGGGCAGGGTGGGCAAATGCTCGCCGCGACGACGCAGGCACCAGAGCTCATATTCCTCGATTTCCGGGTTGTCCGGCTCCACGCGCCGGGCGAATTGTAGATTGCTCACGGTGTACTCATGCGCACACAGCACCTGGGTGTCGGGCGGCAGTGCTCCCAGGCGCTCCAGCGACTCCAGCATCTGCTGCGGAGTTCCCTCGAAAAGACGCCCGCATCCGGCGGAAAACAGGGTGTCTCCACACAGGACCAGGCCCAAGGACGCGCAGTGGTACGCGACATGCCCCAGGGTGTGCCCCGGAACGTCCAGCACCTCGAATCGCAGCCCCAGGCTGTCCACCTCGGCGATGTCGCCGCCCGCCACCCGGCGCGTGACGCCGCCGATGTCCTCGCCGGCCGGGCCCCACACGGGCACCGGCCAGCGCTGCAACAGCGCCGGGATGCCGCCGGTGTGATCGGGGTGGTGATGGGTGACTAGAATGCCCGCGAGTCGCAGGCCATCGCGGGCGCAGGCGGCGAGCACGGGGCCGGCGTCGCCCGGATCCACCACCACGGCGCTGCGCGAGTCGTGGATCATCCAGATGTAGTTGTCCCGAAAGGCTTGCAGCGCGACGATATGCATGAGTCCCCCGAAGTGCGCCCGAGTATAAATCTCGACCGGTGGATGCAAAGCCCGGGCGGACATCCTGCGCTGCTCTGGCAGCAGCAGCAGATGGACAGGCTGGTCGCGGATATTTTCGGATTCCACGCCCTGCAACTGGGCATGCGCGAGCTGGCCGCACTGCGGCACAATCGCATGCCCCATCGCTGGTTCGCGCGCGACGTGGCCGACGCGCCGGACCAGGCGCCCGGAGCCGCCGGGCCTGCCGCGCTGATCTGCGAATTCACCGATCTGCCGCTGGCCGGGCAGAGCCTGGACCTCGTGGTGCTGCCGCACACGCTGGAGGTGGCCTCCGACCCCTACGCCTGCCTGCGCGAGGCCGATCGCGTGCTGGTGGCGGGCGGGCAGGTGGTGATCACCGGATTCAATGCCTTCAGTCTGTGGGGCGCGCGCCAGGCCCTGGCACGCCTGGGCGGCGAGCCCTACCTGCCCCAGAGCGGCGAGTTGATCTCGCCGCGTCGGGTGCGCGACTGGCTGCGCCTGCTGAGTTTCGAGGTCACCGCCGGAGCCTACGGCTGCTGGCGCCCGCCGCTGCAGACCCAGCATTGGCTGGAGCGCTGGCGCTTCATGGACAAGGCGGGCGAGCGCTGGTGGCCGATGCTCGGCGGCGTCTATGTATTGGTGGCGACCAAGCGCGTGCGGTCCATGCGCCTGGTCGGCAAGGCCTGGCAGCCGGGTGCCGCGAAGGCGCACGTCGGCCGCCCGGTGGTTCATCGACGTGCGGCGCAGGAGCACCGCGAAACCGGAGATCGTGCATGAGTCAAGTGGACGCCTATACCGATGGCGCCTGTCGAGGAAACCCCGGCCCCGGCGGCTGGGGCGTGGTGCTGCGCGCATCGGGCGTGCAGAAGGAAATGTTCGGCGGCGAGCCGTCCACCACCAACAACCGCATGGAAATGCTGGCGGCGATCACCGCGCTGGAAAGTCTCAAGCACCCCTGCGAGGTGCGCCTGTACACCGACTCCCAGTACGTGCTCAAGGGCATGACCGAATGGATCAGTGGCTGGAAGGCGCGCGGCTGGAAGACGGCCGATCGCAAGCCGGTGAAGAACGTGGACCTGTGGCAACGCCTGGAGCAGGCCAGCGCTGCCCACCGCGTGCAATGGGTGTGGGTGCGCGGGCACGATGGCAACCCGGGCAACGAACTGGCCGACGAACTGGCCAACCGCGGTGTCGACAGCGTGCAGGGGCGCGGCGAGTTCGCCGCGGGGAGGCGCGCATGACCCGGCAGGTCATCCTCGACACCGAGACCACCGGGCTGAACCCCGGGGCCGGAGACCGCATCATCGAGGTCGCCGGCGTGGAACTGCTCAAGCGCAGGCCCAGCGGCCGGCATTTCCAGCGCTACGTGAACCCCCTGCGCTCCAGTCACCCGGATGCGCTGCGGGTGCACGGGCTGACCGACGAATTCCTCTCCGGCATGCCCCTGTTCGAGCAGATCGTCGACGATCTGCTCGAGTTCGTGCATGGCGCCGAGGTGGTGATCCACAACGCCGCCTTCGACGTGGCCTTCCTGGACGCCGAACTCGAGCGCCTCGGTCGGGGCCCCTTCGAATCCCATTGCGCCGGCATCACCGACTCCCTGGCCATCGCCCGCGAGCAGTTCCCCGGCAAGTTCAACAGCCTGGACGCCCTGTGCAAGCGCTTCGGCGTGGACAACACGCGGCGCACCCTGCACGGAGCCCTGCTGGATGCCGAACTGCTGGCCGAGGTCTACGTCTGGCTGACCCGCGGTCAGGACAGCCTGGTCATGGAACTCGAGGACGCCCGCCAGGGCGGTGCCGAGCAGGCGGCGGATCTCTCGGGCCTGGTCTTGCGCGTGTTGACGGCCAGCGAGGACGAGGCACGCGAACACGAGGCCATCCTGCAGGCGCTGGACAAGGGCGGCAACGCGGTGTGGAAGCCCGCCGCAGCGCCGAATTGATGCGCAGCGGAATTTCTATGGCATAATTTTGGTTTTCGCCCCGGGTGGTTAGCTCAGCGGTAGAGCACTGCCTTCACACGGCAGGGGCCACAGGTTCGATCCCTGTACCACCCACCAATTCGGCGTCCCAGGAAGTATCCCGGGGTGCCAAAAGCCCTAGAGAAATCAACGCTCTAGGGCTTTTTTTGTGCCTGGAAGTGCCATGTCATCCCTGGAAAGCCGTGCTGTCCCAGGGGTAAAAGTCGGGGTAAATTCGTGGGTGGCGGGGTAAAAGCCGCTCAGGCCGCAGCAACAGCCGCCACACCGACGGGAGAAGCTCATGGCATTGACGGACGTTGTCATTCGCACCACCAAGCCCGAGGCGCGCCAGCGCAAGGTCTCTGACGAGAAGGGACTCTACCTTCTGGTGCACCCGAATGGTGGCCGCTACTGGCAGATGAAGTATCGGCACGCGGGCAAGGAGCGAACTCTCTCGTTCGGGACATACCCGGACGTATCGCTCGCGGATGCTCGTAAGCGGCGCGATGAAGCGCGGGCGATGCTGGCACGCGATGTTGACCCTGGAGAGGTCAAGCGCGCGAACAGGTTGCGGCAGCGACAGGAAGCGGCCAGTTCGTTCGAGGCTGTTGCGCGGGAATGGTTCGATCGGCACCTGGCTGGCAAGGCGCCGAGTCATCGCGACAAGGTTGTACGCCGCCTTGAGCGCGATGTCTTCCCATACATCGGGCATCGGCCCATCGCAGACATCAAGGCGCCTGAGGTGCTGGAGGTTGCGCGGCGCGTCGAGAGGCGAGGTGCGGTGGACACGGCCCATCGCGTGATCCAGAACATCGGGGAAGTATGTCGCTATGGCATCGCTACGGGGCGAGCCGAATCTGACCCGACGCCTGCGTTGCGCGGGGCACTGCCGCCGGCGCGTCACAAGCACTATCCCGCACCTACGGATGACCCGTCCGCAGTAGGGGGCATTCTGCGAATGTTCGATGCTCTCACAGGCCAACCACAGGTCATCGCTGCTGTGCGTCTTTTGCCTCTGCTGGTTTGTAGGCCAGGCGAGCTCCGGACGATGCGCTGGGAGGGGGTGGATCTCGGTGAGGCGGTTTGGAGCTATCGAGTCACGAAGACCGGTGTCGATCACATCATCCCCCTATCGACGCAGGCGATGTCAATCTTGCGTGACCTCTACCCTTTGACTGGACATTTGCCTGGCGGCTGGGTCTTCGTTGGAGGTCGCAGCCCGATGAAGCCGATCTCGGACGCCGCGATCAACGCAGCGATGCAGCGTCTCGGAATCGACACGAAGGCCGAGCTGACGGGACATGGCTGGCGTGCGCTTCTGCGTACATTTGGCCATGAGCGCCTGGGAATGCGGCCGGAAGTCATCGAGACCCACATTGCACACAAGGCGCCTGACGCCTCGCGGCTTGGCAATGCGTATGCACGGATGCGCTTTATCGACGAGCGTCGAAAAATGATGCAGCAGTGGAGCGACTACCTTGACCAACTTCGGGCAGGGTTTGTTGCGCCACAGCATGGCCAGGGCGCCTGAAGGCCGTTATCGCAGCCGGTCACACTTAATTGTCCGCTAGCTAGTGCGCAGCCATGCAGCGGTTGAGAGGCACGACCGATCTTCGGTTGGCGAGTTCAAGGGCACCAAATCGGCCGTCGGTGGCGCCCCGTTGGCTGAATTGGCCAGGGCATGGCAACAAGCGCAAGATCGCTTGATCTATCATGTGTTTTGTGGCGAAACAGCAGGACTTCCGAGCCATGAAAGACGAAGCCGACCTGTACGCACACGATCTGTTCGTCTAGCCTCTAAGCGAATCCAGGACGAAGCCAGGCGTCAAGCAGCGCAGCACGATTAAGAGTCCGGACTAGTTGTATCGTGCCGGCACATGCAGCGCATGTGCCCCAACGCGCGAGTCTTCCCTTCCGAATTCCAGATTTCGCTGGGCGAGGATCGACCGGTCGCGTTCTAGCCTCTCTTCGGGTGCGTGAAGCGCCCGCTTTACCTCGGTGTCGAAAAACACCTGCAGCTTACCTCGGTGTCGAAAAACACCCCCAAGGGCGCCTACATGGCGCCCTTTTTTCGAGTCCTCGAGATCGTCGCGGGTTACAACGGCCTCGTTTCGGCAATGCCACGGGCGCGGAATTTGTCGGGCGACCCGTTCGGCGTCAGCACGTCCACAGGTGCGCCGAGCAACTTGCGCAGTTCCACGCGGATTGCGCCGACCTGACGGATGAGTTGCCCGTAGCTGCACAGGAATGTCAACTGGCAGGGATGGCGTGGCTGTCGGGGCTTTCTACCGTAGAAAGCCTTCTGTCGCGCTTCGACACCGTCTATGTCCAGCGGGCAACTCATCCGTCAATGGCAGTCCTGACGGGTGAGTTTGCCTGCCGTTGCACAGGGATGCCGCCTTGCAGGGGGCGGCGTGGCTGTCGGGGCTTTCTACCGTAGAAAGCCTTTTGTCGCGCTTCGACACCGTCTATGTCCAGCAGGCGATTCATCCGTCAATGGCCGACCTGACGGATGAGTTGCCCGGAGCTGCACAGGAATGTCAACTGGCTGGGGTGGCGTGGCTGTCAGGGCTTTCTACCGTAGAAAGCTTTCTGTCGCGCTTCGACACCGTCTATGTCCAGCGGGCGATTCAGCCGTCAATGGCCGCCCTGACGGATGAGTTGCCCGGAGCTGCACAGGAATGTCAACACGCAGGGGTGGCGTGGCTGTCGCGGCTTTCTACCGTAGAAAGCCTTCTGTCGCGCTTCGTCACGGTTTGTGTCCAGCGGGCAACTCATCCGTCAATGGCAGTCCTGACGGGTGAGTTAGCCTGCCGTTGCACAGGGATGTCGCTTTGCAGGGGGCGGGGCGGCGCGGCTGTTGGGGCTTTCTACAGTAGAAAGCCTTCTGTAGGCCGCCTCGATTCCGTTGCCCCGTGCAAGAACGTTGTAGGAGTGCGGTCAGTATTGCCTGGACAACTCGCTCATCACGGTCGTTTGGAGGCAGCATGACGGGCTACTCCATGTCTCGAGGCGGCACGCAACGGATCGGAAGCTCGATGGGCCGCGCTTCCCCGAGGCAGATTTTTAGTCATTTGGCGGTGCCTGCACGGCCCACATCAAGCCTTTTTCCATCGGGCTTGCCGGTGTTGACGAAGAGGCTGAGTTCTTCGCGCGCGCTAGCCTCGTCCTTGGCTGGCTACCGAGGA
>JAJZWA010000002.1 GCA_021846965.1 Pseudomonadota bacterium | reverse complement strand
ATCAGCGACTGCTCCGCCTGGATCCTGTCCCCGGCCTTGACCAGCAGCTCGATCACCTCCACATCCTTGAAGTCCCCGATGTCGGGAACCTTCACCTGCATCTGCGCCATTGCGTGTCTCCGTGTTCCTGGCTGTTGGTTTCTCGCCGCGCCTCAGGCCAGCAGCGGGTTGATGCGCTCGACGTCGATCCCGTAGCGCTGGATCGCCTCGGCCGCCTTCGATGCGTCGAGCTTGCCCTCGTCGGCCAGGCTGCGCAGGGCAGCCAGGACGACGAAATGACGATCGACCTCGAAGTGGCGACGCAGCTTGGTGCGGGTGTCCGAACGGCCGAAGCCGTCGGTGCCCAGCACGCGGTAGTCGCGACCGGCCGGCAGGAAGGGGCGGATCTGCTCGGCGAACATGCGCACGTAGTCGGTGGAGGCGATGACCGGGCCCTCATGCGACTCCAGCTGCCGGGCCACGAAACTCTTGCGCTGCGGCTCGCGCGGATGCAGCAGGTTCCAGCGTTCGCAGTCGCGCCCCTCGCGGGCCAGCTCGTTGAAGCTGGGGCAGCTCCACACGTCGGCCGCCACACCCCAGTCCTGCTCGAGCAGCTCGGCCGCGGCCAGCACCTCGCGCAGGATGGAGCCGGAACCCAGCAGCTGCACGCGCAACTTGCCCGAGCGGGTCTTGCTCTCGCGGCACAGGTACATGCCCTGCAGGATCTGCTCCTCGGTTCCGGCCTGCAGGCCCGGCTGGGCATAGTTCTCGTTGAGCAGGGTGATGTAGAAGAACACGTCCTCCTGGTCCACCACCATGCGCTGCAGGCCGCGGTGCAGGATCACCGCCACCTCGTGCGCGAAGCTGGGGTCGTAGCTGATGCAGTTGGGCACGTTGGCCGCCATCAGCTGGCTGTGTCCGTCCTCGTGCTGCAGGCCCTCGCCGTTGAGGGTCGTGCGCCCCGACGTGCCACCCAGCAGGAAACCGCGGGCCAGCATGTCGCCGGCGGCCCAGATCAGGTCGCCGATGCGCTGGAAGCCGAACATCGAGTAGTAGATGAAGAAGGGGATGGTGATGCGGTTGCTGTGCGAGTAGGAGGTCGCGGCGGAGATCCACGAGCACATGCCCCCCGCCTCGCTGATGCCTTCCTGCAGGATCTGGCCCGCCTTGTCCTCGCGGTAGTACATCACCTCGCTGCGATCCACCGGGGTGTACTTCTGGCCTTCGGGGGCATAGATGCCGATCTGCCGGTACAGGCCTTCCATGCCGAAGGTGCGGGTCTCGTCGACCAGGATGGGCACCACGCGCGGGCCCAGCGCCTTGTCGCGCAGCAGCTGGTTCAGGCAGCGCACATAGGCCTGGGTGGTGGAGATCTCGCGTCCCTCGGCGGTGGGCTCGAGCACGGGCTTGAAGATCTCGGCCAGCGGCGGCAGCGTGAACTGTTCGTCGGCCTTGGTCCGACGCTGGGGCAGGTAGCCGCCCAGCGCCTTGCGCCGCGCGTGCAGGTACTGCATCTCCGGCGTGTCGTCGGCGGGCTTGAAGAAGGGCAGCTTGGGCAGCTCGTGGTCCGGCACCGGAATGTTGAAGCGGTCGCGGAACTCGCGGATGTCGTCGTCGGTGAGCTTCTTGACCTGGTGCGCCACGTTGCGCGCCTCGGCGGCCTGGCCCAGGCCGTAGCCCTTGATGGTCTTGACCAGCAGCACGGTCGGCTGGCCCTGGTGGGTGGCGGCGGCGTGGAAGGCGGCGTACACCTTGCTCGGATCATGGCCGCCACGGTTGAGGCGCCAGATGTCCTCGTCGCTCATGTTCTTCACCATCTCCAGCAACTGGGGATGGCGGCCGAAGAAGTGCTTGCGCACGAACGCGCCATCATTGGCCTTCATGGCCTGGTAGTCGCCGTCGAGCACGTCCATCATCACCTGGCGCAGGATGCCCTCCTTGTCGCGCGCCAGCAGCGGATCCCAGTACGAACCCCAGATCAGCTTGATCACGTTCCAGCCGGAGCCGCGGAACTCGGCCTCCAGCTCCTGGATGATCTTGCCGTTGCCGCGCACCGGGCCGTCCAGGCGCTGCAGATTGCAGTTGACGACGAACACCAGGTTGTCCAGCTTCTCGCGCGCGGCCAGGCCGATCGCGCCCAGGGACTCGGGCTCGTCCATCTCGCCGTCGCCGCAGAACACCCAGACCTTGCGCTTGGAGGTGTCGGCGATGCCGCGGGCGTGCAGGTATTTGAGATAACGCGCCTGGTAGATCGCCATGATCGGGCCCAGGCCCATCGACACCGTCGAGAACTGCCAGAAATCGGGCATGAGCTTCGGGTGCGGATAGCTCGACAGGCCCTTGCCGTCGACTTCCTGGCGGAAGTTGTCCAGCTGTTCCTCGCTGAGCCGGCCTTCCAGGAAGGCTCGTGCATAGATGCCGGGCGCGCTGTGGCCCTGGAAATAGACCAGATCACCGCCGTGATCCTCGCTGGGGGCATGCCAGAAGTGGTTGAATCCGGCACCCAGCATGGTCGCCAGCGAGGCGAAGGAGGCGATGTGGCCGCCCAGGTCGCCGCCGTCGGCGGGATGCAGCCGGTTCGCACGCACCACCATGGCCATGGCGTTCCAGCGCATGTAGGCGCGCAGGCGCTCCTCGATCTCGACGTTGCCGGGATTGCGCTCTTCCAGGTCGGGCGGGATGGTGTTCACATAGGCGGTGTTGGCCGAGAAGGGCATGTCCACACCGTCCTGGCGCGCCTGCCCGAGCAACTGCTCGAGCAGGTAGTGGGCGCGCTCGCGACCCTCGCTGGCGATCAACGCCTGCAGGGCATCGAGCCATTCGCGGGTTTCCTGGGGATCGGCGTCGTTTGCGGCGGGCGCGGGCGACTGGTCGGGTACTGCTGCCATCGTGGTCTCCTCTGGATGTCGGATCCCCCGCGGCAGGCGCCGGATGCGCGCTGCGCATGCGCGGAGGTCGGAAGGGTCCGGGGCAGCCCGATGCCTTCCCGGAAGCGAGTATTGCAAAGAATTTTTTGAATTACAACATGCCGTTTTACGATATGAAAACCGTCGGACTTTTCCTTCCGCCCGCAGCATGCTCCGATCGCGCGCCTTTGCATAGACTTGCCCCGTGAGCATGTTCCCGATCCTTCTTCGACGCCTGCGCCAGCGCGTGCGTCCGCTGCTGCACAGCCGCCGCGCGGACCTGCTGCTGCTGTTCGTACCCCTGCTTTCGCTGGTGCTGTTCCTGGGTGCCGCCGCCGCGCTGGTGCGCTACACCCAGCAGACCGAACTGCAGCGGGAGAACGACACCCTGCAGCGTGACAGCGAATGGGCACGCCAGCGCATGAGCCTGGAAATGGCCCTGATGCAGGAGCAGCTGCAATCCATGGCCAACTCCCTGGAGACTCGCCGGGGCAACGAGCGATTCCCGGCGATGGCCAGCGCCTTCCTGCACCAGCACACCCCCGCGGTGGTGGTCTATGCCACCGACCCGGACGGCGAGTTCGAGCACCTGCTGATGAGCCCGGCCGTGCCGCGCGACCTGCAATGGATCGACGCGCAGCACCGTCCCACCCAGGCCACCTCGCAGCAACTGCAGCTGCAGGCACGCCAGCGCGAGCGCACCGTGTACAGCCTGCCCTACCACCTGCCGCGACTGGGCTGGGTGGTGGAGTCGGCCACCCCCGTGATGCTGGGCTCGAAGTTCGCCGGCACCGTGGGCGCGGTGTTCGCCATCGACGGCCTGATGCGCGGCACCACGGTGCAGGAGCTCAGCAGTCGCTACGCGGTGGCCTTGATCGACCGCGTGACCGGGGACGTGATCGCGAACACCGCGACCGGCGACCTGGCGCGCAAGCCGCTGCAGTACCTGGTGGCGCTGCATCCCTTCGACGCCGGCCTGTCCATGCGCGTGAGCAGCTACCACTCGGCGCCCGGCTGGACGGTGCGCGGCCTGTACTGGGCCGTGTTCGTGCTGTCCGCCCTGATGTTGTGGATGCAATGGGGAAGCTGGCGCCAGATGCGCGAGCGCCTGCAGGCCCAGGAGAGCCTGACGCGCGAGACGGCCTTCCGGCGCGCCATGGAGAACTCGCTGTCCACCGGCATGCAGGCCATCGACCTGAAGGGCCGCATCAGCTACGTGAACATGGCCTTTTGCAAGATGACGGGCTTTTCCGAGCACGACCTGGTCGGCCGTGCGCCTCCGCATCCGTACTGGCCGGCGCGTCGCTCGGCCGAGATGGCGCTGGCGCTGCAGCAGACCCTGGACGGACTGGCGCCGCCCTCCGGCTTCGCGCTCAAGCTGGCGCGCAAGGACGGCAGCGAATTCGATGCACGCGTATACGTCTCGGCGCTGATCGACAATCGCGACCGCCAGACCGGCTGGGTGACCTCGATCACCGACATCACCGAACCCACGCGCATCCGCCAGGAGCTGGCGGCTTCGCACGAACGCTTCGTGGCGGTGCTCGAAGGCCTCGACGCGGCCGTCTCGGTGCTGGCCATCGATCGCGACGAGCAGCTGTACGCGAACAAGCTGTACCGTCAGTGGTTCGGCGCCTCCGCCCACGGGCACCACCTGCTCAGCGGCCAGGATGCGCCCCCGGGTTCCGGCGTCGATGGCGACGATGCCGTCGACAGCTTCGCCGGCTTGCCCACCGACGAGTTCCTGCACACCCAGGCCCAGGCGCACGAGATCCACGTGGCCTCGCTGGACCGCTGGTTCGACGTGCGCCAGCGCTATATCCAGTGGGTGGACGCGCGCGTGGTGCAGATGCTCATCGCCACCGACGTCACCGCACGGCACCAGGCCGAGGAAGTCGCGCGCAACCAGGAGGAAAAGGCCCAGATCACCAGCCGTCTGATCGCCATGGGCGAGATGGCCTCCTCGCTGGCCCATGAACTCAACCAGCCCCTGACCGCGATCAACAACTATTGCTCGGGGATGATCGCGCGCCTGCGCAACCGCTCGATGCCGGCCGAGGAGCTGCAACCCGCGCTGGAGAAGACCGCGCGACAGGCGCAGCGCGCGGCGGCTGTGATCCGCCGCGTGCGCGACTTCGTCAAGAAGAGCGAGCCCCACCGCGTGGCCTGCCGCGTGCAGGACATCGTGCAGAACACCCTGGAGCTGGCGGAGATCGACCTGCGGCGTCGCAACGTGCGTCTGTTCACCCACATCGCCGCCGGACTGCCCACGCTGCATGCCGACCCCATCCTGATCGAGCAGGTGCTGCTGAACCTGCTGCGCAATGCGGCCGAGGCGGTGGACAAGGCCGGTCGCTCGGGCGTGCTGCGCAGCATCGAGCTCGACATCGCGCAGGACGAAACCCAGGTGCACTTCATCGTGCGGGACAACGGCACGGGCGTGTCGGAGGAAGTCATGAGCCACCTGTTCGAAGCCTTCTACACCACGAAGAGCGAAGGACTGGGTATCGGACTGAATATCTGTCGGTCCATCGTTGAATTCCACGAAGGTCGTCTATGGGCCGAGAATCAATACAATGGCGAGGTCCTCAGCGGAAGCGTGTTCCGCTTCACGCTGCCCCTGGAGCCCACGCCCCGTAGCGGCGCCGCGCCCACCGGCGTGACACCGCAAGGTACGGATCTTTCCGCAGCGCCCGAAGGCGCTCCCGCCGCACCCGACCTTCACACGAGCCCATGAAACCAGCGACCAAAGGCACCGTATACGTCATCGACGACGACGAAGCCGTACGCGATTCCCTGCAATGGCTGCTCGAAGGCAACGACTACCGGGTGCGCTGCTTCGACTCTGCCGAGGCCTTCCTGGCGCGCTTCGACCCGCGCGAGGTGGCTTGCCTGATCGTCGACGTGCGCATGCCCGGCATGAGCGGGCTGGAACTGCAGGAGCGCCTGCTGCAGCGCGGGCAGAACATCCCGCTGGCATTCATCACCGGCCACGGCGACGTGCCGATGGCGGTGGCCACGATGAAGAAGGGGGCGATCGATTTCATCGAGAAGCCCTTCAACGAGAACCTGCTGCGCGACCTGGTGGACCGCATGCTGCAAAAGGCCCGCGTGGACCTGGAGGAGCATGCGCAGAGCGCCAGCCGCGAGGCGCTGCTGTCCAAGCTGACCAGCCGGGAATCGCAGGTGCTCGAGCGCATCGTCGCCGGGCGCCTGAACAAGCAGATCGCCGACGACCTGAACATCAGCATCAAGACGGTCGAGGCGCACCGCGCGAACATCATGGAAAAGCTCGGCGCCAACACCGTGGCCGATCTGCTCAAGATCGCCCTCGGCGCATCGAGCAAGGCCTGAGGGAACGGCGATGACGGCGCGACTCATCGACGGCAAGGCCCTGGCGGCGCAGTTGCGGGCCGAGGTGGCTGAACGCGCCGCCGCGATGCGTGCGGCCGGCCGCCTGCCGACGCTGGCGGTGATCCTGGTCGGCGCCGATCCCGCCAGCCAGGTGTACGTGCGCAACAAGATCGCGGCCTGCGAACAGGCCGGCATGCGCTCCCTGCACGAGACCTATGGCGCCGAGCTGCGCGAGGCCGAGCTGCTGGCGCGCATCCACGCGCTGAACCAGGACGACAGCGTGCACGGCATCCTGGTGCAGCTTCCGCTGCCGGCGCATATCCACGCCCAGCGGGTCATCGAGGCCATCTCCCCGCGCAAGGACGTCGACGGATTCCACGTCGCCAACGCCGGGGCGCTGATGGTGGGCCGACCGGGGTTGCGCCCCTGCACCCCGCTGGGTTGCGTGCGCATGCTCGAGCACATCGGCCTGGGCGATCTGCGCGGCCGCCACGCCGTGGTCGTGGGCCGCTCGAACATCGTCGGCAAGCCCATGGCCCTGCTGCTGCTGGGCATGCATGCCACCGTGACCATCGCCCACAGCGGCACGCCGGACCTGGCCGAGACCTGCAGGCGCGCCGACGTGCTGGTGGCCGCCGTGGGCCGCGCGCGCATGATCAGCGCCGACATGATCAAGCCCGGCGCCGCGGTGATCGACGTGGGCATCAATCGCCTGGACGACGGCAAGCTGTGCGGCGACGTGGATTTCGAGCCCGCGCGCGAAGTCGCCGGCTGGATCACCCCCGTGCCCGGCGGGGTCGGCCCGATGACCATCGCGATGCTCCTGTCCAATACCCTGCAGGCCTGCGAGGAGCAGGCCTGACCCGGCCCGATGCGGGCTGATGCGGCGCGGTGCTGTCCGCGCCGCCCTTCCAGCGCTCACGGAGCCTGCCGATGTCCCACGACCCCCACCCCGCCGCCGGGACCCCCGCGCAGCCCGGCAACCCGCTGCTGGGCGCTGCCGTGCTCGCGCCGGTGGCGCTGCCCGAGTTCGGCGCGCTGCGCCCCGAGCACGTGGAGCCCGCGCTGCGCGAGCTCATGGCCCGCGTGCGCGCCGCGCACGAGACGGCCTGCGCCGGCGACCCCGCGCGCCCCGCGAGCTGGCACAACCTGGTGCAGGCGCTGGAGCCCGACTCCGAGGCGCTGGGGCGCGCCTGGGGCCTGGTATCGCACCTGCACGCGGTGGCCGACACGCCCGAGCTGCGCAGAGCCTTCAACGACATGCTGCCCCATGTCACCCA
The DNA here is from genome assembly GCA_021846965.1 of Pseudomonadota bacterium. Classification (GTDB taxonomy): domain Bacteria; phylum Pseudomonadota; class Gammaproteobacteria; order Burkholderiales; family Burkholderiaceae_C; genus Thiomonas_A. The sequence continues at coordinate 131,052 of JAJZWA010000002.1, read as the reverse complement.
GCTGTGGACCGAGCTGGGCTCCGACCCGCGCCTGTTCGCCCGCTACCGCGCGCTGCGCGAAGGCGCCGGCTTCGAGGAGCTGACGCCGCTGCGTCGGCGCATCGTCGAGCATGCGCTGCGCGACCTGCGGCTGTCCGGCGCCGAGCTGCGCGGCCAGGCCCATGAGCGCTTCGAGGCCATCGAGCAGCGCAGCGCCGAGCTCGAGCAGGCCTTTTCCGAGCACCTGCTCGATGCCACCGACGCCTTTTCCCTGCGCGCCGAGGCCTCGCAGCTCCAGGGCCTCCCGGCCGATCTGGTGCAGGCCGCGGCCGAGGCCGCGGGCGAAGCCGGGGGCTGGGTGTTCACCCTGCACCAGCCCAGCTACGTGCCGGTGATGCAGCATGCCCGCGACCGCTCCCTGCGCGAGGCGATGTACCGCGCCTATGTCACGCGCGCCAGCGAGCTGGGCGACCCGCGACTGGACAACTCGGGGGTCATGGCCGAACTGCTGGCGCTGCGCGCCGAGCTCGCGGGGCTGCTCGGCTTCGCCGACTATGCCGAGCTGTCGCTGCAGACCAAGATGGCCGACAGCGCCGCGCAGGTGGAGCAGTTCCTGCTCGACCTGGCACGCCGCGCCCGCCCCCACGCCGAGCGGGACCTGCGCGAACTGCGCGCCTTCGCGGCCGCCGAGCTGGGCCTGGCCGAGCTGCAGTCCTGGGATCTGGCCTTCGCCTCCGAGCGCCTGCGCGAGCAGCGATACGCCTATTCGGAGGAGGACTTGCGCCAGTATTTCACCGAGCCGCAGGTGCTGGCCGGCCTGTTCGACCTGGTGCACCGCCTGTTCGGCGTGCGGGTGCTGGAGCAGCCCGCCGCCGGTGCCTGGCATCCGGAAGTCCGCCTGTGGCGCGTCGAGCAGGCCGACGGCGAACTGCTGGGGCATGTCTACACCGATCTGCACGCGCGTCCGGGCAAGCGCGGCGGGGCCTGGATGGACGGCCTGCGCTCGCGCTGGCTGCGCGCGGACGGCACCCTGCAGACCCCGGTCGCGGTGCTGACCTGCAATTTCGCCTCCGGGGTGGGCGGCCGCCCGCCGCTGCTCAGCCACGATGACGTGCAGACCCTGTTCCACGAATTCGGCCACGGGCTGCACCATCTGCTCACTCGCGTGGACGAACTCGGCGCCTCCGGACTGTCGGGCGTGGAATGGGACGCCGTGGAGCTGCCCAGCCAGTTCCTCGAGAACTACTGCTGGGAATGGGAGGTGCTTCGCGGCATCGGCCGCCACGTCGACACCGGCGAGGCCCTGCCTCGCGAGCTGTTCGAGCGCCTGGTGGCCGCGCGCAATTTCCAGGCCGGCATGCAGACCCTGCGCCAGGTGGAGTTCTCGCTGTTCGACCTGCGCCTGCACCGCGACCTGCGTGCCTGCACGCCCCAGGCCATCGCGGAACTGGCCGATCGGGTGCGCCGCGAGGTGGCCGTGGTGTTCCCCCCCGGATTCGCCAGGTTCCAGCACAGTTTCTCGCACATCTTCGCCGGGGGCTACGCCGCGGGCTACTACAGCTACAAGTGGGCGGAGGTGCTGTCGGCCGATGCCTATGCCCAGTTCGAGGAGCACGGCGTGCTGGACCCGGACACCGGCGCGCGATTCCGCGACGAGATCCTGGCGCGCGGAGGCAGCCGCGACGCCATCGAGTCCTTCCGCGCGTTTCGCGGGCGCGATCCGAGCATCGACGCGCTGCTGCGCCACCAGGGCATGGCCGGTTGAGCAACGAACCACGAAGGGCGCGCTAACACCGCGCCGCGCCCGTCGGGCGCAGCATCGGGGCTCTTGCGCATGGCGCGCAGCCCACCGCGATCCCCGATGGCCACCTCCGCCCCCCGTAGCCCGACGCCGCGGCCCGCCGACCTCGTGTCGTGCCCCGCCAGCGCCGCCACCAGCCTGCTGAACGCGCGGGATCTTCCCGATTTCGGCACCCTGCGCCCCGAGGACCTGGAGGGCACGCTGCGTGCGCTGCTCGTGCATCTGCGCAAGGTCCACGACCGTTGTTTCCGCAGCCCGCGCCCGGTCGAACCCACCTGGGACAGCGTGGTGGTCCCCGAGATGATGGGCAACGACGCGGTGCAACGCATCTGGAGCCTGATCGACTTTCTCTGCGTCGTGGTGAACCAGCCTGGGCTGCATGCCATGCAGCAGCGCCTGCAGCCCGAGCTCGGCCGCATGTGGAGCGAGCTCGGCAGCGACCCCCTGCGCCTGGCTCGCTACATCGAGCTGCGCGATTCGCCCGGCTTCGCGTCCTTGCCGGCCACGCGCCGGCGCATCGTCGATCTGGCATTGAGCGAACTGCGCCGCGGTGGCGCCACGCTGGACCCGGCGACGCGTGCGCGCATGAGCGCCATCGACCAGCGCCTGCTGGCGCTGGGCACGGCCTTCACCGACAAGGCCTACGAGGCGCATGAGATGTTCAGGCTGCCCACCGGCCCGCAGCATTTGCGGGGCATCCCGGAGATCTCGCTGGCAGCCGCGCGGGAAGAGGCCGCCGAGCACGAGGCCTCGGGCCACGACCTGCCCTCCGGCACGACCCATGTGTTCACGCTGCGCCCCTCGAGTTGCGACGCCTTGATGACCCATGCCGAGGACCGCACGCTGCGCCGGCAGATGTTCCGCGGCTATGTCACGCGGGCCAGCGAGTTCGACCTGCCGCGGCTGGACAACTCGGCGCACATGGCCGAGATCCTCGCGCTGCGCTTCGAATACGCGCGCCTCGCCGGCTACGACAGCTACGCCGAGTACACGCTCGACGGAACCATCGCCGGTGGCCCCGGGCGGGTGCAAGGCTTCCTGCGGGAGATCGCGCAGCGGGCGCTGCCGCAGGCCGCGCGCGAAATGCGGGACCTGCGCGAGTTCGCGGCGCAGCGTCTGGACCTGCCGGAGCTGCAGGCCTGGGACCTGACCTTCGCCTGCCAGCGCATGCAGGAGGCGCGCTCGGCCGCATCGCCTCGGCCCGGGGCGGCGGCACAGGTGGTCGACGAACCCCGGGCGACGCAGGCGATGTTCGATCTGGCAGGGCGCCTGTTCGGGCTGCGCATGGTCGAGCAGTCGCCGACCCGCGCATGGCACCCGGACGTTCGACTGTGGCGGGTCGAGGCGGCCGACGGGGAGCTGGTGGGGCATTTGTATGCCGATCTGTACGCACGCGAGGGCAAGCGTGGCGAGGTCTGCGCGGCGCCGCTGCGCAATCGCTGCCGCGGCCCCGACGGCACCACGCACACGCCGGCGGTGGTGCTGCTGTGCGATTTCGAGCGCCTCGGCGCCTCCGGCCCGGCGCAGCTGGACGCCGGCGAGCTGGGCATGCTGTTCCATGAGTTCGGGCATTGCCTGCACGCGCTGCTGACCCAGGTCGACGAGCCCTGGGCCGCGGGCCTGGCCTGGCTGGAGACCGATGCCGTCGAGTGGCCCAGCCAGTTCATCGAGCAATTCGCCGCCGGGCTGCAGCTGCCGGGCCTCGAGCCGGACACCGACGGAACACGGGCCGGCGAGCCCCTGCCCGCCTGCATGCTTCTGCAGGAAGTGCGGGCCGCCATGTTCGACCTGCACATCCACCATGAGCTGCGCGAGTTCACGCCACGGGCGATCAACGAGGCGGCTGCGAACATCGAACAGGAGTTCAACCTTCTTCCGCCGCCGGATTTCTCACGGCATTACCACACCCTGACCCATGTTTTCGATGGGCCCTACCCGTCCACCTTGTATGGCTATCTATGGGGTCACATGCTCGCCGCGGAGCTGTACGAACACTTCGAGCAGCACGGCCGGCCCGCCGCCGCCTGGGGCGCGCGCCTGCGCGAGCAAATCCTCGGGCTGGGTGCGAGCCGCGATACCATCGAGTCGTTCCGCGCGTTTCTCGGACGCGACCCGACCATCGACGCGCTGCTGCGCCAACGGCGCATCGGCGGCACAGCCTGAGCCCCCTGACGGAGCCGGGTCGCGCCGGGGTCGCGCAACGCCGGCACCACAGGAGGCATTAGCGATGCGAAACGTCTTGCGCTTGGCACCCGGGCTCGCTCTCGGCTTCGCGCTGGCCCTGGGCCCCGCGCCCGCGGCCTGGGCCGTCTACAAGGTGGTCGGGCCCGACGGAAGCGTCACCTTCACCGACGTTCCGCCCTCATCCGGGGACGCCACCCTGCTCAGCGGGCAGCACAAAGCCCCACGCCAGCCCTCGTCGAGCACCGGTAGCGAGTTGCCGCCGCAGCTGCGCCAGCTGGAGCAGCAGGCTCCGGTGGTGGTCTACACGGCGCCGGGCTGCAAGGCCTGCGACGACGGCATCCAGCTGCTGCGCCAGCGCGGCGTGCCCTACAGCGAAAAGACCATCGTGTCCCCGCAGGACGCCCAGGCCTTCAAGGCCTTCGACCCCCAATTGCAGGTTCCGCTGCTCAGCGTGGCCGGCGTGAAGCTCTCGCCGGGTTTCAACGCCGGTGCGTGGAACCAGGCGCTGGACTCCGCCGGCTATCCGCAGCACTCGGAACTGCCCAAGGACTACCGCTTCCCCATCCCCCGCCCGCTGACGGGCAACGCCGCCGCGGCACCCGGGCCGAACGGAGCCTCCCAGGGGCCGGCGGGCAGGGCCTCGCCGCCGGGGCCCTCGGTGGCGCCGCCTCCGGATCCCAACGCTCCGCCCGGGTTCAAGTTCTGAGAGCCTGGCGGACGGTCCGCAGAGGTCCTGCGGGCCGCTCAGGCGTAGTCGCGCTGCGACACGCCCTCGGCCGTGCCGACCAGCGCGACATCCGCGCCGCGGCGCGCGAACAGTCCCACCGTGACCACGCCGGGAATCTGGTTCAGGCGGCTTTCCAGCTCCGCCGGATGCTCGATGCGCAGCCCGTGCACGTCGAGGATCTGGTTGCCGTTGTCGGTGAGGTAGCCTTCGCGAAGCCGGGGCTCGCCGCCCAGGTCGCGCAGGCGCGAGCGCACCAGCTCGCGCGCCATCGGCACCACCTCCACCGGAAGCGCGAAGTTGCCCAGCACGGTTACCAGCTTGGTGGCGTCGACGATGCACACGAACTGCTCGGCCGCCTCCGCGAGGATCTTCTCGCGGGTCAGCGCGCCGCCGCCGCCCTTGATCATGGCCCCGCCCGGGTCGATCTCGTCGGCTCCGTCGACATAGACCCCGAGGGTCCCCACCTCGTTGAGGTCCAGCACCTCGATGCCGTGGGCACGCAGCCTCTCGGTGCTGCGCTCGGAGCTCGAGACCGCCGCGCGCACGCGATCGCGGATTCCCGCCAGCGCGTCGATGAAATGGTTCACCGTGGAGCCGGTTCCCACGCCGATCACGGCGCCGGGCACCACGAAACGCAGCGCCGCCTGCGCCACAGCCTGTTTGAGTTCGTCCTGGGTCATGCGAGCCTGCCGGGAAAAGGGTGGGGAATGCGGAGGGAAGTCGCACGCGCCGAGTCGCAGCGCGTGGCCTGGGAAGACAAAGCCCTTATTATCGCCGCTGCTCCGACCGGCTCTTGCAGCCCTCCCACGCGATGCCCCTGCCATACGCGCTGATCCGCCCGCTGCTGTTCCGGCTCGATCCCGAAGCCGCCCACCACCTCGGCCTTGGTGCGCTGCGCACGATGCACCAGTGCGGCCTGAGCCTGCTGCTCGCGCAGCCGCGGGTGATCGATCCCGTGCGCCTGCTGGGGCTGGACTTTCCCAACCGTGTCGGCCTGGCCGCCGGGCTGGACAAGAACGGCGAGGCCATCGACGCCCTCGCGGCGCTGGGCTTCGGCTTCGTCGAGGTCGGGACGGTCACGCCGCTGGCGCAGGGCGGCAATCCGCGCCCGCGCATGTTCCGGCTGCCCCAGGCGCGCGCGCTGATCAATCGCATGGGATTCAACAACCAGGGACTGGAGGCCTTCCTGCGCAATGTGCGGCGCAGTCGCCGCGAGGTACCCCTGGGGCTGAACATCGGCAAGAATGCCGCCACGCCCATCGGATCGGCGCTGCAGGACTACGCGATCTGCCTGCGCGCCGTGCATGAGCATGCCGACTACGTGACCGTCAACGTGTCCTCGCCGAACACGGCGGGCTTGCGTCAGCTGCAAAGCGACGACGCGCTGGAAGGCCTGCTGGGCGGCCTGGCCGAGGTACGCGAGCGCCTGGCCCAGGAACAGGGACGGCGTGTTCCCATGCTGCTGAAAGTGGCGCCGGACCTGGCGGACCCGCAGGTGCATGCGCTGGCCGATGCGCTGGTGCGCCATGGCATGGATGGCGTGATCGCCACCAACACCACCCTTTCGCGCCGCGGAGTCGAAGGCCTGGCCCACGCCGAGCAGGCCGGCGGCCTGAGCGGCGCCCCGCTGCGCGAAGCGGCCAATCGCGTGATCTCGCTGCTGCGCGAGCACCTGGGGCCGGCTTACCCCATCATCGGAGCCGGAGGCGTGATGGACGCCGCCGATGCGCTGGAAAAACGCCGCTGCGGGGCCGATCTGGTCCAGCTGTACAGCGGGCTGATCTACCGCGGCCCGGGGCTGGTGCACGAATGTGCCCAGGCCCTGGCCCGCACGTGCTGAACGGGGCCGCGGCGGCCCCGGCGCCTCACTTCTGCTTCAGGCGGGTCTTGTTCGCCGTGATGTGCTCGTAGATCTCGCGCGAACGCTGCGAGAGAGGACGCCCGAAACCCTCGCGCCACGGCGAGGACACCTTCACCTGCGGGCGCTTGCGAAAGGTCGACGCGACCTCCGCGGCGTTCTCCATCATCAGATCCCAGGGATTGGGGGCCTGCTTGGACGCCTGGGGCTTGGTGCTCACCGATTCGCTGGTGTCCACATCCCCGGATTTGCGCGTAGTAGTCGTCGTTTTCGCCACGGCTCGCCCTTTTCAAAAGCCAGAAACATCATCGGCCCGACCCCGCGCGACACGAGGCGCGGACCTGCCAGCACCACGCGGGAAGGTCGCGGATCCGGCAAGTCGGGGCTGTAGCCCCTCCCGGCTGCGGGGTATGGACAACCCGACGCATCCAGGTACACTTGCCCGTCACCGCCCAGTTTTCATCCTGCGAAATTCCTCTGACGAATCCCTGGACGGACTTTCACGGCGTACCGTTACGGCGTACCTCGTACCGTCACGTCGTACCGTCACGGTGGACGGTCACTGATCCAGGGCTTCGCCCCGGAACCTTCCCCTCGGGCGCATTCTGTAATTGTAACCCGAAACGTGGCATCAGCGCCACAGGCTGGCTCCTGCCAGCTCAGGCCATCGGCTGGCCCTCGCTGCCCGGCCCCGATGCCTCGAGCCCGGCGCGCAAGCGCTGCATCACCGTCTCGCGGGCGAACAGCGCGAGCACCGCGTCCACCGAGGGAGTCTGCCCGCGTCCGGTGACCAGATGGCGCAGGGGCATGGCCAACTGGGGCATCTTCAGCTTGTGCTCGCCCAGCACCTGCTTGAGCGCGGATCCCACCGATGCGGCGTCCCACTGGGGAAGTTGCTTCAGCTTTGCCAGCAGTGCCCGCAGCGCCTCGCGCACCTGCGGCGTGAGCAGTGGCTCCAGCGCCTGGGCATCGGGCTTCGGCTCGGCGTAGAACATCGTGCACAGCTCGGCGATCTCGAGCAGGGTCGATGCGCGCTCGCGCAACAACAGCGCGGCCGCCTCCAGGCTCACGCCCTGCTCTCGCAGCCCCAGGCCTTCCAGGAAGGGGCGCAGCAACTGCGCCAGGCGCTGCGGCTCCAGCGCGCGCAGATACTGGGCGTTGACCCACTTGAGCTTCTCACCGTCGAACTGGGCCGCCGAGCGGCCGAGGTGATCGAGGTCGAACCACTGCACGAACTGCTCGCGGCTGAACAGTTCGTCGTCGCCATGCGACCAGCCCAGGCGGGCAAGGTAGTTGACCATGGCATCGGCCAGGTACCCCTCGTCGCGGTACTGCAGAACGCTCTTCGCGCCGCTGCGCTTGGACAGCTTGTCGCCCTGCTCGTTGAGCACCGTCGGCAGATGGGCGTACACCGGCGGCTCGCTGCCCAGTGCGCGAAAGATGTGGATCTGGCGCGGCGTGTTGTTGACATGGTCGTCGCCGCGGATCACATGCGTGATGCGCATGTCGATGTCGTCGACCACGACGCAGAAGTTGTAGGTCGGCGTTCCGTCCGGTCGCGCGATCACCAGGTCGTCGAGCTCGGCGTTGTCGAAGCTGACCTGGCCCTTGACGCGATCCATCCAGCTCACGCTGCCGTGGGCGGGAGTGCGAAAGCGCAGCACCGGCTGCACGCCCTGCGGCACGGTAGGCAGGGTCTTGCCCGGCTCCGGACGCCAGGTTCCGTCGTAGCGCGGCTTGAGCCCGGCCGCCATCTGGCGCTCGCGCAGGGCGTCGAGCTCGGTGGTGCTCATGTAGCAGGGATAGGCGTGGCCCGCCTCGACCAGCTGGCGCAGCACCTCGCGGTAGCGCTGCATGCGCTGCATCTGGTAGATGGGACCCTCGTCGTAGTGCAGACCCATCCACTGCATGGACTCGAGGATCACGTCCACCGCGGCCTGGGTCGAGCGCTCGGTGTCGGTGTCCTCGATGCGCAGCACGAACTGACCGCCGTGGTGACGCGCGAAGGCCCAGGGATACAGCGCCGAGCGGATGTTCCCGAGGTGGATGAAGCCGGTCGGGCTGGGTGCGAAGCGGGTACGTACCGGTGTCGAGGTCATGGGGTGCGCGAAGCTGGGATGCTGGAAGCCTGGATCAATCGCCGGCCGCTCGCAGGCCGGGCGCCAGATCGGCCTGCAGGTCCGTCGGGTGTTCCAGGCCCACGCCGATGCGGATCAGCCCCTGGCCGATGCCGGCGGCACCGCGCTGCTCCTCGCTGAGGCGCCCGTGGGAGGTGCTGGCCGGATGGGTGATGGTCGTGCGGGTATCGCCGAAATTGGCCGTGATCGAGCACAGGCGCGTGGCGTCGATCAGCGCGAAGGCGCGCTCGCGCGCCTGCTCCGGACGGTCGGCGCGCAGGTCGAAGGACAGTACGGCGCCGCCCTGCCCCGACTGCTGCTTCATGGCCAGCGCGTGCTGGGGGTGCGACACCAGTCCGGGATAGTGCACGCGAGCCACCGCGGGCTGCTGCTGCAGCCACAGCGCCAGCTCCAGGGCCCGCGCGCTTTGCGCCTGCACGCGCAACGCCAGGGTCTCCATGCCCTTGTGCACGACCCAGGCATTGAAGGGCGACAGGCTGATGCCCGCGCTGCGCTGCACGGGCAGCAGGCGCCCCTCGATGAGCTCGCGGGTGCCGCACAGCGCACCGGCCAGGGTGCGGCCCTGGCCGTCGAGAAACTTGGTGCCCGAGTGCATCACGATATCCGCGCCGAATTCCAGCGGACGCTGCAGCGCGGGCGAGCAGAAACAGTTGTCCACGACCAGCAGCGCCCCGCCGTCATGGGCCAGCGCGGCCAGCGCGGCGATGTCGCAGACCTCGGTCAGCGGATTGCTGGGCGTCTCGGCGAACAACAGGCGCGTGCGCCCCGGGCGCATCGCGGTCTTCCACTCCTGCACGTCGGTCTGCGAGACGAAGCTGGTCTCGACCCCGAACTTGCCGAAGACGTCCCCGATGAGCTTGATGGTGGAGCCGAATACCGAGCGCGAGCACACCACATGGTCGCCCGCGCGCAGCAGGCCCAGCATCAGCAGCGTGATGGCGCCCATGCCGCTGGCCGTGGCCATGGCCGCCTGCGCGCCTTCCAGCGCGGCCAGGCGGGTTTCCATCGCAGCCACGCTGGGGTTGGAGAACCGCGAATAGATGAAGCCTTCCTCTTCGCCGGCGAAGAGGGCGGCGGCACTGTGCGCGTCCTGCTGCACGAAACTGCTGCTCAGGAACAGCGCCTCGCTGTGCTCGCCATAGGGCGTGCGCGGCACCGAGGCACGCACGGCCACGGTGTCGGGGTGCCAGGACGGCGCGTCCTCGCGGGGATCGTCGGCGCGGGAGCTCACGATTGCGCCTCCTCGCGGTCCTGGCCCTGCAAGGCGAGCATGCCGCCACCCGGGGCGTCGCAGTCCTGCGTGCGCGATCCGCGCAGCGCGGCGTCCACGTCGCCGGTGATGTAGCAGCCGTCGAAGCAGGAGGCCTCGAAGGTTTCGATGTCCGCGCGCACGCGGCGCACCGCGCGCTTCATCGCCTCCAGGTCCTGGTAGATCAGCGCATCGGCGCCGATCAGCCGGCGGATCTCCTCGACGTCGCGCCCATGCGCGACCAACTCGGCCGCGGTGGGCATGTCGATGCCATAGACATTGGGATAGCGCACCGGGGGCGCGGCCGAGGCCAGGTACACCTTGCGCGCCCCGGCCTCGCGAGCCATCTGCACGATCTCGCGCGACGTGGTGCCGCGCACGATGGAGTCATCCACCAGCAGAACGTTGCGCCCGTCGAATTCCTGGGTGATGGCGTTGAGCTTCTGGCGCACCGAGCGCTTGCGCACGGCCTGCCCGGGCATGATGAAGGTGCGCCCCACGTAGCGATTCTTCACGAAACCCTCGCGGTAGGGCCGCCCCAGCTTCCACGCCAGTTGCATGGCCGAAGGGCGGCTGGATTCAGGCACCGGGATGACCACGTCGATCTCGCTGGGCGGCATCACCGAGATCACGCGCTGCGCCAGGGTCTCGCCCATGTTCAGGCGCGCCTGGTACACCGAGATGCCGTCCAGCACCGAATCGGGACGGGCGAGGTACACGAACTCGAAAATGCAGGGATTCAGGCGCGGCGCCTCGGCGCACTGCTCGAAGCGCATATTGCCCTGCAGGTCCACGTACAAGGCCTCGCCGGGCGCGATGTCGCGCAGCAGGCGAAAGCCGTTGCCCTCCAGCGCCACCGATTCACTGGCCACCATGACACCGTCGGTCTCGCTGCTGCCCACGCACAGGGGCCGGATGCCGAAGGGGTCGCGAAAGGCCAGCAGCCCGTGTCCGGCGATCAGCACCACCACCGCGTAGGAGCCGCGCACGCGACGGTGCACGCCACGCACCGCGCGGAACAGATCCTCGGGCTTGAGGGGCAGGCCGTCGGAGACGAGGTCGAGTTCGCGCGCCAGCACATTGAGCAGCACCTCCGAGTCGGAGCCGGTGTTGATGTGCCGGTGGTCCGCGCCCGCGAGTTCGCTGCGCAGGGTATCGGTGTTGGTGAGGTTGCCGTTGTGGGCCAGTGCGAGCCCGAAGGGCGCGTTGACGTAGAAGGGCTGGGCCTCCTCCTCGCTGTCGGCGCTGCCGGCGGTCGGATAGCGCACCTGGCCCAGGCCGTAATCGCCCGGCAGCGCGCGCATGGTCCGCGTGCGGAACACGTCGCGCACCATCCCGCGGGCCTTTTGCATGTACAGCTTGCCGCCCTGTCCGGTGACGATTCCGGCCGCGTCCTGGCCGCGATGCTGCAGCAGAAGCAGCGCGTCGTAGATCATCTGGTTCACGGGCTGCTTCGAGACCACGCCGACGATTCCACACATGATTCGGGTACTCCAGGGTCAGGCAGACGAATGGACGCGCGGGGATCAGCGCGCCCGGGCCGCGGGCAGGCTCGCGCCCGGCGCGGGAAGAAGGGCCTCGAGGCCGGGGCGCTCGTTCCCCCAGGGGCTCCGGGCCCATCCTGGGCGACCCCCTGCGTGATCGAGGGGCAGCCAGGGAGCGACACGCGCGGCGCCCGCCGAGGCCAGCGGCGCCAGCAGCGAACCTTGCCACACCTGGCTGGAGGGAAGCTGGGTGTAGCCGGCCGCCCATGCCAGCAGCACGATGACCAGCGCGCCGCGAACCACCCCGAACACGGCACCCAGGCTGCGATCGAGCATGCCCAGCCCGGTCGAGCGCAGCAGCAGGCGCGCCAGCGTGGCCAGCACGCCGGCGGCCAGCAGCACGAGCACGAAGCAGGCCACGAAGGCCAGGGCGGTGCGCAGCTCGGGCTGCTGCACCAGTCCGCCCAGCAGGTAGGCGCCCAGCCAGGCGGCGTACAGGTGGGCGAGCACGAAGGCGGCGAACCAGCCGCCCAGCGCGATCAGCTCGTAGGCGGCACCACGCAGCAATCCCACCAGGGCCGACAGCAGCAGCCCCGCGAGCAACAGCCAGTCCAGGATGTTCACAGGCTCAGCACGGCGGCGGAAATACCCAGCGCGCGAATACGCGCTAGCGCGTGCTCGGCCTGGCTATGCGAGGCGAAGGGACCCACCCGCACGCGCACGCGCTTGCCGGCCGGGGTGTCCACCACCTGGGTGTAGCTGTGCAGGCCGATGGCGTCGATGCGCCGGCGCACCTCGCGTGCGGTGGCGGCATCGGCGTAGGCCCCGGCCTGCACCACGAAGCGATCGTTGGCCGGGGCGGCGGGCGCGGCCTGGCGCGCCGCGGCGCGCTCGGCCTGGGCGGCGGAGATCTGCGAGGGAGCCTTGTCCTCCAGCGCGGCGAGCGCCTGGCGCGCCTGCGCGACCTGGGGGGCGGGTCTGGCCGCGGGCCGAGCTGGCGCGGCCTGCGCGCCCGGCTGCTGCACCCTGGCTTGCGGCTGCGCCGCGGCGGCCTTGCGCGCCGCGGCTTCGGGAGCCGGCGCCGGCGCCGGCGCCGGGGCCCGAGCGGGAGCCGGGGTCGGAGCGGGAGCGGGAGCGGGAGCGGGAGCCGGAGCCGGAGCCGGAGCCGGAGCCGGAGCCGGAGCCGGAGCCGGAGCCGGAGCCGGAGCCGTCGAGCCGCGTGCGGCCGGCGCGGCGCCAGGCGCCGCCTGGGCCGCGGGCAGCGCGCGCGAGGCCGCGGCCGCGGGGGGCGCCACCGAGCTGGCCTGGTTCTGCGGCGGCACGATGAGCGCGATGCTGGAGGCCACCGGGCGCGGCTGGGTCTCGAAAATCAGCGGGAACACCACCACGCCCGTGAGCACCAGGGCCACGGCGCCGATCAGGCGCCTGCGCGCGCGCAGACGCAAGGTTTCCTCGCTCTGCGCCTGCCGTGCGACGGACTCGCCGGCGCGGGAGCTTTCCTTGGCGCGCTTTCCGGGCAATTTCATGGATGTGGTGGACTCGGCGGACGGGCGGCTTCGGCACGCCCCGCCCAGGGGCCGGGCGGCTTCAGGAACCGCCGGCGCGCTGCGCGCGTTGCGCAAGCACGTCGCCGACCGTGAAGAAGGAGCCGAAAACCACGATTCTATCGGTGGGCTGGACCTGGGACAGCGCGTCGGCCAGCGCGGCGCGCGGCGACTCGTGGCAGGACGCGCGCGCCTGCGGAGCCAGCAGGCCGCGCAGATGCTGCGCGGTCGCTGCGCGCGGCGTGGGCAGGTCGCACAGATGCCATACCTGCACCAGCGGCGACAGCGCCGCCACGATGCCCGCGAGATCCTTGTCCGCCATAGCCCCAAACACTGCATGGGTATTTGGGAAATACCCCATCGCGTCCAGACTTTCGGCGAGCACCGCGGCCGCTTCCGGATTGTGGGCCACGTCGAGCACCACGGCCGGCTGGCCCGGCAACACCTGGAAACGTCCGGGAAGCTCGGCCTGGGCCAGGCCCAGGCGCACATCCTGCGCGCTCACCGGCAGGCGTTCGCGCACGGCTTCCAGCGCCGCGAGGGCGGCACTGGCGTTGCGCAACTGGCGCACACCGCGCATCGTCGGGTAGGCCAGGCCGGGAATCCTGCGCGTGGGGCCCAGGTAGTCCCATTGCTGGCGGTCCGCGCTGCTCCAGCCGAAATCCCGCCCGACACGCCACAGCCGCAAGCCCAGCGCCTCGGCATGGTCGAGCAGGCTGCGCGGCGGATCGGGGTCGGCCACCACGGCGCTGCGGCCGGCCCGGAAGATGCCTGCCTTCTCGAAACCGATGGCCTCGCGGTCGGGGCCGAGGAATTCCATGTGGTCCAGCGCCACACCGGTGACCACCGCGCAGTCGGCGTCGATCACGTTGACCGCGTCCAGTCGCCCACCCATGCCGACTTCCAGCACGACGGCATCCAGTCGCGAGGCGGCGAGCAGGTCCAGGATGGCCAGGGTGGTGAACTCGAAATAGGTCAGGGGCACCGGCGGCTGCAGGCCGCTGCGCGCGCGTTCGACCGCCAGCATGTGTGCCGGCAGCGCCTGCGCGTCGACCGGCGCGCCGCCGATGCGGCAGCGCTCCTCGAAGTGCACCAGGTGCGGCGAGGAATAGACGCCCACGCGATAGCCCGCGGCCAGCAGCACCTGCTCGATGAAGGCGCAGGTGGAGCCCTTGCCATTCGTGCCGCCGACGGTGAACACGGTGGCGTCCAGGCGCAGGCCCATGGCCTCGCGCACGCGCTGCACCCGCTCCAGCCCCAGCTCGATGGCCTGCGCGTGCAGGCGCTGCGCGTGATCCAGCCATTCCTCCAGCCCCCACTGTTCCATGGGGGCGGCCGCGGCGACGCGCTCAGCCGACGACGGCATCGGCGGGCTGTCGCTGCAGCATGGCGAGCATGCGGGCGAGTTCGCCGCGCAGTTCACGGCGGTCGACGATGCGGTCGACCGCGCCCTTTTGCTGCAGGAATTCCGAACGCTGGAACCCTTCGGGAAGCTTCTCGCGCACGGTGTTCTCGATCACCCGCGGCCCGGCGAAGCCGATCAGCGCCTTGGGCTCGGCCAGCACGATGTCGCCGACAAAGGCGAAGGACGCCGAGACCCCGCCCATGGTCGGATCGGTGAGCACGCTCACGTAGGGAATGCGCGCCTTGGCCAGTCGAGCCAGCGCGGCGTTGGTCTTGGCCATCTGCATCAGGCTGAGCAGGCCTTCCTGCATGCGCGCACCGCCGGTGGCGGTGAAGCACAGGAAGGGCACCTTCTGCTCCAGCGCGGTGTCGACGCCGCGCACGAAGCGCTCGCCCACCACCGAACCCATGGAGCCGCCCATGAACTCGAACTCGAAACAGGCCACGACCACCGGAACGCTCTGGATCGCGCCGCCCACGACCACCAGGGCATCGGTCTCCTGGGTGGTCTCCAGCGCCTCGCGCAGGCGCTCCGGGTACTTGCGGCTGTCCTTGAACTTCAGCGCGTCGATGGGCAGCACCTCCTGCCCGATCTCGTAGCGCCCCTCGCCGTCGAGCAGCGCATCCAGGCGCTGGCGCGCGCCGATGCGCATATGGTGGGCGCATTTGGGACACACGTACTGGTTCTGCTCGAGATCGGTCTTGTACAGCACGGTCTCGCAGGAAGGGCACTTGAGCCACAGGCCCTCGGGCATCTGGCGCCGGCTGCCGGCCTCGGAGGGCTGGATCTTCGGGGGCAGCAGTTTTTCGAGCCAACTCATCGGGAAACCTCCTCGAATGCCGGGTTGCCGGAGCCGGCCGCCACACGGTCGACGGCCGCGCGCACCCCGCGCAGGAAATCGGATGCGGCGGCGAGGGCCTCGCCGTCGCCGCTGTGCTCCATCAACTCGATGATGCGCGAGCCGATGATCACCGCATCGGCGCAGCCGGCCACCGCGGCCGCGCCGGCCGCATCGCGGATGCCGAAACCCACGGCCAGCGGAAGGTGCACGTGGCGGCGCAGTTCCCCCACGCGCTGCGACACCTGGGCCACGTCCAGGTGCGCGGCACCCGTCACGCCCTTGAGCGAGACGTAGTAGACATAGCCGCCGGCCAGGCGGTCGACCTGTTCCATGCGCTGCGCGGTGGAGGTCGGCGCGAGCAGGAAGATCGGATCGATGCCCGCGGCGCGCAGGCGCGCGGCGAACTCGCCTGCTTCCTCAGGCGGGTAGTCGACCACCAGCACGCCGTCGACGCCGCAGTCCGCGCAGGATGCGACGAAGGCCTCGACCCCGAAGCGCTCGATCGGGTTGGCGTAGCCCATCAGCACCAGCGGGGTCCGGGCATCGGCGGCGCGGAACTCGCGCGCCCACTGCAGCACCTGGGCGAGGCTGACGCCACGGGCCAGCGCGCGCTCGTTGGCGCGCTGGATCACCGGGCCGTCGGCCATCGGGTCGGAGAACGGCACCCCCAGCTCGAGCATGTCCGCGCCGGCGCTCACCAGCGCATGCAGCAGGGCCACCGTGGTCTCCGGCGCCGGGTCGCCCGCCGTCACGTAGGGAATCAGCGCCTTGCGCCCCTGCTGCGCGAGGCGCGCGAAGGTCGATGCGATGCGGCTCATGCTCGCCCCTTGCAGGATGGCCGGCAGTAGAACTCGGCCCGGGTGAGATCGGCGATGTTGCCGATGTCCTTGTCCCCGCGGCCCGACAGGTTCACCAGCAGCAGCTGGTCGGAGCGCATGCCCGGCGCCATCTTCATGGCCTGGGCCAGCGCGTGGCTGGACTCCAGCGCCGGGATGATGCCCTCGGTGCGGCACAGGCGGTGGAAGGCCTCCAGCGCCTCCGAATCGGTCACGGCCACGTACTCGGCGCGCCCGCTGTCCTTCAGCCAGGCATGCTCGGGCCCGACGCCGGGGTAGTCCAGTCCCGCCGACACCGAGTGGGTCTCGGCGATCTGCCCGGCCTCGTCCTGCAGCACGTAGGTGCGATTGCCGTGCAGCACGCCGGGCACGCCCGCGCCCAGCGAAGCCGCGTGGCGTCCGCTGGCCAGGCCTTCGCCGCCGGCCTCCACGCCGATCAGGCGCACCTGCGCATGCTCGATGTAGGGATAGAAAATGCCCATCGCGTTGCTGCCGCCGCCCACGCAGGCCAGCACGGCGTCGGGCTGGCGCCCCACCAGCTCGGGCATCTGCAGCAGGCACTCGTCGCCGATCACGCGCTGGAAATCGCGCACCATCATCGGGTAGGGGTGCGGACCGGCCACCGTGCCGATGATGTAGAAGGTGTCCTCCACATGCGTGACCCAGTCGCGCAGCGCTTCGTTGAGGGCATCCTTGAGGGTCTTCGAGCCGCTGTGCACGGGCACCACCTCGGCGCCCAGCAGGTGCATGCGGTACACGTTGGGCGACTGGCGCTTGACGTCCTCGGCGCCCATGTAGACCACGCACTGCATGCCATAGCGTGCCGCCACGGTGGCGCTGGCCACGCCGTGCTGGCCGGCCCCGGTCTCGGCGATCACACGGCGCTTGCCCATGCGCTGCGCCAGCATGGCCTGGCCGATGGTGTTGTTGATCTTGTGCGCGCCGGTGTGGTTGAGGTCCTCGCGCTTGAGGTAGATCTGCGCCCCTCCAAGCTCGCGGCTCAGGCGGGCGGCGTGGTAGATCGGGCTCGGGCGCCCGACGAAATGCCGAAGCTCGTTGTGGTATTCGGCCTGGAACTCGGGATCGGCGCGAAAGCGCGCGTAGGCGTCCTTGAGTTCATCGAGGGCCTTGAACAGGGTCTCGGCGACGAAACTGCCGCCGTAGGGGCCGAAGTGGCCCTGGGCATCCGGAAGGTCGTAGGAAAGCATGATGGAATCGGCGATGCTGGACAAGGGGACCTGGCCATCTGCCCGGCGCCGCGCGCCTCAGCGCCCCGCTTGCGGGTCGCCACCGGCTTGCTGCACCGCGGCATCGGCCGCGCGCACCGCGGCGACGAATTCTCGCATCGCCGCGGCATCCTTCACACCCTTGGCGGATTCGACGCCCGAAGAGACGTCAACCGCCCAGGGGCGAACCCGCAGGATCGCCTGCGCCACATTTCCGGCACGCAACCCACCAGACAAAACGATGGGACTGCCGACGTTTGTTGGAATGAGTGACCAATCGAAGACCTCTCCACCCCCGCCGAATCCCTCGACGAAGGCATCCAGCAGCAGGCCGCGCGCATGCGCATGCCGGACCCCCAAGTCTAGCAAATCCACCCCCGGGCGCATGCGCAGGGCACGCAGGTAGGGATGCCCGAAGGACTCGCACTCCTCGACGCTCTCGTCGCCGTGGAATTGCAGCAGCGAGGGATGCAGCGCGTCGATGACCTCGCGCACCCTTTGCGGCTCGGCACGCACGAACAGCGCCACCACCCCGACCAGCGGCGGCAGTTCGCGCACGATCTCCAGCGCCTGACGCAAGTTCACGGCGCGCGGGCTGGGCGGATAGAACACCAGGCCGATGGCATCGGCCCCGGCCCGTGCCGCCTCCACCGCGTCGCCGGGACGGGTGATGCCGCAGATCTTGATGCGGGTTCGGTGCATGCTCGAGGCGTTCAGGCCGGCACTCAGGCCAGCAGGTGGGGAAGATCCAGGACAGGCGCCGGGATCGGCCATTGTGCCGCATAGCCGGGCCCGGCGAAATACAGCCCGTCGGGCATGAAGGTCGGCGCCGCCACGGAGCGGTCGCGCGCGCCCAGCACCCTGGCGATCCAGGCAGGATCGCGCGCCCCGCTGCCCACGGCGACCAGGCAGCCCATGATGTTGCGCACCATATGGTGCAGAAAGGCATTGGCGTGGAAGTCGAAACTCCAGGTCCGCCCGTCCGGCGCCAGCGCGATGCCGATCCCGTGCAGGGTCTTGCAGGGGCTTCGCGCCTGGCAGGAACTGGCGCGGAAGGAGGTGAAATCATGCTCGCCGAGCAGATGCGCGGCGCCTTCACGCATGGCCTGCGCGTCCAGCCGGTGATGCGTCCAGCCCACCAGGCCATGCAGCAGTGCCGGTCGCACCGGATGCTGCACCAGCACATAGCGGTAGCGCCGCGACTGCGCGCTCTTCTGGGCATGGAAGCCCTCGCCCGGCTCGCGCGACCACAGCACGCTGATGTCGGGGGGGAGAAAGGTGTTGAGCCCGCGCACCCAGGACTGGGCCGCACGCTGCACCGGGGAGTCGAAATGCACCACCTGCTGCAGGGCGTGCACGCCGGCATCCGTGCGCCCCGCGCACACCACGCGCAGCGAGGCGCCGGTGAACTCGCGCAGCGCCTGCTCCAGGCGGTCCTGCACGGTGGCGCCACCGGGCTGGCTCTGCCAGCCCTGGTAGGCGCAACCGCGGTAGCTCAGCCCCAGCGCGATGCGCATGCTCGCGCGGCTCTCCCGTGCATGGGACTCAGCCCAGCTGCGCGAGCAGCTTCTCGGCCTGCGCGCGGGTCTCGCCGTCGCTCTCGGCGATGATCTCGTGCAGCAGGTGGCGCGCCGTGTCCAGGTCGCCCATGGCGCGGCTTTCCTCCACCAGCGCCAGGCGCGTGTCCAGCGCCTGCGCGGGCGCGGGGGGCGCCGGCTCGGCCACCGGGGGCAGGCCGAGATCGAACTCCAGCGGCGCCGGCTCCTTGGCCGTCGAAGGCGCGGCCGGCGCGGCCGGCTCGGCGGCAGGCGGAAGGGTCAGCGCCGAGAGGTCGAAATCCAGCCCCATGTCCTTGGGCTCCTCGGCCGCGGGAGCGGCGGCGGCCTCGGCGGGATGCGAGGCGCTCTCGCCCCCCAGATCCAGGCTCAGGTCCAGCGCGGAACCCGAGCCGGCCGGCTCTTCGAGGCCGGACAGGGAGGGCAGGCCCGCCAGCAGCTCGGTCGGCGGCATCGTGGGCGCCGGCTCGGTGGACGCCGACTGGCTGGCATCGAAATCCCCGCCGGTGATGGTGGTCGCCGAACTGCCCATCATGGGCGGTTGGGTGTTGTGGTACAGGGGATTGGCGGCGTCCAGGCCGCGCCCGAGCTCCTGCACCTTCTTCCATTCCTCGCCGGTGCCGTCGGTGCGGGTGAACAATTCGGCCGCGGTCAGCTCGAAGGAACGCGCGTCCTTGCGCTTGGCGTAGATCTCCAGCAGCTTGAGCCGGGCCGCATTGCGGTCCGGATGGTTCTTCAGGGCTTCCTTCAGGATCTCCTCGGCCTGCAGGTCCCGTCCGTAGGCCAGGTAGACGTCGGCCTCGGCCACCGGGTCGACATCCACGCTTTCCACCTGGCTGGGCGAGTACTGCATCGACGAGCCCAGGGTGCTGTTGTTGGTGTCCACGCGCTCGCCGCCGCTGGCGCCGAAGAAACTGTCGGTTCCGCCCATGTGGCTGTCGAACACCGAGGCCTGCCCTCCTCCCGAGGCGCGGCGGCGCCGCAGCACGGCCCACCCGGCCAGCAGCACGCCCAGCAGCAGCCCGGCAGGAGCCAGCAGCGGGTTGGCCAGCAGGCCTCCGAACAGGCCGCCCGAGCCATGCGGCTCCGCAGCCGGCTCGTGCGGCTTGGCACCGGGCTTCGCCGCCGGCTGCGCCGGCGCCGGCTTGGGAGCGGCCGAAGCGGTATGCAGCGGCGCGCTGGCCGCGGCGGCCTGGCTGGCCGTGGCGCCTGGCGCGGAGGCCGAGGCGCGCGCCGCGGCCGAGGCCGGGGCGGAAGCGCTCGGACGCGCGGGCACCGAGGCCGCGGCGGCAGCCGCCGAGGCATGGGGGGCGGCCTGCGAGGCCGGGGGCACGGGCGCGGCACCGGGCTGCATGGCGCGCGCCGCGGCGCTGGCGCTGGCCGCCAGCTTGGCCAGCGCGGCCACGTCGGCCTTCGCCGCCGCCAGTTTGGCCGCCAGCGCTTCGGCCTGCTTCTGCGCGGCGATCCAGTTCGCCTCGGCGGTCTGTCCCGGCAGGGCCGCCCCGGCCTGGCTCAGTCGCAGCTGCGACTGCGGGCCCGAGGCGCCATTGCCGGGTTCCTGGACCTGCGCCTGCACCGTGCCGTGCATGCTGCGCGCATGGCCGCCGGCCTGGGTCGGGCTGAGTTCGGCCAGACGCCTGCGATAGGCGGCGAAATCCCCGCTGTGGGCGACGATGATCTGGTGGGCCTGGCTGGCGCTGAGGGCGTCGGCCTGGCGGGCCGAGGGCACCTTCAGCACGGCGCCGGCACGCAGCCGGTTGATGTCGCCGTCGATGAAGGCCCCCTGGTTGGCGCTGTAGAGGGCCGCCAGCATCTGGTCCAGCGACACTTCGCCGCCCGCATAGGAGCGTGCGATCGAGAACAGGGTGTCACCGCGCTGCACGGTGTAGCCCGAGCGCGAAGCCGGACTCGGGTGCGGCGCCGGCAGGGTGCGCTGCACGGCCTGGGCCAGCGGCGCCGGCGCCCGCGGAGCGATGGGCGCCACGCCGGGTTCGCGGAAGCCCGGGGGATCCAGCAACAGGGTGTAGTTGCGGGTGATTTCCCCGCTCGACCAGTCGGCGCGCAGCAACAGGTCGACGAAGGGTTCGTGCACGGGGCGCGTGCCGCTCAGGTGCAGGTAGGGATGCCCGGAGGCGTCCTGGCGCAGCAGGACGGTCGCCCCCTGCAAGGCGTCGCTGTAGTTCAGGTGACGCGCCTCGTACATCGAATCCGGCGCGACCCCGACCCGCAAGGACTGCGCCTCGTCGGGGGTGATCTGGGTGATTTCGATGTTCGCACTCAGCGGCTGGCCGAGCGTGGACAGCACCACCACATGCCCGAGGCCGAAGGCCCCGGCCAGCGGTACGGCTCCCGGCAGTGCCGCCAGACAAGCCACACCCATTGCTTGACGCCATTTGGCCACGTTGCTTCCCCTGATCTGCATGGTTGCCCGGCTACGCGTGCGAATCCGCCCGCAGGCTCATCCATCGCTTCAATGCACGCCCCCATCCCCTTGATTGCAAACTGCGTTGCAGGGGTTTCGCATGGGATAGTAACCAATCGTCCCGCGGAAACCGGCAGGAATTGGCATTGCGCCCCGGATCGGCGTGGCGCGCATGCAAACCGGCGCCCCCGAAAGACCGCCGGACAGAATGCTGCTCAAGCCTGCAAAAGTATGCGCAACATCCTGCGCAACGGTTCCGCCGCCCCCCACAACAACTGGTCGCCCACGGTAAAGGCACTCAGGTACTCCGGACCCATGGCCATCTTGCGCAGGCGCCCGACCGGAATCCCCAGCGTGCCGGTGACCGCCACCGGGGTGAGCTCGCGCATGCTCGCCTCACGGGTGTTCGGAACCACCTTGACCCACTCGTTATCGGCGGCAATCATGGCCTCGATCTCGGTCAACGGCACGTCCCGGCGCAACTTGAAGGTGAGCGCCTGGCTGTGGCAGCGCATGGCGCCGATGCGCACGCACAGTCCGTCCACCGGCACGGGCTGGGCGTGGCCCAGGATCTTGTTGGTCTCGGCGCCGCCCTTCCACTCCTCGCGCGACACGCCGTTGCCCAGGTCCTTGTCGATCCAGGGGATCAGGCTGCCTCCCAGCGGAACCTCGAAATGGCGCGTGTCGGCCGCGGGCAGCGCGCGCTGGGTGTCGATGACCCCGCGGTCGATGTCCAGGATGGCCGAGGCCGGATCGTCCAGCAGGCCGCGCACCGCGGCGTTCAGGGTGCCGAACTGGGTGAGCAGCTCGCGCATGTGCTGCGCCCCGCCGCCGGAGGCCGCCTGGTAGGTCATCGAGCTCATCCACTCGACCAGACCCGCCTTGAACAGCGCGCCCACGCCCATCAGCATGCAACTGACCGTGCAGTTGCCGCCGATCCAGTTGCGCCCGCCACGCGCCAGCGCGGCATCGATCACCGGGCGGTTCACCGGATCCAGCACGATCACCGCGTCGTCGCGCATGCGCAGCGTGGAGGCCGCGTCGATCCAGTGCCCCTTCCAGCCGGTCGCGCGCAGCGGCTCGAACACCGCGCTGGTGTAGTCGCCACCCTGCGCGGTGAGGACGATGTCGCAGGCGCGCAGCGCGTCCAGGTCGGAGGCATCCTGCAGCGCCGAGCCGTCGGGCGCCTGGCCCCCGGCATTGCTGGTCGAGAAGTACACCGCCTCGATGAGATCGAGGTCGCCCTCGGCGCGCATGCGCTGCATGAGCACCGAACCCACCATGCCACGCCAGCCCACCAGGCCGACACGCTGCTTTGCCATGTTGTTGATGTCCTTGGATTGCCGATACCGGAGGATGCCTGGGGAACGCTCAGCCCAGCGCCGCGACCACGGCGTCGCCCATGCGCGCCGTGCCCACGCTGGCCTGGCCCGGCTCGGCGATGTCGGCGGTGCGCAGGCCCTGGCGCAGCACCTCGCGCACGGCCTTTTCCACGCGCAGCGCGGCCTCGGGCTGGCCCAGGGAGTAACGCAGCATCATGGCCGCGCTGAGGATGGTGGCCAGCGGGTTGGCCAGGCCGCGCCCGGCAATATCGGGCGCCGAGCCGTGCGAGGGCTCGTACAGGCCGCGGCCCTGCTCGTTCAGCGAGGCCGAGGGCAGCATGCCGATGGAGCCGGTGAGCATCGCGGCCTCGTCGGACAGGATGTCGCCGAACATGTTGCCCGTGACCACGACGTCGAACTTCTTGGGCGCGCGCACCAGTTGCATGGCCGCGTTGTCCACGTACATGTGCTCGAGTTCGATGTCGGGATACTGCGCATGCACCTCGGTCACCACGTCCTTCCAGAACTGGAAGGTCTCGAGCACGTTGGCCTTGTCCACGCTGGTCACGCGCCCGGCATGCCCGGCCGCCTTGCGGGTGCGCGCGGCCTGGAAGGCGACGTGGGCGATGCGCTCGATCTCCGGGCGACTGTAGCGCATGGTGTCGAAGGCTTCGGGCTGGCCCGCGAAGGCTCCGTCGGGGGCATCCCGACGCCCACGGGGCTGTCCGAAATAGATGTCGCCGGTGAGTTCGCGCACGATGAGGATGTCCAGTCCGGACACGACCTCGGCCTTCAGGGACGAAGCCTGCGCGAGTTCCGGATAGAGGATCGCCGGGCGCAGGTTGGCGAACAGACCCAGGTTCTTGCGCAGGCCCAGGATGGCCTGCTCGGGGCGCAACGCGCGCTCGAGCCGGTCGAAGCGCGGATCCCCCACGGCGCCGAACAGCACCGCGTCGGCGCGCTGCGCCAGCGCCAGCGTGGCGGGGGGAAGGGGATGTCCGTGGCGCTCGTAGGCGGTGCCACCGACGTCGGCGAACTCGAATTCGAGCTTCAGGCCGTCGGCGCGCAGGCGCTGGAGCACGCGCATCGCCTGCTCGATGATTTCGGGGCCGATGCCGTCGCCCGGCAGGACTGCGATGTTCATGCGATTGGCTTTCTGGGAAATGGGCCGGGGAATTCAGAGAATGCGGTGGGCCAGCCAGGGCATGCGCGCGATGCGCTCGGCCTCGAAGGCACGCACCTTGTCCGCCTTGCGCAGGGTCAGCCCGATCTCGTCGAGCCCGCCCACCAGGCAGTGCTTGCGGAATTCGGTGATCTCGAAGGGCAGCTCGGTGCCGTCGGGCTTGACCACGCGCTGGCGCGGCAGGTCCACGGTCAGTGCATAACCGGGGAAGGCCGCCACCTCGTCGAACATGCGGGCCACCTCGTGCTCGGGCAGCACGATGGGAAGCAGGCCGGTCTTGAAGCAGTTGTTGAAGAAGATGTCGGCGAAGGACGAGCCGATCAGGGCACGGATGCCCCACTGCTCGATGGCCCAGGGTGCGTGCTCGCGGGAGGAACCGCAGCCGAAGTTCTTGCGCGCCAGCATGATGCTGGCGCCCTGATAGCGCGGCTGGTTGAGCACGAAGTCCGGGTTCGGCCGGCGCGAGGCCGGGTCCTGCCCCGGCTCGCCGTGGTCCAGGTAGCGCCACTCGTCGAACAGGTTGGGGCCGAAGCCGGTGCGACGGATGGACTTGAGGAACTGCTTGGGGATGATCGCGTCGGTGTCGACGTTTTCACGGTCGATGGGCACCACCACGCCCTGGTGCACGGTGAAGGCTTGCATGGGTACTGGCTTCCTGGTTGGCAAGGGCCCGGTAGGCTCAGGCCCCTCGCACGTCGACGAAATGGCCGGCCACCGCCGCGGCCGCGGCCATCGCCGGGCTGAGCAGGTGCGTGCGGCCGCCCTGGCCCTGGCGTCCCTCGAAATTGCGATTCGAGGTCGAGGCGCAGCGCTCGCCCGGCTCCAGCCGGTCGGCGTTCATGGCCAGGCACATGGAACAGCCCGGTTCACGCCATTCGAAGCCCGCGGCCAGGAATATCTTGTCCAGGCCCTCGCGCTCGGCCTGCGCCTTGACCAGGCCGGAGCCCGGCACCGCCAGCGCCAGGCGCACGTTCGGGGCGATGCGCTTGCCCGCCAGCACCTTGGCCGCCTCGCGCAGGTCCTCGATGCGCGAGTTGGTGCAGGAGCCGATGAACACCTTGTCGATGCGGATGTCGGCGATGGGCTTGCCGGGCTGCAGGTTCATGTACTCGAGCGCGCGCTCCATGGCGGCGCGCTTGACGGGATCCGGCTGCTTCTCCGGATCCGGCACGCGCTCGTCGATGGCCACGACCATCTCGGGCGAGGTGCCCCAGGTGACCTGCGGACGCACGCTGGAGGCATCCAGCTCCACGCGCAGGTCGAAACTGGCATCGGCGTCGGAGTGCAGGCCGCGCCAGTAGCGCAGGGCCTGGTCCCATTCCACCCCGGTGGGGGCGTAGGGCCGGCCCTGGATGTAGCGCAGCGTGGTCTCGTCCACGGCCACCAGCCCGGCGCGCGCGCCAGCCTCGATGGCCATGTTGCACAGGGTCATGCGCCCTTCCATGCTCAGCGCGCGCACCGCGGGACCGGCGAACTCGATGGTGCAGCCCGTGCCGCCGGCGGTGCCGATGCGCCCGATCACGGCCAGCGCCAGGTCCTTCGCGGTGCAGCCCGGCCCCAGGCTGCCGCCGATCCACACCAGCATGTTCTTCATCTTGCGCGCCAGCAGGGTCTGCGTGGCCAGCACATGCTCGACCTCGCTGGTGCCGATGCCGAAGGCCAGCGCGCCGAAGGCCCCGTGGGTGCTGGTGTGCGAGTCGCCGCAGACCACCGTCATGCCCGGCAGCGTCGCGCCCTGCTCGGGGCCGATGACGTGCACGATGCCCTGGCGGCGGTCATTCATCTTGAACTGGGTGATGCCCTGCGCGTCGCAATTGCGGTCGAGGGTGTCGACCTGCAGGCGCGAGATGGGATCGGCGATGCCCTCGCCCCGGTTCGTGGTCGGCACGTTGTGGTCGGACACGGCCAGGTTGGCGCTGATGCGCCACACCTTGCGCCCGGCCAGCTCCAGGCCCTCGAAGGCCTGCGGGCTGGTCACCTCGTGCACCAGGTGGCGGTCGATGTACAGCAGCGCGGTGCCGTCGGAATCGACGTCCACCAAGTGCTCGTCCCAGAGTTTGTCGTAAAGCGTGCGTGCCATCGCGGTCGGGCCGGCTTGCGGCGCAGGAGAAACGAAAAGGGTCTGCCGCGCCTGGAGGCGCGGGCAAGACCCTTGATTTTAGCGGGGTTATCGGGCCCTCAGGGCCTGGCCCCGAAAGCCCGAACCCCGCATCGGACGACGGCCGGCTCAGGGCCGCTGGGCCAGGGGCAGCACCGAGCGGGTGGCCGAACCCGTGAACAGCTGGCGCGGACGCCCGATCTTGTACTCGGGATCGGAAATCATCTCGTTGAGCTGGGCGATCCAGCCCACGGTGCGCGCCAGGGCGAAAATCGCCGTGAACAGCGACACCGGCACCCCGATGGCCTTTTGCACGATGCCCGAGTAGAAATCCACGTTCGGGTAGAGCTTGCGCTGGATGAAGTAGTCGTCCTCCAGGGCGATCTTCTCCAGGGTCATGGCCAGCTTGAACAGCGGGTCGTCGTGCAGGCCCAGCGCATCCAGCACCTCGTGGCAGGTCTCGCGCATCAGCTTGGCGCGCGGGTCGTAGTTCTTGTAGACGCGGTGGCCGAAGCCCATCAGGCGCACCGAGGAGTTCTTGTCCTTGACCTTCTCGATGAACTCGCCGATCCGGGCCACGCCGCCGTTGGCCTGGATGTCGTAGAGCATGTTCAGGCAGGCCTCGTTGGCCCCGCCATGCGCCGGCCCCCACAGGCAGGCGACCCCGGCGGCGATGGCCGCGAAGGGGTTGGTGCCGCTGGACGCGCACAGGCGCACGGTGGAGGTGGAGGCGTTCTGCTCGTGGTCGGCGTGCAGGATGAAAATGCGATCCAGCGCGCGTTCGATCACCGGGCTGGGCACGTAGTCCTCGCAGGGCGTGGCCCACATCATGCGCATGAAGTTGCCCGCGTAGCTCAGGTTGTTCTGCGGGTACATGTACGGCTGGCCCATGTTGTACTTGTAGGCCATGGCCACCAGCGTGGGCATCTTGGCGATCAGGCGGATCGCCGAGATGTCGCGCTGCGAGGCGTCGTTCAGGTTGATGGAGTCGGGGTAGAAGGCCGACATGGCGCCGACCAGGCCGGTCAGCACGGCCATCGGATGGGCGTCGCGACGGAAGCCGCGCAGGAAGAACTGCATCTGCTCGTTGACCATCGTGTGCTGGGTGACGCGGCGCACGAAGTCGGCTTTCTGATCGGTGTTGGGCAGCTCGCCGTACAGGATCAGGTAGCAGGTCTCCATGTAGTCGCACTCGACGGCCAGCTGCTCGATCGGGTAGCCGCGGTACAGCAGTTCGCCCTTGTCACCGTCGATGTAGGTGATGGCGGAATTGCAGGAGGCGGTGGACAGGAAGCCGGGGTCGTAGGTGAACTTGCCGGTCTGCCCGTACAGCTTGCGGATGTCGATCACGTCCGGACCGACCGAGCCCTTGTAGATCGGCAGTTCGATGCTGGGCGCGCCGTCGGAGAAGGACAGCGTGGCTTTGACGTCGGAAGGCTTCATGGGGGGCTCCGGGGTTTGGGGGTGACGGCCGCGCTTCCTGCGCGACGCGGCTCAGTCGCGCAGCATGTCGAGCAGGCCCAGGCGCTGCGCCGCCTGCGCCTGCGCCGGCGGCTCGATATGCCCGAGCAGCAGCGCCAGCAGTGTGTTGTCGTCAAGTTCGAGCAATTCGCCCAGCGCCGCCGTGCGCGCGGGGTCGAGCGAATCGCCGTGACGGGCGAAAAACCGCGTGAACATCAAGTCGTTCTCCAGCAGCCCGCGTCGCGCGCGCCAGCGCAGTCTGCGCAAGGCGGCGGCGTGCTCCTCGGGACTTTCGGGGCTGCCGGAGGCCGGGTTCATGACGCTCTCAGACCGCGCGACGCAGCAACATGTCCTTGATGTTGCCGATGGCCCGGGTAGGGTTGAGCTCCTTCGGGCACACGTCGACGCAGTTCATGATGGTGTGGCAGCGGAACAGCCGGTACGGATCCTCGAGATCGTCCAGGCGCGCCCCGGTGGCCTCGTCGCGGCTGTCGGCGATGAAGCGGTAGGCCTGCAGCAGGCCGGCCGGGCCGACGAACTTGTCCGGGTTCCACCAGAAGCTCGGGCACGAGGTGGAACAACTGGCGCACAGGATGCACTCGTACAGGCCGTTGAGCACCTCGCGCTGCTCGGGCGTCTGCAGCCGCTCCTTCTCCGGAGCCGGCGTGTCGTTGATCAGGTAGGGCTTGACCGAGTGATACTGCTTGAAGAACTGGGTCATGTCGACGATCAGGTCGCGGATCACCGGCAGCCCGGGCAGGGGCTTGAGCACCACCGGCTCCTTCAGCGTGAGCAGGTTGGTGGTGCAGGTCAGGCCGTTCTTGCCGTTGATGTTCATGCCGTCGGAACCACACACGCCTTCGCGGCAGGAGCGCCGGAAGGCCAGGGTCTCGTCGACATCGGCCTTGATGCGCATGAGCGCATCCAGCAGCATCTTGTCGTTGTGCTGCAGCTCGACCTCGTAGTCCTGCATGTACGGCCGGGCATCGCGGTCCGGGTCGTAGCGGTAGATCGAAAACTTCATCTTGCGGGTCATCAGGGTCTCCGTGTGCTGGAGCATCAGAAAGTGCGCGCCTTGGGCTTGAAGGTTTCCACGGTCAGCGGCTTCATCTGCACCTCGCGATAGGCCAGGCGGTTGCCGTCGCGGAACCACAGGGTGTGCTTGAGCCAGTTGGCGTCGTCGCGGTCCTGGAAGTCGCGGTGCGAATGCGCGCCACGACTTTCCTTGCGCGCCTCGGCGGACACGATGGTGGCCTTGGCCGTCTCGATCAGGTTCTCCACCTCCAGCGCCTCGACGCGCGCGGTGTTGAACACCTTGGACTTGTCCTTCAGGTGGATGTGCTGCACGCGCTGCTCGATCTGCGCGATCTGCTCCACGCCTTCCTTGAGCAGATCGGAGGTGCGGAACACCCCGCAGTGCTTCTGCATGCTGGCGCGGATCGAGTTGGCCACGTCCTGGATCGGCTCGCCGTCGCGCGAGGACTCGAGCCGGGCCAGGCGGGCCAGCGGCGCGTCGGCGCAATCGGCCGGCAGGTCCTTGTGCGCGCCGCGCACGCGCTCGCTCTCGGCGATGTGGCGCCCGGCCGAACGGCCGAACACCACCAGGTCGAGCAGCGAGTTGGTGCCCAGCCGGTTCGCGCCGTGCACGCTGACGCAGGAGCACTCGCCGATGGCGTACAGGCCCTGCACCACCTGCTCGCTGCCGTCGGCGCCGACGGTGAGCACCTGGCTGTGGATATTGGTCGGGATGCCGCCCATCTGGTAATGGATGGTGGGCACCACCGGGATCGGCTCCTTGGTGCAGTCCACGTTGGCGAACTTGCGCGCGATCTCGGCGATCGAGGGCAGGCGCTTGTGGATGGTTTCCGCCCCCAGGTGGTCGAGCTTGAGCAGCACGTAGTCCTTGTGCGGGCCCGCGCCGCGGCCTTCCTTGATCTCCTGGTCCATCGAGCGCGACACGAAGTCGCGCGGCGCCAGGTCCTTGTAGGTGGGCGCGTAGCGCTCCATGAAACGCTCGCCGTTGGCGTTGAGCAGGATGCCGCCCTCGCCTCGCACGCCCTCGGTGATCAGCACCCCGGCGCCGGCCACGCCGGTGGGGTGGAACTGCCAGAACTCCATGTCCTGCAGCGGAATGCCCGCGCGCGCGGCCATGCCGATGCCGTCACCGGTGTTGATGTAGGCATTGGTCGAGGCGGCGAAGATGCGCCCGGCCCCGCCGGTGGCCAGCACCGTGGACTTGGCCCGCAGCACGCTGACCTCGCCGGTCTCCATTTCCATCGCCACCACGCCCAGCACCTCGCCCTCGGCGTCGCGGATCAGGTCCAGCGCCATCCACTCGACGAAGAAATGGGTGCGCGCGGCGACGTTCTGCTGGTACAGGGTGTGCAGCAGCGCGTGCCCGGTGCGGTCGGCGGCGGCGCAGGCGCGCTGCACGGCCTTCTCGCCCAGGTTGGCCGTGTGGCCGCCGAAGGGGCGCTGGTAGATGGTGCCGTCCGGGTTGCGGTCGAAGGGCATGCCCATGTGTTCCAGCTCGTACACGGCGCTGGGCGCCTCGCGGCACATGAACTCGATGGCATCCTGGTCACCCAGGTAGTCCGAACCCTTGACGGTGTCGAACATGTGCCAGTACCAGTTGTCCTCGCTCATGTTGCCCAGCGAGGCGGAAATGCCGCCCTGGGCGGCCACGGTGTGCGAGCGCGTCGGGAACACCTTGGAAAGCACGGCCACGTCCAGGCCGGCGCGCGCCAGCTGCAGCGCGCAGCGCAGGCCGGAGCCCCCGGCGCCAACCACGACGACGTCGAATTTGCGTTGATTCAGTTGCACGGCTCAAACCCTCCACAGAACCTGCACGGCACCACCGACGCAGGCGAGCAACCACACGATGGTCAGCACCTGCAGGCTCAGTCGCAACCCGACGGGCTTGACGTAGTCCATCCAGATGTCGCGTACGCCCACCCACACGTGGTAGAGCAGCGCGAGCAGGGCCACGAGGGTGAACAGCTTGGTCGCCTCGTTGGCGAACAGCGCCTGCCAGCGCGCGTAGTCCATCGCGCCCGGCCAGAGGACGACGACCAGCATGAACACCGTGTACAGCGCCATCACCACGGCAGTCACGCGCTGGGCCAGCCAGTCGCGAAGCCCGTAGTGCGCGCCCACCACCAGGCGGTGGGATCCATAATCACTTGCGGACATATCAGGCTCCCGAGAAGAGGTGGATGGCGAACAGCAGCGTGGCCAGCAGCGAGACCACCAGCACCGTCACGGCGCTGCGGCGCCCGGCCTGCTTGCTCACGAACTTCGGGCAGATGTCGGAGGCGAGGTGGCGGATGCCGGCGCAGAAATGGTGGGCCAGCCCCCAGAACAGCGCCAGGCCGATCAGTTTCATGGGCCAGGAGCCGAGCACCGCGGCGACGTCGGCGAAGCCCTGCGCCGAGCGCAGGCTCAGGCCGAAGGCCCACAGGACGACGGGAAGGAGCAGGAACATCAGGGCACCGCTGATGCGGTGCAGGATCGACACGATGGCCGCCAGGGGCATGCGGTATCGGACGATGTCGCCGAGGCCGATGTTGCGGAACTCGGGTCTTGCGGTCTTGGGAACGGTTGGCATGGTCTTGGCCTCGCTTCGGGTTATGACGCGAGTTTATGGCTTGAATGGGTCATCGGCAGCATGCGACATGCGGCGGGGGCCCTCGCTCAGCTGAGTTCGTTGCGGTAGTAGTGATGCGTGGTGGCATACAGGCCGCGGCGAAGCTCGACCGGCTGGTCGCCGTAGCTGAAGGCCAGGCGCTCCACCGACAGCAGGGCCTGGCCCACCGGCACGCGCAACAGCTCGGCTTCCTGCGCCGAGGCGTTGACCGCCCGGATCTTTTCCTCGGCACGCACCATGCGCGTGCCGAACTCGGATTCAAACATCGCGTACAGGGGGCCGCGGTTGCGCTCCAGGCGCTCGGCCGTCAAGCCCCGGAAGGGCCCCGCGGGCAGGTAGATGTCCTCGTACACCACGGGCTCGCCGGCGATGCGCAGGATGCGCCGGATCTCCAGCACCATGTCGCCTGCGCGGATGCCCAGCGCGCGCACCACCTCCGAAGGAGCGCGCACGCGGTGGCATTCCAGGAACTCGCGTTCCATGCGCAGGCCCTGGCTGCTCTCGGTGTCGGGCACCAGACGCAGAAAACGGAACTTCACCTGCGCCTCGTGATGGGTGGACACGAAGGTGCCGCGCCCCTGGCGGCGGATCAGCAGGTTCTCCGCGGCGAGTTCGTCGATGGCCTTGCGCACCGTGCCCTGGCTGACGCCGAAACGCGTAGCCAGCTCCGCCTCGCTGGGAATCAGCTCGCCCGGCTTCCATTCCCCCTCCTGCAGCGCGCG
Source organism: Pseudomonadota bacterium (assembly GCA_021846965.1). Classification (GTDB taxonomy): domain Bacteria; phylum Pseudomonadota; class Gammaproteobacteria; order Burkholderiales; family Burkholderiaceae_C; genus Thiomonas_A. The sequence continues at coordinate 99,370 of JAJZWA010000002.1, read as the reverse complement.
GGTGATCAGCGCCTTGATCTGCTGGTACAGCGGGCTGAACACCGGCGCCGCCGAGGCGGCACCGGGCGCGCTGGACGGGGCTGGAACGGACGTGGCCATGCGCTGCATTGCAGCACAGCGGCGCCGGCCTGTCCAGTATGTCCTAATAGATGTCTTATATAAGACATAAGTGCGTTGACGCACCCCATCGCATTGCCTACACTGCGCCCTGCAATGCAGCATCGGGGGCAGGCGCGCGAGCGATCCGCGCACCGGCCCCGCTCGCAGTTCCGGCTCCGGCCCGCGCACCCACGGGCCGACTCGGCTTTCCAACGGCCTCAATCGGAGTTCCCCATGTCCAAAGCCCCCATGCGCGTAGCCGTGACCGGCGCCGCCGGCCAGATCGGCTATGCCCTGCTGTTCCGAATCGCCTCCGGCGAAATGCTCGGCAAGGATCAGCCGGTGATTCTGCAACTTCTGGAAATTCCCGATGAAAAGGCCCAGAAGGCGCTCAAAGGCGTGATGATGGAGCTGGATGACTGCGCGTTCCCGCTGCTTGCCGGGATGACCGGGCACTCCGACCCGAACACCGCCTTCCAGGACATCGACTGCGCGCTGCTGGTCGGCGCACGTCCCCGCGGCCCCGGCATGGAGCGCCGTGACCTGCTGTCGGCCAATGCGCAGATCTTCACGGCGCAGGGCAAGGCCCTGAACGCCGTGGCCAAGCGCAGCGTCCGCGTGCTGGTGGTCGGCAATCCCGCCAACACCAACGCCTACATCGCGATGAAGTCGGCTCCCGACCTGCCCAAGGGGCAGTTCACCGCCATGCTGCGCCTGGATCACAACCGCGGGCTCTCGCAACTGGCCACCCGCCTGGGCAAGCCGGTGTCCTCGATCGAGAAGTTCTGCGTCTGGGGCAACCACTCGCCGACCATGTACGCCGACTGGCGCTTCGCCACCGTCGACGGCAAGCCGGTGAAGGATCTCATCGGCGACGAGGACTGGAACCGCAACACCTTCCTGCCCACGGTGGGCAAGCGCGGCGCGGCCATCATCGAGGCGCGCGGCCTGAGCTCCGCGGCCTCGGCGGCCAACGCGGCCATCGACCACATGCGCGACTGGGTGCTGGGCAGCAACGGCCGCTGGGTGACCATGGGCATTCCCTCGGATGGCTCCTATGGCATCCCCGAGGAGACCATGTTCGGCGTGCCGGTGATCTGCGAAGGCGGCCAGTACCAGCGCGTGCAGGGCCTGCCCATCGACGCCTTCTCCCAGAGCTGCCTGGACAAGACCCTGGCGGAACTGCAGGAGGAGAAGGACGGGGTCAAGCACCTGCTCTGAGCCCGGGTGCGGCTGCCAGCGGATCGACACCGGAACATGACCGGATCGTTGCGTCAGGGCCAAGGCGTGAAAAAAAATCGTCACGACTTGCGCGCCAGGGGGGGAAACGGCGCCGGGCGGGGTATACACTCGCCGGCACCCCACGTCCCTGTCGCCACGGCCGCTGCGGTGATGCATGCATCGTCGGCTGGCGGCGCCCACCGCTGCGGAGCCCGCTGATCATGAATCCGTCCCCTTCCTTCCGTCTTGCGGCGCGCCTGCTGTGGCCAGCCTGCATCGGCCTGTGTGCCAGTGTCGGCCTGCCGGCGGCGCACGCCGCGTCGCACTCCACCAAGGCGCCGGCCGCCGTCGCGGCCACCGTGACCCCTCCGGCCCCGGTGGTCGCGCAGGCCGACCCCCTGCCCAGCTACGCCATGAAGGCGGGCCGCATGATCTGCGGCGACCGCCTGCGCATGGACGTGCGCATCGAGGGCAAGGACGACCACGCCATCGACCTGACCTGGAAGGGTCGCCACTATCTGCTGCTGCGCAAACCCACGACCACCGGCGCCTACCACTTCGATGACCAGAAGGCAGGCCTGGTGATGATCCAGATCCCGGCGAAAAGCATGTTGTTCGACAAGAAGGACATGATGCGCCTGGCCGACGACTGCAATCCCATCACCGCCACCAAACTGGTGGCTGCCCAGTAAGGGCCGCCGTCCGCGACCCGCGGCGGCGGCCTGTCCGATGTTTCGACCGATGACCGCTGCCGTTTCGCCCACGCCTGCTTGCCCCACGATCCGGGTCGGGTACGGCCGCGCGCGCGCGGCGCACCCCCGGGCCGCTGCCTGCGCGCCGCGCCCGGCAGCCCTTTCGAACAACAACCCCTGACCCCCCTCACGGAGCCTGCCATGGCCACTGCGAAACGTTCCGCCAAGAGCGTCCCCGCCCACCCCTTCGCGTCCACCTGCAAGACGTTCAGCACGGCAAGCGGAAAGACCGGCAAGTACTACTCCCTGCCGGCGCTGGGCAAACAGCTCGGCATCGACCTGTCGCGCCTGCCGGTGTCGATCCGCATCGTGCTGGAATCGGTGCTGCGCAACTGCGACGGCAAGCGCGTCGAGGCCTCCCACGTCCGGCAACTGGCCTCCTGGAAGCCCAACGAGGCCCGCAGCGCCGAGATTCCCTTCGTGCTGGCCCGCGTGGTGCTGCAGGACTTCACCGGCGTGCCGCTGCTGGCCGACCTGGCCGCCATGCGCACGGTGGCCGGGCAGATGGGGCGCAACCCCAAGGCCATCGAGCCGCTGGTTCCGGTGGACCTGGTCGTCGACCACTCGGTGATGATCGACAACTACGGCAACAAGAAGGCGCTGGATCTGAACATGCAGCTGGAGTTCCAGCGCAACCAGGAGCGCTACCAGTTCATGAAGTGGGGCATGCAGGCCTTCGACACCTTCGGCGTCGTGCCCCCCGGCTTCGGCATCGTGCACCAGATCAACCTGGAATACCTGGCGCGTGGCGTGCACAAGTCCCGTGACGGCGTGTACTACCCCGACACCCTGGTGGGCACCGACAGCCACACCACGATGATCAACGGCGTGGGCGTGGTCGGCTGGGGCGTGGGCGGCATCGAGGCCGAGGCCGGCATGCTGGGCCAGCCCGTGTACTTCCTGACCCCCGACGTGGTCGGCGTGGAACTCAAGGGCCAGCTGCGCGGCGGCGTCACCGCCACCGACCTGGTGCTGACCGTCACCGAGATGCTGCGCAAGGCCAAGGTGGTGGGCAAGTTCGTCGAGTTCTTCGGCGAAGGCACCGCCTCCCTGAGCGTTCCCGATCGCGCCACCATCGCCAACATGGCTCCCGAATACGGCGCCACGATGGGCTTCTTCCCGGTGGACGACAAGACCATCGACTATTTCCGCGGCACCGGGCGCTCCAAGTCCGAGATCGAGGCCCTGCAGGCCTACTTCAAGGCGCAGAAGCTCTACGGCGTCCCCCGCAGCGGCGACATCGACTACTCCACCACGCTGAGCCTGGACCTGTCCACCGTGGCGCCCTCGCTGGCCGGCCCGCGCCGGCCGCAGGACCGCATCGAGCTGGGCCAGGTCAAGCAGCGCTTCGGCGAACTCTTCTCCACCTCGATGGACCAGGGCGGCTTCAGCCAGCCGGCCGAGCGTCTGCAGCGCAGCTTCAAGACCTCCGAAGGTACCGAACTGCATGACGGCGACGTGCTGATCGCGGCCATCACCTCCTGCACCAACACCTCGAATCCCAGCGTGCTGCTGGCCGCCGGCCTGCTGGCCAAGAAGGCCGTGGAAGCCGGGCTGAAGGTGAAGAAGCACGTGAAGACCTCGCTAGCCCCCGGCTCGCGCGTGGTCACCGAATACCTCGAACGCGCCAAGCTGCTCCCCTACCTGGAGAAGCTCGGCTTCTACGTCTCGGGCTACGGCTGCACCACCTGCATCGGCAACGCCGGCCCGCTGGCCGCCGACATCGAGTCGACCATCACCTCCAACGATCTGGTGTGCGCGGCGGTGCTTTCGGGCAACCGCAACTTCGAGGCGCGCATCCACCCGAACCTGAAGGCCAACTTCCTGGCCTCGCCGCCGCTGGTGGTCGCCTACGCGATTGCCGGCAACGTGCTGCGCGACCTGATGACCGAGCCCGTGGGCCACGGCAAGGGCGGCAAGCCCGTGTACCTGGGCGACATCTGGCCGAGCACCGAGGAAGTACAGGCGCTGCTCAAGGTGGCCCTGGACCCGAAGGCCTACAAGGCCAACTACGAGCAGGTGGCGGAGAAGCCCGGCAAGCTGTGGCAACGCGTGGACGGCGCCAAGGGCCAGGTCTACAACTGGCCGCAAAGCACCTACATCGCGCGCCCGCCCTTCTTCGACGACTTCGCCATGACCCCGCAGGGCGGCGCCTCCGCCGTGCAGGGCGCGCGCGCGCTGGCGCTGTTCGGGGACTCCATCACCACCGACCACATCTCCCCGGCCGGCTCCATCAAGGAGAACTCCCCCGCGGGCAAGTGGCTGCTGGAGAACGGAGTGGCCAAGGCCGACTTCAACTCCTACGGCTCGCGCCGCGGCAACCACGAGGTGATGATGCGCGGCACCTTCGCCAACGTGCGCATCAAGAACCTGATGATCCCGGCCAAGGCCGACGGCTCGCGCGAGGAAGGCGGGGTCACGCTGTTCCAGCCCTCGGGCGAGAAGATGTTCATCTACGACGCGGCCATGCGCTACATGGCCGAAGGCACGCCGCTGATGATCTTCGCGGGCGAGGAATACGGCACCGGCTCCAGCCGCGACTGGGCCGCCAAGGGCACGCAGTTGCTGGGCGTGAAGGCCGTGGTCGCGCGCAGCTTCGAGCGCATCCACCGCTCCAACCTGATCGGCATGGGCGTGCTGCCCCTGCAATTCCTCGGTGACGACTCCTGGCAAAGCCTGGGGATTCGTGGCGACGAAAGCTTCGAGGTGCTGCTGGGCGACGACATCAAGCCGCAGCAGGACGCCACGCTGCTCATCCGCCGCCCCGGCCAGGCCGACCAGAAGGTCACGCTGCGCCTGCGCATCGACACCCCGATCGAGGTGGACTACTACCGCCACGGCGGCATCCTGCCCTTCGTGCTGCGCGATCTGCTGGCCGCCTGAGCTCGCGGGGCGCGCGCCGGCCCAGGTCGCCGCGCGCCTCCCCACCGGGCGGGCCGCCACGGTTCTCAGCGCTGCCCGGCCCGCGGTTCCTGCGGGTCGGACGGTGCCTGCTCCGGGGCGTCCTGCCCGGACTGCGAGGCCTCGTCCCAGTACACCTGCACGCTCACCGAGCTGCTGCCGGCTCCCTGCGTGCTTGCCCACTTCAGGGTGGCCGTCTGTCGCCCCGTCTGCACGGCGCTCAGCTGGATGCTGGCATTGGCACCGGCCTCGGCCTCGCCGTTGGCGAAGTGCGGCGCGCTGCAGGTGACGGTGTCGGCGCCATAGCTGCAGGCCATGTCCAGCGAATCCTGCGCCGGCGTGACGCCTTGCACCTGCAGCCCGGGGGAGAAGCTCACGGTCCAGCTCGCCGGGATTCCGGGCGGGGGCTGGGCTCCGGCAGCTCCGGGCAGGACATGCAGGGACACGTTGTCCAGCAGGATCGAGCCCATGACCACGCGGGCGGGCGCACGCAGCGACTGCTCGCCGGCCACCAGACTGCCGCTGACCACGATGGACGCGGAGGCGCTGGCCGAGCCCAGGTCCGAGGATGCCTGCAATCGGGATCCGACCTGGCTGGTCGGGAAACTCGTGGGCGCCGAGATCTGGATCGGCACCGAGACCGTCGTGCCGGGGTCGATGTTGGGCCAGGAGCAGGCCAGGCGCGATTGCAGGGAGTCGAAATGGCAGATCGGGCTGTCGGAACTGACCGAGAGCAGCGGAGGCAACTGCTCGATCACCTGCACGTCGCGCGCGCCCGAGGGCCCGTCGACCTGCACGCGCAACTGCGTGGCGCCGGAACGCTCCACCCCCGAGACGACCAGGGCCGGCGGCTGCGATACCGTCAGGCCGCCCTCGGTGCGGAATTCCAGCCCCTGGTAGACGGGCGGATCCACCCCTCCCACCGCCACCTCGCTGGTGCCGCGCGCATAGGGGCCGGCGTCGAGCTCGGTGGTCACGAGGGCCGACTGCCCCACCGCGAGCAGGACCGGGCAGGCGACGAACCACTGCGCGAACGTGCAGGCGACCCCGTCGATATCGGCCGCCCGCACGGACAGGTACCACAGCGCCTCGTAGCTGAAGCGCACGGTACCGCTGCAATAGCCCATGGCGTCAGCGCGCAATGCGGCGCCGGGCTGAGCGGAGCGGCCCTGCGGCTGCGCACTTGCCGGTACGCAGCGCACGGTTCCCTGCACCGGGGCCCGGGTGCCGGCAGTCACCACCCAGGGCACCTCGCCGAGTGAGGGCGCTGAACCGGGCCGGGTGGGTGCCTCGGCGTGGGCGAGCATGCCCCAGTGGCCCCCGAGCAGGCAGGCGAACAGGCAGGCGAACAGGTAGGCGAACAGGTAGGCGAACAGGCAGGCGAACAGGCGCTGGGCCCTTGCCCCGCCGCGCAGCCCGCGCAACAGCGATGCATGTTTCATGACGCGATCCCGCCGCGGGCCCCGGCCGCGCCCCACCGACGCCGAGCACCCGCGGGGAGAACCCGCGGCGAGAACCCGCGGATCGCAGTGCAAGGCAGAACCGGGCGAACCGGACGGACCCGCGAAATCTGTCGCATGGAAACTCCAGAAGCGACGATTTCATCGTAGGCCCGGCAGGCCGCGGGCGCCGGCCCCGCGGCGCAAGGCCCGCCTTGCCACCCAGGTATCGGCGCCCGGACCGGGGCGCGCGCCGGGCGGCTCAGTCCGCCGCGGATTGCGCAGCCTGCTCCAGCTCCAGCACCCGCAGCAGGGAACTCGTGTCGTCCTGCCCCCAACCCTGACGCATCAGGGCCTGCAACTGCCCCTGCACCAGGCGCAGCGCCGGCAGTTCGAGCCCGGCCTGCGCGGCAGCCTGCGCGAGCAGCCCGAAATCCTTCGCATGCAGGCGTGCCTGGATGCCGGCGGCGAAGTCGCGTCCGGCCATCTTGGGGCCCATCAGGTCCAGCATGCGGCTGCCCGCGAAACCGGCGCTCAGCGCCTGCAGGACGCGCTGCAGCGGCGCCCCCTCGGCGGCGGCCAGGTGCAGGGCTTCGGCGATGCCCTGGATGGTCACCACCTGCACCAGCTGGTTGCACAGCTTGGCCACCTGCCCGCTGCCGGGCGGACCGATGTAGGTGACCGTGGGTCCGTGCAGGCGCAGCAGGGGCAGGGCCCGCTCGAAGTCCTCCGGACGGCCTCCGACCATGATCGACAGCCGCCCGTCGCGCGCGCCCTGCTCGCCCCCGGACACCGGCGCATCCACGAAACCCACGTCGCGCAAGGCCAGTTCGGCGGCGATGTGCCGCGCCCCCCGCGGGGCCATGGTGCTGTGGTCGATGCACAGCAGGCCCGGGCGCGCGCCGTGCACGGCGCCCTGCGCACCCAGCAGCACCTGTTCCACGTCCTCCGTGGAGGTCACGTTGGTCACCAGCACCTGCACCCTCCCGGCCAGTTCGCAGGCGCTGGCGGCGAGCGCCATCCCGGCCTGCTGCGCGCGCCTGGCGGTCTCGGGGCTGCGCGCCCAGATGGCCACGGGGTGGCCGGCGGCGCGCAGTCGCGCGGCCATGGGCCAGCCCATGGCGCCCAGGCCGATGAAACCGATGCTCGGCGGCGCCTCGGCGCCCTGCGTGGAATGCTGGCTTGCTTGCATGATCGGGGGGTTCGCGGGCGCGCACTGCCGCCCCGGCAGGCGCATGCGGGCATAGGTTCAGGCTATGGGCGGCATTGACAGGCTGCATTAGACACCGTCGCGCAGCCCGGCCTACAGTAGTCGGAGCCCTGCCGGGCGGTGCCCGCGGGACGCGACCCCCCTACCCACGCACCAGGAGACGGCGATGACTGCGCTCAAAGGCTCGAAGACCGAGCAGAACCTGAAGGACGCCTTCGCGGGCGAATCGATGGCGAACCGGCGCTATCTGTACTTCGCGAACAAGGCCGACATCGAGGGACAGAACGACGTGGCCGCGCTGTTCCGCTCCACCGCCGAGGGCGAGACGGGCCACGCGCACGGGCATCTGGAATTCCTCGAGGCCGTGGGAGACCCCGCCACCGGCCTGCCCATCGGCGCCACCCGCGACAACCTGAAGGCCGCCGTGGCGGGTGAGACCCACGAGTACACCGACATGTACCCGGGCATGGCCAAGACCGCCCGCGACGAGGGTTTCGACGAGATCGCCGACTGGTTCGCCACGCTGGCCAAGGCCGAGCGCTCCCACGCCAACCGCTACCAGAAGGCGCTGGACGTTCTCGCGGATTGAAGCCCCCGGCCCCTGCCTGCCGCGAGGGGCCTCGAACACCCATGCAGCGCGCCGCGCCCGGCGGCCCGCCACGGAGGCTTGCACCATGAGCACGCGCGAAGGCAATCTCGAGGCCCCCACCCGCCACCCGCTGGATTGGCGCGGCGAGGACTTCCATGACGAAGCCAAGTGCCTGGCCGAACTCGAGCGCGTGTTCGAGATCTGCCACGGCTGCAGGCGCTGCGTGTCGCTGTGCCAGTCCTTCCCCACCTTGTTCGACCTGATCGACGAAGGCGCGACCGGCGAACTGGACGCGGTGGACAAGGCCGATTACTGGAAGGTCGTGGACCAGTGCTACATCTGCGACCTGTGCTACATGACCAAGTGCCCCTACGTGCCACCGCATCCGTGGAACGTGGACTTCCCGCACACCATGCTGCGCGCCAAGGCCATCCAGTTCCGCCAGGGCAAGGTCCCGCTGGCCAGTCGTGCGCTGGCGGCCACCGACGTGCACGGCAAACTGGCCGGCATTCCCGTCGTCGTGCAGACGGTCAACGCCGTGAACCGGCAACCCGCGGCGCGCGCGGTGCTGGAAAAGACCCTGGGCGTGGACCGCAAGGCCTGGCTTCCCGAACTGGCCGAGCGCACCTTGCGCCGCAGCGCGCCGCCCTCGGGCGTGAGCCAGCCGGTGGACGGGGAGCACGCGCCGGGGCGGGTGGCGCTGTTTTCCACCTGTTACATCAACTACAACGAGCCGGGCATCGGCCTGGACCTGCTCAAGGTCCTGGAGCACAACGGCATCGCCTACGAACTGGTGCGCAAGGACAAGTGCTGTGGCATGCCGCAGCTCGAGCTCGGCGATCTGCAGGGTGTCGAGCGGGCCATGCGCGCCAATATCCCGCTGCTGCTGCGCTACGCCCGGGAAGGCTGGGCCATCCTCGCCGGCGTGCCCTCGTGCACGTTGATGTTCAAGCAGGAGCTGCCCCTGATGTTCCCCGACGATGCCGATGTGCTCGCGGTGCGCGACGCCATGTGGGACCCCTTCGAGTACCTGATGGCCCGCCACCGCGATGGCCTGCTCAAGACGGATTTCCAGCATTCCCTGGGACGCGTGGCCTACCAGATCCCCTGTCACGGAAGGGTGCAGAACATCGGGCGCAAGACCGAGGAGATGTTCCGCCTGGTCGGCAAGAGCACGCAGCTGGAGTTCACCACCATCGAGCGCTGTTCCGGACACGCCGGCACCTACGGCGTGAAAAAGGCCCATCACGCCGATGCCATGAAGATCGGCAAGCCGGTGTTCAAGGCCATGGCCGCGGCCCATCCCGACTACATCGGCTCGGACTGCCCCCTGGGTGGACACCACATCGCGCAGGGCGTGGCCGAGCTCGGCGGCGATTCGCAACCCCGCCTGGCCCACCCGCTGACCCTGCTGCGCATGGCCTACGGGCTTTGAGCCGTCGGGCGTCTGGATCGAATGAGGAACGCATGAGCAAGCCCACTCCCGAAAGCCTGCTGGGCCTGGAGGCCTATGCACGCGAACGCGCGCGCCTGCGCGCCGAGATCATCCCCCATCGCAAGCTGCGCTCCCTGCATCTGGGTGCGCACCTGAGCCTGCAGTTCGAGGACGAGCGCACCATCCGCTACCAGATCCAGGAAATGCTGCGCATCGAGAAGATCTTCGAACCGCAGGCCATCCAGGAGGAGATCGACGCCTATGCGGCGCTGATTCCGGACGGAACCAACTGGAAGGCCACCCTGCTGCTCGAATTCCCCGAGGTCGAGCAGCGCAAGCGCGAGCTGGCGCGCCTGGTCGGCATCGAGGATCAGTTGTACGTCGACGTGCAGGGCTGCCCGCGCACGCCGGCCGTGGCCGACGAGGACCTCGATCGCGAGACCGCAGGCAAGACCTCGGCGGTGCATTTCCTGCGCTTCGAGTTCAGCCCCACGACCATCGAGGCCATGCGCGGCGGGGCCGCCGTGCACGTGGGCTGCGACCACCGCCACTACACTGCCCGCCAGGCCCTGAGCGGCCCCTTGCGCGAGGCGCTGATGCGCGACTTCGCACTCCACTGAACCCCACCCGAGGTCCTCCCGATGCTGCTGGCCCTGTCTCCGGCCAAGACCCTGGACATGGATAGCGCGACCCCGCCGCTGCCCACCACCCTTCCCCGCTTCATCCCCGACTCGGCGCGCCTGATCGAGATCCTGCGCGAACTCTCGCCCGCGCAGCTGGGCAGCCTGATGGGCATCTCCGACAAGCTGGCGCTGCTCAATGCCCAGCGCTACGCCGCGTGGTCGCGGGACTTCGATGCCGACAACAGCCGCCCGGCCCTGCTCGCCTTCGCCGGAGACGTCTACGCCGGGCTGGACGCCGCGCACCTGACGCCCGCCCAGCTGCGCTGGGCGCAGGACCACGTGGTGATGCTCAGCGGCCTGTACGGCGTGCTGCGCCCGCTGGACCTGATGCAGGCCTATCGACTGGAAATGGGCACGCGCCTGGCCAACCCCGCGGGGCGGGACCTCTACGCCTTCTGGGGCAAGCGCATCGCCGAGGCGCTGCGCGAGCAGCTGGGCTCGCATCGCAGCAAGCTGCTGCTGAACCTGGCCTCCGAGGAATACTTCCGCGCCGTCGACACCGCCGCGCTCGGCCATCCCGTGGTCGACGTGGTGTTCCAGGAAGGCGATGCCAAGGGCTGGCGCGTGATCGGCGTGCACGCCAAGCGCGCGCGCGGCCTGATGGCGCGCTGGATCATCGAGCACCGCATCGACCGCCCGCAGGCCATCGTGGACTTCGATTCCGAGGGCTACGCCTACGCGCCCGAGGCCTCCAGCGAAACCCGGCGCGTATTCCGCCGCCGGCGCCAGCCCTGAAACGGGCTCCCGGACTCCCGGCCGGGGGACTTCCCGGCTGAGATTGCCGTGGTGTATGATTTCGCTTCTTCGGGGGGGTAGCTCAGCTGGGAGAGCGTCGCGTTCGCAATGCGAAGGTCGGGAGTTCGATCCTCCTCCTCTCCACCACATCGAAGACCAGCGCCTGATCAAGCCGAGAAGCAGCGGCTTGTCCAGGGCTTGTTCGGCAGGCTGCAGGATTTTTCGCCACGCAGACTGCTCGCATCCAGGAAGCTCCGCGACGTTGTCCTTCAACGTCCCGGAGCTTTTTTCATGCCCTGCCCCACCCTGCAGCGCGGCCTGGCGCGGACCTGCCGCAGTGGCGGCGCGCAGCCTTTCGCGAACGACACGCCCGCATGCGTGATATCCACAAACTCTGAAGGGAATTGGTGCCGGATGCCCGGCGGCGCATGCGAATCACTAGCATCCTCGGATTCCCATTCCCCCACCCCGGAGACCCGAACCATGGCCCAGATCACCCTGCGCGGCAACCCCGTCGAAGTTCGCGGCTCGCTGCCCAAGCGCGGCGACAAGGCGCCGGCGATGCGACTCACCGACAAGAGCCTGGCCGAGGTGGGGCTGGACGCCTGGGCCGGCAAGCGCAAGGTGCTCAACATCGTGCCCTCGCTGGACACGCCGACCTGCGCGCAGTCGACCCGGCATTTCAACCAGGAGGCCTCGGCCCTGGACAACACCGTGGTGCTGGTGGTTTCGGCGGACCTGCCCTTCGGCGCCAACCGCTTCTGCACCGTCGAGGGCCTGAACAACGTGCTGCCGCTGTCGACCTTCCGCAACCCGGAATTCCTCGACGCCTGGGGCGTGAACATGGTCAGCGGACCGCTGCGCGGCCTGACCGCGCGCGCGGTCGTGGTGCTGGACGAGGGCGATCGCGTGCTGCACAGCGAACTGGTGCCGGAAATCGCCCAGGAGCCCGACTACTCCGCCGCGCTCGCGGCCCTGCGCTGAGCGGGCCGTCGGCGCGGCCGGGGGCAGGCGCTCAGACGCTACAGTGAGGGCTGATTCCTGCCTCTTCAGCCTTCACTTGCCCATGTCCAGCCTGATCTGCGGTTCCCTCGCCTTCGACACCATCGCCCTGTTCGAGGGGCGCTTCGCCGAGCACATCCTGCCCGAAAAGGCCCATGTGCTCAACGTGTCCTTCCTGGTGCCCGAACTGCGGCGCGATTTCGGCGGCTGCGCCGGCAACATCGCCTACACCATGCGCCGCCTGGGCGGACAGCCCGTGGTGCTGGCCACGCTGGGCGAGGATGGGGCGAGCTACGAACAACGACTGGACAGCCTGGGCATCGGGCGCGACTACGTGCGCGTGGTGCCGAACACCCACACCGCGCAGGCCCATATCGTCACCGACCGCGACGATAACCAGATCACCTCCTTCCACCCCGGGGCCATGCAGTTCGCCCACACGCAGCCGGTGCCGGCGCTTCCCGGGCTGCGCCTGGGCATCATCGCACCCGACGGGCGCCAGGCCATGATCGAGCATGCGGCGCAGATGGCCGCGGCCGGCCTGCCCTTCGTGTTCGACCCCGGCCAGGGCCTGCCCATGTTCGACGGCGCCGCGCTGCGCGATTTCGTCGGGCAGGCCGACTGGGTGGTGGTCAACGACTACGAGGCGGCGATGCTCGCCGAACGCACCGGCTGGAGCCTGGAACATCTCGCCGGACAGCTGCGCGGCCTGGTGGTCACGCGCGGCGCCCAGGGCTGCGATGTGTTCGAGGCAGGGGCCTGCACCCGTGTGCCGGGCCTGGCGGCCCAGCGCGTGGTGGATCCCACCGGCTGCGGCGACGCCTTCCGCGGAGCACTGCTGTGGGCGCTGGAAGCCGGCTGGCCGCTGGTCGATGCCTGCCGTCTGGGCAATGTGCTGGGCGCACGCAAGGTCGCCTGCAGCGGGCCGCAGAACCACAGCCCCGACCTGGCCCAGGCCCTGCAGGACTTCCGCTCGGCCTACGGCGAACCCCCGGAGACGGCTCGGGCCGCCTGAGCGCCACGGGCAGGAAAACCCTGATCGGCGTACAGTGTTTCCTTTGCGCCGCGCCCGCGGCGCGAGGCACGATCCCGCACTCCGTACGCCCCAGCATGTCCTCGTCCGACACCTCGGCCGGCGCCCCGCAACGCACGCACTATTCCGTGCTCGGCGCCATCAGCCTTTCCCATCTGCTCAACGACATGATGCAGTCGTTGATGCTGGCCATCTACCCGCTGCTCAAGGGCAACCTGCACCTGAGCTTCGCGCAGATCGGCCTGATCACCCTCACCTACCAGATCACCGCGTCGATCCTGCAACCGCTGGTGGGCCTGTTCGCCGACCGCAAGCCGCGGCCCTATTCCCTTTCTGTTGGAATGGGCTTTACCTTCGTCGGCCTGCTGCTGCTGTCGCGCGCCGACAGCTTCCCGCACGTGCTGATGGCCGCCGCCTGCGTGGGCATGGGCTCGTCGATCTTCCACCCGGAATCCTCGCGCGTGGCGCGCATGGCCTCGGGCGGCCAGCACGGTCTGGCACAGTCCATCTTCCAGGTGGGCGGAAACGCCGGCAGCGCCCTCGGCCCGCTGCTGGCCGCGGCGATCATCGTCAGCCACGGGCAGCACTCCATCGCCTGGTTCTCGGCCGCGGCCCTGCTGGGCATGGTGGTGCTGGCGCTGGTGGGCCGCTGGGCGCGTCACCACCTCAGCCTGGTGCGCAAGCGCGCCGCCGCGAGGCCGGTGCAGGCGCAGGATGCGGGGGTCGTGCGCCGCACCATGGCGGTGCTGATGGCCCTGGTGTTCTCCAAGTTCTTCTACCTGGCCTCGATCAACACCTATCTGATCTTTTTCCTGCAAAAACGTTTCGACGTCAGCGTGCGCGACGCACAGCTGCACCTGTTCGTGTTCCTCGCCGCGGTGGCCGCCGGCACCCTGCTGGGCGGGCCCATCGGCGACCGCATCGGGCGCAAGCGCGTGATCTGGGTGTCCATCCTCGGCGTGGCGCCCTTCACCCTCGCGCTTCCCTACGTGGGCCTGGGCACCTCGGCGGTGCTGACCGCGATCATCGGCTTCGTGCTGGCGTCCGCCTTCCCGGCCATGGTGGTCTACGCGCAGGAACTGATGCCCGGTCGCGTGGGCGCCGTCTCGGGCCTGTTCTTCGGCCTGGCCTTCGGGCTCGGCGGCATCGGAGCCGCGGCCCTGGGCCAGCTGGCCGACCTGATCGGCATCGTCGGCGTGTACAAGGTGTGTTCCTTCCTGCCCCTGATCGGCCTGCTCGCGGCGCTGCTGCCCGACCTGCACCAGGCCAAGGCACGCCCGCAGGGCGCCGCGGCCGCGGGCGCGGCCTGAGCCCGGCCGGGCCCGCCGCGGCCCGGGCTGGGCGCGGCCTCAGCGCTGCAACTGCACGCTGCCGCTGACACTGACGCTGAGCTCACGGCTGCCTGGCTGCAGGGCCAGCGCCGGCTGCGCGGCGCGCGCCGCCAGCATGCCCTGCTGGAACATCATGGGTCGCGGCTGCGGCTCCACCCCCTGCAGCCCGCTGAGCTGGGCCTCTCGCAAGCTGTAGCCCGCATAGCCGAATTCGCGCGCGGCGGCCTGCGCGCGTGCCCGGAACGCGGCGATCGCGCGCGCGCCCAGAGTGTCGAGCTCATGCTGGCGCTGCGCCGCCGACATCTCGCCGCGCACCGACTGCAGCTGCAGCTTCGCGCCCAGTTCTCCCAGCAGCGCACCCAGCACCTTCGGGTCGGCGGCGCGCAGGGTCAGCTCGGCGCTGACCGTCCAGCCCTCCTGGTGCACCGTGCCGCCGGTGTCGCGATAGCGCGGCTGGGTGGAAACCTCGCCGGTGGCGGCCTGCACGCCCTGCGTGGCACGCGCGGTGCGCAGCGCGTCGTCCAGGCGTCGCGCCACTTGCGCATTCAAGGCGGCGAGATCGTCGCCCTGGGCGACTGCGGCCAGGCTCGCCACGCTGCGGTCCGGCACCACCTCGGCGCTGGCCTGCGCCTGCAATTGCAGCAGGCCGGAGGGCGCTGGCTGCCCGGCCCAGACGGGCACGGCCAGCGCGCCCAGCGCCAGCACCAGGCCGGCAAGGCCCCGGCGCGCGGAAGGGGGAAAGGCGATCGGGCGAAGCGGCATCGGGAACTCCTCGTGAGAATCGTGAACAGGATCGTCCGGCCCACGGCGCATGCAGGCCCGGGCAAGCTCAGGGTAACGCGCGGCAAACACCCAGAACATGCCATCGCGTGCACCATGCTGGTCAAACCCTACGCCTTGCCGCGGCATGCCTTCAAGCCTTCACGCTGCTTGCGTGGGGTTGTGCAGACCAGGAGCGCCGGACCTTAAGCCCGCCCTAAGCACGCAGGCGCACACTGTCATCGTGCCGGATCGAAATCACCTGGATTGCACATCAGGAGCTACGCCATCATGAAAAACACCAAACTTCTCGCCGCGATCGCGGCCTCGGTCGCCCTCAGCCTCGGCGGCCTCACGCTCTGGCAGGTCAGCTACGCGGGCAGCGCGCCCTCGGTGAAGCTCAACCACCAGAGCCTTCCGCTGTTCAACAACCCGCCGGCCTCGGTCGGGCAGGCGGTGCCCGTGGGCGGCCCGAACTTCTCCTCCATCGTCAAGCGCTTCGGCCCCACGGTGGTGCACATCAACGTGCGCGGCGAAACCACCACCACCGGCGGCGCCGACATGTCGCAGGTTCCGCCGCAACTGCGCAACTCGCCCTTCTTCCAGTTCTTCCAGCAATTCCAGAACCAGGGCCCGCGCGAAGTGCCGACCGAAGGTCTGGGCTCGGGCTTCATCATCAGTTCCGACGGTCTCGTGCTGACCAACGCCCACGTGGTCAAGGGCGCCAAGTCGGTCACCGTCACGCTGACCGACCAGCGCAGCTACAAGGCCAAGGTCCTGGGCAGTGACGCCAAGACCGACATCGCCGTGCTCAAGATCGATGCCACCGGGCTGCCCACGGTGCGCGTCGGCGACCCGTCCAAGCTCGAGCCGGGCGACTGGGTGCTGGCCATCGGCTCGCCCTATGGTTTCTACAACACCGTCACCGCGGGCATCGTCAGCGCCAAGAGCCGTGCCCTGCCCGACGACAGCATGGTGCCCTTCATCCAGACCGATGTGGCGGTGAACCCCGGCAACTCCGGCGGTCCGCTGTTCAACACCCAGGGCGAGGTAGTGGGCATCAATTCGCAGATCTTCACCCAGACCGGTGCCTTCGAGGGCCTGTCCTTCGCCATTCCGATCAACGTGGCCGAGGCCGTGGCGCGCCAGATCATCGAGCATGGCCAGGTGCAGCACGGCAAGCTGGGAATCGCCGTGCAGACGGTGACGCAGCAACTGGCCAACTCCTTCGGCCTGCGCGATCCGCGTGGCGCGCTGGTGGCGCAGGTGTCCGACGGCAGCCCGGCGGCCAAGGCCGGACTGAAGGCCGGTGACATCATCCTCAGCGTCAACGGCCAGCCGGTGAACGACTCGACGGATCTGCCGATGATGATCGGCATGATGCAACCCGGCCAGAAGGTCAAGCTGGGGGTGTGGAGCAATCATCGCCAGTCCACGCTGGAAGCCACGCTCGGCAGCTTCAGCGACGGCACCCTGGTGGCCGACGCCGGCGGCAGCGCCAGCGGCCACGGGCTGGGCCTGCAGGTCCGCCCGCTCAACGCCGCCGAGCAGGCCCAGGCGCAGGTGCACAACGGCCTGCTGGTGCAAGGGGTCTCGGGCCCCGCCGAGCAGGCCGGCGTGCAACCCGGCGACATCCTGCTGGCCATCGACGGCAAGCCCGTGAGCAATGTGGCGCAGGTGCGCTCGATCCTCAAGTCCGCCGGCAATACCGTGGCGCTGCTGGTGCAGCGCGGTCACGCCCGCATCTTCGTGCCGGTGGACCTGGGTTGAACCAGACCTCCCGGCGCATGCCCGCCCTGGCGGGCCCCAACCCCCGGACGGCGCCGCAAGCGCCGCCCGGGATCTCCTGACCGGGTGGCACCGGCCAGGCCTCAAGCGAGCGGCAAGCGATTGCGGCGGGGCGCGTCCCCGCCGCCTTTTTTTGGGCGCCGGCGCACTACCATGGAGCCCCGCCGACCTCGATCCCCCGCACCGCGTGCCCATGCTCGAATTCGACTCCGCCACGCGCAGCATGCGCACGCAGCGCATGCTGCTGCGCCCCTTGCAGGCCACGGACGCTGCCGGACTGCTGGGCATCTACAGCCAGCCCGAAGTGACGCGCTACTACGAGCTGGACACGCTGTCCGACCTGCTGCAGGCGCAGCGCGTGCTGGACTTCTTCCTCAAGCATCACGACCGTTTCGCGATGCTCGAGCCCGACAGCCTGCGCATGATCGGGACCTGCGGCCTGTTCTTCTGGGACAAGACCACCAACATGGCGTCCTTCGGCTACGACATGGCCAGCCAGTACTGGGGGCGCGGACTGATGCGCGAAGCTGCCGGCGCGGTGCTGGCCTATGGTTTCGCCACCATGCGCCTGAACCGGGTCAACGCGCTGACTGCGCCGGACAACCAGGCTTCCATCAAGGTGCTCGAGGCGCTGGGCTTCGAGCAGGAGGCGGTGCTGCGCCAGTTTGCCTACTGGAAAGGTGCCTACCACGACATGCGCATGTTCGCGCTGCTGCGCGAGCAACTCGGCGACGGGCCGATCGCGCAGGCGATGGCTGCCTTCTGAACCCGCCCCGGGCTGCCCGGCAGCTTGCGCTACAGTGCCCGCATGGCGGCCCGCCGGGCGCGGCCCGCCCCCTTCTCCCTTCAGCTTTTCCGCGAACAAATCCATGGCGCAATACGTTTTCACGATGAACCGCGTCGGCAAGGTCGTCCCGCCGAAGCGCCACATCCTGAAGGACATTTCCCTGTCCTTTTTCCCCGGAGCCAAGATCGGCGTGCTCGGCCTCAACGGCTCGGGCAAGTCCACGCTGCTGAAGATCATGGCCGGGGTGGATCAGGACTTCGAGGGCGAGGCGGTTCCGCTGGCCGGCACGCGCATCGGCTACCTGCCGCAGGAACCCCAGCTCGACCCGGAACTGAGCGTGCGCGAGGCCGTCGAGCAGGGCCTGGGCGGAGTGCTGGCGGCGAAGAAGCGTCTGGAGGAGGTGTACGCCGCCTACGCCGAGCCGGACGCCGATTTCGACAAGCTGGCCGAGGAGCAGGCGCAACTGGAGGCGGTGATCGCAGCCGGCGAGGGCCAGAACACCGACCTGCAACTGGAGATCGCCGCCGATGCGCTGCGCCTGCCCCCGTGGGACTCGCGCATCGGCCCGCTGTCGGGCGGCGAGAAGCGCCGCGTGGCGCTGTGCCGCCTGCTGCTTTCCAAGCCCGACATGCTGCTGCTCGATGAGCCCACCAACCACCTGGATGCGGAAAGCGTCGAATGGCTGGAGCAATTCCTGCAGCGTTTTCCCGGCACCGTGGTGGCGGTCACGCACGACCGCTATTTCCTGGACAACGCCGCGCAGTGGATCCTCGAACTCGACCGCGGGCACGGCCTGCCCTTCAAGGGCAACTACAGCTCCTGGCTGGAGCAGAAGGAGCAGCGCCTGGAGCATGAGGCACGCGCCGAGGCCGCCCACCTCAAGACCATGAAGCAGGAACTCGAATGGGTGCGCCAGAACCCCAAGGGGCGGCAGGCCAAGAGCAAGGCACGCATGGCGCGTTTCGAGGAACTGGCCGCGGTCGAGTACCAGAAGCGCAACGAGACCAACGAGATCTTCATTCCCGTGGCCGAGCGCCTGGGCAACGAGGTCATCGAGCTGCGCTCGGTCAGCAAGGCGCACGGGGATCGCCTGCTCATCGACAACCTGAGCCTGCAGATTCCGCCGGGTGCCATCGTCGGCGTGATCGGCCCCAACGGCGCCGGCAAATCCACCCTGTTCCGCATGATCGCGGGCCAGGACACGCCGGATTCCGGGGAGATCGTCGTCGGCCCCACGGTTCGCATGGTCTACGAGGACCAGAGCCGCGGCTCCCTGCCCGATGACAAGACGGTGTGGGAGGCCCTGTCCGACGGACAGGACATTCTCACCGTGGGCAAGTTCCAGGTGGCTTCTCGCGCCTACTGCGGCCGCTTCAACTTCAAGGGCTCGGACCAGCAGAAGATCGTGGGCCAGCTCTCCGGCGGCGAACGCGGTCGCCTGCACCTGGCCAAGACCCTGGTGTCCGGCGGCAATGTGCTGATGCTCGACGAGCCGTCCAACGACCTCGACGTGGAGACCCTGCGCGCGCTCGAGGACGCCTTGCTGGAGTTCGCCGGTTGCGTGCTGGTGAGCAGCCACGACCGCTGGTTCCTGGACCGCATCGCCACCCACATCCTGGCGGCCGAAGGCGATTCCCAATGGACCTTCTTCTCCGGCAACTACCAGGAATACGAGGCGGACAAGAAGCGCCGCCTGGGCGACGAGGGCGCGCGCCCGAAGCGCCTGCGTTTCAAGCCCCTGCGCTGAGGCCCTGATGATGGCCGCGGGCACGCCCGGGACCCAGGCCGGCGAGTGGATCGTCGCCTGTCTGTGCGCGCAGTGGTGCGGCATCTGCCGCGGCTGGCGCGAGGCTTTCCGCGATCTGGCCCTGCAGTCGCAGCAGCTGCTGCCGGCCGCGCGCTGGCTGTGGGTGGACGTGGAATCGCAGTCCGACGCGCTGGGAGAGTTCGAGCCGGAGAATTTCCCCGTGCTGGCCGTGCAGCGCGGCTCGCGCCTGCTGTACTGCGCGGCGCTGCCGCAGCAGGCGGGCAACTGGCGCCGCATGGTGCAGTCGCTGGGCGCGCTGGATGAGGAACAGGCGCAGCGCTGGGCCGCGCAGCTGCAGGCCCTGGGCCTGGACCTGCGTCGACTGCACGACGAGGCGGACTGAGCGCGGCCGCTGGCCGGCCGGCGAAGGCCGCGCAACAGGCGCCCCGGGATCTCAGGGCCCTGCCCGCCTCGGGCGTTCGCCGAACAGGGCGCTTCCCACGCGCACGATGGTGGCGCCCTCGAGCACGGCGGCCTCCAGGTCGGCGCTCATGCCCATGGACAGGGTGTCCAGCGCCAGGCCCTGGTGCGCGACCAGTTGGTCGCGCAACTCGCGCAGGCGCGCGAAGGGCGCGCGCTGCGCCGCCGGATCGACCGCGGGGGCCGGGATGCCCATGAGCCCGCGCAGACGCAGCCCCGGCAGGCGCGCGACCTCACGGGCCAGCGCGGGCAGCTCCTCGGGGCGCACCCCGCTCTTGCTCGCCTCGCCGCTGATATTGACCTGCAGGCACACCTGCAGCGGCGCCGGCACGTCGCCTTGCGCGGGCGAGCCGCGCTGGGCCGAAAGGCGCTGCGCCACGGAGAGCCGGTCGATGCTGTGCACCCAGTCGAAGCACGCTGCCACGTCGCGGGTCTTGTTGCTCTGCAGCGGGCCGATGAAATGCCAGCACAGCGCCGGCCACGCGGCGCGCAGCGCGGCGATCTTGGCCACGCCCTCCTGCACGTAGTTCTCGCCGAATTCGGCCTGCCCGCAGCCCGCCATCGCCGCCACCGCCTCGGCGCTGAAGGTCTTGGACACGGCCAGCAGGCGCACCTCGGCGGCGTCGCGCCCGGCCGCCCGCGCGGCCTGCTCGATGCGCAGGCGCACCTGCCGCAGGCGCTCGGCGGGGCCGCCGGCGCTGTCGTCACGATCTGGAATCACGGGAATTCTTGCGGAAAATGCGCCCGGGAACCGACGACGGACCCTGGCAGCGACGTATGGACGAAACAACAAGCCTCGGGCATGCTTCGGCCAAAGAGCCGTGGCCCCATGCCCTGCCCTTACTATAGAGCCACCGCGGGCGAGCTGCGTCCAGTCTGCCCAGGTGGAAGCAAAGGAAAATTTGGGCGAGCCGGATTTGCTCGAAACGATGTCCGGGCTTGTCGGAAATCCAGGGGGATTGCAGTGGATATCACGCAGTTGTTGGCGTTCAGCGTGAAGAACAACGCATCGGATCTGCATCTGTCGGCCGGACTACCGCCGATGATCCGGGTCCACGGCGATGTGAGACGCATCAACGTCGAACCCCTGGACCACAAGATGGTGCATGCGATGGTCTACGACATCATGAGCGATGTCCAGCGCAAGCACTACGAGGAATATTTCGAGGTCGATTTTTCCTTCGAGATCAATGGCCTGGCGCGATTCCGGGTGAATGCCTTCAATCAGCAGCGCGGCGCCAGCGCCGTGTTCCGCACCATCCCGAGCAAGATCCTCTCGCTGGACGACCTCAACGCCCCGAAGATCTTCGGCGACCTGGCGCTCAAGCCACGCGGCCTGGTGCTCGTGACCGGCCCCACCGGCTCGGGCAAGTCGACCACGCTGGCGGCGATGGTCAATCACCTGAACGAGAACGAATACGGCCACATCCTCACCATCGAGGATCCGATCGAATTCGTGCACGAATCCAAGAAGTGCCTGATCAACCAGCGTGAGGTCGGGCCGCACACCCTGAGCTTCTCCAACGCCCTGCGCTCGGCGCTGCGCGAGGATCCGGACTCGATCCTGGTGGGCGAAATGCGCGACCTGGAGACCATCCGCCTGGCGCTGACGGCTTCCGAGACGGGCCACCTGGTGTTCGCCACCCTGCACACCTCCTCGGCACCGAAGACCATCGACCGCATCATCGACGTGTTCCCCGCGGCCGAGAAGGACATGGTGCGAGCCATGCTGTCCGAAGCCCTCATCGCAGTGGTCTCCCAGACCCTGTGCAAGCTCAAGGACGGCAGCGGCCGCGTGGCGGCGCACGAGATCATGATCGGCACTCCGGCGATCCGCAACCTGATCCGCGAGAACAAGGTCGCGCAGATGTACTCCATGATCCAGACCAGCCAGGCGCACGGCATGCAGACCCTGGACCAGAATCTTTCCGACCTGGTGCGCCGCAGCCTGATCTCGCCGGCCGAGGCGCGCAGCAAGGCCAAGCAACCGGAGAATTTCCCCGGCGGCTGAAGTCCCAGGCAGTCGCACGCCGGGCCGCGCCCCCCGCGGCCGATGCCTCCACAGCCTCCATCGGATGCCATGAAAAAAGTCCTGGACTTCCTGCGACCCCAACGCCCCAACGGCGACGCCCCGGCCGAGCGCGAAGGCTTTCGCGAATCCCAGTTCTTCACCACCGGGTTCCACGATCCGTCGGCCGGCGCGAGCGCCCTGCTCGGATGGCCGGAGCGCGCGCGCGCCCTGGGCGCGCGGCGCCTGCCGCAGGAGCCAGGGGCCAGGCGCCTGCGCGAATTGTGGGCCCAGGATCGTTTCATGACCGGTCTGTCGGGCCCGGATCTGGACAAGTGCGCCCGCCACTTCGAGTTCTGGTCCGTCGATGCGGACCGCGACATCATCGAGCAGAACGAACAGGGCAGTTTCATGTTCGTCGTGCTGCACGGCGTGATCGCGGTGGACCGCCAGCAGCCCTGGGGAGAGCGCGTGCGCCTGACCGAATCGCGCGCCGGCAGCGTGCTGGGCGAGATGTCGCTGCTCGACGCCGGCCCGCGCGCCTCCTACTGCACCACCTTGCGGCCCTCGGAAATCGCGGTGCTGGAGGCCCGCGTGCTCGACGAACTCATCGAGCGCGACCCGGCCTCGGCGGTGCGTATCGTCGGCTCGCTGGCACGACGCCTTTCGCTGCGTCTGCGCAAGCTCGGAGCCCCGACGGTGGGCAGCTCGGCGTGACTCCGTACCAGGAAACCCGCTCATGGAACGCGACCAGGCTTCGAAATTCGTCCAGGATCTGCTGCGCAGCCTGGTACAGCGCGGCGGCTCGGATCTCTTCCTGACCGCCGATTTCCCGCCGGCGATGAAAATCGACGGCGAGGTGCACCGCGTGTCGGCGCAGTCGCTGAGCGCGCAGCACACGCAGGCTCTCGCGCGCTCGCTGATGAGCGAGCGCCAGGCGGCCGAATTCGAACGCAGCAAGGAGTGCAATTTCGCCATCGCTCCGCCGGGCATCGGCCGCTTCCGGGTCAACGCCTTCGTGCAGCAGGGGCGGGTCGGCCTGGTCCTGCGGGTGATCCCCCAGGAGCTCCCCTCCATCCAGTCCCTGGGGCTGCCGCGCGTGCTCGAGGATCTGGCGATGAGCAAGCGCGGGCTGATGGTGCTGGTGGGGGCCACGGGCAGCGGCAAGAGCACCTCCATGGCGGCGCTGCTGGACTGGCGCAACGAGAACAGCCGCGGGCACATCGTGACCATCGAAGATCCGATCGAGTTCGTGCATGCGCACAAGAACTGCATCGTCACGCAGCGCGAGATCGGCTTCGACACCGACAGCTGGGAAGCCGCGTTGAAGAACAGCATGCGCCAGGCCCCGGACGTGATCCTGATGGGCGAGATCCGCGACCGCGAGACCATGGACCACGCGGTGGCCTTCGCGGAAACCGGGCACCTGGTGCTGGCCACGCTGCATGCGAACAGCGCCAACCAGGCGCTGGACCGCATGATCAACTTCTTCCCCGAGGAGCGCCGCTCGCAGTTGCTGATGGACCTGTCGCTGAACCTGCGCGCCATGATCTCGCAGCGCCTGGTACCGCGCCAGGACGGGCGCGGCCGGGTGGCGGCGGTGGAGGTGATGATCAACTCCCCGCTGATCGCGGATCACATCTTCAAGGGCGAGGTCGGCGAGATCAAGGAGGTCATGCGGCGCTCCCGCGAGCTGGGCATGCAGACCTTCGACCAGGCCCTGTTCGACCTCTACGAGCAGGGCACCATCGCCTACGAGGACGCGCTGCGCAATGCCGATTCGGTCAACGACCTGCGCCTGCGCATCAAGCTCGACAGCAAGCGCGATCAGGCCGACCCGGCCAGCGGAACCGAGTACCTGGCCATCGTCTGAGCCCGGCGGTTCAGCGCGAGCCGAAGAACCAGTAGCACACCGCGATCGAGGCCAGCACCCCGGCCAGGTCGGCCAGCAGCGCGCAGGCCACGGCGTGGCGCACGCGCCGGATGCCCACGGCCCCGAAATAGACCGCCAGCACGTAGAAGGTGGTCTCGGTGCTGCCCTGCATGGTGGCGGCGGTCAGCGCCGGAAAGCTGTCGACACCGTCGTGGTGCATGGTCTCGATCAGCATGGCGCGCGCCGCGCTGCCCGAGAAGGGCTTGACCAGCGCGGTGGGCAGCGCATCGACGAAGCGCGTATCCAGCCCGGCGTGCTGGGCGCTCCAGCGCAGCAGCTGCAGCAACATGTCCAGCGCGCCCGAGGCGCGCAACACCCCCACCGCGCACAGCATGGCCACGAGGTAGGGCAGCAGGTCACGCGCCACCTCGAAGCCCTGGCGCGCGCCGTCGACGAAGGCCTCGTACACAGGCACGCGGCGCCAGGCCCCCGCCAGCAGGAAGGCGATGATCACGCCGAACAGCATGAGGTTGCCCGCCAGGTCCGACACCCGCGCCAGGGCGGCGGCCGATAGCGAGGCCAGGCCGGCCAGCGCCGCCGCGTACAGCAGCAGGCCCGCGGCCATCCAGCCCAGCGCGCGCGCATCGCGCAGGGGCAGGCGCTGCACCAGCGCCACGCTGAGCAGGCCCACCAGCGTGGACGCGCTGGTGGCCAGCAGGATGGGCAGGAACACC
This sequence comes from Pseudomonadota bacterium, assembly GCA_021846965.1. GTDB lineage: Bacteria > Pseudomonadota > Gammaproteobacteria > Burkholderiales > Burkholderiaceae_C > Thiomonas_A. The sequence goes on along the minus strand of JAJZWA010000002.1, from coordinate 74,764 downwards.
ACCGTCGGATCGCTGGCCCCCTGCTGCGCGCGGTACATGAAGATACTCACGGGCAACAGGGTCAGGGACGAGGCGTTGAGCACCAGGAACAGGATCTGCGCGTTGCTCGCCGTGTCGCGGCTGGGATTGAGGCCCTGCAACTCGCGCATGGCCTTCAGGCCGATGGGCGTGGCCGCGTTGTCCAGCCCCAGCATGTTGGCCGCCATGTTCAGGGTGATCAGGCCCAGCGCGGGATGTCCACGGGGAACCTCGGGCATCAGCCGGGAGAACAGCGGGCCCAGCGCGCGCGCCATCGCCTGCACCAGCTGGGCGCGCTCGGCGATGGCCAGCAACCCCAGCCAGAGCGTCAAGGTGCCGAACAACAGCACCATCACGTCCACCGACAGCTTCGCCATGGCGAACAGGCTGGCCACGATGGCGGCGAACACCCCGGCATCGCCGCCGATCAGCCAGCGCCCGGCGGCCGCCGCAGCGGCGACCAGAAACAGGCCGAGCCACAGGCGATTGAGCATGCTGCCCGCGCGGCGCGTGGTTCAGCGTTCGTGCTTGCGCCTGGGCGCCGGGGCCTTCGCGCGCGGCGCGGCGGCACGCGCCGGGGCCCGCGGCGCGGCGCCCGCGCGCGAAGGCGCCCTGTCGCGCGGCCCCGCGGAACGCGGCGCCGGCGCGGCGCCCTCGTCGGCCGGGGTCAGCTGCAGCGGGCGTCCCAGCACGCGCAGGCGCTGCAGCATGCGCAGCACCTCGCGCGGCATGTCGGCCGGCAGCTCCACCAGGCTGTAGTCACGCCGAATCGCGATGTTGCCGATGCGGCTGTTGTCCATCCCGGTCTCGTTGGCGATGGCCCCCACCAGGTTGCGCACCTCCACGCCGTGCTCGCGCCCGATCTCCACGCGGTAGGTGCTCAGCGCGCCCGGGGGCCCACGCCTGCGTCGAGGCGACTCCTCGTCCTCCTGCGCGGCCCGGGATTGCTCGAAGTCCGACAAGGCCTGCTCGGCCAGTTGCTCCAGGCTGCGCGGCGCGCCGGCTGGCGCGGGTCGGGACGGCCGGGGCCGGGGCGTCTCGCCCGCGGCGCGGGTCTCGCGCACGGCGCGGCTCTGGTAGGGCTCGCGCACCGCGTGCGCGCGCGCCGCCTGCTCCTCGGCTCCCAGCAGCAGCGGCTTGCCGCCCTGCAGCAGGCTGGCCAGGGCCGCGGCGATCTCCAGCGCCGGCACGTTGTGCTCGCGCTCATAGCGTTCGACCAGCGCGAGGTAGGGGCGCAAGGCCTCGTCCTGCTCGCGCGCCTCGCTGATGCGCTCGAAAAAGCGCGCGGTGCGCCGGTCGTTCACCGCCTCCACGCTGGGAAGCTGCATGGGCTCGATGCGCTGGCGCGTGGCACGTTCGATGGCCTGCAGCAGGTAGCGCTCGCGCGGCGTGACGAACAGGATGGCCTGCCCGCTGCGCCCGGCTCGCCCCGTGCGCCCGATGCGGTGCACGTAGGACTCGGTGTCGGTCGGGATGTCGTAGTTCACCACATGGCTGATGCGATCGACGTCCAGGCCGCGCGCCGCCACGTCGGTGGCCACGAGGATGTCCACCTGGCCGTCCTTCAGTCGCTGCACGGTGCGCTCGCGCTGCGCCTGCTGGATGTCGCCATTCAGCGCGGCGGTGGCGAAGCCGCGTGCCGCCAGCTTCTCGGCCAGCTCCTCGGTGGCCATCTTGGTGCGCGCGAACACGATCATCGCCTCGAAGGTCTCGACCTCGAGGATGCGGGTCAGCGCATCGAGCTTGTGCATGCCGCTGACCATCCAGTAGCGCTGCTGCACTCCGGAGGCCGTGCGCGTGCGCGCCTTGATGGTGATCTGGGCCGGCTCGCGCAGGTGGCGCTGGGCGATGGCGCGGATGGCCACGGGCATGGTCGCCGAGAACAGCGCCACCTGGCGCTGCGGCGGCGTGCTGGCGAGAATGCGCTCGACGTCGTCGATGAAGCCCATGCGCAGCATCTCGTCGGCCTCGTCGAGCACCAGATGGCGCAGGGAGTCGAGCTTGAGGGTGCCTCGATCCAGATGGTCGATGATGCGCCCCGGCGTTCCCACCACGACCTGGGCGCCCCGGCGCAAGGCCGCCAGTTGCGGCGTGTAGCTCTGGCCGCCGTAGACGGGAAGGACGTGGAAACCGCCCAGATGCGAGGCATAGCGCGAGAAGGCCTCGGCCACCTGAATGGCCAGCTCGCGCGTGGGCGCCAGCACCAGGGCCTGGGTCTCGCGGCGAGCCGGGTCGACGCGCGCCAGGATGGGCAGCGCGAAAGCGGCCGTCTTGCCGGTGCCGGTCTGCGCCTGGCCCAGCACGTCGCGCCCCTCCAGCAGGGGCGGGATGGTCGCCGCCTGGATGGGCGAGGGGCTTTCGTAGCCCACGTCGCGCAGCGCGCTGAGCAGGGCCTCCGGAAGGCCGAGATCGGCAAAGCCTGGGCTCGGCTCGGAGGGCGGGCCGTCGGAGACGGGGGACTGGGATTCGACGTCGGGCATGGCTACGAAGCTGGGACTTGGCTCGACATTGTGCGCCACACGCTGGCGCCATGGGCCGAAGACGCGGGCGACGGGCAAAAAAATGCCAAGCACGCGGCTTGGCCAAGGGGGGATCGGAAGCCCTGCGGTGTCTGCATGCACCGCCGGGCGATGTGGGTGGCGCGATCAGTGCATGCCTTCGCCCGCGGCTGGAGCGGCCTGCGCCGGGGAACCATGGGTCGCGCCATGCTCGTGCCCGGCGCTCCCTTGCGCCTGTGCGCTGGCCTGGGCCGGCGCGGCGGCCGCCTCGGCTTCGAGCTGCGCGGCCGCGGCGGCGGACTCCGGGGGCATGCCCGCGGCCTGCGCACCCGCCCACGCACAGCAGCCTGCCAGTGCGATGGTCAAGGTCCTCAAGCGAAACTGGGTCATGGTCGGAACTCCCTGCGGTTGCGGTTCCTGCCGGAGCACTTGCCCGTCGGCCGGTCTGCTCCTCCCTTGAAGCAACCGCCATGCCAGATCCGATTTCCACAGCAAATTCAAGAAGTTGGCCTGGCAGCCCCGATCGGGGCCCGGTTGCGGGAGCTGATCGAAGGGGGTCGGCACGGTGGTTTTGTCGCCACACGCCGACGCTTTGGGGCCCATCGGGCCAACTCAGCGCCGCAAAAGACCTTTTTTGTCGCCATGCAGCGACATGGCAGCCCCCTCCCGGCGCCCCCGGCGACAGGGGCGCCGGGTCACTCGGGCTGCTTGAACAGCGCGGGCGAAAGCTCGTGCTTCTGCAGCAGCCTGTAGAACTCCGTGCGGTTGCGCTGCGCAAGGCGCGCCGCCTCGGACACCTGGCCCGCGGTGAGCTTCATCAGCTGGATCAGGTAATCGCGCTCGAAGCGGTCCTTGGCCTCGGCATAGCTCAGGATCTCCACCGGCTTGTTGCGCAGGGCGCGCGACACCAGCGCGGCCGGGATGCGCACCGTCGTGCACAAGGCGCAGCATTGCTCCACCACGTTCATCAACTGGCGTACGTTGCCCGGCCAGTCGAAGCGCATCAGGGCCTCCATCGCGTCGGGCGCGAAACCCACCACATGGCGCCCATGCTTGGCCGCCAGGGTGCTGACGAAGTGCTGCGCCAGCGCGGCGATATCCTCACGGCGCTCGCGCAGCGGAGGAATGTGCAGGTTGACCACGTTGAGCCGGTAGTACAGATCCTCGCGAAAGGCCTGCTCGGCGATCAGGGCCTCCAGGTCGCGGTGGGTGGCGGACACGATGCGCACGTCCACCGGCACCGCCTGCTGGCTGCCCAGGGGGCGGACCTCGCGCTCCTGCAGCACCCGCAGCAGCTTGGCCTGCAGGGCCACCGGCATGTCCCCGATCTCGTCGAGGAACACCGTGCCCCCCGCCGCGCTCTGGAACAGGCCCTTGCGGGCCACGTCGGCGCCGGTGAAGGCGCCCTTGACGTGCCCGAACAGCTCGGATTCCAGCAGTGCCTCGGGAATCGCCGCGCAGTTGATGGCCACGAAGGGCCCACCACGCCGCTGGCTGGCCTCGTGCACGGCCCGCGCCAGCATCTCCTTGCCGGTTCCCGACTCGCCCTGGATCAGCACGTTGGCCTGACTGGCCCCCACCAGCACCACTTCATCGAGCAGCGCCGCCATCAGCGGGCTGGCCGTCACGATGCCGGCCAGGCGCGGCTCGCCGGATGCGGGCTGACCCGCCGCGCCCTCGCCCACGGCCCGGCGCAGCAGGTCCAGCAGCTCCGTCGCCTCGAAGGGCTTGGTGAGGTAGCCGAACACCCCGCGCTGGGCCGCCGCCACGGCATCGGGAATCGTGCCGTGGGCCGTGAGGATGATCACAGGCAGCGAGGGATCGGCGCCATGGATGCGCTCGAACAGGGCCTGGCCGTCCATGCCCGGCATGCGCAGGTCGGTGATGACGGCGCGCGGGCGTGCCACGGCCAGGCGTGCCAGAGCCTGCTCGCCGCTGCCCGCCAGCACCGGCCGGAAGCCGGCCGAGCGCAGGCGCATGTCGAGCAGGCGCAACAAATCCGCGTCGTCGTCGACCACGAGCACGCTGGCGGACGACTCGCTCATCGGACGGCTCCCTTCGGCGGCACCGGCTTCGGGGCGCGCTCCTGGCTACGGTTCTGCAATTGCACCTCCAGGTTCTTGATCTGGCCGATCTTGTCCTCCAGGTCAGCGACCTTGTGGTTCGCCTTCGCGAGGTCGGCGCGGGCCTGCGCCAGCTCCACGGTCTGGCGGCTCAGGCGCTGCAGCACGCGGATGAACTGGCGGCTGGCGCGGTCCTCGGTCTGGAAGTCCAGACCTTCAAGCAATTCGTGTGCCTGCAGCGCCTCCTCGCTGGTCGGTGCGGCCCGCGCGATCAGCAGATAGGCCAGCTCCAGGCGCTGCTCCGGGTGGCGCCGCGGGCCCAGCGCCTGCAATTGCTGCTGGCGCAGGTTGGCGGCCGGCTGGCTCATGGCCGAGACCTCGCGCAGCATCCCGGCGATGGCCTGCATGCCCAGGGGCCCGGTTCCGGGGCGCAATTCGACGCTGTCAGGCGACAGGGCGGCGGCCTCGGAAGCGGCCGGGGGCGGGAGCTGCGCGCCGCCAAGCTGCGTGACGGAGGCCCGCTGAGCGCCCGACGCCTGCGGCGGCACGGACAGCCCGGCGCCTGGTCGCGGCGCGGCGCAGGCGCCGAGGCAGACGGCCAGCACCAGGGGCAGCACACGCAAGAGCTGGCGCGAAGCGCGCGGGAATGTCGCGAGGAGGATCATGTTCGGGAAGGCATGGGGTTCCGGGCCGGCGCCGCGAAAGCGGGCGGGACGGGGTCGTGCAGATGCGGCAGGCGCACGCAGAAGCAGGCGCCGCTGCCTTCGGATTTTTCACAAAGCCGGATCTGTCCGCCGTGAAGCGCCGCGTATTCCTGTGCGATGGCCAGGCCGAGCCCGTTGCCCGGGGCGGCGCCCGCGGGCTGGCGCATGCCCTGGAAAAAAGGCTCGAACAGATGCTCCCGATCCTGCTCGGCCACGCCGGGGCCGTCGTCGCTGATGCTGACCGTGACGGCCTCGCCGTCGTCGCGCAGGCGGATGCGCACCACGCCCGCGGCCGGGCTGAAGCGCATGGCGTTGATCAACAGATTCTCGAACAGGGTGTCGAGCTTGCCCTGGTCCGCCTGCAGGGCGGTAGCCTCGCCGTCGATCTGCACGGCGACATGCTTGGCCCGCAGCGCCAGCTCATTGCGACGAACGAGCGAGGCCAGCAATTCGTTCAGGTTCACCCCGGCCGACACCAGGGGATCCAGGCGGCGTTGCGCACGACTGTAGTCGATGAGGTTCTCGATGCGCTGCTGGAGATCGCGGGCATTGCCGCGCATGATGGTCCCGATCTCGCGCTGTTGCGCGCTCAGGGGCCCCGCCACGCCGTCGAGCAGGAGCTCGACGCCCTCGCGCAGGGAGGCCAGCGGGGTCTTCAGCTCATGTGACACATGCCGCAGGAAGCGCTGTTTCTGCTCGTCGGTCTCGCGCAGACGCCTGCGCAACCAGTCCAGCTGATGGCCCAGCTGCACCAGATCGCGCGGGCCGCGCACCTGGGGCTGGGCCTGCAGATCCCCGGCGCCGAGCTTGCGGATGACCTGCTCGATCTGGCGCAGCGGGCGCGTGAGCACCCACGACAGCAGGGCCGCGATGAGCGCCGACAGCAGCAGGGCCGCCCCGGCCTGCAGCAGCAGCGCCGCGCGCAGCGTGCGCGACTGGCGCCCCAGTTCGCCGACCTGGCGATCCACCAGCAGGTTGCCGGCGCCCAGGAGGCGATCGATGCTCGCGGCCAGCGCGGCGAATCGCGGAGCGAAGGCATCGAATCGCGGCAGATCTGCCGGGCCGGCGCCGCCGAGCTCGTCGTACAGCGCGGCCTCCGCGACGCCGATGCGCTGCAGCCGGGCCTGGTCCTGCGCATCGAAGGGCATGGTCCGCAAGGTGCGCAAGTCGCCTTGCAGGGCCTGATGCGCATCGCGCATGCCCACGCGCAACTGCGGGTCCTGCAGCACGTAGTACTGTCCCGCGGCGCGCTGCAGCGCCGACAGGTCCTCGGAGGCCTGGCGCGTGGCGCGCGTCACGTCCACCGTGATGCGGATCGCCTCGCGGGTCTGCAGCGCCAGGCGCTGCTGCGCGTAGGCCGTGTAGAGCATGCCCACCACCAGCGGCAGCATGACCAGCGCGAAGGCGGCCAGCAGCAAGGCGTGGAAGGAACGTGGATAGGGGGGAGACGGAGACTTCAGCGACATGGGCGACGGCGGACCGGGCGCGGCGCGCCCCTGGGCACGCTCGGGGCCATTATCCCCGGCTTCAGGGCGTATGCGCGTCCAGCGCGAAGCGCCCCGCCCCTTCCTGCCCCAGGGCCTCGGCCAGCCAGGGTCCGGCCTCGCGCAGCGCCTGCGGCAAGCCGTACGGGGGATTCAGCACGAACATTCCGCTGCCCATCAAGCCGAAGCCGTCGGCGCGCGGCGGGGTGGTCCACAATTGCGCGTCCATCCAGGCGCCCGGCGCCAGTGCCCGCAGGCGCCGGGAAATGCGCTGGGACTCCAGGCTTTGCAGCAGCGGGTACCACACCAGGTACACGCCGGTGGCGAAACGCTCCAGCGCGTCGCGCAGGGTCGCCAGCAGGCGAACGTAGTCGGCGTCGAGCTCGTAGGAAGGATCGATCAGCACCAGCGCACGGCGCGAGGGAGGCGGCAGCACCGATCGGAGCTCGGCGAAGCCGTCAGCCTGACGCACCGTGGTCTGGCGCCGGCGGGCGAAGGCCGACTGCAGGGCCCGGAAATCGGCGGGGTGCAGTTCGAACAGGCGCATCGGATCCTCCGCGCGCAGCAGCCCGGCGGCCAGCAGCGGAGAGCCCGGCGCGATGCGCAGGGCGCCGTCGGGATTGAGGCCCAGCACCGCGCGCAGGTAATCGAGCACGGCCTCGGGCAGCTGGCCGCGGCTGCCATCGATCAGCGCATGCTGCACGTCCTCGCGCTGCCACAGTCGGCCCACGCCCTCCATGTATTCCGCCAGGCGCTGGCTCATGCGCTCGCCCAGCTGGTAGCTGCCGGCTCCGGCGTGGGTGTCCACGTAGCTCAGTGGCTTGGGCTTGGCCAGCAGCAGGTGCAGCGCGCGCAGCAAGACCACGTGCTTGAGTACGTCGGCCGGGTTGCCGGCATGGAAGGCGTGGCGGTAGGCGAGCATCGGGTGGGCGCAGGGCTGGCAAGGCGCAACTGTAGCGCCGCCGTGCCCCGCGCCCCCGAAAAGGGGCCGTCGCGGGGATCTTGCCGCGTGGAAGCCGGTCTAGCGCGTCGGCGCCAGCGAGCAATGGCCGGCATCGGCGGCCGGGCCGTTGCCCAGGGCCAGCGGCATCGGCTCGTCGAAGCGGCGGTGCGGCGTGCTGGCGTGCCAGTCCAGGGCCAGCAACACCAGCACCACGGCCCACAGCAGCCAGGCGCGCCAGGCGGCCCGCAGTCTGCGCAGGGCCGGGCAGGACAGGGAGGATGGTCGCTCGTGTCGCATGCTCAGACTCCCACGCCCAGGCGCTCGCGCAGGCGCACGCCGAGCAGGCTGCCGGCGAAGGCGCAGGCGAACCAGACCCACCCGTGCAGGGAACCGGTGGCGATGCCCGAGAAATAGGCACCCACGTTGCAGCCGAAGGCCAGGCGCGAGCTGTAGCCCATCAGCAACCCGGCCACGACCGATGCCACCCAGGCCCGGGGCGGCACGCGCAACTTCGGGCACAGCCTGCCGCCGCGCTGCGCGGCCAGCAAGGCGCCGAACAGCATGCCCAGGTCGGTGATGCTGGTGTTGTCGGCCAGCACGCTCGCATGCAACTGGGCCTGCTGCACCGGCAGACCGTAGAAGGCATTGTGCGAAAGGTCGATTCCGAGGGCCTGCACGATCTTCGCACCCCACAGGCCCAGGCCGTAGACGATGCCCCAGGGCTGCCCGGCCACGACCAGGTTCAGCGCGCCCAGCACGCCCAGCGCGGCCGCGGCGATCCAGACCGCCGGGCCCTTCCACCGTCGCGGCGAGCCGGGGCGTCGCAGGCGCCACAGCAGCGCCGCGAGCACGGCCAGCACGCCAAGCTGGAGCGCCAGGGTCCCGGCCGCGCCCAGCAGATGCACCAGGGACACCGGCGGCAGCGCGCCCAGGCTCAGCCAGGCCGGCAGTTGGGCCGAACCGGCGAAGCTTCCGAACACGAAGGCCGGCAGCACGGCCAGGCTCACCGGATGCCCGAGCCCCGCCTTGTACAAGGTGCCCGAGCCACAGCCGTCGGCGATCTGCATGGAGGCGCCGAACACGAAGGAGCCGATCAGCAGGCTCCAGGACAAGGGCCCGTCGGCTCCCTGCAATTCGGGATGCGCGGCCAGCAGGGGCACGCTCAGCACCATGCACACGGCGATGGCGAGGAACTGGGCGAGCAGGCCCGTGGGGTCGCGATGGGTGATCCACACCCGCCATCCGGTGGTGAACCCGAAGCTGCCGGCGGCCAGCGCCGCTCCCAGGCCCACGCCAATGCACCAGAGCAGGCCCTGGCGCCAGCCCACCAGCCAGGTGGTGGCGGCGAAGCCCGCCACCGCCAGCCCGAGCAGCAAGACCTGGGTGGAACGCGCACCGGGTGTGCGCGCCGCGCTCAACGGGAATGCCAGGTCTGCTTGAGTTGCGCCCATAGTTGATCGCTGCGGGAAGGAACGTGGGTCATCGGCTCGTCGTGGCGCGACCAGTCGACCATGGAACCCGGGTACAGGCGCACGCCCGGGCGATGCAGGAGTTCGGAAAGGACGAACCAGTTGGTGGCCGCCCAGTGCCCGGTGTTGCAGAAGGAAATGGTCTGCCGGGCCTGTTGCTCCTGCGTCGGCAGGCCGCTGGCGATGGTCCGCAGCACCGCGGGCGCCGGCAGCGCGCCGCCGCCTTGCGGGAACCAGCGCAGGTTGTTGAAGTCCACCGAGCCGGCGATGGTACCCGGCTCCACGGCCGCCGGGGCCTTGGCCTTGCCCTCCCAGAAGGCGACGGGACGTGCATCCAGCAACACCCGCGAGGCCTCGGGCGCGCGCGTCGCCTGCAGCACCTGCTCGCGCGTGGCCAGCAGCGCGGCGTCCGGATGGGCCACGAAATGCGAGGGCACGACCCGCGGCACCGCCGTCTGCAGGCCGCCCAGGCCGGCGTCCTTCCAGGACTGCATGCCGCCGTTGAGGATCGACAGATGGCGCATGCCCAGCCACTTCAGGGTCCAGTACACGCGTGCCGGAGCCCCGAAATCGGTGGGATCACCCCCGGCGGACACCAGCACCACCTGGTCCCCGTCCCGCAGGCCCAGGCTGCGCACGAGGTGCACGAAACGCTCCACGGGCAGCAGCTTGCCGGGATTGGCGGCGCCCGAGCGCCAGCGCGCATAGGGGGCGTCCACGGCACCGGGCAGGTGGCCGGCGGCGTAATCGTCAGGGTCGCGCAGGTCGACGATGCGCAGCGCGGCGCCGCGCTGCAGCAGGGCCTGCAACTGCGCCGGCTGCAGCAGCGGGCCCGGCGCCTGCGCTGCCGCCTCGGCGGCCACGCCGGCCGGAGCGCCGTGCTCGGTGGGGGCCGCGCCCGAGGGCTGGCTCAGCGCCCAGGAGGCCATCGCGACCGCGATCGCCAGCTGGCGCCGCAAGCGAGCCCGGGAATCGCCGCGAGGCGCGGGAAGGGGGGACGCGGGAAGGGGGGACGCGGGACCGGAGGATGCGCGACGGGAGGACGCGCGACGGGAAAAGGCCAAGAGGTTCATCGCGACATTCTGATGCGCGCCGACACGAGAACGAACGACACTTTTGGCATTCGCTTATGACCCCTGGAAATAAGCGAACCCCGCCCGGGGGGTCAATAGCGTCCCGTTCCCCCGGCCAGCGCGATGAACAGGCGCGCGGCGACCCCCACCAGGGGACGGGTCCACCACGCCACGCGCTGGCGCAGGCGAGCGTGGTCGATGGGCAGGGACCAGTGCAGTTGCTCGTGCACATGGCGCGACAGTGCGGCGGCGAATCCCGCGTCGCGCACCACCACGTTGGCCTCGCGGTTGACCAGCAAGGACAGCGGATCGATGTTGGAACTCCCCACCGTGGCCCAGGCCTCGTCGATCACGGCCACCTTGCCATGCAGGTAGGCCCGCTGGTATTCATGGATGCGCACGCCGGCGTCGATCAGCTCGCGGTACAGGGCCTGCGCGGCCCAGGCCGCGGCCCGGTAGTCCACGCGTCCCTGCAGCAGCAGGCTGACCCGCACGCCGCGCAACGCGGCCGCCTTCAGGCTTTCCCGGAAAACCTGCCCGGGGTAGAAATACGGGCAGACCAGCAGCACGGACTCACGGGCCTCGTCGATGGCCTGGATATAGCAATGCTCGATGGAGCGGCGGCGCAGCAGGTTGTCGCGCAGCACCAGCGCGGCACGCTGCGAGGCGGCTCCCCCGGGGCAGGCTTGCACCGCGGGCGGCACCGCGACCGCCACGCGAGCGGCGCGCCGGCCCGGAAGCACGCCGGCGGCCCGCAGCTCCTCCAGGTAGCGACGGCGCTGCTCCTGCGAGCCCAGCAGCTGCGGACCGGGGGCTCGCCGCAGGCCGCGCTGCACGCTGCCCGTGGCCACCGTGCGCAGCCACAGCCGGCGCATGCTGCGCAGCACCTGCGCCACCACCGGACCTTGCACGCGCACCGCGTAGTCCAGGCGCGGCTGCTCGCTCCAGCCGTGATGGATGTCGTAGCGGTCGTCGATCAGGTTGATGCCGCCGACAAAGGCAACGCGCGAATCGACCACGCACATCTTGCGATGCAGGCGTCTCCAGTGTCCGCGCTGCAGCAGGTCGATCCAGCGTCGCCACGGGCGATACACCATGAACTCCACGCCTGCCGCCTCGAAGCGTTGGCGCAGCGTGGGAATCGAGCGATTCGAGCCCAGCCCGTCGACCAGGACCCGCACCTGCACCCCGCGACGCGCCGCCGCGATCAGCGCCTCGGCCAGCTCCAGGCCGGTGGCGTCGTCGTGGAAAATGTAGGTCTCCACCCAGATGCTGCTGCGCGCCTCGCTCCAGGCCTGGAGCAGCGCCGGGAACAGGCTTTGCCCCAGGGGCAGCAGTTCGATGCAATTGCCGTCGCGCCAGGGAGTGCGCAGCGGCGTGGCCTCGCCGCCGCTGCCTTCGCGCAGCGCGCGCAGATTGCGCCGCCACCACGCGCGCAGCCGTCTGCGCCGCGTGCTGCTGCTAGCCATGGGCGGCGCGCAGCGCGGCGCCCCTGCCCAGCACGCGGGGTGCGTCCTGCGGCAGCGCGGTCAGGTCGACCAGCAGCGGCGCGTGATCGGAAAGCCGCGCCCAGTCGGCGCCCCAGCCCAGGCCCAGGCCGTGCGCGGCGAAGCCGCGCACGTAGATGCGATCCAGAGGCATCAGGGGCAGCCACGCCGGAAAGGTGCGCGTGCGGTGGTGCCAGCGCGGACGGCGCGGGTCGAGGCTGGCCGAAGCGCGGGCCGACACGTCGAGCAGCCCCGAGGCGGCGAGTTCGGCGCCGAGTTCGCCGCGCCAGTCGTTGAAGTCCCCCCCCACGATCACCGGCTCCTGCGCCGGCACATGGCGCGCGAGGTATTCCGCCAGACGCTCGATCTGACGCTTGCGTCCCCCGCGGAACAGGCCGAAATGCACCACCACGCAATGCAGCACCTGCGGCGGCGCTCCGCCCGCGCTGCCCTGCGGCAGGGCCAGGCGCACGTGCAGCAGGCCGCGTTGCTCGAAGCGGTGGTCCGACACGTCCTCGTGCGACACACCCAGGATCGGGAAACGCGACAGCAGCGCGTTGCCATGCTCTCCATGCCGGGTGCGCGCGTTCGTGTGATAGGCGGCGAACATGCCCAGGCCCTGTCCCAGCAGTTCGTGCTGCGGCTGCTCGGGCCATCCGGCCAGGCGCAGCGCGTGGCGCCTGTGTTCGAACTGCACCTCCTGCAGCAGCACGAGATCGGCGTCCAGGCTGCGCAGGCCGTCCTGCAGGGCGTGGATGCGCAGGCGTTTGGCCGGCCCCATCCCCAGTACGCCCTTGTGGATGTTGTAGGAGGCCACGCGCAGCGCATGGGGCCATTCGCGGGCGGGAGGGCGCGTATGCATCAGCCCGGCTCCCGCCGCAGGCGGCGCGGCAATTGTTCGATGGCCTGCGCGTTCGAGGCCGAGAAGCACAGCGCCGCGGCCTCGCGCCAGGGCAGCCACTGCCAGGCGCGATGCTCGCGCTCGGCCAGGCGCACCGGGGTGCCCTCGGGCACTTCCAGGCTGAACACATGCTCGACGTTCTTCCACACCCCCGGGGCATAACGATGGCGCCAGAGGGGGTAGATCTCGTATTCGTTGGCCAGGCGCCAGTCGCGCAGCGCGTCGCCGGCGACGATGCCGGTCTCCTCGGCCACCTCGCGCGCCGCGGCGGCCGCCAGGGGCTCGCCGGCGAAGTCCACGCTGCCCGTGACGCTCTGCCAGAAACCGGGTTGCGCCGCACGCTCGATCAACAGCACGCGCAGCCGCGGGTCGTGGATCACCACGAGCACCGACACCGGCAGCTTGGGCGCCGGCACGGCCTCAGCTCCCTCCTCGCCGCGCCCGCACGCTGGCGGCGAGATCGTGCAACAGGGCCAGGGAATCCTCCCAGCCCAGACAGGCGTCGGTGATCGAGACCCCCTCACGCAGTGCCTGGCCGGCACGCAGGTCCTGGCGGCCTTCGTGCAGGTGGCTTTCCACCATCACGCCGACGATGCGCCGCTCGCCCGAGGCGATGCGGCGCCCGATGTCGGCGGCCACCTCGATCTGGCGCCGCGGCTGCTTGGACGAATTGGCATGCGAACAGTCGATCATCACCTGCTCGCGCAGCCCGGCACGCCGCAGCACCTCGCAGGCCGCATCGACCGCGGCGGAGTCGAAATTGGGCTGGCGCCCGCCGCGCAGGATGACGTGGCAATCGGCATTGCCCCGGGTCTCGAAGATCGCCGCCACGCCCATCTTGGTCATGCCCATGAAGGCGTGCGGGGCACCGGCGGCCACGACCGCGTCCGCGGCCACCTGCACGCCGCCATCGGTCCCGTTCTTGAATCCCACCGGGCAGGACAGCCCCGAGGCCAGCTGCCGGTGGCTCTGGCTCTCCGTGGTCCGCGCGCCGATGGCGCCCCAGGCGATGAGGTCGCTGAAGTACTGCGGCGACAGCAGGTCGAGGAATTCGGTGCCGGCCGGCAGCCCCATCTCGCCGATCTGCAGCAGCAGTTCGCGCGCGCGGCGCAGGCCCTCGTTGATGCGAAAGCTGCCGTCCAGGCGGGGATCGTTGATGAAGCCCTTCCAGCCCACCGTGGTGCGCGGCTTCTCGAAATACACCCGCATCACCGGCAGCAGCGCGTCCTCCAGGCTGCCTCGCGCCTCGCGCAGGCGCGCCGCGTACTCCAGGGCCTGGGCGGAATCGTGGATGGAACAAGGTCCGATGACCACGATCAGTCGATCGTCGTCGCCACGCAGCACGCGCGCGATGTCGGTGCGCGCCTGCTCCACCAGCTGCTCCACGGCCGGCGTCACCGCGAGCTCTTCCAGCAGCACCGCCGGGGACACCAGCGCGCGCACGGCGGCAATGCGGGTGTCGTCGATGCGCGTGGTGTCCAGCGTGGCCTCGGCGCGGCCTGCCTCGCTGTCGTGCCGGGGATCGTCGATGCGGGTCATGGCGGGGGCGCGGGGTTCAGGCCGGTGTGCTCTGGCGCAGGCGTATGTGCAGCTCGCGCAGCTGGCGCTCGTCCACCGGGCTCGGGGCGTCGGTGAGCAGGCACTGCGCGCGCTGGGTCTTGGGGAAGGCGATGACGTCGCGGATGCTGGCGGCGCCGGTCATCATGGTGACGATGCGATCCAGCCCGAAAGCGATGCCGCCATGCGGCGGAGCGCCGTACTGCAGCGCGTCGAGCAGGAAGCCGAACTTGCCCCGGGCCTCCTCCTCGCCGATGCCCAGCGCGGTGAACACCTTGCGCTGCATGTCGGCGCGATGGATGCGCACCGAGCCGCCGCCGATCTCCCAGCCGTTGAGCACCATGTCGTAGGCCTTCGCCAGGCAGCGCCCGGGATCGCTGGCCAGGTAGTCGACATGCTCGTCCTTGGGGGCGGTGAAGGGATGATGGCAGGCCACCCAGCGCTGCTCGTCGTCGTCGAATTCGAACATCGGGAAGTCCACCACCCACAGCGGCTTCCAGGCGTCCTCGAACAGGCCGCCGGCGCGCCCGAAGTCGCTGTGGCCGATCTTCACGCGCAAGGCGCCCAGGGCGGCGTTGACCACCTTCGCGCGGTCCGCGCCGAACAGCAGAAGATCGCCGTCGCGCGCGCCGCTGCGTTCGAGCAGCGCGGCGATCGCCGCGTCGTGCAGGTTCTTCACGATCGGCGACTGCAGGCCGTCGCGCCCGCGCGCGATCTCGTTGACCTTGATCCACGCCAGGCCCTTGGCACCGTAGATCTTCACGAAATCGGTGAAGGAGTCGATGTCGCTGCGGCTGATCTGGCCGCCGCCCGGAACGCGCAGCGCGACCACGCGACCGTCGGCCAGCGCGGCCGCGGAGCTGAACACCTTGAACTCGACGTCGCCCATGACGTCGGTCAGCTCGGTGAACTCCAGGCGAACCCGCAGGTCGGGTTTGTCCGAGCCGAAGCGAGCCATGGCCTCGGAGTACGGCATGACCGGGAAGGGATCGGCCAGGCGCACGCCCAGCACGTCGGCGAACACGCCGCGGATCATCGGCTCGAACAGGCCGCGGATCTCGATCTCGTCCAGGAAGGAGGTCTCGCAGTCGATCTGCGTGAACTCGGGCTGGCGATCGGCGCGCAGGTCCTCGTCGCGGAAGCACTTGGTGATCTGGTAGTAGCGATCGAAGCCCGACACCATGAGCATCTGCTTGAACAGCTGGGGCGACTGCGGCAAGGCGAAGAACTGCCCGGCGTTGACCCGGCTGGGAACGAGGTAGTCACGTGCGCCTTCGGGCGTGCTCTTGGTGAGCATCGGAGTCTCGATGTCGATGAAACCCTGCGCGTCCAGGTAGCGGCGCACCGCCATCGACACGTTGTAGCGCAGCTTCAGGTTGTGCTGCATCTGCGGGCGCCGCAGGTCCAGCACCCGATGGGTCAGGCGCGTGGTCTCGGACAGGTTGTCGTCATCGAGCTGGAATGGCAGCGCGGCCGAGGGGTTGAGTACCTGCAGTTCGTGGCACAGCACCTCGACCTTGCCCGAGCCCAGCGAGGCGTTCTCGGTGCCCTGCGGGCGGGCGCGCACCAGGCCGCGCACCTGCACGCAGTATTCGTTGCGCACGCCCTCGGCCACCGCGAACATGTCGGCCCGGTCGGGATCGCAGACCACCTGCACCAGCCCCTCGCGGTCGCGCAGGTCGATGAATATCACCCCGCCATGGTCGCGGCGCCGCTGCACCCAGCCGCACAGGCTGATGGTTTGTCCGAGCAGGGCTTCGGTGACGGCGCCCAGGGTATGGCTGCGTAGGGTCATGATCGGGAAGGAAGGCTTTGGCGATGCCGAAGGGAATTTCGGGAGACTTGCAAGGCGCGAGGGCGCCGGGAGGCGGGTCAGCGTGACGGAGCCTGCACGGAAGGAGGCGGCGCGACCACTCCCATCGAGATCACGTATTTGAGCGCTTCGTCGACGCTCATCGACAACTCCACCACTTCGGCCTTGGGCACCATGAGGAAAAAGCCCGAGGTCGGGTTGGGGGTGGTGGGCACGTACACGCTGATGTGCTCGCCTGGAAGCTGCTGCGCGACCTCGCCGCCCGGGGCTCCGGTGACGAAGGCGATGGTCCAGCTGCCCGCGCGGGGGTACTGCACCATCACCGCCTGGCGAAAGGCGTTGCCGGTGCTCGAGAACAGCGTGTCGGAAACCTGCTTGACGCTGCTGTAGATGCTCTTGACGATGGGAATGCGGGCGATCACCGCATCCCATTGGCGCAGCCACCACTGCCCGACGATGTTGGCCACCAGCAACCCGGTGAGCAGGATGGCCGCGATCACCACGATCACGCCCAGGCCCGGGGTGCCCGCCAGCTTGTCCAGCAAGGGCTGCAAGGACGGCGCGACGGCATCCAGCGCGCCCACCACGGCGCGGAAGATGCCGTCGAACACCGACAGCAGCTGCCACAGCACCCAGATGGTGATGGTCAGCGGCAGCCAGACCAGCAATCCGGCGACGAACAGGTTTTTCAGGCGCATGCGCAGCTTTCGCGCGACAACGAAGGTTGGGGGCGGCGGCGCGCGCCGGTCGGGGGGCTCAGTGGCAGGCGCAGGAGGCCCCGCAGGACGCGGCGGGAGCGGACTCGCTCGCCGTCGTCGCGGCGGCCGCGCCCGCGCCGGCCGCGGCCTTGCCGGCGGTGGAGCTGCCGGAGCCGCCCTTGAAGTCGGTCGCATACCAGCCGGAACCCTTGAGCTGGAAGCCCGCGGCGGTGAGTTGCTTGTGCAGGGCGGCGGCGCCGCAGGCAGGGCAATCGCGCAGTGGCGCGTCCGAAACCTTCTGCAGAGCGTCCAGGCTGTGTCCGCAGGACTCGCAGCGGTAGGCGTAGATGGGCATGACGAACTCCTGATGCGAAATACGCTCGCCCGACGACATCGCGGGCTGGGGCCGACCTGTATATGGAAGGGATTCGCACGGTCTTCAAGTCCGTGCGAGCACCGCCGCGCCTCGCGGCCAGCGGTGCAAGATTCGTGCCGATTATAGGGAAAACACTGCGGCCCAGCGAGCTTCGACCCACCCGCGCCCGGGCCGCGCGGCCCTCAGCGCGGCGTCGGGGCTTCGCGCACCAGGCGCTTGCCGCTGCCCTGCGGGAAATCCGCGAAGGCGGCCGCGGCGAGCTGGCGGGCCACCGGGGCGATGCGCTGGTCGTAGCCGCCGATCAGCGAGCTGCTGCGCCACACCAGCGCCCCGCTGGAGGCGTCGCGGATCTCGATCTCGAACACCCGCTCGTACCACGGCGGGGGCCAGGACCAGCCCTGGTACCACCACGGATAGCCGTTGTAGATCCAGGCCCCGTCGGGCAGCAGGATCGGGGGCCCGGGGGGCGGCCACGCGCTGGGAAAGCTGGCCTCGAAGTCGGCGTAGCTGTGGAAGGCGTAACGCGCCGTGTAAGGCGCCGGGCTGCCCAGCAGCGGCACCATGCCGGCGTGGGTCATGGCGTCGAGCACGGCCCTGCGCATGACCTCGGCCTGCGGCCCCTCGGCGTCGGCGGGCGCCGCCTGCAGCTGCACCCGGGCACCCACCAGCGCCTGGGGTGCGGGCCTGGGGGTGTCGACGTGGTAGGCGTGGACATTCAGCGACGCGCAGCCCCCGAGCAGACCGAACAGCGCCAGCGCGCCGCCCAGCAGCCCGGCACGCAGCGCGCCCGAGGCGCGGCGGGGCAGGAGAAGCTTGGACAGTTCAGGGATCATGGCTCGGGCCGCGCGGGGTCGGAAGCCTGCGGCGGTCCCGGATACTTTACTCCGCCGGCTCGAACAGCGTCTTGCCCTGGCGGCGGCGCTCAGCCCAGGCTGTCCAGCGGGCTCAGCATGCGCTGCTCCGAGACGGGCGGCTCGCAGGGTTCGGGGTCGAAGGCCTTGTCCCCGTCAGGGTCGGGAAGTCCCTGCGCGCGCAGGTCGGCGAATCCGAAGGCTTCGCGGTCGAGCAGGTGCGAGGGCACCACCCGCCCCAGGGCGCCGAACATCGACTCCAGGCGCCCGGGGTGCTGACGCTCCCAGTCCCGCAGCAGGGCCGCGACCTGCTTGCGCTGCAATTGCTCCTGGCTGCCACACAGCGTGCAGGGAATGATGGGAAAGCCCCGATGCTCGGCCCAGCGTGCCAGGTCGGCTTCCTCGACATAGGCCAGGGGACGGATGACCACATGGCGCCCATCGTCGCTCACCAGCTTGGGCGGCATGGCCTTGAGCTTGCCGCCGAAGAACAGGTTGAGCAGGAAGGTCTGCAGGATGTCGTCGCGGTGATGGCCCAGCGCGATCCGCGTCGCTCCGAGTTCGCTGGCCACGCGGTACAGGATGCCACGACGCAGGCGCGAGCACAGGCTGCACAGGGTGGCACCCTCCGGGACCACGCGCTTGACCACCGAATAGGTGTCCTGCTGCTCGATGTGAAACGGCACGCCGCGGCCGGCCAGGTACTCCGGAAGCACGTGCTCGGGGAAGCCCGGCTGCTTCTGGTCCAGGTTGACGGCGACGATCTCGAAATCCACCGGTGCGCGCTCGCGCAGGCTGAGCAGCAGGTCGAGCAGCACGTGGCTGTCCTTCCCGCCCGACATGCACACCATGACCTTGTCGCCGTCCTGGATCATGCCGAAATCACCGATGGCCTGCCCGACCAGGCGATGCAGGCGCTTGGACAGCTTGTTGATCTCGAGTTCGTGCTTGCGCGGATCCATCGCGGCGCTCCGGTGTTCCATCAGCTGCGCTGGCGGTCCTGGGACACCTCGATGCCCACGCCGTCGCAATCGGGAAAGATGTTCGGCTTGTCCACGCGAACCCGCACGCGGCGCACGCCTTCGAGCCCGAGCACCCGCTGCGCGATGCGCCCGGCCAGGGTTTCCAGCATGTTCACGTGGCCGTGACCGACCTCCTCCAGCGCGATCGCGCGCAGCAGCCGGTAGTCCAGCACATGGGCCACGTCGTCGGCGGCCGGCAGCGAGGGCGCATCGGGCAGTTCGGCGGCGATGGACACCAGCAGAAGCTGGCGCGAGCGCAGTTCATGCTCGAGGATGCCCACGCTGGCCTGCACGCGCAGGCGTTCGAGGTACAAGGTACGCATGGTCAGAAAGCGAAATCGCGAGGGCGCGCCTGCAGGTGCTGTCCGGCATCCACCAGCAGCTCGCAACCGCTCATGGCGGGATTGCGCAGCGCGAACAGCACGGCGTCGGCGATGTCCTCGGCATGCGGGCCCTGGCCCAGCGGCCCGGCGGCCTGCAGCTCGCGCAGGCGCGCCTCGTCGATCAGCTCGGTGCCCAGGGTCATGCCGGGAGCCACCGCCACCACGCGCAGCTGGGGCGCCAGCGCCTGCGCCAGCAGGGTATTGGCCTCACGCAGCGCCGCCTTGCTCAGGGTGTAGGACAGGTGATCCGGGTTCGGATTCCACAGCTTCTGGTCCAGCAGGTTGACCACGCAACCCCGCGCCCCCCGGGCCAGCAGCTCGGCATGCAGGGCCTGCGCCAGCAGCACGGGGGCGATGGTGTTGACGCGATAGTGCCGCAGCGCGCTCGCGCCGCCGAAGTCGGCGGCCGAGTCGTATTCGAACAGGGAGGCGTTGTTCACCACCGCGTCCACCCGCCCGAGCGCGCGTGCCACGCTGGGCACCAGCTCGCGGGTGCTGGCCTCGTCGGCCAGATCGGCGCGGAAGCCCTCGGCGCGCACGCCCAGCTCGCGCAGCTGCACGCACAGCTGCTCGGCTTCGTCATGCGAGCCGCGGTAGTGGGCCGCGACATCCCAGCCAGCCTCGGCCAGCCGGATCGCCACCGCACGGCCGAGGCGTCGCCCCGCGCCGGTGACCAGGGCCACGGGCCGCTGCGCGGCCGGCTCGCCGGCTGCGCCTGCGCGGCGGGTTGGAACTTCGGGCATGGGCGGCGAACCTACAATCGCATCAATGGATCCAACATGTAGTCTACCCCGCGAGCCCGCCGCGGCGCCGGCCGGACAGGCGAGGCGCGCGGCCGAGCTGATGGACGTGCTGCGTCGCGAGATCGCGGCGGGGGGCGGCTGGATCGGCTTCGATCGCTACATGCATCTGGCGCTGTACCACCCCGGCCTGGGCTACTACGCGGCTTCGCCCGGCGTGCTCGGAGCCTGGGGCGGCGCCAGCGACTTCATCACCGCCCCCGAACTCTCGCCCCTGTTCGCGGCCACGCTGGCGCGCCAGCTGGCCGCGCTCGGGACCTCGATGCGCCTGGACCGCGTGGTCGAGTTCGGCGCCGGCAGCGCGGCTCTTGCCTGCGCCCTGCTGCGCGAACTGGCCGATGCGGGCGCCTGGCTGCCCGAGGAGTACGCCATCGTCGAGGTCTCCGCGGCGATGCGCGAGCGCCAGCGCGCGGCCGTGTCCGCGCTGCCGGAGGAACTGGCCCGACGCGTGCGCTGGTGGGAACGCCTTCCCGAGAGTTTCGACGCGCTCGTGCTGGGCAATGAGGTGCTGGACGCGATGCCGGTGCGCCTGCTGCGCCGTGACGAAACCGGCTGGCTGGAGCGCGGCGTGAGCCTGGACGCCGAGGGCCGGCTGTGCTGGAGCGATCGTCCCTTGCCCGCCGGCTGCACGCTGCGGCCGAGCCTGCGCCAGCTGGCGCCAGGCAGCGTGACCGAATGGCACGAGGCGGCCGAAGGCTTCATGCGCAGCCTGGGCGCGCACCTGGGTCGGGGCGTGGCGCTGCTGTTCGACTACGGCTTCCCGGCGCGCGAATACGACCATCCGCAGCGCTCGGGGGGCACCCTGCGCTGCCACCGCGCGCACCGTGCCCACGACGACCCGCTGTGGGAGCCGGGGCTTTCGGACATCACCGCCCATGTCGACTTCAGCGCCATGGCCCGCGCGGCACGCGAGGCGGGGCTGGATCTGCTGGGCTACACCAGCCAGGCCCGCTTCCTGCTCAATGCCGGGCTGCTGGACCTGCTCGGCCCGCGCATGGCCGCCGGGGACGCAGCCTCGCTGCGCCTGGCCGCCGGCGTGCAGAAGTTGCTGGGTGAACACGAAATGGGCGAACTGTTCAAGGTGCTGGCGGTGGGCCGTGGCCTGCAGCAGCCCTTGGCGGCCTTCGCGCAGGGCGACCGCAGCGCGGCGCTGGAGGAGGCGCCGGCACCGGGCGCCGACCCGAACGGGGCGCCGGCGTGGGATTGATGGGGTTCCTGCTCGGTAGCCTGGTGCTCAGCGCCCTGCTGCCCTGGTTGAGCAAGTTCGGCTTCGGCCGCATGCCCCTGGACCTGCGCTGGCGCATGTTCGGCAAGCCCTGGCTGCTGCCGCTGGGCTCGCTAAGCCTGCTGTGGCTGGGGCTTTGGCTGGTGGACCGCCTGCTGCGCTGATTCGGCTCGCGCCGGCCAGATGCGCAGCGCCGCCACGGCGATGAGCACCTGCACCAGGATGACCAGCGCCACGCAGCCCGGCCAGCCGGCTCGCAGCCACACCGCACTGGGTGCGAAGGCGCCCACGCTGCCGCCGATGTAGTAGCACATCACGTACAGGCCGACGGCACTGGAGCGCGCCTGGCGGGCGAACACGGGCACCTGCGAGGTGGCCATGCTCTGCGAGATGAAGACCCCGGCCGAGCTCAGGGTCAGGCCGATCACGATCAGCGCCAGACTCGGGGCCAGGCTCAGCGCGATGCCCAGGATCGAGCAGGAAACGGCGGCGAAAAACACCCGCCGCTGCCCGAAACGCCAGGCCAGGCGCCCCGCCAGCGGCGTGACCACCATGCCCACCAGGTAGACGGTGAACAGCAGGCTGAGCTGGCGCAGGCTCAGATCGTAGGGGGGCGCCGCCAGATGAAAGCTCACATAGGTGAAACTGCAGACCTGGCAGAACAGGATGCCGAAGCCGATGGCATAGCTGCCCAGCAGCAGCGGGTTGCGCAGGTGCAGGGGCAGCCCGGCCAGGGACTCGCGCAGGCTGGCCGAGGGGCGAAAGCGTGTGGAGGCGGGCAGCCAGGCGGCGATCACCACGGCGATGCCCGCGTTGATCAGGCCCAGGAGCACGAAGGCAGCCTGCCAGTCCCAGCGGGCCGTGGCCAGGCCCGCGATGAAACGCCCGAGAAAGCCCCCTGCCACCGAGCCGGAGATGTACAGGGCCGTCACCGAAGAGATCTGTCCCGCGGGCCACTCCTCGCCGATGTAGGCCACGGTGGCGGTGAAGATGCCGGGGATGCTCAAGCCTTCCAGCAGGCGCCAGAACAGCAGGCCGTGCAGGGAGCGCGCGGTGGCCGCCAGCAGGGTGCTCAGCGCGAGCGCCGCCACCGACACCAGCAGCACGCGCCGGCGCCCGAAGCGGTCGGACACGCTGCCCGAGAAGGGCGCGGCCAGCGCCACGGCGAGGGTGGTGAAGGTGATGGTCAGGCTGAGTTCGGCGACCCCGGCGTGAAACACGCTTTGCAGCGAGGGCAGCAGGCCCTGGGTCACGTACATGGTGAAAAAGGCGCTCATGCCGGCGGCGACGACGGCGACGCGCGCGCGCCAGGAAGGCGTGGCGGCGGCGGGGAGGCGAATCGGAGGAGGGGACATGCGCGATGCCGGCGCGGCGGGCGCACGGCGGAAACCCAAGCGGGGATTCCCAGCATAGTCCCGCTCGTTTCATATGGAAAATCGATTTTTCGTCTACTTTGATACGATATTCCTATGGATATCCAGGATCTGCGGGCCTTTCTCGCCGTCGCCGAGGAGCGTCATTTCTCACGCGCGGCGCAGCGCCTGCATATCTCCCAGCCCCCGCTGTCCCAGCGCATCGGCGCGCTGGAACGCAAGCTCGGCGTGCGCCTGTTCGAGCGCGGGCGTGGCGGCGTGTCCCTGACCGCGGCGGGGGCGGCCTTGCTGCCCCAGGCGCGTGTGGTGCTGCAGCAACTGGCTCGCG
Organism: Pseudomonadota bacterium; assembly: GCA_021846965.1. Taxonomy (GTDB): domain Bacteria; phylum Pseudomonadota; class Gammaproteobacteria; order Burkholderiales; family Burkholderiaceae_C; genus Thiomonas_A. The sequence goes on along the minus strand of JAJZWA010000002.1, from coordinate 51,698 downwards.
CCCAGGAGCTGGCGCAGCGCGCCGGGCGCGGGGAAAGCGGGGAGCTGTCCATCGGTTTCGCCGGCTCGATGCCCTTTTCCGAACTGCTGCCCAGGCTGCTGCGCGATTTCCGCAGGGCGTGGCCCGAGGTGCGCCTGCAACTGCGCCAGCTCTCCTCCAACGAGCAACTGCGGCAGTTGCAGGAACATGGGCTGGACCTGGGCTTCATCCGCAGCACCAGCCAGGCCGACGAGCAGGCGCTGGAGCTGCGCGTGCTGCAGCGCGAGCCCCTGTACGCCGCCGTGCACGCCGGGCATGCCCTGGCCGGGCTGGGGCGCGTATCGCTGAGCCGCCTGCGCGACGATCCCTTCATCCTGTACAGCCGCGAGTTCGGCTCGGGCTTGCGCGAACAGATCGTGGCCCTGTGCCTGGAGGCTGGCTTCAGCCCGCGCGTGGTGCAGGAGGTGCATGAAATGCCCACGCTGATCAGCCTGGTCTCGGCCGGGATCGGCGTGGGCCTGGTCGCCGCGTCGATGCAACGCGCCTCGGTGCCCCAGGTGCACTACCTGGAACTGGACGATCCCGGCGCGAGCACCGACATCGTGATGGCCTGGCGGCGCGGAGACACCTCGCCGGTGCTGGGCAATTTCCTGGACCTGGCCTTCGCGCGGCCGCAGCCGGCGCGGGATCCGCGCCGCGGCTGAAGGCTCGAGGCCCCAGGGGCCGGCCGGCTCCCCACGCCCTCCGGGAGGGCTCGTTCGCGCCCTGCCGTGGCGGGCCCGGCCCGGCTCAGACCGATGGCTGGCCGGCCAGCGCCCGCTCGATGGCCTGCTCGCGCGCGCGCGCCACCGCCTGCGCGATGGCCTGCGCATGGCTGCGCGCATCGACCTGCGCATCCACCTGCGCATCGACCTGCGCGCCGGGGCCGCGCTGCAGGACCTGGCGCGCCACCGCGCCGGCGTCCACCGCCAGCGCGGCGGCCTGCGCGGCCAGCAGGCGGGGCTCCTGGGGATAAGGCCGCGCGGGCCAGTCGCCCCCGCGCCCCAGATGGTCGGCGCGGCAGGCCTGCAGCACCAGCTCGAAACGCTGCGGGCGGCGCAGCGCGTCGCAACGCTGCAGCAGGCGCAGCACGGCCGCGGCGCCGAATTCCAGGCTTCGATGCACATGGCCGTGCTCGGCACACACCACCGCCGCCAGCTCGGCGCATTCGGAGGGAACGCGCAGGCGCTCGGCCACGGCCGCGGCCAGGCGCACGCTGCGCGCCTCGTGCCCGATGTGCCGCGGCAACAGCTCCGCCGGGCTCAGGGCCTTGCCCAGGTCGTGCATCAGGCAGGCCCAGCGCACCGCCAGCGGCGCCCGCGCGGCGGCGGCCGCCTGCAGCACCAGCATCTGGTGTTCCCCGCAATCGATCTCCGGGTGGGCGTCCGCGCGCTGGGGAACGCCCCACAAGGCATCGAGCTCTGGCAGGATCCGCGCCAGCGCACCGCAGTCGCGCAGCACCTCGAACATGCGCCGTGGAGCGTCCTCCATCAGGCCGCGCGCCATTTCCTGCCACACGCGCTCGGGCACCAGCGCGTCCACCTCCCCGGCGGCCACCATGTCGCGCATGAGTTGCAGCGTCTGGGCATGCAGCCGGAACTGCGGCAGGCGCGCCGCGAAGCGGGCCACGCGAAGAATGCGCACCGGGTCCTCGGCGAAGGCGGGCCCCACGTGGCGCAGCAGGCCTTGCTCCAGGTCACGGCGCCCGCCCCAGGGGTCGACGATGTTCCCCTGTTCGTCCTGCGCCATGGCGTTGATGGTGAGGTCGCGGCGCTGCAGGTCCTGCTCCAGGCTCACCCCGGGGTCGGCATGCACGGCGAAACCGCGGTAGCCGGCGCCGGTCTTGCGCTCGGTGCGCGCCAGCGCGTACTCGGCGCCGCTGAGCGGGTGCAGGAACACCGGGAAGTCACGCCCCACCGGGCGGAAGCCGGCGTCGATCATCTGCTGCGCGGTGGCGCCGACCACCACCCAGTCACGGTCGTGCACCGGGCGGCCGAGCAGCGCGTCGCGCACCGCTCCGCCGACGATGTAGGCGCGACCGGGAACCCGCGGCGACGTCATGGCGACAGGGGGACCTGACTCACGAGCGCGCTCCCTGGCGCTGCACCATCTGCTCGCGCAGCGAGCGGCGCAGGATCTTGCCCACCGAGGTCTTGGGCAGCTCGTCGCGGAACTCGATGCGCCGCGGCCGCTTGTAGCCGGTCAGGCGCTCGGCCAGCCAGGCGCGCAGGCTGGCCTCATCCAGCGAGGGGTCGGAGCGCACGACGAACAGCAGCACGGACTCCCCGGAATCGGGGTCGGGCACGCCCACCGCGGCAGCCTCCAGCACCCCGGGGTGGGACACTGCGACGTCCTCGATCTCGTTGGGGTAGACGTTGAAGCCCGACACCAGGATCATGTCCTTCTTGCGGTCCACGATGCGCACATAGCCCTTCTCGTCGATGATGCCCACGTCCCCGGTCTTGAAGAATCCCTCGGCGGTGAAGGCGCGCGCGGTATCGTCGGGGCGCCCCCAGTAGCCCTGCATGACCTGCGGTCCGCGCACCGCGACCTCCCCGCGCTCGCCGGCCGGCAGCACCCGGCCGTCGTCGTCCACCACGACCATCTCGGTGGACGGCAGGGGCAGGCCGATGGTGCCGCTGAAGTGATCCGTGTCGGTGGGGTTGCAGCACACCGAGGGCGAGGTCTCCGACAGGCCGTAGCCCTCGCAGATGGCGCAGCCCGTGCGCTCCAGCCATTGCCGGGCGACCGCCTCCTGCACCGCCATGCCCCCGCCCACCGAAAGCATCAGCTTGCGGGTGTCCAGGCGTCCGAAGTCCGCGTGATGCAGCAGCGCGTTGAACAGGGTGTTGACCGCCGGGAAGCAGTGCAGCTCGTAGTGGCTGAGCTCGTCGATGGTCGCCTTCAGGTCGCGCGGATTGGGAATCAGCACGATCATGCCGCCCTGGTAGGCCGACAGGAACATGACCACCGTGAAGGCGAAGATGTGATAGAGCGGGAGCGCGCAGACCGTGTTCATCTGCTCCAGCTCGGGATGCCGGCGCAGGGCCGGCTGGTTCCAGGCATCGCTTTGCAGCACGTTGGCGATCAGGTTGCGGTGGCTCAGCGCCGCCCCCTTGGACACCCCGGTGGTGCCGCCCGTGTACTGCAGCACCGCGACATCCTCGGGCCGCGCCTCGACGGGGGTGAAGGCCAGGGCGCGGCCGCGGGCCATGGCCCGCGGGAAACGATGGTGACCAGGCAGCGAGAACCGGGGAACCAGGTGCTTGAGGTGGCGCACGACCAGGTTGACCACCCCTCCCTTGAGCCCTCCCAGCATGTCGCCCATGCTGGCCACCAGCACCACGCGCAGCCCGGCGCGCTCCCCCACCTGCTCGAGGGTGTGGGCGAAGTTCTCCAGGATGATGATGGCGCTGGCCCCGCTGTCGAGCAACTGGTGCTCCAGCTCACGCGCGGTGTACAGGGGATTCACGTTGACCACGACCAGCCCGGCGCGCAGGGCCGCCGCCACCGCGATGGGGTACTGCGGCACGTTGGGCATCATCAGCGCGATGCGCTCGCCCGCGCGCAGGCCCTGGGCCTGCAGCCACGCCGCCAGGGCCGCCGAGTCGCGCTCCCACTGGGCATAGGTGGTGCGCTTGCCCATGAACGCGAAGGCCGGGCGCTCGGCGAACTTCTCGAAGCTGCGCTGCAGCAGCCCCGGCAGCGAGCGGAACGCGCCGGGGTCGATGTCGGCGGGCACGCCTTGCGGGTATTGCGCAAGCCAGGGTCGGTCCATCGGGATCTCCTCGGTAGGAAACCGCCCTTCTGCGGGGCGGAAAAACGAACGATCGTTCGTATGCCCGCGAAGCATAACCCGCAGCACCCCGACTTGCCCAGCCCATCCGCACGGCCAGCAGGGGTCTGGCCCGCCAGGCTCAGGTATCCACCACCTTGATGCTGGGAAAGCGCGCCGAATAATCGCGCGCGCGCTGCGCCACGCGGGCACCCAGGCGGCGGGCGATGGCCAGGTATTCGGTGGCGGCCGGCCCCTGCGGCTCCGCCGCCACGCTGGGGGTGCCGCTGTCGGCCTGCTCGCGGATGCGCAGGTCCAGCGGCAGCGAGCCCAGCAGTTCCACCCCGTAGTCCTCGGCCATGCGCCGGCCGCCGCCGCTGCCGAAAATGGCTTCCACGTGGCCGCAGTTCGAGCACACGTGGGTCGCCATGTTCTCGACGATGCCCAGCACCGGCACCTGCACCTTCTCGAACATCTTCAGGCCCTTGCGGGCATCCAGCAAGGCGATGTCCTGGGGCGTGGTGACGATCACCGCGCCGGTCAGGGGCACGCGCTGGCTCAGCGTGAGCTGGATGTCGCCGGTGCCGGGAGGCATGTCCACCACCAGGTAGTCCAGGTCCTGCCAGTGGGTCTGGTGCAGCAATTGCTCCAGCGCCTGCGTGGCCATGGGCCCGCGCCAGATCATCGGCGTGTCGGCGTCCATCAGCACGCCGATGGACATGACCTGCAGGCCGTGGCCGATCAGGGGCTCCATGGTCTTGCCGTCGCTGCTCTGCGGGCGCCCCTGCAGGCCCAGCATCATCTGCTGGGAGGGCCCGTAGATATCGGCGTCCAGCAGCCCGACCTTCGCCCCCTCGGCGGCCAGCGCCAGCGCCAGGTTGGCCGCCGTGGTGCTCTTGCCCACGCCGCCCTTGCCGGAGGCCACCGCAATCACGTTGCGCACGCCCTCGAGGGTGCGCACACCGCGCTGCACCGAATGCGCCTCGATACGCGTGGAGATGTCCACCTGCACGTCGAGCGCCGCGGCCCCGGGCAGGGCGCGCAGGGCCTCGCGCACGGCCGCGCGCACGGCCTCGTGCTGGCTGCGGGCCGGGTAGCGGAACTGCAGCTGCACGCGCACGCCGGAGCCGGCCGGCTCCACCTTGCGCAGCACGCGCGCGGCACGCAATCCCTGGCCGCTGCCGGGATCGGCAACGGCGTCGAGGGCTTGTTCGATCTGTTCCTGGGTCGGCAGCGAGGACATGGCGGGGGTGAAGGGAGTGACAGGATTCGGCGCGCCCGGGCAAGGGGGCACCAGAGCCCGCAAGTCTAGCCCCGCCCGGCACAAGGCTGCGCGGCGCCTGCCTACAATGACGCATTCGGCGCGCCCCGCGCCGCCACGCCGGCACGCGCCGGCCCCAGCCGCCCCCGCCGCGCCGGCCCCCCCGGCCGGCCAGCATTCCACCGCGTATGACCTCGCCGACGCCCTCCCCCTCCAGCCCCCCGCTCGCCGCGAAGCGACGCCTGTTCGTCACCACGGCGCTGCCCTATGCCAACGGCGCCTTCCACATCGGCCACATGATGGAGTACATCCAGGCCGACATCTGGGTGCGCCTGCAGCGCATGCTGGGCCACGAGGTGCATTTCGTCTGCGCCGACGACGCGCACGGGGCACCCATCATGATCGCCGCCGAGAAGGCGGGCAAGACCCCGCAGGCCTTCGTCGCCGACATCGCCGCCGGGCGCCAGGCCTACCTGGACGGATTCCTCATCCGCTTCGACAACTGGCACAGCACCGACGGCCCCGAGAACCACCGGCTGGCGCAGGACATCTACCGCGCGCTGCGCCGGGCGGGCCTGATCTACGCGCGCTCGATCGAGCAGTTCTACGACCCCGTCAAGGGCATGTTCCTGCCCGACCGCTATATCAAGGGCCACTGCCCGAAATGCGATTCCGCCGACCAGTACGGCGACTCCTGCGAGGTCTGCGGCGCGGTCTACGGGCCCACGGAGCTGCGCAAGCCCTACTCGGTGCTGTCCGGCGCCACGCCGGAACTGCGCAGCAGCGAGCACTATTTCTTCCAGCTGTCGTCGCCGCGCTGCGCCGAGTTCCTGCGCGAGTGGACCCAGGGCAACGCCGCGCACGGGGTGCCACGCCTGCAGGCGGAGGTGCTCAACAAGGTGCGCGAGTGGTTCGCCGTCGACGAACACGGCCACGGCGGGCTGGCCGACTGGGACATTTCCCGCGACGCTCCGTATTTCGGCATCGAGATCCCCGACGCGCCGGGCAAGTATTTCTACGTCTGGCTGGACGCGCCCATCGGTTACCTGGCGAGCCTGAAGAACCACTTCGACAAGGGCCAGGCCGCCGCGCATTGGCACGAAGCTTCGCGCACCTCCCAGGGTTTCGACGAATTCATCGCCGACCCCTCGGTGGAACAGGTGCATTTCATCGGCAAGGACATCGTGTACTTCCACACGCTGTTCTGGCCTGCCATGCTGCACTACTCCGGGCGCAAGACGCCGAGCCAGATCAATGTCCACGGCCACGTGACGGTCGGGGGCGAGAAGATGAGCAAGAGCCGGGGCACCGGAATCTCGCCGCTGCGCTACCTGGAGCTCAAGCTCGATCCCGAATGGCTGCGCTACTACCTGGCGGCCAAGCTGTCGGCGCGGGTCGACGACCTCGACTTCGGCGCCGAGGATTTCGTGGCGCGGGTGAACAGCGACCTGATCGGCAAGTACGTGAACATCGCCAGCCGCGCCAGCCGCTTCATCGCCCAGCATTTCGACGGCCGCCTGGACTACCTGGGCGCCACCGACGCGATGCGCGACGCCGCGCAGGCGCTGGCGCACGACGTGCGCAGCGCGCTGGACGGGCGCGAGTATGCGCGCGCGCTGCGCGAGATCATGGCCCATGCGGACCGCATCAACGCGGCTTTCGACAGCGCCCAGCCCTGGGTGCTGGCCAAGGACCCGGCGCGCCGCGCCGAGCTGCAGGACGTGTGCTCGCGGGCCCTGGCGGGCTTCTGGACCTTGTCGGTGCTGCTGGCGCCGGTGCTGCCGGGCACGGCCTCGCGGGTGGCCCGGGAACTGTTCGGGCTGGAGCGCGATTTTCTCTGGAGCGACTGCGCCGAGCTGCCCCGGCGGGTGGCCCCCTACCGTCACCTGATGCAGCGTGTGGACCCCGCCAGCCTGCAGCGCCTGCTGGAGCCGGAGGCGCCCGCGCCTGCGCCCGAGGCCCCCGCGGCGGCCGCCGCCGCGGCGCCACCGGCAAAGGACGGCGCGCCGGCCAGCATCGGCATCGACGATTTCGCGCGCGTGGAGCTGCGCATCGCGCGCATCCACGACGCCGGGCGGGTCGAGGGCTCGACCAAGCTGCTGCGCCTGAGCCTGGACCTGGGCGAGCGCGACGACGCGGGGCAGCCGCGGCTGCGCAACGTGTTCTCCGGCATCGCCTCCGCCTACGATCCGGCCGCGCTGGTGGGCAAGCTCACGGTGGTGGTGGCCAACCTGGCGCCGCGCAAGATGAAGTTCGGGCTCAGCGAAGGCATGGTGCTGGCCGCCTCCGGCGACGACGGCGCGCCGGGCATTTTCCTGTTGTCTCCCGACGCGGGCGCGCGGCCCGGCATGCGGGTGAGCTGAGTCCCTCGGCACGAGGAGCCATGATGCCAGGCCCGATGAACCTGCCCGGGGGGCGCCGTCCGGCGCAGCCCACGCCGCAGCAGGCGCTGCGCGACTTCGACGATACCGCCTACGAGCAGGGCCCCAGCCGGCACCTGGAGCACCTGGTGGAGGCCGGCTGCGTACTGCGCTTCGCGCGCATGCCCTTCGCCTTGCGCGAGGGCGAGGCCCGCTTCCTGGATCCGCGCTGGAGCAACGGGCAGGCCAAGAACATCAGCCTGCGCCAGTCCGGCGAGCTGCGCGGCGCGCAGGGCGAGGAGGCCCAGCTGGCGCAGCTGCGCGCGATGATCGAGCGCTTCGCCCTGCAGTCCCAGCAGCTGGTCGAACGCCTGTTCCCCCAGTACCGCGGCAAGCTGCGTGCCGGCAATGCCTCGCTGCGCCCCTTCGAGGTGGAATCCCGGACTCGATCCTGGCGCCAGGACGACACCCGGCTGCATGTGGACGCCTTCCCCTCCAATCCGATGCGCGGGGTGCGACTGCTGCGGGTGTTCACCAACGTGCACCCGGGCCAGCGGGCGCGCCAGTGGCGTGTCGGCGAGGCCTTCGCCGATTTCGCCGAACGCTTCGCCCCGCGCCTGCGCCCGGCCTTTCCCGGCTCGGCCCGGCTGCTGCGCCTGCTGCGCGTGACCAAGGCCCTGCGCACCCCCTACGACCAGGCCATGCTGCAACTGCACGACCTGGCCAAGGCCGACCTGGACTACCAGCGCGACGCACCCCAGGCCGCGGTGGACTTCGCTCCAGGCAGCACCTGGGTGGTGTTCTCCGACCAGGTGCTGCATGCGGTCATGGGCGGGCAGCACATGATGGAGCAGACCTTCTACCTGCACCCGGACGACCAACTGGTGCCGTCGACGGCGCCGCTGCGCGTGCTCGAGCGGGTGCTCGGGCGCGACCTCGGCGTGCCGGCCCGCCATCCGTGAACACCGCGCCGCCGGTCGCCGGCGCTGCGCAGACCTCCTTGCGCTGGCCGGGCCCCCGACCGGGCGGGCCCGGCCGGGTGCTGCTGGTTCAACTCTCGGCCATGGGGGACCAGGTGCAGACCCTGCCCGCCGTCTCGGACATCCTGGCGCGCTGGCCGGGCCTGGAGCTGCACTGGGTGGTGGACCGGCGCTTCGCCGAGATCCCGCGCATGCACCCGGGTGTGCGCCAGGTGCACGCCCTGCCGCTGAAGGAGGCGCAACAGGGCCGCGCCGGCGCACTGCGGGAGCTGCTGCGCCGCGTGCGCGCGCTGCGCGGCCAGACCTTCGACCTGGTCTGGGACCCGCAGAGCGTGCTCAAGAGTGCGCTGGTGGCGCGCATGGCGCGCCTGGCCCCCGGGGGACTGCGCGTGGGCTACCGTGCGCAGGACTGCGGCGGCGAGCCGATGGCGGCGCGCCTGTTCGACCGCCACTACGCGCGACCGCCGGGGGTGCACGGCACCCTCGGGCGCCGCCTGTTCGCGCAGGCCTTGTTCGACACCGATGCCTCGGGCCCGACGCGCTACGGCCTGCGCGGCGTGTTCGCCGGGCCGCCCCCCGGCGCCCGCCAGTCGCCCTCGCCCTATGCCGTGTTCGCGCATGGCGCCTCCAAGCCGGACAAACTCTGGCCGCAGGACCATTGGCGCGTGCTGGGAGAATGCCTGCTGGGCCGGGGCCTGCGCCTGGTGCTGCCCTGGGGCAGCGAGGCGGAGCGGGCACGCGCCGAGGCCCTCATCGCCGCCTGGCCCGCGGGCGAGGCCAGCCTGGCACCGCGGGGCAGCCTGACCGACATGGCGTGGCTGCTCGCCGGCGCCAGGCTGGTGGTGGGCGTGGACAGCGGTTTCAGCCACCTGGCGGCGGCGCTGACGCGCCCGCTGCTGATGCTGTTCACGAGCACCGGCCCGGAGCTGTTCAGCCCCGAGCTGAGCAGCCTGAGTGTCACCCTCGGAGGCTACGGGCAGGTACCCCTGGCCTCGGCGGCCTGCGATGCGGCGCTGGGCCTGCTGCGCGCGGCCGCGGACCCGCGGGCGCAAACCGCCTAAGATTGCACCTTGGCCTTTTCGCAGCATCCTCCTACCCCGGTACGACGCCCATGCCCCTCGCCGTCAAACCCTACGTGTCCGAAGCCACGCGTTTCCTGCAGGAACTGAAGTCCCAGCGCCCCGAGCTCGAGTCCGAGCAGAAGGCCGGGCGCGCCCTGCTGTGGGACCGCCCGCAGGATCCCCAGCTGCGCGCCGGCTTCGACGCCGCCCGCGTGCGCCAGAAGGCCTACGTGTACGGCATCGACTGAGAACCGGAGCCAGCCCGGTGTCCAGCGCCATGGCCGATCCCGGCGCGCCCGAGCAGGCGCTGGCCGCGGCCGCGGATTCGCTGCCGCAGACCGTCGACGGCCTGGCGGTGGCCCGGCTGTACGGACAGCCCCTGTTCGAGCTGCCGCAGGACCTGTACATCCCCCCCGATGCGCTGGAAGTCTTCCTCGAGGCCTTCGAGGGGCCGCTGGACCTGCTGCTCTACCTGATCCGGCGCCAGGATTTCAACATCCTGGACATTCCGCTGGCCCAGGTCACGCGCCAGTACCTGGAATACGTGGAGCAGATCCGGCGCACCAACCTGGAGCTGGCCGCCGAATACCTGCTGATGGCGGCCATGCTCATCGAGATCAAGTCGCGCATGCTGCTGCCGCGCCCCCCGGCTCCCGACGGCGGAGAACCCGAGGATCCGCGCGCCGAGCTGGTGCGACGCCTGCTCGAGTACGAACGCATGAAGCTGGCGGCGCAGCAACTCGACGCACTGCCGCAGGCCGGGCGCGACTTCTGGCGCGTGCAGGTGGCGGTGGAGCGCACGCCGCGCTCGCTGCTGCCCGAGCTCGGGGTCGAGGAACTGCGCAGCGCCTGGGCCGACGTGCTGCGGCGCGCGCGCCTGAACGCGCATCACACCATCGGGCGCGAGCAGATTTCCATGCGCGAGGTGATGAGCGGCGTGCTGCGGCGCCTGCAGGACCGGCGCTGGGCCGAGTTCTCCGACCTTTTCGAGCCCACGCAAGGCGTGCTGCACGCGGTGGTCACCTTCGTGGCGCTGCTGGAGCTGGCGCGCGAGGGCCTGGTGCAGATCACCCAGGCCGAGGCCTTCGCGCCACTGTACCTGCGCCTGGCCTACACCCCCTCCTGACCATGTCCGAACCCCACTCCCAGGGTGCCTCCACGCCCTATGGCGGCACGGCGCCCTCCACGGGCCGCAAGCCCATGACCCTGCACAGGCTGCGATCGATGCGCGAGGCCGGCGAGAAGATCGCCATGCTCACCGCCTACGACGCCGCCAGCGCCGCCCTGCTCGAGGACTGCGGCGTCGACTGCCTGCTGGTGGGCGACTCGCTGGGCATGGTCATGCAGGGCCACGCCTCCACGCTGCCGGTGAGCCTGGAGCAGATGAGCTACCACGTGGCCTGCGTGAGCCGCGGCGCACCCCGCTCCTGGGTGATCGCCGACCTGCCCTTCGGCAGTTACCAGGCCGATGTCGCGCAGGCTGTGCGCAGCGCCGCCGCGCTGATGCAGGCCGGCGCGCAGATGGTCAAGCTCGAAGGCGGCGGCTGGACCCCGCCGGTGGTGGACGCACTGGTGCAAAGGGGCATTCCGGTGTGCGCGCATCTCGGGCTCACGCCGCAGAGCGTGCATGCGCTGGGCGGCTACCGTATCCAGGGACGCGACGAACAGGGCGCGCAGACCCTGCTGCGCCAGGCGCGCGAACTCGGCGAGGCCGGAGCCGCGATGCTGGTGCTCGAGCTGGTGCCCTCGGATCTGGCCGCGCGGGTCAGCGCCGGATTCCCGGGCATCACCATCGGCATCGGCGCCGGTGCGCGCACCCACGGCCAGGTGCTCGTGCTGCACGACATGCTCGACATCACGCTGGGCGCCAAGCCGCGCTTCGTGCGCAATTTCATGCTCGGCGCGGGCAGCATCCACGCGGCCGTGCAGGCCTATGTGCGTGACGTCAAGTCCGGCGCCTTCCCCGACGAGGCGCTGCACGGCTACGCGAGCTGAGGAATCCGAGCCATGCAGATCCTGCACAGCCGCGCGACGCTGCGCGAGGCCCTGTCCTCCGGGTCCCGCCCCGTGCTGGTGCCCACCATGGGCAACCTGCATGCCGGCCACCTGGCGCTGGTGGCCCGGGCCCGCGAACTCGGCGCTCCGGTCATCGCCAGCGTGTTCGTCAACCGCCTGCAATTCGGCCCCGGCGAGGACTTCGACCGCTATCCCCGCACCCTGCAGCGCGACGCGCAATTGCTGGAGCAGGCGGGTTGCGACCTGCTGTTCGCGCCCGATGAATCCGAGATGTACCCGGCGCCGCAGACCTTCCACGTGCGTCCCGATCCACGCCTGGCCGGCGAACTCGAGGGCGCGTCCCGCCCCGGGCATTTCGAGGGCGTGACCACCGTCGTGCTCAAGCTGCTGCAACTGGTGCAACCCTCGGCTGCGGTGTTCGGCAAGAAGGACTACCAGCAGCTGATGCTGATCCGCGCCATGGTCGAGCAATTCGCGCTGCCGGTGCGCATCGAGGGCCTCGACACGGTGCGCGAGAACGACGGGCTGGCCATGTCCTCGCGCAACGGCTACCTCAGTGCGGCCGAGCGCGCACAGGCGCCGCAGCTGCAGCGCGCCTTGCGCGAACTGGCCGCGCGCGCGCGCGCCTGCTCCGATCTGGCGCAGCTGCGCCAGGCCCAGGCGCAGGCCGAGCGGGGCCTGCGCGAACTGGGCTGGGAGCCCGATTACCTCAGCGTGCGTCGCCGGGTCGACCTGCAGGCGCCGGGGCAGGCGGAGGAACTGCACCGCGAAGCCCACCTGGTGGTGCTGGGGGCGGCTCGCCTGGGGCGCACGCGCCTGATCGACAACCTCGAATTCTGAATCTTCCATGGCATCGACCACCCCTCGTTCCGACGGCGTGCTGATCATCGGGGGCGGCCTGGCCGGGCTCAGCGCCGCGCTGCAGCTGGCCGACCACCAGCCGGTGACCGTGCTGGCCAAGCGCGAACTCGAAGTCTCCTCCAGCCAGTGGGCGCAGGGTGGCATCGCCGCGGTGCTGGGCAGCGGCGACAGCTTCGAGTCCCATGTGCACGACACGATGGTGGCCGGCGCCATGCTCAACGACCTGCCGGCCACGCGCTTCGTCATCGAGCAGGGGCCGAAGGCCATCGAATGGCTGCGCGCGCAGGGTGTGCCCTTCGACACCGAACACGGCCAGCTGCACCTGACGCGCGAGGGCGGCCACAGCCAGCGCCGCATCGCGCACGTGGCCGACGCCACCGGCGCGGCGATCCAGCGCACGCTGCTGGCGCGCGCGCGCGCCCACCCGGGCATCCGGCTGCTGGAGAACCACGTGGCGGTGGACCTGATCACCGGGCGCCACGTCGAGGACGGCCACCAGGACCGCTGCTGGGGCGCCTACGCGCTGGACCTCGGCAGCGGGCGCGTCAACACCTACGGCGCCGCGCACACCATCCTGGCCACCGGCGGCGCCGGCAAGGTCTACCGCTACACCACGAATCCCGACACCGCCAGCGGCGACGGCGTGGCCATGGCCTGGCGCGCCGGGTGCCGGGTGGCGAACATGGAATTCATCCAGTTCCATCCCACCTGCCTGTACCACCCCAAGGCCAAGAGCTTCCTCATTTCCGAGGCCGTGCGCGGCGAGGGCGGCGTGCTGCGCCTGCCCGACGGCACGCGCTTCATGCCCGCGCACGACGAACGCGCGGAGCTGGCGCCGCGCGACGTGGTCGCGCGCGCCATCGATTTCGAGATGAAGCGCCACGGCATCGACTGCGTGTACCTCGACATCACGGCGCGCGGCGAGGAGTTCATCCGGCACCATTTCCCGACCATCCACCAACGCTGCCTGGAACTGGGCATCGACATCGCGCGCGAACCCATTCCCGTGGTGCCCGCGGTGCACTTCACCTGCGGCGGCGTGCTCACCGACCTGTCCGGGCGCACGGACCTGCCCGGCCTGCACGCCATCGGCGAGGTCGCCTACACGGGCCTGCACGGCGCCAATCGCCTGGCCAGCAACTCCCTGCTGGAGTGCGTGGTGTTCGGCACCGCCGCGGCGCAGGCCATCGCGCAGGAGCAGGCTGCACCTGCGCCGCGGCTGCGCGACTGGGATGAGAGCCGGGTCAGCGACGCCGACGAACTGGTGGTGATCAGCCACAACTGGGATGAACTGCGGCGCATGATGTGGAATTACGTCGGCATCGTGCGCACCGACAAGCGCCTGGAGCGCGCCGCGCACCGCATCGCCCTGCTCCAGGCCGAGGTGCAGGAGTTCTACGCGAATTTCCGGGTCAACCGCGACCTGCTGGAACTGCGCAACCTGCTGCAGGTGGCCGAACTGATCGTGCGCTCGGCGCGCCTGCGCCACGAAAGCCGTGGCCTGCACTTCAGCTCGGACTGGCCGCGCACGGCCGCGCCCGCGGCGCCCACCATCCTGGTTCCGGGCGCCCCGGCCGGGGAGTCCTGAGCGCTTTCAGGGCCTCGCGACGAATCCGCAAACCATCGGACCATGTCCTCCCGGCAGCCCCAGTCTTCCGATCTCGATGCCCTCGGTGCCCTGCTGCGCGAGGCGGCGCGCGAGCACATCCTGCCGCGTGCGGCCGACCCGCGCGCGCGCCTCAAGGACGACGGCAGCTGGGTCACCGACGCCGACCTGGGCATGCAGCGCCATCTGCAGGCTCGACTGGCCGAGCATTGGCCCGAGGTGCCGCTGCTGGGCGAGGAGATGAGCCCCGAGCGCCAGATGGAGCTGATGCGCGCCGAGGCGGCATCCCCCGAGGGGCCCGGGCTGTGGGTGCTCGACCCCCTGGACGGCACCAGCAACTTCGCTGCCGGCCTGCCCGCCTTCGGGCCCTCGCTGGCCTGGGTGCAGGCCGGGCGGGTGCGCCTGGGGCTGGTGCTGGACGTCATGCGCGACGAGTTGTTCGACGCCGCGCTGGGCCATGGAGCGCGCCTGCAGGGCCGGGCGCTGCGCTGCCCCGGCGCGCCCCCCATGCGTCGCGCCATCGCCTGCGTGGATTTCAAGCGCTTGCCGGCCACGCTGGCCTCGCGTCTGGCCACCGCGCCACCCTACGCGTCCCAGCGTTCCCTGGGCTCGGTGGCGCTGGACTGGTGCTGGGTCGCCGCCGGACGCTTCCACGTCTACGTGCACGGCGCGCAGGGCCTGTGGGATTTCGCCGCGGGTTGCCTGGTGCTGGACGAGGCCGGGGGCCGTTCCCAGACCCTGGCGGGCGAGGCGGTGTTCGACAACTCGCTGGCCAAGCGCTCCGCGCTGGCGGCCGTGGACGGCCCGCTGCTGCGCGAATGGGCGGACTGGGTGCGGCAGGCCCAGGCCTGAAAGCCCGCCGTGGCGGGCCTTGCGCCCGTATTACTGGAACGCCACCTCGTCGAAGCTGCGCAGCTTGCGGCTGTGCAGGCGTTCCATGCGCTGCCCGCGCAGGATCTCCATCGCCCGCAGGCCGATGCGCAGGTGCTGCCCCACGCGCTCGCGGTAGAAGCGATCGGCCATGCCCGGCAGCTTCAGGTCCCCGTGCAGCGGCTTGTCGCTGACGCACAGCAGGGTGCCGTAGGGCACGCGCAGGCGAAAGCCGTTGGCGGCGATGGTGGCGCTTTCCATGTCCAGCGCGATCGCCCGGCTCTGGGAAAACCGCAGGCGAGGCGTGCTCAGCGGCCCGCCGAAGGGCTGCAGTTCCCAATGACGGTTGTCGGTGGTGGCCACGGTGCCGGTGCGCATCACGCGCTTGAGTTCCAGGCCCTGCAGGCGGGTGACCTCGGCCACGGCCTGCTGCAGGGCCACCTGCACCTCGGCCAGCGCGGGAATCGGAACCCAGGGGGGCAGGTCCTCGTCGAGCACATGGTCCTCGCGCACGTAGCCATGCGCCAGCACGTAGTCGCCGAGTTGCTGGCTGCTGCGCAGGCCCGCGCAATGCCCCAGCATCAGCCAGGTGTGCGGACGCAGCACCGCCACGTGGTCGGTGATGGTGCGCGCGTTGGACGGCCCGACGCCGATGTTCACCAGCGTGATGCCCGAGCGATCGCCGCGCACCAGGTGGTAGGCCGGCATCTGGGGCATGCGCGCGGGCGGCGTACCCGCGTCGCCGGGCTGGGGCGCGCTGCCCGCGCGGCGCGTGATCACATTGCCCGGCTCGACCAGCGCCACGTAGTCCTGCGCGTGGAGCGCGGGCTCGCGCATCATCTCCTGCGCCATGCGCACGAACTCGTCGACGTAGAAGCCGTAGTTCGTGAACAGCACGAAATTCTGGAAATGCTCGGCCGAGCAGCCCGTGTAATGCCGCAGGCGCTGCAGCGAGTAGTCCACCCGGGGCGCGTTGAACAGGGCCAGGGGCCGCGCCTGCCCCGGCGCCGGCGAGTAGGTGCCGTTGGCGATGCCGTCGTCCATCGCCGACAGGTCGGGCATGTCGAAGCCGGCGAGCAGTCGGCGGCGCGCCGCGGCATCGAGTTCGGCCTCGAACCGGGTATGTTCGTCGAAGGTGAAGGGCAGCGCGATGGGCACGTCGCTGAGCCCCACCTGCAGCGGCGCTCCGTGGTTGCGCAGCAGCAGTTCGAACTGTTCACGGTAGTAGTCGGCGAACAGGTCGGGTCGGGTCAGCGTGGCCTCGAACACGCCGGGGCCGGAGACGAAGCCGTAGCTGGGCAGGGAATCCGCCAGCGCCTCGGGGCTGGGATGGCCCTGCGCTTCGAGGCGCACGCGGGGGTAGAAGGCGCGCACCCGCTGCGCCGGCGGCGCGCCGCGCACCGCGTTGCGCAGCGCCTCGTGCAGACGCGCCACCCCGTCCGCATACAGCGCCTGCACATGCGCCAGCGCCGACTCGGCGCTGACATGGCTGGCATGGGTCGCCTCGCCCGCGGTCACCACCGGTGACGCGGCGCCCAGCCGCACCGCCTCCGGCAGGGGCCCGGCACCGCTCTCAGGACTCGATTCGTTCATGCTCCGAGCTTAGCCCATCAGCCTTTCAAGGACAGCCAGACTGGCCTCGGCCTGGTTCAGGGTGTACAGATGCAGGCCCGGCGCGCCGCCCTCCAGCAGTCTGCGGCACAACTGCGCCACCACGTCGCGTCCGAATTCCACGATGGAGGCGCGGTCATCACCGAAGGACTGCAGGCGCAGCCGCATCCAGCGCGGCACCTCGGCCCCGCACACATCGGAAAAGCGCAGCAACTGGCTGGCGTTGGTCACCGGCATGATGCCCGGCACCACCGGAGCCTCGACGCCGGCCTTGCGCAATTCGTCGACGAAGCGGAAGTAGGCGTCGGCGTTGAAAAAATACTGGGTGATCGCGGAATCGGCGCCGGCACGCATCTTGGCCACGAAATGCTTCAGGTCGTCCGCCGGACTGCGTGCCTGGGGGTGCGTCTCCGGATACGCCGCGACCTCGATGTGGAACCAGTCACCCGTCTGCTCCCGGATGAAGGCCACGAGGTCGGCCGCGTGCGCGAACTCCCCGCCCAGGCCGTAGCCCGAGGGCAGGTCGCCGCGCAGCGCAACGATGCGCCGGATGCCTTCCGCGCGGTAGCGCTGCAGCAGCGCGCGCACGCTGTCGCGGCTGCCGCCGATGCACGACAGGTGCGGCGCGGCGCGCACGCCCTCCCCGACGATCTCCAGCACCGTGTCCAGCGTGCCCTCCTGCGTGGACCCGCCGGCGCCGAAGGTCACCGAGCAGAACTCCGGCGCGCAGGCATACAGGCGCCGACGCGCCGCGCGCAGCTTGTCGGCCCCCTCGGGCGTCTTCGGAGGGAAGAACTCGAAGCTGAGATGGTCGAGTTTCATGCCGCTCAGTACCGGTAGTGCGCCGACTTGTACGGACCTTCCTTGGGCACGCCGATGTAGGCCGCCTGCTGGTCGCTCAACTCGGTCAGGCGCGCGTTGAGCTTGCGCAACTGCAGCCGCGCCACCTTCTCGTCCAGATGCTTGGGCAGCGTGTACACCCCCACCGGATACTGCTCGGTGCGGGTGAACAGCTCGATCTGGGCGATGGTCTGGTTGGCGAAGCTCGAGCTCATCACGTAGCTGGGGTGGCCGGTGGCGCAGCCCAGGTTCACCAGACGCCCCTTGGCCAGCAGGATGATGCGTCGGCCATCGGGGAAGATGATGTGGTCGACCTGCGGCTTGATCTCCTCCCAGCGGTACTGCTCCAGCGAGGCGACGTCGATCTCGTTGTCGAAGTGCCCGATGTTGCACACGATCGCCTGGTCCTTCATGCGCACCATGTGATCATGGGTGATCACGTGGTAGTTGCCGGTGGCGGTGACGAAGATGTCGGCCTGCGAGCAGGCTTCGTCCATCGTGACCACGCGGTAGCCCTCCATGGCCGCCTGCAGCGCGCAGATGGGATCGATCTCGGTCACCCAGACCTGCGCCGACAGCGCGCGCAGCGCCTGCGCGGAGCCCTTGCCCACGTCGCCGTAGCCGCAGACCACGGCGATCTTGCCGGCCACCATCACGTCGGTGGCGCGCTTGATGCCGTCCACCAGGCTTTCGCGGCAGCCGTACAGGTTGTCGAACTTGCTCTTGGTGACGCTGTCGTTGACGTTGATCGCCGGGAAGCGCAGCTCGCCGCGCTGGTGCATCTGGTAGAGACGGTGCACGCCGGTGGTGGTCTCCTCGGTGACCCCGCGCACATGCGCCAGACGCGTCGAATACCATTTCGGATCGGCCTGCAATTGGGCGCGGATGGCCGCGAACAGCACCCGCTCCTCCTCGCTGGTGGGATGGTTCAGCACCGCGAGGTCGGCTTCGGCACGCGCACCCAGGTGAAGCAGCAGGGTCGCGTCGCCGCCATCGTCCAGGATCATGTTCGAGTAGCCGCCGTCCGGCCACTCGAAGATGCGGTGGGTGTACGCCCAATACTGCTCCAGGCTCTCGCCCTTGACCGCGAACACCGGGGTGCCGCTGGCGGCGATGGCCGCCGCCGCGTGGTCCTGGGTGGAAAAGATGTTGCAGGAAGCCCAGCGCACCTGGGCACCCAGCGCCTGCAGGGTCTCGATCAGCACCGCCGTCTGGATGGTCATGTGCAGGCTGCCGGTGATGCGAGCGCCCCGCAGCGGTTGCTGGGCCGCGAACTCGTCGCGGATGGCCATCAGGCCGGGCATCTCGGTCTCGGCGATGCGGATCTCGCGTCGCCCCCACTCGGCCAGGCCGAGGTCGGCGACCACGTAATCGGGGGGGGAAGCGTTGGAAGCCACAGCGTTCATGTCGGAATCTCCGCGAAACGTGGGCCCGCCAGGGGATGCACACCGCATCGCCGTGACGGGCACGGGTGAGGTGAGCGCGGTTGCATGGGCGGCGCGCGCAACGGGTGCGGCGCCGCCGACGTCAACGGACCCCGAGCCTGGCGACCCGCCGAGAACGCGCGTTCTGGACGCGCGTCCCGCACGGCGGGCGTTGCAACGCTCCTCGGGATCGCGAAATTGTACTCACGCCGCGGCCACCGGCAGTTCGGGGCTGAGGCCGACGTCCGCGCGCAAGGCCGCTGCCTTGTCCACCGCCTCCCAGGTGAACTCCGGCTCGTCGCGACCGAAATGCCCGTAGGCCGCGCTCTTGGCGTAGATCGGGCGCTGCAGGTCGAGCATGCGGATGATGCCGCGCGGGCGCAGGTCGAAGTGCTGGCGCACCAGCTGTTCCAGGCGCGCGTCGTCGACCACGCCCGTGCCCTGGGTGGTCACCATGATGCTGGTCGGCTCGGCCACGCCGATGGCGTAGGAAACCTGCACCAGGCAGCGCCGGGCCAGGCCCGCGGCCACGATGTTCTTGGCCACGTAGCGCGCCGCGTAGGCGGCCGAGCGGTCCACCTTGCTCGGGTCCTTGCCCGAGAAGGCCCCCCCGCCGTGCGGTGCCGCGCCGCCATAGGTGTCGACGATGATCTTGCGCCCGGTCAGGCCGCAATCACCCTGCGGACCGCCGATGACAAAGCGCCCGGTCGGGTTGATCAGGTATTTCACCGGGTTGCGCATCCAGTGCGCGGGCAGCACCGGCTTGATGATCTCCTCGATCACCGCCTCGCGCAGCTTCCCCATCTCGATGTCGGGCGAGTGCTGCGTGGACAGCACCACCGTGTCGATGCCCACGGGCAGTCCGCCTTCGTAGCGGAAGGTGATCTGGCTCTTGGCGTCGGGGCGCAGCCATGGCAGGCGGCCGTCGCGGCGCACCTGGCTCTGGCGCTCGACCAGGCGATGGGCGTAGTAGATCGGTGCCGGCATCAATTCGGGGGTTTCGTCGCAGGCATAGCCGAACATCAGGCCCTGGTCGCCGGCGCCCTGGCCGAGGTCGTCGTCCTGCGCGCGGTCGACGCCGCGCGCGATGTCGGGGCTTTGCTTGTCGTAGGCCACCAGCACCGCGCAGCTCTTGTGGTCGATGCCGAAGTCGGCGTCGTCGTAGCCGATGCGCTGCAGGGTGTTGCGCGCCACCTGGATGTAGTCCACCACCGCACGGGTGGTGATCTCGCCGGCCAGCACGACCAGGCCGGTATTGGCCAGGGTCTCGGCGGCCACGCGCGATTGCGGGTCCTGCTCGAGCAGCGCGTCCAGGATCGCGTCGGAGATCTGGTCCGCCACCTTGTCGGGGTGGCCCTCCGAAACCGATTCGGAGGTAAACAGGTGCGAGGAAGTGGGTTGATCGGCCATGCGCGAGCTCCGGAAAGGGGGTGCGGTGGGGGAACCGCCTCGGATCTGCTGCATGCCGACGCTTTAGCGGTTCCCACGGCCTGCAGACCCCAGGCCTGCCGGCTTGTCGCCCCGCAAGTTGTCATTAACTCGGCGACAGCCCACATTATAGGACGGCTGCGCGGGCCTCGCTAACATGCACGGCTTGCCCTGCCCGCATCCCCCGAGCCGCCGTCCACCATGCTGCGCCTGTTCCGCATTCTGTCGCTGCTGCCGCTGGGCCTGCTGCAGGCTGGGGGCAGCGTGATCGGCCTGCTGGTCTACGCCGCATCGCCACGCTATCGACGGGTGTTGCGCGCCAACCTCGCGCAGGCCGGCCTGCGCTCGCGCCGGCTGGCGCTGCAGGCGGCCATCGACGCCGGGCGCATGGCCGCCGAACTGCCCTTCGTATGGCTACGCGGCGGCCCGCACGCCGCCGTGCATCGCGTGCAGGTGCTCGGGCGCGAGGCGGTCGAGCAGGCGCGGAGCGAAGGCCAGGGGGTGTTGTATCTCACCCCGCACCTGGGCTGCTTCGAGGTCTCGGCCCAGGTGGCCGCGCAGTGGGGCCCGATCACCGTGCTGTACCGCGCGCCGCGCAAGACCTGGCTGCAGGGGCTGGCCGGTGCGCGCCGGCGCGAGAACCTGCGTACCGCGCCGGCCAGCGTGGCGGGCATGCGCCCGCTGCTGCGCGCGCTGCGCAACGGCGAGGCCGTGGGCATGCTGCCCGACCAGGCTCCCTCGGCCGGCGAAGGGGTGTGGGCGCCGTTTTTCGGGCGGCCCGCCTACACCATGACCCTGCCGGCGCGCCTGGCCCAGCTCACCGGCGCGCGCATCGTGTTCGCCGTCGCCGAGCGCCTGGGCTGCGGCAGGGGCTACCGGCTGAGCCTGCGCCCGCTGCAGCAGCCGCTGCCCGACGATGCGGGGCAGGCGGCCGCGCTGCTCAACCACGAGATCGAGCGACTGGTGCTGGCCTGCCCCCGCCAGTACCTGTGGGGCTACAACCGCTACAAGGTGCCTGCCGGCGCGCCGCTGCCCCCCGACGGACCGGCGCCCGCGACGCCGGAGGCCCGGTCATGACCCGGGCGCTGCTGCTGTTGCTGTGGCTGCTGCACTGGCTGCCCTACCCGGTGCAGGCCGCGCTGGGCTGGGCCCTGGGCCGGGCCCTGTGGCCGCTGGCGCGCAGGCGCCGGCGCATCGCGCTGCGCAACCTGGAACTGTGCTTCCCCGAGTGGAGTCCGCGCGAACGCGAGAAAGTGGCGCGGCAGCATTTCGTCTGCGTGGCGCGGGCACTGCTGGATCGCGGCGTGCTGTGGTGGGGCGGCCCGCGGCGCCTGCGCCGCCTGCTGCAGTTGCGCGGGCCGGTGGACGAGGCGCTGCACGGCGAGGGGGCGGCGCTGCTGGTGGGCCTGCACTTCGAAGGCATGGACGCCGCGTGGACCGCGCTGACCCTGGCTGCCCGGCGCCCGCTGTCGGGCATGTACACCCCGCAGAAATCGCAGGCGCTGGACCGCTGGGTGCTCAGCGGACGCAGCCGCTTTTCCACCGAGCGCATCGTCTCCCGCCATGAAGGCGCCACCGGCATGCTGCGCGCGCTGCGCCGCCACACGCCCTTCTACACCCTGCCGGACATGGATTTCGGCCCCAAGCACTCGCGCTTCGTGCCCTTTTTCGGGGTGCCCGCGGCCACCCTGGACGTGGTGCCGCGCCTGGCCGCCTCGGCCCGGGCCCGGGTGTACCCGGTGGTGGCGCGCATGCTGCCGGGCGCGCGTGGCTACGAGGTGACCATCCACCCCGCCTGGGAGGACTACCCGGTCCTGCACGACGGGCGCATCGCCGACCTCGACGCCGAGTTGCTGCGCCTGAACCACTTCATCGAACAACGTGTGCTGGAGATGCCCAGCCAATATCATTGGGTGCACAAGCGCTTCAAGACCCGCCCGCCGGGCGAGCCGCCGCTGTACTGACCGGGCAACGCCCCCCCACCGCCTCCTCCATGGTCCTGCATTTCGCCAAGATGCACGGCGCCGGCAATGACTTCGTGGTCATCGACGCCACCCGTGAGCCCTTCACGCTGCAGCCGCAGCAGTTGCGCCTGCTCGCCGACCGCCATTTCGGGGTCGGCGCGGACCAGATCCTGGTCGTGGAGCCGGCGCCCGGCGCCGACGTGGACTTCCGCTACCGCATCTTCAACGCCGACGGCGGCGAGGTCGAGCAGTGCGGCAACGGGGCGCGCTGCTTCGTCGCCTTCGTGCGCCGGCGGGGGCTGACCAGCAAGCGCGCGGTACGCGTGCTCACGCGCTCGGGCATCATCGAGCCCGCCATGGGCGACGACGGCGAGGTGCGCGTGGACATGGGACCGCCGCGCTTCGAGCCGGCCGAGATTCCCTTCGATGCCTCCGGGCTGCGCGCGACCTCCGAGGGCGACCTGCCGCGCTGGGAGCTGCCGCTGGACGACACCCTGCTGCGTCTGAGCGTGGTCTCCATGGGCAATCCCCATGCGGTGCAGCGGGTCGATGACGTCGACCTCGCGCCGGTGGGGGTCCTGGGCCCGCGCCTGGAGCACCACCCGCGCTTCGCCCAGCGCGTCAACGCCGGCTTCCTGCAGGTGCTGGACGAACACCATGCGCGCCTGCGGGTCTGGGAACGCGGCGCCGGCGAGACCCTGGCCTGCGGCACCGGCGCCTGCGCGGCGGCGGTGGCGGGCATTCGCCACGGCTGGTTGCGCAGCCCCGTGCGCATGCAGGCTCGCGGAGGCGAGCTGGGCATCGCCTGGGAAGGCCCGGGCCGGCCGGTGTTCATGAGCGGCCCGGCGGTGCATGTGTTCGACGCCAGCATCGACCTGGATGCACTGCCTGCGCCGCTGGCGCCGGCTTGAATCTTGACTGGAAGGACCCCGATGGAACTCAGCGAACAGGACCTCGCCGCCTACCTGGCCGAGCACCCCGACTTTTTCGAACGCCACGCCGAGCTGCTGGCGACGGTGCAACTGGCCAGCCCCCACGGCAACCGTGCGGTGTCGCTGCAGGAGCGCCAGATGGAAATGCTGCGCGACAAGATGCGCGCGCTGGAGCACCGCCTGGCCGAACTCATGCGCAATGCCGCGGACAACGAGGCACTGTCGGGCCGCCTGCTGGGCTGGGCACGCGCGCTGCTGCAGCAGACGCAGGACGCCGCGCTGGCGCGCTGCGTCGTGGACGAGCTGCGCCAGCGCTTCGACATGCCCCTGGCCGCCTTGCGCCTGTGGGGCCTGCGCCCCGAATTCGCCGCGCTGCCGGAGGCAGCTCCGGTGGGTGAGGACATTCCCGTGCTGGCCAGCAGCCTGAGCCAGCCCTACTGCGGCGCCAACGCCGGCTTCGAGGCCGCGCGCTGGCTGGCGGCGCCACCGCAGTCGCTGGCCATGGTGGCCCTGCGCGAGCATGCGCAATCGGCCGCCTTCGGGCTGCTCGTGCTGGGTTCGCAGCAGTCGGATCGTTTCACCGCCGACATGGGCACCGAATTCCTCGCCCGCCTGGGCGAGGTCGCCTCGTCCGCGCTGCTGCGCCTGCGGCCCCAGGCCTGAACCATGTCGGCGCCGCGGCCCGCCGTTCCCGACGCCGCGGCCCTGCCGCCGCGCCTGGCGCAGGCCTGCGAGCAGCATCTGCAACGCCTGGAGCAGGTGCGGCGCCTGGCACCGCGCACCCTGGTCAACTACCGCCGCGATCTGCGCGACCTTTGCCTGCGTGCCGCGCAGGCCGGCGTGGATGCCGAGGCCCTGCAGCCGCGGCACTTGCGCGGCTGGGCGGCCGCGCTGCACGCACAGGGCATGAGCCCGCGCGCGATCGCCGCGCGGCTGTCGGCCTGGCGCGGCCTGCTGCGCTGGATGGGCAGCGAGGGCCTGCTGCGCACCGATCCCGCGCGCGAGCTTCGCGCTCCGCGCGCGCAGCGACCGCTGCCCAAGGCGCTGAGCGTGGAGCACGCGGTGGCGCTGGCCGCCGGCGGCGCCGCGGGCGAGGACCCGCGCGCCAGCGCGCGCGCGCATGCGCTGGCCGAGCTGCTCTACTCCAGCGGCCTGCGCGTGTCCGAGCTGGTGGGGCTGGACCTGCGCCCCGTGCGCGGCGCCGAGCATGTCTCGCAGGGCTGGATCGACTGGGACGGCGCCGAGGCGCATGTGCTGGGCAAGGGCGGCAAGCGTCGCAGCGTCCCGGTGGGCGAGCAGGCCATGCGGGCGCTGCGCGAATGGCTGCGGCTGCGCGGCGAGCCACCTGCGCGGGCCGCAGCGGGCGACCGCGCGGCGCTGTTCCTGGGCCCGCGCGGCGCGCGCATCACGGCCCAGCGGGTGCGCGAGGAATTGCGCCGGCGCGCGCTGGAGGCCGGCCTGCCGGTGGCGGTGCACCCGCACATGCTGCGGCACTCCTTCGCCTCGCACCTGCTGCAGTCCAGCGGCGACCTGCGCGGCGTGCAGGAGCTGCTGGGCCACGCGAGCATCGCCAGCACCCAGGTCTATACCCGGCTGGACTTCCAGCATCTGGCCAAGGTCTACGACCAGGCCCACCCCCGCGCGCGCAAGCCGCGCTGAAGCGAGCTCTCCATCCCGTGAAAGTCATCCGCCTGCTCCCCGGCAAGGAACGCGCCGTGCTGCGCCGCCACCCCTGGATCTTCGCCGGGGCCATCGCGCGCGGCGGCGCCGACAGCGGGGAGACCGTGCGCGTGGAGTCCCACGAGGGCCAGGTGCTCGGCTGGGCCGCCTACAGCCCGGCCTCGCAGATCCGCCTGCGCATGTGGAGTTTCGATCCGGCGCAACGCATCGACGCCGACTTCCTGCACCAGCGGGTGCGCGCCTCGATCGAGCGCCGCCGCGAACTCGGCATCGACCTGCGCGCGGCGCGACTGGTCTGGGGCGAGGCCGACGGCCTGCCCGGCCTGGTCGTCGACCGCTTCGCCGACATCGCCGTGGTGCAACTGCTCAGCGCCGGCGCCGAGCGCTGGCGCGAAACCCTGCTGCAGGCCGTGCGTGCCTGCCTTCCCGGGCTGCGCATCCACGAACGCTCCGACGTGGGCGTGCGCGAGCGCGAGGGTCTGCCCGAGCGCAGCGGCTGGCTGCACGGCGACGGCGCCACCCGCGTGGACATCGAGGAACACGGCATGCGCCTGCACGTGGACGTGGCCACCGGGCACAAGACCGGCTTTTACCTCGACCAGCGCGACAACCGGCTGCGCTTTCGCGAACTCGTGCGCGAGCGCGGGCTGCGCCGGGTGCTGAACTGCTACGGATACACGGGCGGATTCTCGCTGGCGGCGCTGGCCGGAGGCGCTTCCGAGGTGATCACCGTCGACTCCTCCGGCCCGGCGCTGGAACTGGCCGCCGAGCACCTGCGCGACAACGGCTTCGACGATGCGCGCAGCAAGGTGCGCGAGGCCGACGTCGGGCGCCTGCTGCGCGAGCTGCGCGAAGCCGGCGAGCGCTTCGACGCCATCGTGCTCGACCCGCCGAAGCTGGCCCCCACGGTGGCGCAGGCGCCGCGCGCGACCCGCGCCTACAAGGACATCAACCGACTCGCGCTGGGACTGCTGCGTCCGGGGGGCTGGCTGTTCACCTTCTCCTGCTCCGGAGGCATCGACGCCGCACTGTTCCAGAGCGTGGTGGCGGGCGCCGCCGTGGACGCCGGGCGCGACGCCGACATCGTGCAGCGCGTCGGTGCCGCGCCCGACCACCCCTTGCTGCTGAGCTTTCCGGAGGGGGAGTACCTCAAGGGGCTTTTGCTCCGCGCACGCTGAAGCGCGCGGCGGCTTACACTGCCGGGTGGGCGCGCGCAGCCGCGCCCGATGCCGCGGCCGGGCCGCGGCACACCGTCCGCCATCCCCTCGCCAGCCCATCCCGCCATGTCGTCCGCACTCATTCCCGCCACCATCCTCACCGGCTTTCTCGGCAGCGGCAAGACCACGCTGCTCAAGCGCGTGCTCGGCGAGGCGCACGGCTCGCGCATCGCGGTGATCGAGAACGAGTTCGGCGAGGAGAACATCGACAACGAGATCCTCGTGCAGGAGCGCGAGGAGCAGATCGTGCAGATGTCCAACGGCTGCATCTGCTGCACCATCCGCGACGACCTGCGCGCCACCCTCAGCGACCTGGCCCAGCGCCGGCGTCGCGGCGAGCTGATGTTCGACCGCGTGATCATCGAGACCACCGGCGTGGCCGACCCCGGCCCCGTGGCGCAGACCTTCTTCATGGACGACGACGTGGCCAGCCAGTACCTGCTGGACTCCATCGTCACCCTGGTGGACGCCGTGCACGCGCAGCAGCAGCTGGACCACCGCCTGGAAGCCCAGCGCCAGGTCGGTTTCGCCGACCGCATCTTCATCTCCAAGTCCGACCTGGTCGACGCCGCCGCGCTGGCCGACCTGCAGCAGCGCCTGCGGCGCATGAATCCGCGCGCTCCGCAGAAGCTGGTGCATTTCGGCGAGGTGCCGCTGAAGGAGGTGCTGGACCTGCGCGGCTTCAACCTCAACGCGCGCCTGGAGATCGACCCCGAGTTCCTGCGCGAGGAGGAGCACGCGCACGACCACGAGCACCACCACGGCCACGATCATGCGCACGAGCATGATCACGAGCACGGCCACGCCTGCGCCGAGGACCATGAGCACGGCCCCGAGTGCGCGCACCATCACCACCACGACGACGACGTCAAGTCCTTCGTGTTTCGCGCCAGCCAGCCCTTCGAGCCAGCCAAGCTGGAGGAATTCCTCGGCACCATCGTGCAGATCTACGGGCCGCGCATGCTGCGCTACAAGGGCGTGCTGAACATGCGGGGCATCGACCGCAAGGTGGTGTTCCAGGGAGTGCACCAGCTCATGGGCAGCGACCTGGCGGCCGCCTGGGGCCCGCAGGAGACGCGCGAGAGCCGCATCGTGTTCATCGGCATCGACCTGCCCCGCGACATCATCGAACAGGGCCTGCGCCAGTCCCTGGCGGCCTGAGCAGCGGCGGCGGTCGGCCGCCGTCGGGGCGCGAAACACGCGCGAAGCGCAGGCGCGGATGAGGCGAAGCGGGCTTGGCGCCGGCTGCGCCTATAATCCGCCGGTTTTTGGTCTTCGCGCCGGGCATGCCGGGGCGGCGCGACCCCGGGAGGGTCTGGCCGCCTGACGCTGGAATCACGCTCCGGGTTGCATTCGAGCAACAGCCGCCTGCGGCAGGCAAGGCCTCAGGTGCTACAAAGACCACAGGGGGATGAATCGTGGCCAAGAGCACACGCGCAGCACCCGCGGCAACCGGCGCGAGCGGCACGTCCGCGGCGCGCCGTCCATCCGGATCCGCCGCGGCGCGTGCGTCATCCGCTACCGCTACACTGCCGGCCGCGTCGCTTCCCGAGCCCGCCGCGGGCAGCACTTCCGCATCGTCCAACGCAGCCACCGTCATGAGCACCGTCGCCCCCTCCACCGCACCGACCCACGCCGACCCCAAGCTGGCCAACGCCTGGAAGTCGAAGTCGCCCCAGGAACTGAGCGATGCCGAAGTGCTCGCGATGCCCGAGAGCGAATACATGAACCCGGCGCAGCTCGAGTTCTTCCGCCACCGCCTGGGCACCCTGCGCGCCGAGTTGCTGCGCAGCGCGGGCGAGACCACCGAGCACCTGCGCGAGGACACCCTGCTCGTGCCGGATCCCGCCGACCGCGCGACCATCGAGGAAGAGCATGCGCTGGAGCTGCGCGCGCGCGACCGCGAGCGCAAGCTGCTGAAGAAGGTCGAGCAGGCGCTGGCGCTGATCGACAGCGGCGAGTACGGCTGGTGCGAGGAGACCGGCGAGCCGATCGGCATCGGGCGCCTGCTGGCGCGGCCCACGGCCACGCTGTCGCTGGAGGCCCAGCAGCGCCGCGAGATGAAACAGAAGATGTTCGGGGACTGAACCCCGCCTGCGCCACCCCCGCACCGCCCATGGCCGACGAACAAGCGCCCAAGCCACGCAGTTTCTGGGGCCGGGTCACGGAGTTCGTCAAGAACCCGACCCAGGACTGGGCGCTCACGCGCCATGAGAACGCCCTGCGCGAGTTGCAGGAGCAGGAGCACCAGCGCGCGCGCGAGGAACAACGCAAGCTCGACTCCTTCATTCGCAAGCGCGAGCTTGCCGCGCTGCGGCGTCTGCGCAAGCAGCAGGCCAGCGGCGAGGCCCCCGACCTGGTGTTCTCCGACCTGCCCGACACCGGCGCCGGCGTGGGCGCGCCCAAGGCTCCGCAGCGCGAGGCCACGCTGCGCAAGATCAACGAGATCGAACGGGCGATGGTGCAGGATTCCACCGCTGAATCGCGGCACCACGCTCCGTCGCTGGCGCCCACCGCGCCGATGACCCGTCCGCTGCCGGCCACCGCCCCCCTGAACACCCAGCCGCTGGGCTTTGCCGCCACCGACACCCCGAGCCGCCTGCCCTCGCGCGGCGGGGCCGAGCAGGCCACCGTGCCGGCGCCCACGCAGCTGGCGCCCACCCAGATGGCGCACACCCAGATGGCGCCCACCCAGATGGCGCCCGGCCACCTGCAGCCCACGGTCCTGATGCCCGGGCCGCTCGGGCACGGGTCCCTCGATCCCGCCTCCGGCGACGCGACCCGGATCGATGCCACGCAGCTCGCGCCCACGCGCCTGGGCGCGGTGGCCACCACCGAGCCCCCGCTGTCGCCGCTCTCGGGGGATTCGGCCTGGCTGCGCAGCTCGCAGCCCGGGGATCCGACACGTTCGATGGCCGTGGACGTGCAGGAAGGCGTGTCCTCCAGTCCGCTGTTCGACCAGGCCTGCATGGACTTCGCCAACGGCAACGACCAGGGAGCCGAGCGCGCGCTGCTGGAGGCGATCTCGGGCTCGCCGGAACGCAAGCTGGAGAATGAATTCTGGCTCGCGCTGTTCGACCTGTATCGCGCCAGCGGCGACATGCAGCGCTTCGAGGCGCTGGTGGTGGACTACCTCGACCGATTCCAGTCCTCGGCGCCGTCCTGGGGCAGCGTGGCCCCCGCCGCGGCGGGGCAAGGGGCTCCGTCGGGAGGCGCGCAGGCGGCCTTCGCCGCCCTCGGGGAATTCGACGGCGCCCAGGCACGCGCGCTGCTGCTGCTCGTGCGCGGCGGCGCCGCCAGCGTCAGCCTGGATTTCAACGCCCTCACCTCGGCCGCTCCGGGAGCGCAGCAGGCCCTGGCCGAAGCGCTGAAGGTGCTCAACGCGGCCAGCGGCTGCGAGGTCGAGGTCTCGGGGCTGGACCATCTGCTCGAGGCCTGCGCGGCCAACTCGCCGGCGATGCAGCGCGAAAGCGACGCGGCGTGGTGGAACGCACGCCTGGAAGCCCTGCGTCTGGCCGGTGCCCAGGAGGCCTACGAGGCCACGGCGCTGGACTACTGCGTGACCTACGAGATCTCCCCTCCCTCGTGGGAGCCCAGCCGCGCCCGGGTGAGCCTGAACGCCGCCGAGACGGCTGCGTCGACCCCTGGAACGCGCGGCGCCGAAGCCACCGGTCGCATCGCCACGCGCTTCGCCAACAGCGAGATGGACGGTGTCGCGCTCGCGCATCTGGACGGCGAGATCCGCGGCGGCAGCGAGGATTTCCTGCAGCCCCTGGACGAAGCCGTCGCCGGGCGCTCCGCGGTGCTGGTCGACCTCGGCGGTCTGCGCCGGCTGGATTTCGCCAGCGCCGGCATCGTGCTGAACTGGGTCATGGCCCAAAGCAGCGCCGGGCGTTCGGTGCGCTTCGAAGGCACCCACCGGCTGATCGCCGGCCTGTTCGCCATTCTCGGCATCAGCTCCGTCGCGCAGGTCGAGCTGCGCAAGACCTGAGTCCGCGCGCCGCGATGCGCGCCGCGGTCTGCCGAAGGCCGCGCGAAGGCTTATGCTCCATCCATGGACCAATATCACGGCACCACCATCCTGAGCGTACGCCGCGGCGCGCAGGTGGCCCTGGGCGGCGACGGCCAGGTCACGCTGGGCAACGTGGTCATCAAGGCCAGCGCGCGCAAGGTGCGCAAGCTGCACGAGGGGCGCGTGCTGGCCGGCTTCGCCGGCGGCACCGCCGACGCCTTCACGCTGTTCGAGCGCTTCGAGGCCAAGCTGCAGGAGCACCACGGCCAGCTGGTGCGCGCCGCGGTGGAACTGGCCAAGGACTGGCGCAGCGACCGCGCCCTGCGCCGCCTGGAGGCCATGCTGGCGGTGGCCGATGCCAGCGCCTCCCTGGTGATCACCGGCAATGGCGACGTGCTCGAGCCCGAGCAGGGCATCCTGGCCATCGGCTCCGGCGGGGCCTACGCACAGGCCGCCGCGCGCGCGCTGCTGGAGAACACCGAACTGGCGGCACGCGACGTGGTGGAGCGCTCACTGCACATCGCCGCCGACCTGTGCATCTACACCAACCACGAACTGCGCATCGAAACCCTCGACTGATGCGCGGCAGCCCCGCGAGACTGCGATGGAAATGACCCCGCGAGAAATCGTCTCCGAACTCGACCGCTACGTGGTCGGGCAGGCCCAGGCCAAGCGCGCGGTGGCGGTGGCCCTGCGCAACCGCTGGCGGCGCCAGCAGGTGGCCGAGCCCCTGCGCCACGAGATCACCCCCAAGAACATCCTGATGATCGGCCCCACCGGGGTGGGCAAGACCGAGATCGCGCGCCGGCTGGCGCGCCTCGCGCACGCCCCCTTCGTGAAGATCGAGGCCACCAAGTTCACCGAGGTCGGCTACGTCGGGCGCGACGTGGACACCATCGTGCGCGACCTGGTCGAGGTGGCCGTGAAACTGGTGCGCGAACAGGCCATGCAGGCGCACCGCGCGCAGGCCGAGGACGCCGCCGAGGAGCGCATCCTCGACGCCCTGCTGCCCGGCGTGGCGGGCGATTCCGGCACGCGCCAGGTGCTGCGCAAGCGCCTGCGCGAGGGCCAGCTGGACGATGCGGACATCGAGGTCGAGCTCGCCAGGGCCCAGCCCAGCGTGGACATCATGACCCCGCCCGGCATGGAGGAGATGGCCGAGCAGCTCAAGGGCCTGTTCGCCGGCATGGGCCAGGGGGCGGGACGCAGCACCCGGCGCGCCATGAAGGTGCGCGAGGCGCTGCGCGCGCTGCAGCAGGAGGAGGCCGCACGCCTGCTGGACGAGGAGCAGGTGAAGGCGCGCGCGGTGCAGCTGGCCGAACAGCACGGCATCGTGTTCCTCGACGAGATCGACAAGATCGCCGCCTCCTCCGGCAGCCACGGCGCCGACGTCTCGCGTCAGGGCGTGCAACGCGACCTGCTGCCCCTGGTCGAGGGCACCACGGTCAGCACCAAGTACGGCATGGTGCGCACCGACCACGTGCTGTTCATCGCCAGCGGCGCCTTCCACGTGTCCAAGCCCTCGGACCTGATTCCCGAGCTGCAGGGTCGCTTCCCGATCCGCGTCGAGCTCGACAGCCTGTCGGTGCAGGACTTCGTGGCCATCCTGGGCGCCACCGACGCCAGCCTGGTCAAGCAGTACGAAGCGCTGCTGGCCACCGATGGCGTGCAGCTGGAGTTCGCCCCCGACGGCGTCGAGCGCATGGCCGAGATCGCCCATGCGGTGAACGCGCGTACCGAGAACATCGGTGCGCGGCGCCTGCACACGGTGCTCGAACGCCTGCTCGAGGAGGTTTCCTTCCAGGCCGACGGCAGCCGCCCCCAGACCCTGCGCATCGACGCGGATTTCGTCGAGCGCCAGCTCGGCGAGATCGCGCGCGACCAGGACCTGTCGCGCTACGTCTTGTAGGACGGCGCGCGCAGCGCCGAAGCCAGGCCGAGTTCGGCCGCGATGCCCTGCAGACCGTCGAACACCAGGTGCTCGACGGTTTCGTGGACCAGGCCCAGGGCCAGGTCCAGCTTGGGCGCGGCGCCGCCGGTGAGCAGCACCAGCGGCGTGCGCTGTTCCACCCGCCCCAGGCGCTCGTGCATCTGGCGCGCTGCGCCCGCGATGGCCAGCGCGCCCCCGGTCATGAGGGCGTCACTGGTGTTGTTGGGGAATTCGCGCAATTCACCCTCGGGAACCTTCAGGCCCGCGGTGCCCATTTCCAGCGCCCGCAGCATGAGCCCGAAACCCGGCAGGATCACCCCGCCGAGAAAGCGCCCGTCGGCGGCCAGGCAGTCGATGGTCACCGCCGTGCCCACGCTGATGATCAGCACGGCCTGGCCTGGATGGCGCCGACGCGCGCCGACCAGTGCGGCCCAGCGATCGGCACCCAGCATGCTCGGCGTGGTGTAGCCGTTGCGTACCCCGCATTGCTGCGGCAGCGAGTGGATCCAGTGGCAGCGCAAGCCCAGGCGCGCCAGCTGCGCCTCCGCGCGCATCGTGGCCACCGCCCCGGCGACCGCGCAGCCCACCGCCGCGCGCAGGCCGGCGCCAGCGTGCACGCGCACGGTCTCGGCCAGGGTCTCGATGGACTCCAGGGGCATGGCCCCATGCGCCGCCGCCGGGGTCGGCGCGTCCTCGGGCGCGCAGGCGCACACGCCCCATTTGAGGCGGGTGTTGCCGAGATCGAGCAGCAGCAAGGCCATGGCGTGGGCGAGCGGAAGTTTGCGCTACCTTAGCTCAGAACGGACGCAGATCCCAAAGGGCGATCACGAGCAGCACCGCCAGCACCCCCAGGCCGAATCCCACCAGGCCCTGCAGCAGGGCATTGGTGCGACGCTGCTCGGCCAGCAGCTGGCGCTGCAGCTCGCGGTCGCGCCCGCCCACCTGGTGCTCCAGCGCCTGGTGCACCAGGCGGGGCAGCGAGGGCAGGTACTGCGCATAGCGCGGCGCCTCGCGGCGCAGATGCTCGCGAAGCGCCGGCCAGCCCACCTGCGAGCGCATCCAGCGCCGCAGGAAGGGCTGCGCGGTGCTCCACAGGTCGAGATCGGGGTCGAGCTGGCGCCCCAGCCCCTCGACGTTGAGCAGGGTCTTCTGCAGCAGCACCAGCTGGGGCTGGATCTCCACCTTGAACCTTCGCGAAACCTGGA
This sequence comes from Pseudomonadota bacterium, assembly GCA_021846965.1. Classification (GTDB taxonomy): domain Bacteria; phylum Pseudomonadota; class Gammaproteobacteria; order Burkholderiales; family Burkholderiaceae_C; genus Thiomonas_A. The sequence goes on along the minus strand of JAJZWA010000002.1, from coordinate 18,647 downwards.
ACAGGCGCATGAGGATCTGCCCCAGCGAGATGTCCTTCAGCGGGCGCTCGAACTGGGGTTCGCACACCGTGCGCACGGCCGCCTCCAGTTCCTCCACGCGCACGTCGGCCGGCACCCAGCCCGACTCCAGGTGCAGCTCGGCCACGCGACGGTAGTCGCGCTGGAAGAAGGCGATGAAATTCTGCGCCAGGTAGTCCTTGTCGAAGGCCGACAGGGTGCCGATGATCCCGAAGTCCAGCGCGATGTACCAGCCGAAGGTCTCGGCGTCCACGCTGACCATGATGTTGCCGGGGTGCATGTCGGCATGGAAAAAACCATCGCGAAACACCTGGGTGAAAAAGATCTCCACGCCGCTTTGCGCCAGCTTGCGGATGTCCACGCCGGCCTCGCGCAGGCGATCGACCTGGCTGATGGGCACGCCGCGCATGCGCTCCATCACGATCACGCTCGGCCGGCACAGATCCCACACCATCTGCGGGATCAGCACCAGCCCCAGCCCGTCCATGTTGCGACGCAACTGCGCGGCGTTGGCGGCCTCGCGCACGAGGTCGAGCTCATCGTGCAGGTACTTGTCGAACTCGCCCACCACCTCGCGCGGCTTCAGGCGCTTGCCGTCGGCCCAGGCACGCTCGACCCAGCCGGCGAGCAGGCGCATGAGGGCCAGGTCCTGGTCGATGATCGACAGCATGCCGGGACGCAGCACCTTCACGGCCACGTCGCGCGGGGTGTCCTGCGCCCGGGCGCCGGGCGCCGGCGGCAGCGTGGCGAAATGCACCTGCGCGATCGACGCGCTGGCCACCGGAGTCCGCTCGAACTGCTCGAACAACTGCTCCAGCGGGCGCCCCAGCGCCTTTTCGATCAGCGACACCGCGACCTCGGAGTCGAAGGGCGGCACCCGGTCCTGCAGCAGCGCCAGCTCGTCGGCGATGTCCAGCGGCAGCAGGTCGCGACGCGTGGACAGCATCTGCCCGAATTTCACGAAAATCGGCCCCAGGCTCTGCAGCGCCAGGCGCAGGCGCACGCCGCGGGGGGTGCTCAGGTCGCGCCCCACCGCCAGCACGCGCGCCAGCAGGCGCAGCCAGCGGTGCTTGAAACCACCGAGCACGAGCTGATCCAGCCCGTAGCGGTGCACGACCAGCAAGATCCGCAGAAGGCGCAGCAGGCGACGCATGGGGCCTCAGGAAAGGTTCAGGCGGCGACGCAGGACGTCGAGCCGCTTCTCCAGGCGCGCCGCCGCATCGCGCAGGCGTGCCACGTCGGCCGCGGCCGACTGCAGCTCCCAGCGCCCCACGACGGCGCGCGGCCCCTCGCGCAACCATTCGCGCGCATCGCTTTCGGCCCGCCGCGCCAGCCTGCGGGCGCGCGTGGCGGCGGCACCCGCGGCGCGCGCCGCGCGGTGCGCGACCACGTCGCCCACGACGCGCGCCAGATCCGCCTCGGCATCCCAGCGCAGGTGCCCGAGCAGCCAGGACACCGCCTGCGCGAACTCGGCGTCGCCGGCGATGCGCACGCCCCCCAGCGCCGCCTCGGCGCCGCCGCGCAGCTGCGCGGACAGCCAGCGCGCCACGTCGACGTCCAGGCGCAGCGCGGGCGCCGCCTCGTCCTGCTCGAGCGGCAGCAGCCGCGCGTCCTCGCTGACGCGAAAGCGCAGGCCCAGGCCGCCGGCACGCAGTTCCAGGGTCTTGCCCGCATGGGGCAGCAGGCGCCGGCGGCCCTGCGGCTGCTGTTGCAGCAGATGGTCGAGCACGGCGGCCAGCGCGCGCAGCGCCTGCCGGGGCGCATCGGCGAGGGCCTTGCCCGTCGCGGAACCGGCCGTGGCGGTAGGGTCCGACATCGCCGCTTCAGCCCCGCATGCCCACGTGCAGCGCAACCACCCCAGCGCTCAGGTTGTACCACTGCACCCCCACGAAACCCGCCTGTTCCATCATCGCCTTCAGCGTGGCCTGGTCGGGGTGCTTGCGAATGGACTCGGCCAGATAGCGGTAGCTGCCCGAATCCCCGGCGACCAGCTGTCCCAGACGCGGCAGCACCTGGAAGGAATACCAGTCGTACAAGGGGCGCACGGGCTCCCAGGGGCGGGAGAATTCCAGCACCAGCAACTTGCCGCCCGGGCGCAGCACGCGCCGGAATTCGGCCAGCGCGGCTTCCTTGTGGGTCATGTTGCGCAGCCCGAAGGCCACGCTCACGCGGTCGAAGCTGGCATCGGGGAAGGGCAGGTGCTCCGCGTCGCACTGCACGGCGGGCACGCACACGCCCGCGTCGAGCAGGCGGCGGCGCCCCTCGTCGAGCATGGCGCCGTTGATGTCGGTGGCCACGACCATGCCGCCGGGCTGCACGCGCTGCGCGAAGGCGCGGGCCAGGTCGCCCGTGCCGCTGGCCACGTCCAGCACCCGCTGCCCCGGCCGCAGGCCCGCCAGTTGCACCGTGAAGGCCTTCCAGACCCGATGCAGCCCGGCGCTCATCAGGTCGTTCATCAGGTCGTAGCGCGGGGCCACCGAGTCGAAGACCTCGGCGACGCGACGGGCCTTGTCCCCCTCCGCGACGGTCTCGAAACCGAAATGCGTGGTCGGCTCAGTGGGCATGGTGTCCTCCCGGGTGATGGGAACACGCGGAACCCCCGCCGCCCGCGCCCTGCATCGGCGCGTCACGCTCCACGCCGGCCAGCTGCAGGCGCTCCAGATACTCCTGCCACAGGCGCTCACGCTCCTGGCCGAGGAAATACAGGTACTCCCAGGTGTAGATTCCGCTGTCGTGACCGTCGGAAAAACTCGGTTGCACCGCGTAGTTGCCCACCGGCTCGAGCGCGTCGACCAGCACGTCGCGCTTGCCGGTCTGCAGCACCTCCTGCCCGGGACCGTGGCCCCGCACCTCGGCCGATGGGGAGTACACCCGCATGAGCTCGAAGGGAATGCGATAGCGCGCGCCATCGTCGAAGGCGATTTCCAGCACGCGCGAGCCGCGGTGCACGGTCAGCTCGGTGGGTTGTGGGACGGACTTGGTCATGGCGCAAGAAAGCGGCGGAAAGTGCATTATGCGACTGGCCCGGCGCATCGGCGTCGGCGCACAATGGAGCGCATGGACAAGCACTACCTCCGGCCCCTGTTCGCCCCCGAGTCGATCGTTGTCTTCGGCTCCGCCGACGGCCAGGCCGGCGACAGTTCCGCGCTGGCCGTGCAGCAGGCCCTGCGCCAGGGCGAGTACCAGGGGCGCCTGCACTTCGTCGACCTGCGCACCAGCGGCACGCTGGAGGAGCTTTCCCACGCGCATGCCGACCTGGCGGTGCTGGCGCTGCCCCAGCCCCAGGCCGCCGAAGCCCTGGAACTGGCCGCGCGCATGGGCTGCTCCAGCGCGCTGCTGGTGTCGCATGGCGTCGACGCGCAACACGCACGCCAGTTGCGCGAAATCGCCGAGCGCGAGGGCCTGCAGTTGCTCGGACCCAACAGCATGGGCTTCCAGCGCCCGGCCGCCGGGCTCAACGCCAGCGCCTGCGGCCCGCTGGCCCAGCCGGGGCCGCTGGGCCTGGTGTCGCAATCGGGCGCGCTGAGCGCCTCGATGCTGGACTGGGCGCTGGAAAACCGCGTCGGATTCTCCTCGCTGATCTCGGTCGGTCCGCACACCGCGGTGGGCATCGACGGCGCCCTGGATTTCCTCGCCAACGACGCGCAGACCCACAGCATCATCGTGTACCTGGAAGGCATCACCAACGCGCGGCGCTTCATGAGCGCGCTGCGCATGGCCGCCAGCGCCAAGCCGGTGATCGTGCTCAAGGCCGGTCGGCGCCCGGCCGGCGGGGAAGCGGCGCAGACCCACAGCGCCGCCAGCGTGGGCAGCGACGACGTGTTCGACTCGGCCCTCAGCCGCGCCGGCGCCGTGCGCGTGCGCTCCTTCGTGGAACTGTTCTCGGCCGCCAAGTGCCTGGCCTCGCGCTACCGCGCCGTGGGGCGGCGCCTGGCGGTGGTCACCAACGGCGGCGGCCCGGGCGTGCTGGCCGCCGACTGGATCAACGAGATCGGCCTGGAACTCGGCCGCATGGACGCGGGCAGCGCGGCCGCCCTGCGCGAGCGCCTTCCGCCGCTGGCTTCGCTGAGCGACCTGGTGGACCTGTCCGAGGATGCGCGATCCGAGCATTACCAGATCGCGCTGCAGGCCGCCGCGCAGGACCGTTCCATCGACGGCGTGCTGGCCATCCACTCGCCCAAGGCGGGCAGCGACGGCCTGGCCGCGGCGCAGGCGGTGGCGCAGATGCGCCGCCAGTTCGGCAAGCCGCTGCTGGCCTGCTGGATGGGCGACTCCACCACCGAGCCGGCGCGCGCCGCGCTGCGCGCCGCCGACATCCCCAGTTTCCGCACCCCGGAGGCGGCGGTGGGCGCCTTCGGCAACATCTCCACCTTCTATCGCAACCAGCAGCTGCTGCAACAGACCCCGCCGCCCCTGAGCGACCTGCGCCCGCCCGACGTGGAATGCGCACGTCTGGTCATCGAGGGCGTGCTGGCCGAGCGGCGCACCGTGCTCACCGAGATGGAGTCGAAGGCGCTGCTGTCGGCCTTCCACATTCCGGTCACCCACGCGGCGCTCGCCCGCAGCGGCAACGAGGCCATGCTCCTGGCCAGCCAGATGGGTTTTCCGGTGGCGATGAAGATCGACTCGCCGGACATCAGCCACAAGTCCGACGTGCAGGGCGTGGCGCTCGACGTCGCCAGCGGCGCGCAGGCGCGCGACACCTACGACGAGATGATGCGCACGGTGGCGCGCCTGCAGCCGGGAGCGCGCATCCACGGCGTGACGGTGCAGAAGATGGCCGCCGCGCGGCGCGGACGCGAGGTGTTCGTCGGCATGGTCACCGACGATCCCTTCGGGCCGGTGATCGTGTTCGGCGCCGGCGGCGTGCTGGTCGAACTCATGCGCGACCGCGCCATGGAACTGCCGCCGCTGAACCCCTTCCTGGCCCGCCACATGATCGAGCGCACGCGCGTGGCCGAGACCCTGGGCGCCTGGCGCGGCGCGCCGCCGGCCAGCCTGGATGCCCTGGAACAGCTCCTGCTGCGCGTCTCCGAGATGGTCTGCGAGCTGCCCCAGCTGCGCGAGATGGACATCAACCCGGTGATCGTCGACGAGCATGGCGCCGTGGCGGTGGACGCACGCATCGTGGTCGACGGCGGGCAACTGGCCATGGCCGGCAGCGCCGACCGCTACCGCCACCTGGCCATCCTGCCCTACCCGGCGCGCTTCGAGCAGGTGCAGCCGCTGCCTGGCGGCGGCGAATACCTGCTGCGCCCGGTGCGCCCCGGGGACGGCGCGCTGCTGCAGCAACTGGTGCAGAACCTGTCGCCGGAAAGCCGCTATTTCCGCTTCGTCTCGTCGCGTGCCGAGCTTCCTCCGTCGATGCTGGCGCGCTTCACGCTGATCGACTACGACCGCGAGATGGCGCTCGTGGCCGTGGTGCACGAGACCGACTCCGCCGCGCCCGACGCCCCGGCGCGCGAGCGCATCATCGGCGTGTCGCGCTACATCACCAACCCGGACCGCAGCAGTTGCGAGTTCTCGCTGGTGGTGGCCGACGAGTGGAACGGCAAGGGCATCGGCTCGCGCCTGATGCAGGGCATCATGGACGTCGCGCGCGAACGCGGGCTCAAGACCATGGAAGGGCTGGTGCTGAGCAACAACCCGGCCATGCTCAAGCTCATGCGCGGGCTGGGATTCGCGGTCGAGGCCTACCCCGAGGACCCGGACTTCCGTCTCGTGCGCCACGCGCTCTAGCAGGCAGGCGTCCGGCGCCCGGGCGTGAGCCGGACATGAGAGGCTGGTGAGGCCAGGCCGCGCGGCCTTGCACGCCGGCCGGGCGTCGACCAGACTGGGCCCTCCCGCCGAGCCCGTCCCCGTCGCGCCCATGATCTGCAAGGGTTGTTCCGCCCCCACCTCACCCATCCTGCGCGCGGCGCTGGCGCTGGCGCTGATGGCCGGCGCCGCCGGCGCATGCCTGCATGCCGTGCCCGCGCGGGCCCGCACGCTGTTCGGCCTGAGCCTGCCACACTGGGCCGAGCTTCCGCCATCGAGCCCACCGCCCTATGGATTGCGCCCGCCGAAGCCCGCCGCGGCGCGGCAGCACTGGCCCGGCGATTGCGTGGTGCACCCCGGCCTGCACGTGGCAAGCCGACGGGGCCTCTCGCCGGCGCGCATCGACTCCGCCTTGCAGGCCAGCCAGGCCCTGCTCGAGGACAGGGCTCCGACCCGGCGCGACTGCCGCTGATCCACGCCATGGCCGTTAGCGATGCACGAGCGTCTCGTTGCGCGCCATCGCGCATGCACCACACGGTATCGCACGCCGCCGGCTTGCTTCCAGCCGGGCCTGTGCGCACGCGCCTGGCCTGCCTCGGCGACGCGCGCGCCGGGGCCGCAGCGCGCGGCGCGCAGACCCCTCGGACAGCATGGAGAAAGGGGAGCTCATTCGACGCTCCCTGAGCCCGATGGGGACTTTGTCACCGTAACGAAGCGGCCTATACCTGCGCCGGATCGCCGCGCAAGCCTGCCGGCAACCGACCTCGACAAGGACCTCTCCCATGACCTCGATCTCCCCGCACAGCTCTCCATCGCCGGACTCCCGACCGCGCATGCTCAAGGCCGCGGGGATCTGGAGCCTGCTGTTCGCGAGCCTGACCGCGATCATCGGCTCCGGCTGGCTGTTCGCGCCCCTCAACGCGGCCCGACAGGCGGGGCCCGCGAGCGTGTTCTCCTGGCTCATCGGCGCCGTCGCGGTGCTGTTGCTGGCCTTCGTGAATGCCGAGCTGAGCACGGCCTTTCCCCGCATGGGAGCGGCGATCAGCTTTCCCAAGCTCAGCCATGGCGACCTGCTGGCCGTGGTGATGAGCTGGATGGTGCTGCTGGGCTACGCCGGCGTGGGGCCCAGCGAGGTGCTCGCGGTGGTCACCTACGCGAACAACTATCTCCCCGGGCTGGTTCATGCCCACAGCCACCTGCTCAAGCCCCTGGGCCTGGCGGTCAGCGTGGTGCTGCTGGGCGTCTTCGTGCTGATCAACGCGCTGGGCGTCAAGCTCATGCTTCGCGTGGGCAACACGGTGATGATCTGGAAACTGCTGGTCCCCGCGCTCACCGCCATCGCGCTGCTGACCATGGCCTTCCACGGCGCCAACTTCCACGCGCGGGGCTTCGCCCCGATGGGCGTCAAGGGCATGGTCGGCGCGGTGGCCGGCTCGGGCATCGTGTTCAGCTTCCTGGGCTTCCGACAGGCCATCGAACTGTCGGGCGAGGCCCGCAGGCCGCAACGCGACCTGCCCATCGCCATCGTCGGCTCGGTGCTGTTCGCGGCCCTGCTGTTCATCGTGCTGGAACTGGCCTTCGTCGGCGCGGTACGGCCCGCCGACCTCGCCGCGGGCGGGTGGAGCACATTGCGCTTCGCCGGCTCCGCGGGCCCCTTCGCGGGGCTGGCCATGCTCGCCGGCATGAGCTGGCTGGCCGGACTGCTGTACCTGGACGCCGTGGTCTCCCCCGCCGGCACCTCGCTGACCTACATGGGCACCACCGCCCGCGTGATCTATGCCTCGGGCCGGGAAGGCCTGGGCTTTTCCTGGCTGGGCACGCTCAACAGCCGCGGGGTTCCACGCGCCGGGCTGTGGGTCACCTGGGCCGTCGGCGCCCTGTTCTTCCTGCCCTTCCCCTCGTGGCAGAAGATCGTCACCTTCCTGTCCTCCGCCATGGTGCTGGGCTACGGCGCCGGTCCGGTGGCCCTCATGACCCTGCGGCGCACCCTGCCGATCTCCCAGTACAAGCGCCCGTTCACGCTGCGCGGTGCCGGGCTGTGGGCGCCCCTGGCCTTCATCATTTCCAACTTCATCATCTACTGGTCCGGGCGGCGCGTCGACGATTTCCTGTTCGGGGCGCTCGCGCTGATGTTCCTCGTGTACGCGGCGACCAAGGCCGCGCAGGGAGTGCTCGCCGACCTCGACTGGGCCGGCGCCTGGTGGCTGCTGCCCTACTTCCTCGGCATGTGGGCGATCACCCACTTCGGCCCCCACGACGCGGTCATCCACGGCGTGGGCCTTTACGGCTTCTACACGGGCATGGGCATGGTGGCGCTGCTCAGCCTGGTGGTCCTGTGGATGGCCGTGCTCAGCGGCCTTCCGGACCCGATGGAAGCCAAACACGCCATCCGCTGCAGCGAGGCGTCGATCGACATCGAGGCCGCGCACCACGCCTGAATCCCCGTGCCCGCGCCGCGGGCTGCGCGCAGCGAGCAGCCCGCGGGCCAATCAACCTATTTCATCAATGAATACGAGTTGAACAATTCGTTTTACGGATTCATAAACCCCGGGGAGAATCCTCCCCATGAACCCGAAACACCCTGCTTTCAGCTTCCTGCGCCCCCCAGGCCCCTCCGCGGCCCTGGGGGTGATGCCGGGCCTGGCCCTGTGCGTGGCCGTCACCGCGGCCGCGATGGGCCTGCAGTTCCTCGAGACTCGCTGGCTCGGCCGAGCCTGGCTCGAGGCCCTGGTGCTGGCCATCCTGCTGGGCACCGCCTTGCGCACCCTGTGGGCGCCGGGACCGCGCTGGAGTGCCGGAATCCGCTTCAGCGCCAAGACCCTGCTCGAAGTCGCCGTGGTGCTGCTGGGAGCCACCATCAGCGCGCGCATGATCCTGCAGGCCGGCGTCGGCCTGCTCGCGGGCATCGCGCTGGTCGTGGTGCTGGCCATCGGCGCCAGCTACGCGCTGGGGCGCCTGTTCGGCCTGTCGCATCAGCTGTCCACCCTCATCGCCTGCGGCAACTCCATCTGCGGCAACTCGGCCATCGCGGCGGTGGCCCCGGTGATCGGGGCGCGCGGCGACGACGTCGGCGCCTCCATCGCCTTCACCGCGGTGCTGGGGGTCGGGGTGGTGCTGGGCCTGCCGCTGCTGGCCGCCGCCACCCACATGGACCCGCGCATGTTCGGCGTGTTCGCCGGCATGACGGTGTATGCCGTACCCCAGGTCCTCGCCGCCACCGCCCCCGTAGGCCAGGTCGCCGCGCAGGTCGGCACCTTTGTCAAGCTGGTGCGCGTGCTCATGCTGGGCCCGGTCGTGCTCTCGCTGTCCCTGGCGGCCCGACGCCGCGGCGCGGCGGGCAGCTCGCCCTCGGCCCGGCTGCCTTCGGCGACCCAGTTGCTGCCCTGGTTCATTCTCGGTTTTCTGGCGCTGGTGGGACTGCGCTCGGCGAAGCTGGTCCCTGCCGTGCTGCTGGCTCCGCTGGCAACGGCCTCGACCTGGCTGACCATCGTGTCCATGGCAGCGCTGGGCCTGGGCGTCGACCTGCGCGCCATCGCCAAGGCGGGGCCGCGGGTCACCGCGGTGGTGTCGCTGTCCCTGGTGGTGCTGGGCCTGGTGTCCTGGACCCTGATCCACATGCTGAACCTGGGCTCGCGCTGAAACCACGCGGATCGACACCTTCGAGCTGCACGCGTTCTGTAGTAAGGTCGAAGCCAGCGCCCACCGCGACGCAGACCCGAAGCACCACGCCCACCGATCCATGCCGAAGCTCCCGCCCCGCCCGTCCTTCTCCTTCGTCCTCGCCGCCGCGCTGGCGGTCGGCACCGCGCAGGCGGCCACGCTGGACCAGGTCGAGGCGCTGCTGCACGGCGGCCATCTGGTCCAGGCCGACCATGCCATCGCCCAGGTGCTGGCCGCGCAGCCGGACTCGGCCCGTGCCCGCTACCTCGATGCGCGCCTGCTGGCCGCCGAGGGCAAATGGCCGCTCGCCGAGGATGAGCTGCAGCGCGCGCGCCGGCTCGACCCCACGCTGGGCTTCGCGCCCGCCGCCCAGGTGCAGGCGCTGGCCCACGAGGTGATCCAGCATCGCTGGAAGAACCCCGCCGGCCTGGCCGGCTATGGCCAGGCCGCGCTGGCGGGCCTGTTCCTCCTGGTCTCGGGCTACCTGGTCTTCGGCATGCTGCGCGGCCGGCGCCAGCCGCCCAAGCCCTGAGCACCAGCCTTCCCCGGGCGCGCGCCGGGGGCGTGCGCGCGCCGACCGGGCTTCGCCCTACCATCGGCGCATGTCCGCCTCCGCCGTACTCATCCTGCTCGCGGCCACCGTGCTGCTGGTGCCCCTGTTCAAGCGCCTGGGGCTGGGCTCGCTGCTGGGCTACCTGATCGCGGGCATCGCGGTGGGGCCCTACGGCCTGCATGTGGTCTCGCGCCCGCAGGCCGTGCTGCACACGGCCGAGCTGGGGGTGACGCTGCTGATGTTCCTCATCGGCCTGGAGCTCAAGCCCACGCGCCTGTGGGCGCTGCGGCGCCAGGTGTTCGGCCTCGGCCTGCTGCAGATGGCGGGCGTGGCGCTGCCGGTCACGGCCCTGGCGATGCTGGCCGGCCTGGCGCCCCCGGGCGCCGCGCTGGTCGGAGTCGCGCTGGCCATGTCCTCCACCGCCTACGTGCTGCCGCTGCTGGCCGAGCGCGGCGAGCTCACCACCCGCCAGGGACGCGAGGCCTTCGCCATCCTGCTGTTCCAGGACGTGAGTGTGATTCCCATCCTGGCGCTGCTGTCGGTCTACGGTGGCGCCGGGCGCAGCCCCGGCTGGGCGGCGCTGGCCGCGCTGGCCCTGCTCGCCGTGGCGGGCCGGCCCCTGCTGGCCACCATGTTCCGCTACGTCGCCCGCTTCGGGCGCGGGAACCGGGAGCTTTTCGCCGCTGCGGCCCTGCTCGGCGCGGTGGGTATCGCCGTCGCCCTGAATGCCGTCGGGCTGTCGGCCTCCCTGGGCGCCTTCCTGGCCGGCGTGCTGCTGGCGGATTCGGAATTCCGCCACGAACTGGAAGCCGCCATCGAGCCCTTCGAGAGCTTGCTGCTGGGCTTGTTCTTCATCGCGGTGGGCATGGGCATCCCCCTGGCCCTGTTGGCGGCCCGTCCCCTGCTCATCGGCGGCCTGGGCGCGGGCATCGTGGTGCTCAAGGCGCTCAGCCTGTACGCGGGGCGCCGCGCCGCGGGCGGCGAGGCCGCGGTGGCCCGGCCGCTGGCCGTGCTGCTGGCCTGTGGCGGCGAATTCGCCTTCGTGCTGTTCGCCGCCGCGCGCGGCAGCCTGCTGCGGCCCGAGGTGGCGGACCTGCTCACCGCCGCGGTGGCGCTCAGCCTGGCGCTCGCGCCGCTGGCGGTAATCGCCCACGACCGCCTGCTGCACCCCTGGGCGCGCTCTCGCGAAGCCCCGCCCTTCAGCCCCATCGACGAGCCCGGGCGCCCGGTGGTGATCGCCGGCTTCGGGCGCGTGGGCCAGGTGGTCGGCCGCATGCTCAATGCGCGGGGCGTTCCCTTCACCGCCCTCGACGCCAGCGCCGAGCAGGTGGATTTCGTGCGTCGCTTCGGCAACACCATCTACTACGGCGACGCCAGCCGCCTGCCCTTGCTGCGCGCGGCCGGGGTCGACGGCGCACGTCTGTTCGTGCTGGCGGTGGACGACGTCGAGTCCAGCGTGAAGATCGCCGAGCTCATGCGCATGCACTTCCCCGAGGTTCCCGTGCTGGCGCGGGCGCGCAACCGCACCCACCTGATGCGGCTTCGCGAGCTGGGCATCCGGCAGGTGCTGCGCGAGACCTGGGGATCCAGCCTGGACATGGGCAAGCAGGCGCTGCACCTGGTGGAGCCGACGCTGGACGTCGAGGCCTTCGCCACCGTGTTCGCCGAGCACGACCAGCGCCTGCTCGACCGGCAGCAGGCCGTCTACCACGACCAGGCCGCGCTCATCGCGCTGTCCCGCCAGGCCGGCGCGGAACTCGAGGACATCCTGCAGAGCGACGCACGCCTGCGGCTGCACGAGGCGAACACGACCCCGAGCGCGCGGGCCGCCGCGGCCGAAGCCGATTGAGGCAGCCGAGGGTCGCGGCGGGCCCGCGGTTCAGCCCTCGCGTTCGCAGCGCACCACGGTCCCGCCCCCAGGGCGCGCCAGCAGGTTCAAGGAAGCGCCGACGATGCGCGCGCGATAGCGCATGATCGACAGGCCGAGATGCCCCCAGGCGGGCAAGCCCTGCGGCAGGCCGACACCGTCGTCGCGCACCTGCAGGCTGAAGCCCTGGCCCTGCACCTCCAGGCTCAGCTCGATGCGCGTGGCATGGGCGTGCTTGATGGCATTGTTGAGGGCCTCCTGCGCGATGCGATAAAGGTGGGTCGCGGTGACCTGGTCCAGATCGCCCGCGTCGCCCGCGAATTCCAGGGTACAGGGCATGCCGTGGGTCTCGGACGCGCTCTCGGCCATGGCCTGCAGGCTGGCCTGCAGCGACCCGGCATCGATGTTGACCGGCGCGCTGCCATTGGCCAGCGCGCGCGCCTGCGCGAGCGACTGCTCGATCTGCGTGGCCACCTGGCGCAGCACCTGCAGCAGCTGCTCGTCGGCGCCCCCGCGCTCCAGGCGGCGCTGCAGTCCCACCACCATCAGGTCGGTGGCCAGCAACTGCTGGCAGATGCCGTCGTGGATCTCGCGGCCGATGCGGGCCTGCTCGGCGGTGCTGATCTCGATGACCTCTCGCTCCAGTGCTCGGCGCTCGCTGACGTCCTGCAGGATCACGTGCAACAGCCTGCGCCCGCCCTCGGTCAGCGCCGAGGCCATGAATTCGATGTCGATCTCCTGCCCGTCCAGGCGCTTCGCCCTGTCCTGCTGCAGGGGCATCGGATCCCCGCTGGACTGGAATCTCTCCAGGCGCTCCCTCACCGCCGCGCGGCGCGCCTCGGGAACGAATTTGAACAGGCTGTGGCCGACGACCTGCCCGAGGGACCGGGCCCCATACAGGCTCAACGCCCGGTCGTTGGCCATGACGATGCGCTCGCCGTCGCAGACCAGCTTGCCGATGGGAGACTGGCTGAACAGGACGCGGTAGCGCCGTTCGCTGTCGGCGAGGGCCTGCTCGATCCTGCGGCTCGACCTGCGCAGCAGCAGGTACAGCGCCAGCCCGGTGACCACGACGAAGACCAGGCCCTTGATCGAGTCGAAGGTCTCGGCCAGGCCGGGCCTGCCCACCGACACCCGCACGACGCGATCCGACACCAGGATCCACAGGCTGGCGGCGGCGACGTAGACCGCCACGACCGTCCACGGCCGCCAGGCCAGGCGGCGCAATCTGCCGCCGCGCAAGGCCTGTTCGTCCCCGGGCACGGCCTTCATGGCGGGCAGCTCGGCAGCACCACCGGCTCAGACGTCGATCGCATCGCGCGAATGCGCGCGCTCGCGCAGCACGAACTTCTGGATCTTGCCCGTGGAGGTCTTCGGCAGTTCGCCGAACACCACCTGGCGCGGCGCCTTGAAGGCCGCCAGATGCTGCTTGCAGAAGGCGATGATCTCCTCCTGCGTGGCGCTGGCGCCGGCCTTGAGCTCGATGAAGGCGCAGGGGGTCTCGCCCCACTTCGGATCGGGCCGGGCCACCACCGCGGCCACCATCACCGCCGGGTGGCGGTACAGGACGTCCTCCACCTCGATGCTGGAAATGTTCTCGCCTCCGGAGATGATGATGTCCTTGCTGCGGTCCTTGATCTTGATGTAGCCGTCGGGGTCCACCACCGCCAGGTCCCCGGTGTGGAACCAGTCTCCGCGGAAGGCCGCGTCGCAGGCCTTGGGGTCGCCCAGGTAGCCCTTCATCATGATGTTGCCCCGGAACATCACCTCGCCCATGGTCTGGCCGTCGTGCGGGACTTCCTGCAGGGTCTCGGGGTCACGCACCGTGGCGCCATCCTGCAGGTGGTAGCGCACGCCCTGGCGGGCATTCAGCCGCGCCCGCTCCGACAGGGGCAGTGGCTCCCATTCCTGCTGCTTCACGCACACCGCCGCCGGGCCGTAGACCTCGGTGAGCCCATAGACGTGCGTGAGGTCGAATCCCATGGATTCCAGGCCTTCGATCAGCGCCGCCGGAGGCGCGGCACCGGCCACCATGGCACGCACCTGATGGGAAATGCCGGCCTTGAGCTCGGCCGGCGCGTTGACCAGCATGCCATGCACGATCGGCGCGCCGCAGTAATGGGTGACGCGATGCTCGCGGATCAATCCCAGGATGGCCGCGGGATCCACGCGCCGCAGGCACACGTTGACCCCGGCACGCGCGGCGATGGTCCAGGGAAAGCACCAGCCGTTGCAGTGGAACATCGGCAGGGTCCACAGATAGACCGGATGCTGGGGCATGTCCCATTCCAGCACGTTGGAGACGGCGTTGAGATGCGCCCCGCGATGGGAATACACCACGCCTTTGGGCTTGCCGGTGGTGCCCGAGGTGTAGTTCAGCGCGATCGAGGCCCATTCGTCGTCCACCCCGGGCGGCCGCTCCTGCGCATCCCCCTCGGCCAGCAGCGCCTCGTACTCGATGCCCCCCAGGCTGGCGCCGCCGACGTCGAACTGCGCCTCGGCCACGTCGACCAGCAAGGGCCGCTCCAGCCCCTGGGCCACCGCCAGTTCCACCGCCTGGCGCATGGTGGCGGCGAATTCAGGGTCGCACAGCACCGCGCGCGCGGCGCCATGGTGCAGCATGTAGGCCAGCGCCTCCGGGTCGAGCCGGGTGTTCAGGGTGTTGAGTACCATGCCGGCCATGGGAATGCCGAAATGCGCCTCGACCATGGCCGGCACGTTGGGCAGCATCACCGCCACCACGTCGCCCGGGCGCAGCCCGCGCCCGCGCAGCGCGCTGGCCAGGCGCCGGCAGCGCTGTCCGACCTCGCCCCAGTCGCGGCGCAGCGCGCCATGGACAATGGCCAGGCGCCTCGGATGAACCTCGGCCGCACGCTCGAGAAACTGGATGGGTGTCAGCGGTCGGTGGTTGGCCCCATTGGGCCGCAAGTCTGCGTCTTGCATGGGCGAATTTCCTCAACGGCCAGAATAGGCCGGATCGCCTCGGTTGTATCTCGACTCAGGCCGGGGCGCCAGGGGGTTCAGGCAAGCTTTGGCCAGTCTCTCGCCAAGGCTCGACGACTCCGCCCGTGCCGCGCGAAGGGCATGGGCCGGAGAAAAGGGGAAACGATATGACCGCTCAGTTTGCGGAGCGACTGCGCTACCAGGGAAATGACCTGGCGATGTGGGAGGACCCGCTGCGCGATTATTTCGCGATGGGGGGCCGCCATCCGGGCTTCGCACGCGATTGCACCGCCATGTGGCGCGGATATGTCGGCAGCTGGGAAATCGTCGATGATCGCCTGTACCTGATCGGGCTGCACGGGACGCTCAAGGATGGAACCGAGGCATCGCTGGCGAGCATCTTCCCGGACTCTCCCGATCGAGTCTTCGCCCATTGGTACTCGGGAACGATTCGCATCCCCCAGGGCAGACAGCTCGGGTAGGTCGCGTCCCGCGACGTGGTGTAGGTCCACAGCCCGGACAGGCTGAGGTACACGGTACTCAGCGTGCCACAGCGGACAGCCGAGTCGGGGCAGTATCGCAGAGCGACTGAAGGCCTTCAAGCTGCATATACCGGCGATTCAGCGACCACTCGTCGTTCTGCTCCAGCATCATGGCGCCGACCAGGCGGGTGATGGCCGCGTCGTTGGGGAAGATGCCCACGACGTTGGTGCGGCGCTTGATGTCGGCGTTCAGGCGCTCGAGCGGGTTGGTCGAGTAGATCTGCGCCCAGTGCGCCTTCGGGAAGGTCATGAAGGCCAGCACGTCGTGCTCGGCCTCGTCCATCAGGGTTCCCAGCTTGGGGAAGCGCTCGCGCAGCTGGTCGGCCACGGTGCGCCACTGCGTTCGCGCGGCATCGGCCGTGTCCTGCACGAACACGGTGCCGATGGCGGCCGCGACCATGCGCCGCTGCGTCTTGCCGGCATGGGCCAGGGCGTTGCGCATGAAGTGCACGCGGCAGCGCTGCCAGGTGGCCTTGAGCACCTTGGCGACCGCCGCCTTGATGCCCTCGTGGCTGTCGCTGATGACGAGCTTGACCCCGCGCAGGCCGCGGCGGTTGAGGCTGCGCAGGAAGTCCGTCCAGAACGGCTCGGCCTCCGAGGCGCCGACCTTCATGCCCAGCACCTCGCGCTGGCCCTCGGTGTTGACGCCGACGGCGATTATGACGGCCACGCTGACGATGCGGCCGGCTTCGCGGGTCTTGACGTAGGTGGCGTCGATCCACAGGTAGGGCCAGTCGCCCTCGATCTGGCGGTTGAGGAAGGCGCCGACCTGCTCGTCGAGCTCGCCGCACAGACGCGACACCTGGCTCTTGGACACGCCGCTCATGCCCATGGCCTTGACCAGGTCGTCCACGGAACGCGTGGAGATGCCCTGCACGTAGGCTTCCTGGATCACGGCGGTGAGCGCCTTCTCGGCGGTGCGCCGCGGCTCCAGGAACTCAGGGAAGTAGCTGCCCTGGCGCAGCTTGGGGATCTTGAGCTCGACCGTGCCGGCGCGCGTCTCCCAGGTGCGGTCGCGGTAGCCGTTGCGGCTGTTCAGCCTGGCGGCGCTCTTCTCGTCGTAGCCGGCGCCGCAGCGCCCCTCCACGTCGATCTCCATGAGGCGCTGGGCCATGAACTGCACCATCTGGCGCAGCACGTCGACATCGGCCCCCTTCTCAGCGAGCTCGGTCAATGCGATAGTGGCGTTGGTCATCGTGGTTTCCTTCAGACAAGGATTGGTGGGTCGCACCTCAACCTTATCCGGACTTCACGATGGCCACCCCCATCTCCAGGGACGACCGGTGCGCGGTGAGCTGCTCCGGGCTACGCCCTTCGCAGCTCACCGCGCCCAAGACTTACACCACTCGGTGGGACATTACCGCTCGGGTACGTCCCCATGGACGATGACAGCAGCTTCGAGCGCGATCTCTTGCTGGATATCGAGCGAGGCAGGGTCCTGAGCACTCGAGTGCATCAGGACGGCACAGCTGTCGAGGCTCCCACTCTGCCCAGATAACGTCGCACAAAGCCCTCACGGCGGGCCGCTTTTTGCGCGGATTCGTCCTGGTGGGTGGCACTGCGTTGGCCATGCGCATCGGTCACCGCCGAAGCGATCCCAAAGCCGCGCCCCCACGCCAGAGGAGTGGCGCGAGTTCTTCACAGGCGCATTCAACGAGTTCGAGCGAAGGGCCACGGCAGCACGAGTCACGCGCGAGCGCCGCGCCACCTGACACAGGTTTTCTGGTGCCGCTTGTCCGACTCGAACGGACGACCTACCGCTTACAAGGCGGTTGCTCTACCAGCTGAGCTAAAGCGGCCGGGGATGCCTGGGGGTGCGGGGCGCGCCCTGTTTGACCCTGTTTGACCCTATTTGACCCGTTTGAGATGCGAGCCCGGAGCGCGCGGGGGCGGCTCGGGCGGCTCGTCGCCGGGCGCCTTGCGTGCGCTCGAAAGCTCGGAACCGGCCGGCGGCACCGCATGCAGGCGCGGGCTCGCGGCGGCGGGCGCAGCGGGAACCGGCTCGGCTGTCGCGGGTTGCGGCACGGCCTCGGGGTTGACCTCGGGCACGGCGCCGCCGTGGCCATCCTCGCCCTCGCCTGCGAGTTCGGCCTCGGTCACGGGGAAGGCCATGCCCTGGCCGTTCTCGCGGGCGTAGATGGCCGTGACATGGCTGACGGGCACGACGATGTCGCGCGCGACGCCGCCGAAGCGGGCGCGGAAGCTGATGTCGTCGTTGCCCATGTTGAGGCCGCTGGTCGCGCCGAAGCTGATGTTCAGCACGATCTCGCCATTGCGCACATGCTCGCGCGGCACGCGCACGCTGGAGTCCACCCGCACCGCCAGGTGGGGCGTGAAGCCGTTGTCGCAGCACCATTCGTACAGGGCGCGCAACAGGTAGGGCTTGGTGGAGGTGGAGCCCTCGGCGGTGTCGGTCATGGTGGCCTCCAGCGGGGTGCCGGACTTACTTGCGCATCACCTTCTCGGACGGCGTCAGCGCCTCGATGTAGGCCGGGCGCTGGAAAATGCGCTCGGCGTACTTGGCCAGCGGCGCCGCCGACTTGGGCAGATCGATGCCGTAGTGATCCAGACGCCACAGCAGCGGCGCGATGGACACGTCGAGCATGGAGAACTCGTCGCCGAGCATGTAGCGGTTCTTGGTGAACACCGGGGCGAGCTGGGTCAGGCGGTCGCGAATGGCCGAGCGGGCCTTTTCCATGGCCTTCTCGTTGGCCTTGGTGGCGCGCGACTCCAGCGTGCCCACGTGCACGAACAGTTCCTTCTCGAAATTGAACAGGAACAGGCGCACCCGGGCCCGCGCCACCGGGTCGCCCGGCATCAGCTGCGGGTGGGGGAAGCGCTCGTCGATGTACTCGTTGATGATGTTCGATTCGTACAGGATGAGATCGCGCTCGACCAGGATGGGGACCTGGCCGTAGGGATTCATGACGTTGACGTCCTCCGGCTTGTTGAAAAGGTCGACGTCACGGATCTCGAAATCCATGCCCTTTTCGAACAGCACGAAACGGCAACGCTGCGAGAACGGGCAGGTCGTGCCGGAATAAAGCACCATCATGAGAGGCGACTCCTGAAAAAGCAAAGGGAGTGAGCTGACTCACCCCCGGGGACAGGCTTCGGTGGTTGCGCAGGACCGTGCCACGCCTGGGCGGGGGCACGCTTGCCGTGGGCCGGACGGACTATTTCACGTCTTTCCAGTATTCGGTCTTGAGCCGCCACGTGATGAAGGTGAATACCGCCAGGAACAGCAGGACCACGACCCCGATGCGCTTGCGCTCGATCTGCGCCGGCTCGGCCATCCACTGCATGA
>JAJZWA010000031.1 GCA_021846965.1 Pseudomonadota bacterium | reverse complement strand
GACCGACCAGGTTGCTCCTGGGCACACGGCCGTTGCGCGCGGTGCCGGCCTGCTTGGCGGTGTAGTCGGGCTCCACCCAGCCGCTGAAGTGGGCACGGCCCCAGCCCGGCGGCGACACTCCCTGGATCTCGAACCAGTTGGCGGCATGCGCGCTGGCACACCAGAACAGGCCTGCGGCGGCCCATGCCGCCGCGCGGACACGCGTGGTCCCGGATTGCTTCATGTCTCATCCCCTCTTGTCGTGGCATTCGGCTCGCTGGCCGGTGGGCACATGCCCAGTAGGGCATGTGCATGGCGGCGCCGTCTCGAGCGGCACTCGCGCATCCGTCATACATGTACATGTATGAATATTGGGGGTGGATGATTTTTCAGATCAGGGATGGTGTCAACGTGATTTCTTCACTAGGTCTTAGCAGTTTTTTCGATGCGAACGAATTGTTGATGGCTATTTTCTGGTAAACCCTGTGCGGGAAATCACGGCTGGGTCGTCCACACCGGCTGCCATCCCACCACGCCGGGGCCGACGTGCAGGCCGCTGGAAGGGTTCGTGGCTTGAGCACCAGAAGCTGCTGCTCTCAGCTGGGGAGGTGTTCGGCCATTCTGGCGGCCAGCACATCCGCGTGCTCGGCGAACCTTTGTGCATCGGTCCTTCGCAACTGGGCCAGGTTGTGCAGCTTCCAGCGGATGCCTGGCAGCCTCTCGAGGTGCGCAATGCCCAGCAGCGACCAGTCCGGCCTGCCAGCGGCCAGCGACAAGAGAAAAAGCCGCTCCTCCTGATCCAGGCTCCGCTGGATTTCGCACATCATGTGCTCCCGAGCGGCGTGAAGCGCCTCGATCGGCACCGGCTCGGACGTCATGCCCTGGAAGTTGTGCGCGTAGTCTTGCCGAATGTCCCGTAACGGTGGAAACAACACCTCGTGGATCGGTCGACTGCTGCTGGACAGGTAGACCACGAATGCGCGCCGGATGCCAGGCGTGATGCCCTCGTTCGCAAATAAATGCATCACGTCGAAAAGGTCGCGCGGGTGCTGACGATCCAGCGCCGCGACCAACTTGCCGCCGTACAAGTCCTCGAGCGACACGACCGGAACTTGCAGATCAGCCATCAGCAAGTCTCGCGCGGATTGGGTAAGCGAAGCGTGTCGTACAGGATGCACCGTACCGCGCATGACCGGATTGACTTCGACCTTGACCTGAATCGAGCCCCGACGAACCATCAACTTGGTCTCGCCCGCTGGGCTCGTCGGTGCGTACGTCTGGAATCCTCGGCGCCTCAGCCGCTCGGCGGCATCATGGACTGCCTCGTGAATGCGCAGCAGCGCCTCACTGCGCGGCCGCATGTGATCGACGAATACCAGATCCAAGTCGACCGACAAGCGCGGCATGTCTCGCACGAACAGGTTGATCGCGCTGCCGCCCTTCAATGCAAAGGTCTCATCCACGAGCACCAGCGGCGCCACCTGGGTGAGCAGGCGCGCCGTGTCGACATATGTCTGGTTCATGGCTTGAGCACGAGCAAGCCATCAGCCGATCGAGACACCCAGGGACGATCGCTGCCCCTCGGCAGCTGGGCCGGATCTAGCTTGCGCGCCCAAGGCAATGAGCCTTCCCGACCGAGCTGCAGGCATAGTCGAACGGTCTTGACACTCCTGCAGCGCTGCAACAACTCGCGCAGCACATCGGCGCGCAGGCTATACGTGCTCTCGATGAGTTCGCGGGCCTCCTGCAAAGGCTGCCGCACACCGACTTCGCTGATGAGTTCGAGCAGCGCGCGCTCGGGCGTCGACACTTGGGGCGATCCACGAAGCTGCTCGAATGGGGTGACGTGCAGCAGGGAATGTGGCTGCTCGTCGAACAGTCGTTTACGGTGGTACTCGGCAGGGAATCGCTCGCAGAACCATTCCGGCAGACGTGCCGCCGTCCACCCATAGAGCAGCAGCAGGGGGCGCTGTGAAACGTACTGCCGCAAGCCGTACCAGTCCAATGCCGACTTGCCACCGACGTGCAGCCCCGGGATCCTGCGCTGCAGCAGCGCCAGACTGGGCTGCAAAGCCAGGGGGTGGTTCGGGTGCGCGTACACGCCGCGGGCGAGACGCGTGAGCCAGCCCGCGCGGGCGTAGTAGACGGCCAGGTCAGCAGAAATTCCCAACGCCGCGAGGTCTTCGGAGCTCAGCGGCGCTCCCGGGACGAGCCGGGAGTAGAGAGCATGCAATGGGCGGGGATTCGTCGTGACCATAGGACGACTTCTACCGCCTTTCCAAAGCACGGTCAACTTAGCCTTCCGTGCTGTATCGTACCTCCACTACGATAACAATAACCTTTTCAATGTCTCTAGTCAGGCTGTTGAACTACCGGAGGGGGTCAAGGGAGACGAAGGGCCAGCTCACGGTTGGGTCATCCACACCGGCTGCCATCCCACCACGCCGGGGCCGACGTGCAGGCCGCTGGTTGCGGCGACCTGGAAGCCGATCTTGCCCTGGCTGTTCTGCGAAGCGGTGCCGTAGACGATGGCCGAGCCGTTGCCGTTCTGGGAGATGGTCGGGGAGAAGGCGGTGCCGAGGCCGATCACCGGGTTGGCGGTGAGGTAGTTGTGGTTCTGGTCGTAGAACTTGTTCTGCGGGAAGATGCCCTGGGCGAGGTCGAAGAAGTCGTACTGGGCGGTCGAGATGCCGCAGCTGCTCTGGGGCGTGATGGTCACCGGAACGATCAGCGTGGAGGCTTCCACGGCGGAGCTGTCGGTGATGGTGCTTCCGCTGTCCAGCCAGTACGGCGCGGTGGTCGAGCTGACGCCGGGGTTGGCGGAGGTGGTGGTCATGCCGTTGCTCCCGTAATACCCGGAGCCGCTGGTGGAGGACCACCACCAGGTGGTCCATCCCGTGGTGCTGGCGGCGATGGCCCCGCCGGTGAACTTGAACACCGTGACCTGGTGGTCGTTGGTGGCCCACAGGTAGATGCCGGTGGAGGTCTGCGCCATGCCCAGGTAGCGCACCGCTCCGGCGCCGGTCTCGTTGGGCACGGTGCCCACCAGGGTGGGGCCGGTGACCTTGCTCGCGGTGGTGCCCGTGGTCAGGTCGAAGGACCAGATGTTGCCGGCCGTGTCCCCGACGTACAGCTTGCCGCCGGCGACGTCGACGTAGGTGGTCGACGAGGGCGTGAAGCCGAGCTTGACGCTGCTGGTGGATCCGTCGTACAGGCGCTTGACGTTGAAGTAGGAGGCCGCGCTGGAGGTGGTGAAGTAGTAGGCGTAGGCCACGTTGTTGGAGTCCCACCAGATGGCAGGCGCCTGGGGCGCGGCCTGCGGCGGCGAGGTGTAGCCGCTTTGCTGGTCGAACCAGACCTTGTTGATGCTGGGCGTGCAGGCGACCCCGGCGGTGCTGCAGCCGGTGAGCTGGAGGTCGTAGTGCAGCGCGCCGTTCTGCGCGGTGCCCACCACGTAGGTGGCCCAGTTGCCGCTGGCGTCGGCGCTGTCCACGGTGGTGAAGCCGCCGCTCATCGGGTTGGTGCCCTGGAAGGTGGCGTAGTTCTGCAACTGCGGCAGGAGCACCGAGGGCATCCACGCCCATTGCAGGGTGCCGCCGCCGCTGGTGCTGTTGGTGCCCGCGGAGATGGCGTAGAGGAAACCGTCGTTGGTGGTGAACAGCACCAGCGGCGAGCGCGCGGAGTTGAGCTGGGCGAAGCTGCGATAGGTGCTGCTGCCGATGAACTCCGGGTTGTTGGGCCTCGACAGGATCTGCGGCTTGTCGGACTGCGAGGTCACGGTGCCGAGGAAGCTTCCGCTCGCCCTCCCGGCCAGGTATTGCCCGCTGTTGTACGAAGGATCAATCGTGTAGTTGATGATGGTCGCCGCGGTCGGGCTGGTCGGGTTCCCGAAGGCCGCGGCCGACTGGCTGGCCAGGGTGGTGACGGCAGTGCCGTTGCCCGAGTCGGTGAGCAGCCCGGTCTGGCGCTGCGACTTGGTCATCTGCAGCTGCCACACGGGACTGGTCGCGACGTTGCCGTTGGCATCGGTGGCGAAGGCGTCGAGGTAGCCCTGCTCGCTGCCGTAGACGTTGTTCGAGGCCAGCAGGTAGGCCAGCGAGCCGCTTTGCACATAACCGGGCACGGCGGGAGCCGCCGCGATCACGTCCCCGAAAATCGAGGCCGCGATGGTGCTCAGCGCCGAGCTGAAAGCCGGCACGTTGTTGGCGGGGTACTCGTGCACGGTGCCGCCGGCGATGGCCATGGCGTTGAGCGCGGAGTAGGCGGCCGGGTTGGCGTTGGAATCCACCCCAGCGCCCAGGCCGATCACGTAGGTCTTGATGCCCTTCTTGGCCAGGGCCTGGATGGCGCTGATGGTGTCGATCAGCGCCTGGTCGTTGGTCTTGGAGACATCCAGCGCGCCGCTGGCGCCGGTGGTGTTGCCGGAGTCGTCGACGATGCCGTAGGCGGAGTTCGCGCCCACACCGTAGAAGGCGGCGTGCACGCCGTAGCCCTGGCCGGCGGCGCTGCCCAGCGGCGGCCAGTTGTTGCCGCTGAGGTCCATGGTCGGCAGGCCGTCGGTGACCAGGATCACGTACTGGCCCGCGCAGGAAGCGGTGAGCGAGCCCAGCACCTTGCCGGCTCCCTGCACCAGTCCGGCGGTCGTGGCCTGTCCGGCCGAGGCCTTGATCTCCTTGGTGCTGGTGCTGTTGGTCTCCGCCGCCAGCGCCGCCTGGAACAGCGCGGTGTCCGAGCTCAGGGTGGAATTGAAGGTCGAGGTGTTCGGAGTGAGCCCGTCGAGGTTGCTGGTCATCGCGACCACGGTCTTGCCCGTGGTGGCACTCTGGCTCGCACCGTAGCCGAAGCCGCGTTGCGCGTACATGACCTGCGGGGAGAAGGGAATGTAGCCGGCGTTGGTCGGAGTGGTCCGGGTTGCTACCGCCGAGGGGTAGGAGTTCGAGTAGGTCGAGGTGATGTTGCCGAGGCTGGCCTCGTACTGCGACAGGCTGTAGTAGGTGAAGGGGTCGGAGGGCGAGGGGCCGCCGTAGGCCACGCCCACGGCCGCCAGGCCGCCGGCGTACAGCACGTCGTTGACGTTGGGATCGTCGCTGGAGGCGGCGATCTGCATGTACTGGTTGTCCGACAGCGTGTCCGAGCCGTAGAGCTTGGCGATGGACGTGCAGTAGGTGCTCACCGACGAGGAAGCATTGGGGTAGTTGTAGCAGGGGTTGTTCACCCAGCGCGTGGGCGCGGGGCTGGGCGTGGTGCCGCTGGTCTGGGCGGCGGAGACGAAGCCCTGGTAGGCGGCGTAGGAGGTGAAGCCGTTGGTGGGCAGCGAGTTGGCGAAGGTGAATCCGCCACTGGGCGACATGTAGTACACCCAGGTGGTGTAGACGGTCGGGCTCGAGGTGCTGTAGGACTCGAGGGCGAAGTCCATGCTCGGCAGGTACTGTCCGAGCACGCTCAGGATGCCGGCCTTGGCCACGTTCAGGCGGCTGGGGCTGTTGTCGTACAGCACCCCGCCGGAGGCGTAGGTGTAGGGAGCCGACGCGGTCTGCGTGGGGGTCATCGGCGGCGAGAAGCCGGATGGCACCACGTAGTTGACCGGCGAGCTGCTGTTGTACAGGCTGGTCAGGCCGCTGGACAGGTAGCCCGAGCCGGTCATGATGGCGCCGCCGAGGTCGCCGTCCATGGATTCGGAATTGCCCAGGGCGATCACGATCTGCGGGCGCTGCGCGGTGGTTGCGGCCACCGCGAGGGGAATCGACCAGGGACCCGCGGCCAGGCTGGCGGCGAGGCCGGCGGCGAGGCCGGCGCGCAGGATGCGTTGCGAGGTGTGCATCGTCGGCTTCATGCTGAGCTCCATGCCTGCGCGCTATTGCAGGATGCAGGCGCGGTACACGGCCTGGGTGGTGGCTGCCCCGGCGGCGGGGTTCGCGCTCGCGGTGGCCTGCACCCAGAGGTTGTAGAACACCGCGATGTAGCCCGGGTTGCACAGGGTGCTGTCGATCACGCCGGTGGGCGTGACCAGCTGGAGCACCTGGAATTTCTGGCGCCCGGTTCCGTTGGACAGGGTCACCGTGGTGGCCTGGCAGAGCTTGTTGCTCTGGCAGCCGGCCCAGAAGCTGGCCGAGGCGGGCTGCACGTTCTGGGTGTTGCCCACGTACCAGCTCGGGGGCGAGGACTGGTATTCGAGCAGCCCGCCGGTGCCGATGGCCTGGGTCACGGTGGAGCGCAGCGAGGCCATCTGCTGGTTGGCGGCGTCGCGTGCCTGCGCGCGCCACAGATAGGAGCCGGAGAAGTTGTCGTTCTGCAGGCTGCGGTCGTAGATGGCCAGCAGCGCGATGGGCAGGATGATCAGGAACAGCGCGACCACGACCAGCAGCGCCGCGCCCTTCTGTGCGTGCCTCGAGCTCATCATTGGTTCCATGCGACGTTGCGCAGATAGACCGTCTGCGTGAACACCTGGTACTGCCAGGCGTTGCCGGCCGGAGGGGTGTAGGTCTCATCCAGCACGCTGAGCGTGGCGGGGTTGCCGGTGCGCCCTGCCGTGTTGGGCTTGCGCACCACGTAGGCGACTTCCACCGCCCCCACCTGTCCCTGCTGGTTGGCGCCGGAAATCGTCGACCAGGGCACGAAGCTCTGCAACTGACCGTTGACCACCGGCGCGTACAGCGCGTGCAGCAGCACCACGTTGCTGGCCACGGGGCTGTCGCTGACCACGGTACCCAGTGCGTTGACCACGGTGCGCCACAGGTCGGGGGTCGTGGCCGAATTGGGGTCGGGGCGGATGCTGTAGGTGACCTGGATCGGGCCGTTGCTGCCGGAGATCTGCCCGAAGTCCTGCACGTAGGACTGGGCCAGGTCGGCCGTGCTGATGGCCGGGCTGACGGCCGGGCTGGCCAGGGTGGATACGCCGTTGAAGCCGTTGGGCGGGTTCAGCACCGTGCTGTTGCCCGAGTTGTGCACGATCTGGTTGGCCGCGCCGCCGGTGCCGGTGACCTGGAAGCGGATGCAGATGCTGCGCGTGGGCAGCACCACGATGTCGACGTCGCCGACGTTGAACGTCGAGGTGTTCGAGACGAACAGCGCGGCGTTGGTCAGGCTGCCGCTGGTGGCCTTGACCACGCGCACGCTGCCCGGCGTTACCGTGCCGCCCTGCCCGAAGTTGGCGACGTAGAACACGCTGATGGCGTCGGTGGCGGCGCCGCCCGGGTTGGCGTAGTTGAAGGCGGTGGCGGTGGTGCCGGGCACGTAGCCGCTGGTGGTCTGCACCACGCCGGACACGGGCCACTGGTTGGTCATCTGGTTGGGATTGAAATTGCTGTTGTAGGTGAGCAGTCGGGCGCAACGCCCCTGGCCCGAGGGGCCGTTCATCATGAACCCGGCGCGCGACAGGTCGTCGGACAACAGGGTCATGCTCACGCGTGCGTGGTCCTGCAGGCGCGAGCTGTCGCTGGCGCGGATGCCGCTGGACTCCAGGCTGGTGAAGGAGACGAACACCAGCAGCCCCAGCATGGCCGCCACCGCCAGTGCGACCAGGGCCTCGATCAGCGTGAAGCCGCGGGCGCCGCCGCGGTGCTGCGGGGCGAAGCGGCGAGGCGTGCGGAAATCGGGAACAGGCTTCACGTCAAAATCCGTCCTGCAGGACAAAGGTGCGTTGCAGGCTCCCACCGAAGGCCGAGCGCACGGTGATGGCCGCGCTGAGCTGGCAGGGCGCGGTGGGGTTGCAGGCGGCCGCGCTGCTGCTGCCGAAGGGGATGGTGGAGACCGACAGGGACATCAGGTCGGGGTATTGCACCAGCTGGTCCTTCCACCAGTTCAGCACCGGGTTCAGCGAGGAGTTGCTCACCGAGGGGTTCTGGGAGCTGAGCTGCAGGCCGTTGAGCGCGGCCAGCGTCGTGGAATTGCCTTCCACCACCGCGAGCAGGCTTTGCGCGGTGCTCGTGGCCGCGAACGTGCGCTGGGCCTGGACGTTGGCCACGTAGGCCTGGTTGACCAGCAGCACCAGGCCGCTGGCGGCGGCCAGGAACAGCAGCAGGGCCACCAGCACCTCCAGCAGGCTCACGCCTCGCTGGGTGCTGCGTGCCGCGACCGGGCCGCGCCCCCGCGCGGATGTCTGGACAGGCTGGACGTTCATGATGCGTTCGTGCTGACCACGCCTCCGGGAGAAAGCTGGACCTGCCAGGTGCTGCCGCCGCCGCTGACGCTGGCGCTGGTGTTGGCGCTTGCGGGGCTGCAGCTCAGCCCGCTCGCGCCCTGGGTGCACAGGGCCACGCTGCCATCGCCCAGGAAGGAGACAGTCTGGGACAAGGCCTGGCAGCTCACGCCGCTCGCACCGCCGGAGCTCGCGCTGAGCAACTGGGTTCCGGCGGTGGTGGCCACGGTGTAGCCGCAGCCGTTGGGGGTGAAGGTGACCAGGCTGGAGGTGTTGAGCGCGTACTGGCGCGCGAAACGCAACGCGTCGGCGAGCTTGGCGGCGGTGGACTTGGCGTTCGAGGCGGCCACCTGCGGCTGCAGGCTGGGCAGCGCGATGGCGAGCAGCAGTGCGGCGATGGCCAGAACCACCATCAACTCGATCAGTGTGAAGCCCTTGCCCCGCTTGAAGCCTTGCGCGTGCATCGCCCTACCCGTTCCCGACCCTCGACGCGGGCCGCCATGGATGCATCCTGCCGATCCGCATCCGCAGGGGCAAGGGCTTTCCGGCGAAAGGTAGCAAGCGCCCGACGAGCGGTAGCCACCCCCCGTGCGGCGCGTGCCACGCTACGATGCGAGCTGTCCCCATCCTGCGGCAGAACGAACCTTCTTCAATGGCAGGCCCTCCCCTTCAGGCACCCGCGAAGGCCGAGCCCGACTCCGGGCCGCCGCCCGATACCTCGGTGGACCAGGCGCGGGTGCAGCTGAAGTCGATTCCGGTGGGCTTCGCGGGCAGCGTGGTGCCGGCCGCGGTGGTGAGCTGGATCCTGCGCGACCATGTGGCACACGCCCGCCTGCTGGTCTGGTTCTGCGTGCTGTTCGCCGCGCATCTGGGCCGGGTCGCGGTGTGGGTGCTGGGGCGCGCGGACGTGGCCGCCGGACGCAACGCCCGCCTGTGGCTGCGCTGGCTGCGCCTGAGCGTGCTGGGCCTGGGGGTGGTGTGGGCGGCGCTGCCGCTGGTCCTGCCCTCCGGGCGCCCCTTCGACGAGATGCTGGTGACCGCGGTGATCATCGCGGTATGCGGCGCCGGCGTGGCCCAGCAATCCTCCGACGCCTGGTCGGCACTGCTGTTCATGCTGCCGCCCGCGCTGAGCATGAGCGCCCGGCTGCTGGTGTCCGAGGACACCACCCTGCGCACGGTGGGCGGCCTGATCTTCATCTACTTCGCCTACCTGGCGCTGGCCACGCACCGCATCCAGTCTTCCTTCCTGGAGCTTTCGCGCCTGCATGCGGCGGCCTCGCGCCTGTCGCTGCACGATTCCCTCACCGGCCTGCCCAATCGGCTGGCGCTGCACCGCAGCCTGCAGGACGCGCTGGAGCGCGCGCGACGCAACGGCACCGAGGTCGCGGTGGGCTACATGGACCTGGACGACTTCAAGCAGATCAACGACCGGCTGGGCCATGCCGCCGGCGACAAGCTGCTGCGCGAGGTGGCGCGACGCTGGACCACGCGCATGCGCACCACGGACTTGCTGGCCCGCCTGGGTGGCGACGAGTTCGTGATGGTCATCGCCGACATCGACCCGAAGCTGGTGCAGGACGAACTCGCCGGCGTGCTCGAGCGCATCGAGAGCGTCATCGCCGAGCCGCTGCGGGTGACGCCCACGCGCCAGGTGCGCATCCAGTTCAGCCTGGGGGTGGCGCGGTTTCCGGCGGATGGCCACGACATGCACATGCTGCTGCGCGCGGCCGACGCCGCCATGTACCAGCTCAAGCAGCGCAAGGGCCGGCGTGAGACCTGGTGGCAGGTGGGTGTGCTCGGCACCGAGCCGGTCAAGGCCGAGGCGGAGTCGCGGCCCGCAACAGCAGCAGATTGAGCCCGGCGTAGGCCGCGTAGCTGAGCATCCAGGCGGCGCCGATCCACGCCAGGCCGGCGCGCGCGGCGCCCGCGGCCAGCAGGGCCGCGAACAGGGGCAGCGATGCCAGCTCGCCCACGGCGATGGCCCGCGCCCTGCCCTGCGCGTACAGCGCGAACAGGGGGACCCAGGCCAGCACGCGCAGCAGGCTGCCCGCGAAGAACAGCGCGGTGGCCCCGGCGCCGGGCACGAAGCCGCCGCCGTACAGGGCCTCGAACACCGGCCGGCGCAACAGCAGCAGGACCACGAAGGCCAGCGCGCTGGCCGGCAGCACGGCACGCGCCGCGGCGCGCAATTCCTGCGGCCAGCGTGGCGTGCCCCAGGCGCGGCCGAAGCGCGGCAGGTACAACACCGACAACACGCTGGCGGCGATGGAGGTGACCCAGTCGGAAACCCGCCACAGCGCCTGCAGGCTGGCGGCCGCCTGCCAGGACAGTCCCTGCGCGGTGAGCGCCCGCGCCGCCAGCATGGAGGCCGGGCCGAGCAGTCCCAGGGCCAGGCCGGCCGGAAGGTAGCGCAGCAGTTCGCCTCGCGCCACGGCCACGGCAGGCGGTGCGCGCGGCACCGCGCGCAGGGTCCACGCGGCCACGGCCAGGGACAGCAGCGCCTGCGCGCCGGCAAGCCAGCGCACCACCGGCAGGCCCTGCAGGGCCTGCTGCGCCTGCGCCGGGGGCCCGCCCGGCGCAAGCGCGGCGGCCAGCACGCCGACCCCGGCGCCCAGCAAGGCCAGCAGGAGTTGCAGGCGCAGGCGTTGTACGCCCAGCCAGTAGCTGCCGGCCAGGGAGCCCAGGCTGAGGGCCACGCCCGCCACGCCGCCGAGCACCAGGTCGTCCCGCGGCAGGCCGATGGCGGCGGCCCAGGGCAGCGGCCCTGCGGCCACCCCGCACAGCAGGGCCGCCACCGCGGCGCTGAGCGTGCCGCCCAGGCGCAGGGCCGAACGCAGCAGGGCCGCGCGACGCGGCCCGTCGCTGCCGGCCGCCAGCACCGCCAGGCCGCTGCCGATGCCGGCGGCGACCACGCCGACCACCAGGTCCAGCAGGGAGCTCATCTGCCCCCAGGCCACCACGCCCGCGGCGCCGGCGCGCAGCGCCAGCAGCTTGTCCACGGCCGAGCGCCCGAGCAGCCCGGCCAGAGCGATGCCCAGCGGCGCCAGCAGGCGCCCGGGCCGCTGACCCGGGCCCGACGCCTCGCGCGCCTGGTGCACGCCCTCAGCGCCCCGCCGCCGCCTGCCAGACCAGGCGCAGCCCGAAACCCCCGATGAGCAGCGAGGTTGCGCGCAGCAGGCCGCGGCGCATGCGGGCGTAGGCGGCGCGCACCGAAGCTCGGGTGAACAGGGTGGCCAGGCTCAGATGCCAGCCCACCGAGCAGCTGAAAATGGTGGCGACCGCCGCCGCGCGCGCCGACCAGGGCGCGCCCGCGCCCAACAGCCCGGCGAAGATGGTGGAGAAGAACACCAGCGCCTTGGGATTGGTCAGGTTGGTCAGCAGCCCCCTGCCGTAGCTGGCCGGAACCGAGCCGCGCGCCAGGCGCAGCGTCGTGGCCGGCTGTGCGCCGCGCGACTGGCGCCAGATGGAACGCGCCAGGTACAGCAGGTAGGCGCCGCCCAGCAGGGCCGCCACGCGTTGCGCGGGCCCGGCGTGGCGGAGCAGGAGCCCCGCGCCGGCGGCGGCCAGGGTGGCCAGCAGGGTGCTGCCGCTGGCCACGCCCAGCGCGGTGGCCAGGCCGTGGCGCCGCGAGATGTCCAGCGAGGCCTGGGTCACGGCCAGGAAGTTGGGCCCGGGAATGGCCAGCGCCGGCAGGTACACCGCGACCAGCGCGACCAGCAGGCTCCAGGTGCTCGGCGTATGCATGTCAGCTCCGGTGGAACCGCGGCCAGTTGCGCATCACCACCTCGCCCTCGGCGCGGTAGGCGTAGCAGCTGTCGATGGGGCGCGGCCGGCCGGTCGCGTCCAGTTCCTCGTTGCGCTCGGGAAACTCCGAGACCAGGGACTGGAAGGCGGTGGTGGCGATGGGCCCCAGCAGTTCCTTCAGGTGGGTGCAATTGGCCGCGTTGGCCAGGCGCTCGCGCACGGCCTTGTTCCAGCCGGCGACCATGCGCAGGCCCACCAGGGCCTGCAGCGCGGCGCCGGCCTGCGGGCACTCGGTGTAGGGCGCCGCGTCCGCGAAGGCCTGGACCGCCTGCACGGTGTAGTCGGAATCGAACACCAGGCGCATGCCCAGGTCGTGGATGGGCTCGCCGCCCGGCACCACGCGCCCGGCGCGCGCGAGTTCCTGCTCGAAGGGCTTGGTGTCGCGCAGCCGGGCCTCGATCTCGTACAGGCCGTCGCTGCGCCGGAAACCGCGCATCTCGATGCGCCGCAGGTGCAGTTCCTCGCGCGTGACCGCGGCGGAGAAAAGATCCTCGGCGGAGGGGGCGGCCGACGGGCCGGAGGCGCGCGATGCTGGCTTGGAGGAGGGATCAGTGGGGGTGTTCACGGCGGGAATCCGGGCCTGCGGGCAAGGCACCGCCCCGGCGGGCCCGGGTTGCGGGCGGCCTGCCCTTACCTGTTGCGCAGCATATCCGCTTTCCCGGGCGGGCCCTTCGACCGGCGGGCGCGGCTGCCGGCGCGCCCGGGCCTACCATGGTCCGATGCAAGGATTGGACCCCATCGCCCTGGCCCTGGTCCTCGGAGGTGCCTCGCTGCACGCGACGTGGAATCTGTTCGCCAAGAAGGCCTCGGCCGGCCTGCCCTTCGTCTGGCTCTACGACCTGGTCAGCGTGCTGGTGTTCGCTCCCTTCGCGCTGCTGGCCTGGCGCGGCGCCGGAGCCGCCCCGGGGCCGACGGCCTGGGCCGCCATCGCCTGCAGCAGCCTGGCGCACCAGTTGTACGCGCTGGCCTTGCAGCGCGGCTACCGGCTGGGGGACTTCTCGGTGGTCTACCCGGTGGCGCGCGGCAGCGGCCCCATGGTGACGGTGCTCGCGGCGGTGCTGCTCCTGGGCGAACGCCCCGCGCCGGCGGCCTGGGCGGGCATCGGCGCCATCCTGCTGGGCATCGTGCTGATCTCGGGGCTGCGCCTGCGCCGCGCGGCCGGGCGTGGGCGCACGGGTCCCGGCCTGCTGTGGGGCCTGCTCACCGGCGCGATGATCGCCACCTACACCATGATCGACGGCTGGACCATGCACAGCCTGCGCATCGAGCCGGTCACCTACTACGTGCTGGGCCTGGCGCTGCGCGCGGCTCTGCTGGCGCCGATTGCGCTGCGCGACCGGCCGGCGCTGGCGGGGCAGTGGCGACGCAACGCGCGCGCCATCCTGACCGTGGGCCTGCTCTCGCCGCTGGCCTACCTGATGGTGCTGTACGCGATGGGCCGGGCGCCGCTGGCCTACGTGGCGCCGGCGCGCGAGATCTCCCTGCTCATCGGCATGGTGCTCGGCGCACTGATCCTGCGCGAGGCGGTGGGCCCCGCGCGCCTGCTCGGGGGAGCCTCGATGCTGGCCGGCGTGGCCCTGCTCGCCGTGGCTCGCTGAACCGGCGCCCTGCGCCGCGGGGCGCTACGGGACGCTACGGGGCGCTACGGCAGGGTCTGCGCCAGCAGCACCAGGCCGATGGCGATGAGCCCGGCGTACACGTAGCGCACGAAGCCCTGGGGGTGCAGGCGGCCGTTGATCCAGCGGCCGAGCACGATGGCGGGGATCGCCGCCGGCAGGCACAGCAGGTAGTAGCGGGTCACCTCGGGCACCCACAGGCCGCTCAGCCGGTAGCCGGCCAGGGCGAGCAAGCTGGCCGGCAGGAAATAGCCCTGCAGGGTCGCGCGGAACTGCTGCGAGGTCCAGCGCCGCATGGTGCCGTAGACCACCAGTGGCGGGCCGTTCATGCCGTAGGCGGCGCCCAGCACGCCGGCGCAGAAGCCGCAGCCCAGCAGCCAGGGCAGACGGTCGGTCTGCAGGTGGGGAGGCTTGCGCCCCAGCAGCCCGTAGGCGGCGAAGGCGATGATCAGCAGGGCGAGGCCCAGTTTGACCGGGATCTGGTAGGGGCTGGCCAGCAGCAGCAGGCCGCAGGGTATGCCCACCAGCGAGGGCAGCAGCAGGCCCAGGCTGCCGCGCAGGTGCACGTGGCGCCAGTCCTGCACCACCACGCTGGCGGCGATGGTGATGGACAGCAGCACCACCAGCGGCGTGACCAGGCGCAGCGGCAGTGCCAGGGCCAGCAGCGGCACCGCGAACAGGGCCTCTCCGAACCCGAAGGTGGAGCGGATGAGGGTGGCGGCGAACACGATGCCGAGCATGTACGACAGGGGGTGGTGCATGGCTCCATTCTGCGGGAAGCCCAGGCAGGCTATGTTCCGAAAAAACTCCAGGAGATTCCATGAAGGCCGTGATGTACGAATCCTTCGGCGCCCGCCCGCATGTGCGCACGGTACCCGACCCCGCCCCCGAGGCCCATGGCGCGGTCATCCGCGTCATGGCCACCGGCGTGTGCCGCAGCGACTGGCACGGCTGGGTGGGGCATGACCCCGACATCCGCCTGCCCCATGTGCCGGGGCACGAGTTCGCGGGCGTGGTGGCGGCCGTGGGACGGGAGGTGCGGCGCTGGAAGGTGGGGGACCGGGTCACCATGCCCTTCGTCGCGGGCTGCGGCAGCTGCCCCGAGTGTCATTCGGGCAACCAGCAGGTCTGCGACCACCAGTTCCAGCCGGGCTTCACGCACTGGGGCTCCTTCGCCGAGTACGTGGCCGTGCACCAGGCGGACCTGAACCTGGTGCGCCTGCCCGATGCGATGGAGTTCACCACCGCGGCCAGCCTGGGCTGCCGTTTCGTGACCTCCTATCGCGCCGTGGTGGACCAGGCCCGCACCTCGGCGGGGCAATGGGTGGCCGTGCACGGTTGCGGCGGCGTGGGCCTGTCGGCGGTGATGATCGCCCGCGCCGCCGGCGCCAGAGTGGTGGCGGTGGACATCGCGGACGACAAACTGGCGCTGGCGCGCGAGCTGGGCGCCGGCGCCACGGTCAACGCGACCCGCGTGGCCGACGTGGTGGAGGCCGTGCGCGAGATCACGGGCGGAGGCGCCCATGTGTCGCTGGACGCGCTGGGCCATCCCGACACCTGCTTCAACTCCATCGCCTGCCTGCGCAAGCGCGGCCGGCATGTGCAGGTGGGGTTGATGCTGGGCGAGCACGCGGCGCCGGCCATCCCGATGAGCCGGGTCATCGCCAACGAGCTGGAAATCCTGGGCAGCCACGGCATGCAGGCCCACCGCTACGACAGCCTGTTCGCGATGCTGGGGCCGGGGGGCCTGGATCCCGCGCGCCTGGTCGGGCGCACGGTGAGCCTGGAGCAGTCCATCGACGTGCTCACGGGCATGGACAGCTTCCCCGGGGTCGGCGTGACGGTGGTCAACGCGTTCTAGCAGGCTGTTGAAATACCGGGAAGCCGCGGGGTAAGCCGGGGGGAAGGCGCAAAAAAAGCCACCGGGCCGTGCGTGCCCGGTGGCTGGCGGCAGGCCTGGGCCCGCGCGCCCGGATTACATGGACTTCTTGATGTCGCCGCAGGCCACGTACTTCTTGATGTCCTTGGCGCTCTCGTGGACGTTGATGGCCATCGGGCTGGCCAGCAGGGTGTCGATGGACACCGGAACCACGGTGCTGGACTTGCCGCCCTTGACCGGCAGCAGGCCGAACTTGGGCTTGGGATCGAGCTTGTCGCAGGTGCCCGGGTGGATGTGGGCGGGTTGCGCCACGCCGGCCGGGCCGCCTTGCAGGTGGATCTGCACCAGCGTGCCCTTGCCATGCGGCGTGAGGGTGGCGTAACCCGTCTCTCCCGAGCCGTTCTGCGCCGACAACTCGATCTTCATGCTGTGCATGTTCATGTCGGCCGCCCATACGGGAGCGTGCGCCGCCAGGCCGACACCCATCGCAAAAGCTACGGAACCAAGGAGTTTTTTCATGGGATTTTCCCTCAAGTAGTCGAAGATACGACCGATTCGGATGGTAGAAAGGGCACTACAACCACACACTGTACGGGGTTTTCCGGCGCGCCCGCGAGCCTGCTGCGGGTCTCGGCCAGGGCTCAGACCAGGCTGAGATCCACCGGCCGGCTGCCCGGGAACACGGCCTGCAGGCGCCCGGCGTCGAGGCCCCACAGGCGGGCGAACAGGCCGCCCAGCAAGGCGCGGTCGTCGGTGAGCACCGGGTAGTCGCGGTTCTGGTCCAGGGTCGAAGGGGACAGGACGATCTGCTCGCCCACGATCCGCCGCCCGCGCAGGCCGCCGCCCAGCACCCAGTACACGCTGCCATGCCCGTGGTCGGTGCCGCGGTTGCCGTTCTCGCGGAAGGTGCGCCCGAACTCGCTGATCACCACCACCGTGGTGTCGCGCCAGGACGGGCCCAGGCTGCGCGCCAGCGCGGCCAGCCCCTCGCCCAGTGCCGCCAGCTTGTCGGCGAGCTGACCATGCGCGCCGTTGGTGGAGGCCTCGTAGACATGGGTGTCCCAGCCGCCGACGTCGATGAAGCCCAGGTCGAAGCTGTCGCGCATGAGCGCTCCGATGCGCGTCGCCTCGGCCACGAAACCGCGCGGCGCCACCGCGCCGCGGCTGGCGGCGCGCATCTCGGCGCTCCAGTCGGCGCTGTGCATGTCGCGCGCCACCGTGGACTGCACCTGGAAGCCCTCGCGCACGGACGCTTCCTGGGCCGTGCCGCCCCACATCTGCTCCAGCAGGCTCTGCTGGGCCGGCGCGATGCCCGGCCGCCCCGCGCTGGCGATGGCCAGGTTGGGAACGCGCCGGGGCCCGCGCAGCGACAGGGGCAGCTGGGCACTGAAGGCCATGGGCCGGGTGTCGGCGCCGAGCTGTTGCAGCAGGCGGTTGAGGAATCCGTCGTCGTAGCTGTGGGTCTGCGGCCCCTGGCCGAGTTCGATGTGGTCCTGGGTCTCGAAGTGGCTGCGGCTGAGATCGCTGGTGCCGACGAAGGGCACGAAGGCGAGCTGGCCGGCCTGCCACAAGGGCAGCATGCTGTCGCGCAGCGAGGGATGCAGGGCCCAGTCGGCGTCCAGCGCGATGGCCGCATCGGCGCCGCTGCCGGGGCGTGGCACGGCGATGTGGGGGCGCGACTCGTAATAGAAGTCGCAGCTGTAGGGCACGAGCATGTTGGTGGCGTCGTAGGCCCCGCGCAGGAACACCAGGATGAACTTGGGGCCCCGGGCGACGGGGGCGGCCCACAGGGTGGTGGCCGGCAGGCCGAGGGTGGCGGCCGCGGCCGCCTTCAGTACTTGACGTCGTTGCATGATCCTGGCTCCCTGGGCTTGGCGGGCCGGCGCCACCTTGGCGCCCGGCCGCGCGCTTACTGGTTCATGAACTCGGGCGAGGCCAGCCACAGCGCGTTCCAGCGCGGACGCGGTCCGGCCTGGGCCAGCGCCTGGCGCGTGGCCTCGCTCAGGCCGGGCTCGGCGGCGAGATACACGGCACTGCGCGCCAGATCGGGCGCCGGGCGGCGCGGGCGCCTGCCCGGCATGGCGTCCGACACGGCTTCCAGCTGGGGAGACTGCCCCTGCATGCCTCCCTGCATGCCTCCCTGCATGCTTCCCTGCATGCCTCCCTGCATGGTCTCCTGCATGCTCGCCGGCGCCTGGCCCGGCAGCGGCCCGTCCCCGCGCAGATAGGGCGGCTCGGCTGCGAACAGTGCGGGCGCCCCGGCGCCGAATTGCTGGGCGATGCGAAAGCGCGTGGTCATCGCTCCCGAGCCGTCCCAGGCGCCGGCGCCGACGGGGTAGCCGTCGGGGGTGCTGCGGCCGAACAGCGGCTCGCCCAGCGCGGCCAGCGCACCGAGCATGGGCTGGGGATTGCGGATGATGCGCTGCCCCGCCAGGCCGGCGCGCACGGTGGAGATCACGTAGCGCATGGGATCCTTGAACTGGGGATCGGCCAGGCTGGCAGCGAACTGCGGGCTCAGGAACATGGTGCGCAGCACGGCGGCAATGTCGCCGTCGCTGCGCTGCCAGGTGCGCACCATCGCCGCCACCATGGCGGGATCGGGATGGTCGGCGACGAAGTACTGCGCCAGCTCGAAACACAGGTGCCGGGCGGTGGCCGGGTTGTCGTCCAGCAGGTCGATGATCTGGTCCATTTCGTCGACCGAATTGCCCTCCAGGGTGTGGCCCAGCACCAGCTGCGGCGAGCTGTCATGGCGAGCGGGGTTGAACACCACCAGCCCGCGCTGCCACACCAGGTCGCGCCAGACGGGGCGCACGCGCACCGGGCGATCGATCAGGTCCACGCCGAGGCCGGTGAGCGCGTGGGCCAGGTGCGTGACGTCGGCCTGGGTGTAGCCCGAGCCCACGCCCAGGGTGTGCAGTTCCATGAGTTCGCGGGCGTAGTTCTCGTTGATATGCCCGCGGGCGTTCTGCGCGTTGTTCAGGTAGAGCAGCATCTGCGGCGAGAACATCGTGGCCCGCAGCAGGTCGCGGAAATGCCCCAGCGCATGCGGCGCGATCACCCGGCGCTGGTAGTCGGCCATCATGGGGCCGACGAGAAAACCGTGGAACACATTGAAGTGGTTCATCCAGAACCAGTCCAGGCGCTGCTGCAACTGGTTGGGCGCATAGACCGCCAGCAGCATCTGCTGGGCCATGGCCTGGCGGGTCAGGGCGTTCATCTGCTGGTGCAGCGCCTTGAGCTGCCGCTGCGCCTGCCCGGCGTCGTCGGCGCCCCCGGAGGACTTGCGCGCCCTGCGGATCTCGCGCAGTTGCTCGAC
Source organism: Pseudomonadota bacterium (assembly GCA_021846965.1). GTDB lineage: Bacteria > Pseudomonadota > Gammaproteobacteria > Burkholderiales > Burkholderiaceae_C > Thiomonas_A. The sequence continues at coordinate 24,987 of JAJZWA010000031.1, read as the reverse complement.
CAGCGGAGGGATGAGCTGGCGCAGCGGCGCGTTCACCGGCAGCGCGTCCAGGGTCTGCTGGAGCTGCGCGGGCAGGGCCGGATGCGGGTCGGGCCGCAGCTGGGCGTCGAGCAGGCGGGTGGCGCCTTCTTGCTGGAGCTGGCGCAACTGCTCGGCGTCGGCCCCCCAGCCGATGCGGTCGAGGAAGGCCAGCGGATGGGCGCGCGCGGCCGCGTCGAGGCGCTCGGCCGCGGAGGGCCCGGGTGCGGCCGCGGCGAAGCCGGCGAGCAGCAGGGCGGGCAGCGCCGCCAGCCATCGCCGCATGCTCCGCGACGATCGAGGAATGTCGAGCCAGCCCTTTGCCATGCCTGCAAGCTCCAGCGAATCGGGGAATCCCGGGGCCGCGGACTCGCTGGAGCGAGCCCTGCCCGGGTCGGGCTGCATCCGGCTCGCGGGCCGGGCGCATTGGCGTGCATAACGTGGGCCGCGGCGGTCTCGGCGACAGGCGAAGCGCGCGAATCTGTGTCCGGATGCTTCCGGCGCGGCGGCTCCCGGGGCAGGCTTGCACTACAGTCATGCCCCATGAAACACCCTGCCCCCGACCTTCCCCTCAGCGACGCCGAGATCGAGCAGCTCGACCAGTTCCTGCTCTACGCCGGCATCGAGGACAGCATGACCCTGGACATGCTCGACGGCTACCTGCATGCGCTGGCCGTCGGCCCGAGCCAGCCGGCGCCGCGGCACTGGATGCCGAGGGTGTGGGGGGAGGACTGCACGGACATGCAGCCGCCCATCGCCGACGCCGCCCAGGCCCGGCGCATGGTGGGCCTGATCACCCGCCTGTACAACACCATCGTCGCCGGCCTGGAGCAGCCCGACGGCGCGGTCATCGCCCCGCTGTGGTCGAGTTTCGAGGACGAGGGCGTGGAGCGCGACGACGCGCAGATCTGGGCCTGCGGCTTCCTCACCGGCGTGGATCTGTGCTTCGAGGACTGGCAGCCCTTGCTGGACACCGCCGAGGGACAGGCCTGGATGCGCCCGCTGCGCCTGCTGGGCGAGGAGGACCTGGAGCCGCGGGAGCAGGCGCTGAGCGCCACGGCCGCCGCGCGCGAGCGCCTCACCCTCGAGATCCCCGACGCGGTGCTGTCCATGCACGCCTACTGGCGTGCCAGTCGCGGCGACGCGCCGGAAGGCAGCGACGAAGCCGGCGACGAGCCGGAGAATGCGCCTGGGAAGGCGCCCGGCAAGGCGCCCGGCAAGGCGTCCGCGGGCCGGCCCGCCCGGGGGCCCGGCCGCGCGCGCCCTGCCCCGAGGCGCCACTGAGCCGCCCTGCCAGGCACTGCAAGGCGTCGTCGGACTCCTCGCGACCCAGGCGAGGCAGCGATTCGCTGAAGCTACCCAGCACATCCAGGGCCCAGAGCACCTTGAGCCAGTAGCCCAGTTGCACGCTGCCCCCGCCCTTTTCCATGCTGACCAGGGTGTTGGTGCTGATCCCCGTCTTGGCCGCCAGGTCGGGCTGGGTCAGGCCCCGCCGAGCAGGTCCAGCAGGGTGCGCGCGATGACCTGGGTGGCGCGGCGCAGGTCTTCGAGCACGATGTGCTCGTCGGCCCGCTTGGCGTTGCTCTCCCGCACGGTGCGCGGCCCGGCGCCGTAGAGCACGGCCGGGATGCCGTGCTCGGCGTACAGGCGCACATCGGTGTAGAGCGGCGTGCCGAGGATGGGAATGTCCTCCCGGAAAAGCTCCCGCGCGTGGCGCTGCAGCGGCACGGCGAGCTTCTCGTGGCCGGCCAGGGGCGTGAGGGCGCGAGCCAGCAGCATGCGGCGCACGTCCACGGAAATCCCCGGCACGCTGGCGGCGGCCTGCTGGATCACGCGCCGCAATTCGGCCTCGACCGCGGCCGGGTCTTCCTCCGGGATCATGCGGCGGTCGAGCTTGAGCACCACCTTGCCCGGCACCACGTTGGTGTTGGTGCCGCCCTGGATCCATCCGACGTTGAGGTAGGGGTGGTCGATGCCCGCCACCTTCGAATGCAGCTCGCGGTAGATCGCGTTCTGGGCATAGAGGGCGTTCAGGATGGCGACCGCGCCCTGCAGTGCATCCACTCCGGTGTGCGGAATCGCGGCATGGGCCATGACCCCGTGCACGGTCACCTCGAGCTGCAGGCAGCCGTTGTGGGCGTTGACCACCTGGTAGCTGAAGCCGGCGGCGATCTCCAGGTCGGGGCGGGTCAGTCCGTGCTCGAGCAGCCAGCCGGGGCCGAGGTTGCCGCCGAACTCCTCGTCATAGGTGAAATGCAGTTCGACGCCACCCTTGAGCGGCACGCCCAGGGCCTCGATGGCGCGCACGGCGAAGGTGAAGGTGGTGAAGTCGCATTTGCTGACGGCGGAGGCGCGGCCGTAGAGCTTGCCGTCGACGACCTCGCCGCCGTAGGGGTCGTGGGTCCAGCCCTCTCCCGGGGGCACCACGTCGCCATGGGCGTTGAGCGCGATCAGCGGGCCGCCGGAGCCGTACTTGCGGCGCACGATCAGGTTGGTGATGGATTGCAGGCCCTGCTCCCGGCATCGCTCGGGAGGAATGGCGATTTTCTCGGCGCTCATGCCCAGCTCGGCCAGCAGCTGGGCCGTGCGCTCGGCATGGGGCGCGTTGTTGCCGGGCGGGGTGTCGGTGGGTACGCGCACCAGTTCCTGCAACATGCGGGTCTGCTCGTCGAAGTGCGCGTCGACCCAGCGGTCGAGCGCCGTATATCGGGCGTCCAGGGAGACGGGGGCGCTGGCTTCGGTGACGGTGGTCATGATGTGGCGAGTTGGTCGAGCAATCGGGTGAAGGCCGCGCAGGCGAGGTCGAGATCGTCGGCGGTGCTGGATTCCAGGGGGTTGTGGCTGATGCCGGCATGTTCCCCACGCACGAACAGCATGGCCTGGGGCATCACGGTGTGCAGTTTCATCGCGTCGTGGCCCGCTCCGCTGGGCAGGCGGTGCAGCGGCAGGCCCAGGGCGGCGACGGCCTGCTCCCAGCGGCCCTGCCAGGCCGCGTCGCTGGGTGCGGCCGATTCGCGCATGGCCTCTTCCACCTTGTAGCGAAGCCCGCGGCGGGCGCACAGGGCCGCGAGCTCGGCCAGCACGTCCTCGCGCAGGCGGTCGCGCTGTGCGTCGCTGGGGGCGCGCAGGTCCAGGCTGAAACGGCAGCGGCCGGGCACCACGTTGATCGAGCCCGAGGGCACTTCGAGCATCCCCACGGTGCCCACGCTGTCGCCATCGGCCGCGGCGCGGCGCTCGACGAACAGCGCCAGTTCGGCCGCGGCGCAGGCGGCGTCGCGCCGCACCGGCATGGGCGTGGTGCCGGCATGGCTGGCCATGCCGAGGATCTCGCCCACGTAGCGCACGCTGGCGTTGATCGAGGTGACGATGCCCAGGGGCAGGTCGAGGGCATGGAGCACCGGCCCCTGTTCGATGTGGACCTCGACAAAGCCCAGGTAGCGCGCCGGGTCGCGTCGCAACGAGGCGATGGCGGCCAGGTCGGCGGGCAGGCCGGCCTGGCGCATGGCGTCGCGCATGAGGACCCCGTCGCGGTCGGGCTGCTCCAGCCATTCGGGGCGGAAGCTGCCCACCAGCGCGCCCGAGCCCAGGAAGGTGGCCTTGTAGCGCTGGCCCTCCTCCTCGGCGAAGGCCACGACCTCCAGGCCGAAGGGCAGCCTGCGCCCTGCGCGATGCAGGGCGCGCACGCAGGCCATGGGGATGAAGTGCCCGATGCGGCCGTCGTATTTGCCGGCATTGCGCACGGTGTCGTAGTGGCTGCCGGTGAGCAGGCGCGGGGCCGCCGGATCCTGGCCTCGGTAGACGCCCACCACGTTGCCCACGGCGTCGATGTCCACCTGGTCGAAGCCGCAGTCGCGCATGGTGGCCGCGATCTGCGCCGCGGCGGCGCGATGGGCCTCGGTGAGGTAGGTGACGGTGAGTTGCTCCGGGTCATCGCTGTGCCGGGCGAGTTGCTCGCACCAGTCCCAGACCCGATTGCCCTGTTCGGGTTCGAAGCCGAACAGGGCGTTCAGGCGCAGCTCGGCGATGCGGTGGATCTGGCGCAGGGCCTCGGCGAACTCGTCTTCCGGCGGGTTGTCGATGCGACGCTGCAGGGTGGCGAGGATCCGTGCCCCACCCAGCCCGGTGCCGCGCGGCCCGCGCAGCGCGAGCAGGAAGGGCCAGCCGAATCGCTCGAGGTACTCGGCGCTCAGCGCCCGGATGCGGGCCGACTCCTCGGGCGTGGAGTGCGCCGGAGCGGCGGGCGACGGGCCGTCCGGGGTGCCGCCGAGCTGGCCGTCCGGCGCGGCCTGGGCGCGGATCAGCGCGAGCTGCTCGTCGCGGCTGGCCTGGTTCACGGCACGCAGCAGCGCCTGCTTGAGCGCGGCCAGGGTGGCCAGGGGACGGGATGCGCAGGCGCGCGCGGCGACCCAGGGGGCATGTTCGTACACCCCCTCCAGCGCGGCGGTGCATTCGGCCTGCGTGGCGGCGTTGAATTCGGCCAGCGTGAGCACGATCACTCCCAGACGAAGGCGGTGGCGGCATCGAAGGGATGCTCGGCCTGCCAGTGGCGCGCGATGTCGATGCGCCGCGCGATCCACACGCGGTCGTGGCGCTGCACATGATCCAGGAAGCGCTGCAGCGCGCGGATGCGCCCGGGCCTGCCGAGCAGGCGCGCATGCATGCCGATGCTGAGCATCCTGGGCCGGTCCTCGCCTTCGGCGTAGAGCGCGTCGAAGCTGTCGCGCAGGTAGATGTAGAAGTCCTCGGCCTGCGCGAAGCCCTGGGGCAGCGCGAAGCGCATGTCGTTGGTGTCCAGGGTATAGGGCACGACCAGATGAGGGCTGAGGCCGCCGTCGGTCCTGCGCACCTGCAGCCAGAAGGGCAGGTCGTCGCCGTAGTAGTCGCTGTCGTAGGCGAAACCGCCGAAGTCGGCCACCAGGCGGCGGGTGTGGGGGCTGTCGCGACCGGTGTACCAGCCCAGCGGACGCACGCCGCAGACGGCCTCGATCGCCTCCATGCCCCGTCGCATGTGCTCGCGCTCGATGGCTTCGTCCAGGTTCTGGTAGTGGATCCAGCGCCAGCCGTGACAGGCGATCTCATGGCCGAGTTCGACGCAGGCGCGGGCGAGCTCGGGGGTGCGCTGCAGGGCCATGCCCACGCCGAACACCGTCAGCGGCAGGCCGCGGCGCTCGAACTCGCGCAGGATGCGCCAGACTCCGGCGCGGCTGCCGTATTCGTAGATGCTCTCCATGCTCAGGTGGCGTGCCGGATAGGCCGCGGGGTTGAACAATTCGGAGAGGAACTGCTCGCTGCCCGCGTCGCCGTGCAGCACGCAGTTCTCGCCGCCCTCCTCGACGTTGAGCACGAACTGCAGCGCCACGCGGGCCTGGCCCGGCCAGCGCGCATGCGGAGGATTGCGGCCGTAGCCGACGAGGTCGCGGGGATAGGGTGTGGTGGTCATGCGCCAGCTCGGATCGATGCTCAGGCCACGTGCTTGCCCAGCGCCTCGGCCAGATCGGCGCTGCTGACTCTCGGGTGATAGAGCAGACTGTTCTCGGTGGCCCGCAAGTGGGCCTCCATCAGGGCCTTGGCTTGCGCCACGTCGCGCGCCTCCAGGGCCTGCAGGATGGCCACATGTTCGTCCGAGGAATGCTGCGCGGCGCGCGACGATTGGTACATGAGGGTGATGAGGGCGCAGCGCGAGATCAGCTCCGACAGGATCTGCGCCAGCACATGGTGGCCGATGCGTTCGGCCATCAGCACATGGAAATCGCCCAGCAGCCTGGTGCGGCCGGTGACGTCCACGCGGCTGACGACGGCCTGCTCCTGCTTGAGGTGGGCGCGCAGGGCGCGGAAGTCGGCGGCCGCGGCCTTGTCGCAAAAGGCCTCGACCAGCTGCTGCTCGAGCATGCGGCGGACCGCGAACACCTGCTGCGCCTCCTCCACCGAAGGCTGCGCCACGAAGGCCCCGCGGTCGGGCTCGAGCGTGACCAGATGGTCGCGGGCCAGCTGGAACAAGGCTTGGCGCACGATGGTGCGCGACACGCCGTAGATCGCCGCGATCTTCTGCTCGGTGAGCTTGGCCCCGGGTGCCAGGCGATGCTCGATGATCGCGGTGGTGATGGCGCCGACGATGATCTGTGTCGAGTCGGCCAGCGGCGCGCCGGCGGCGGCGACGGCGGTCAAGGCCTTGTCCGCGGGAGCCTGGGGATCGGTAGGGGTCTTGCGGCGCGGGGGCATGGTTTCATTCCTCGCAGGGATTTCGGGATCGGGATATCGTGGGTTCGGACGAGGCTTCGGCATGCCTGCTCGCTAGCGCGCGGGTCGCCCGAGGCCGCATGAGGGTTTCACGGGTGGCGCGGCCCAGGGCCCCAGCTTGCTGGTCTTCAATCCCAGCGTGGCCAGCGACTCGGCGAACTTGACGGCCACGGCCACGCCGTCGATGACCGGCGCGCCGATCTCTTCGGAAAGCCAGCGGCACAGATCGGTCATGCCCGCGCAGCCGAGCACGATGGACTCGCAGCCGTCCTCGCGCAAGGCCCGCAGGCATTCGTCGCGAATCAGGACCCGGGCGTTCTTGCCCGGGTCTTCCAGGTCGAGCACGGGAACGTCGGCGGCGCGCACATTGCGGCAAAAGCGCTGCATGCCGTAGCGCTCGGCCAGATGCCAGGCCATGCCGGTGGTGCGAGCCAGGGTGGTGACCACGCTGAATGAAGGGGCAAGCAGGCTGGCGGCGTGCATCGCGGCTTCGGCGATGCCGATCACCGGACCTCTGGCCTGCTCGCGCGCCGCCTCCAGACCCGGATCGCCGAAGCAGGCGATGACGTAGGCGTCACAGCCTTGCGCCTCCCCTTCCTGGATGCAGCGCAGCAGGCCGGGGACGCACAGCGCCTCCTCGGTGTGGCATTCGATGGAGGCGGGAGAGTCCGGCGGGTTGACCGCGTGGACGATGGTGCCGGGCGCCGCGACCTCGGCCGCGACGGCGCCGATCTTGGCCGTCATGCTGGCCGTGGAGTTGGGATTGACGATGAGGATTTTCATCACTGCGAGTTGGATCTGGAGCCTGCGTGGATCATGACGTAGAACATCATCCCCAGCCCGCATCCGATGAACCAGGTGAAGTTGGCGAAGCTGGACATGCGGGGGATGAGCACCATGAACACGGCGATCAGAGCCGCCGGAATGAGCGCAGCGACCGCCTTGGGGTTGACGCCGCCCGCGTACCAGTAGCGGCCCTTGGGCTCCATGCTGTAGAGGGCGTCGACGTCGATGCGCTGCTTCTTGACCAGGTAGAAGTCGGCGATGAGGATGCCGAACAGGGGCCCGATGAAGGCACCGAGCACGTCGAGGGTGTAGTGGATCATCGTCGGGTTGTTGAAGATGTTCCAGGGCGTGATGAAGATGGAGCCTACCGCCGCGATCATGCCCCCCATGCGCCAGCTGATCTTCTGCGGTGCGACGTTGCAGAAATCGAAGGCTGGCGGCACGAAGTTGGCCACGATGTTGATGCCCATGGTGGCCAGCGTGAAGGTCATCGCCCCCAGCACCACGGCGAAGGTGTTGTCGATGTGGCTCACCGTCTGCACCGGATCGGTGATCAGCTTGCCGAACACCGGCAGCGTGGCCGCCGTGGTGATCACGGTGAGGATGGAAAAGCCCAGGAAGTTCACCGGCAGGCCCCAGAAGTTGCCCTTCTTCACGGCATCCATGCTCTTGTTGTAGCGGGCGAAGTCGCCGAAGTTGAGCAGCGGGCCGGAGAAGTACGAGACCACGAGCGCGATGGCATTGATCATCACCGGCAGCGCCTGCAGGCCCTTGAACTTCACCGAGCCGAGGTTCAGGTCGATGTGGGACCAGCCCGCCTTGGCGACCAGGTAGACCGTCAACACGCCCATCACCACGTAGACGGCGGGGCCGGCCCAGTCGATGAAGACCCGAACCGCCTCCATGCCCTTCCAGAACACCAGGGCCTGCAGCACCCACAACACCATGTAGGCGGTCCAGCCGAGCTCGGACAGGCCCAGGAAGCCGTGTTCGGCGACCTGGGCATAGGGCGCCAGCCCGGGCAGGAACTTGAGGATCACCACGATCAAGGCGCTCGATGCCAGGTAGGTCTGGATGCCGAACCAGGCGAAGGCGATGAGCCCGCGGATGATGGCCGGGATGTTGGCACCCAGCACGCCAAAGGAGGCGCGGCTGATGACGGCATAGGGCACGCCGCACACCTGGCTGGGCCTGGCCACCAGATTGGCCAGCAGCTGCACGATGACAATGCCCACCAGCAGGCAGACCAGCACCTGCCAGCTCGCCAGCCCGAGGGCGAACAGGCTTCCCGCGGTGATGTAGCCACCGACGCTGTGCACGTCGGACATCCAGAAGGCGAAGATGTTGTAGGCCCCCCAGCGTTGATTGCGCAGCGGCGCCAGATCGGCATTCACCAGGCGCGGGCTGTAGCCGGGCTTGATGAGGATGTCGATCGAGGATGGGTGAGTCGTGGGGATGGAGCCAGCATCCAGGACGTCGGTTGAAGCATTCACAGAAGCACCTCCGGTCGAGCGTATCGCAAGGTCATGGCTGCCGCCCGCGGCTGCGGGGGTGGGCAGTTCATCAGGCCCGGCGTCGCCGAAGAGACGACGACTCCGGGCATTTTGTATGCAATCTCCAAGCCTGTGCTGCGCGCGTCCATCGGCCGCTCACGAGGTCAAGACCTCATGATCTGCAGTCATTCCGGACTGCATTCCGGCGCATTCGGCGGGCCGTGGCCGCGCTTCATCTGGAAAGCCCCCAAGCGATTTCCTGGGTGGTTGATGGCTGCTTTGTATACAAAATTTTGAAGATAGTCCACAAAAAAGACGCGGCCAGGCCCTAGGGAAAACACGCGTACGGGAACGGGCCGAGGCGAGCGCAGCCACGGGCCTGGCGCCATCGGCGCCCGGCCCGGCCGGGGTGCGGGGGACGGGAAAGGCGGGGTGATGGCCGGAATCCGGCCTCACCCGGCCCGCGGTTCAGCGCGGGCGCAGCTCGAAGGGGAAGCTGCGGTGACCGACCTCGACGCCGCGGGTATTGCGCAGCGGAGGATTGTGGAAGGCGGCCAGGCGCTCACGCTGGGCCTGGGTGCCGAGTTCCAGGCGCGCGAGCACCTCGGACACGATCATGTACAGCATGTCGACGCGACCGTCCTCGATCTTCACCGCGATACCCAGCGCTCCGTCGGCACCGAGTTCGCGGGTTCGCGCCGAGGCTCGCACGCCGATGCCGTAGCAGCCATCGGCGCCGAGCTTGCCCACCAGCGCACCCTCGTAGGCGCGCATGAGCTCGGTGCAGTAGCGCCCCTCGCCGGCGACGAGTTCGGGGTGGCGGGTCATCGCGTGGTAGATGCGCGCCAGCGTGGAGCCGGGCGCCGCATCGGCCGCATCGTCCGCGTCGGCCGCATCGGCCAGGCTGGCATAGAGCCTGGCAAGCCGGTCGAGCGCGAAGGCCGGGGTCGGCAGGTTGCACCCGTCGATGCCCCACTGCACCTGCTCGTGAGACAAGGCACACAGCGCGGCCACGGTGCGGCGCACATGCTGCTGCATCGGGTGGCCGGCCTCGTGGTAATCGGCGGCACTGCCTCCGAGCAGCATGGCACCGGCGAGCATGCCCACATGCTTGCCCGAGCAGTTGCTGCACGCCGGGGTGGGCAGGAAATCCTGGCGGATCCACTCGCGCTGCACGGCATCGGACAGCGAGGGGTGGGGCCCGCAGCGCAGCGCCGACTCGTCGGCCCGCAGCTTGGCGAGCATGCTCCGGGTGCGGTCGATGTGACGCGTCTCGCTGCTGTGCGAGGCGCACATCAGCGCCAGATCGGCCTCGTCGAATCCGTAGTGCTCGAGCGCGCCGGTGTCGACGATCGCGGCGGCCTGCGCCGGCTTGGCCGCGGAGCGCGCCAGCGTGACCCGCTCGGGGTCGCCAAAGGCGAACAGCAGCTTTCCGCCGGCGTCGACCACCGCGATATGCGCGAGATGCCGGTTCTCGACCGATGCGCCGCGGTAACTCACCGCGGCAACGCCTTGCATGTCCATGGGTTCCATCCAGGTTCGGGGATCATCGAAGGGGGGCGCGCCGGTCTAGCGCGAGGACCTCCCCGGCGGCGGGCCGGGGGGCGCCACCGAGAGCGTACGCACCTCGCTCGCTACGGGCGCGACCTGCAAATGAATGGTGATGCGCGCGTCGACCGGCAAGCCGTGACGGTAACCCGGGAAAAAGCGCGTGGCAAGGAACAATGCGCGCAGCGTGGCGAGGTCGCGCGCACTGAATCCGCTGTGTTGGGCGACCTCGATACGCACGACATGCCCCGATGCGTCGATGAACAGGATCATTCGCGCCAGCCCGAAGGCGGCATCCAGGTGGGTTGCACGGCGGATGTCCGGCGCGCTCACCGGCACCGGGCGCCGCTGCAGCTCGGAGGCGGCGTAGAACCGGGAGCCGAGCACGCCCTGCCCGGGAAGCGGCTTGCGCATCGCCGACGCAAGCCGTACGGGCTGGCGCGGGCGGGACGGTTGCGGTGGCGCCACCGCATCGGCCCGCAGGGGCTGCGCCTGCAGGACGACCGAGAGTCCCCGGTCTCGCTCGGTGCCGCCGGCGCCTTGCACAGGCAGCGGCAATCGCAAGGCGGCGGCCAGCACCAGCAAGTGCAGCGCCACCGAGAGCAGCAGGGCGAGCGCCAGCGGGCTCAGGCCCGGGCGCCCTCCCCGCCCACGCCTACTGTGCACTCGGGATCTCGTTCCAGTTCAGCTGCTTCAGGTTGCTGCCCGATGACAGATTGCCGGGCACGTTCCCGACGGCGCCGGTGCTGGTGCCCTCGGTGATGTGCAGCGTGCCATTGACGTTGGTGATGGCCAGATTGGTGGCAAGCCCGGAGAGTGCCGACGAGGCGTTGATGAGCGCGCCGTTGTGGTCGATCAGCACGGTCTTGGCCAACCCGAAATCGAGTCCGAACACCCGGTTCGTGCCCGAAGGACTGCAGACATCGCCGATGGGCAGGTTGGCGGCGAAGGTCACGACGCCATAGTTGGAGGTCGGGGTCACGGTAACCCGCTCGGACGAGCCCCCGGTGGAGGATGTGGCGAGATCGATGTACCAGCCCGAGGGCTCGGACGGCGAACTGCCGATGCCGGTGAGCAGGGACACCGTGGTCGAGCTGGTCGAGGTCGAGTCCGCGACCGGAACCAGATCGGCACGCGTCAGCGGGAAGGTCTCGCCGGCCGGCAGGGTGGAAGCGGTGTTGAAGCTCGATGCGGTGCCGTCGATGATGGCGTAGAAGGTCTGCTGGTTGTTGGTGGTGATGTCCGACCTGGCGAGGAGCTTTCCGGTGCCCACCATGACGTAGCGCTTCTGGGAACTGGGGTCGATCTCGATCAGCGGGCGCGTGGTGATCGGCTGGGGATTGCCACTCGCGTCCGTCAACTCGGCGATTTCGGTGGGCGCGCTGTAGGCCCCCGTCTTGGTCGTCAGGTCCAGACGCCAGAGGTGGCCGTTGAGGTCGCCCACGTAATAGCTGTCAGCCGTGCCGTCGCTGTAGTCGAGCACGTAGGCCGAGCCATAGGTGAGCCCGTCGGACGGCCTGCCGTCAGCGCCGTTGCCCACCGCGATGGACTGCAACAGCGAGCCGGTTCGAGGGTCCAGGATGTAGATGTAGCCGGACCCGTCCGGCGTGTTGTAGCCCGAGGTGAGGATGACCACCCAGCCGTACTGGGCGGTCTTCACCACGCTGGGGTCGCCGAAGGAGTAGCCCATGGTGGAGTCGCTGAACTCCCACAGCACCTTCGAGGCCAGCGCACCGTTGCTGGTGATGGCCGCGGGGTTGGTGACGTCGAGGGCGTAGTACGACTTCCCGCCCTTGCCCAGACCGCCGATGAGCAGGGTGTGCCAGTCCGGCGAGGTGGTGATGGCGTTCGCGGTGCGGCTGAAATCGACGTCGAAGTTCTCGGGCGTGGCGTCGACCATGTCATGGTGGATGAATCCGCTCGGCGCGCCGAGGGAGGCCAGGCCGGTGACCGGGGCCGAGGTGCTGTCGCCGTACATCGCCGAGGGGATGTAGGCGAAGAGCTCCTGCCCCTGGGTGGCGTCGGTGGTGCTGCCGTCGAAGGCGTGCATCATGCCGTCGTTGGAACCCACGTAGACCACCGTGGGGCGGTTCGCCCAGGTGGACTTGAAGCTCGAGTAGCCCGGATCGTTGACGTCGGAGAAATCCGCCGACGGGGCGCCGACGATGCTCAGCGAGGAGTCGGTGATGTCACCCAGCAGGGCCTTGCGCGCCCGGTACACGCCGCCGTTGCCCACCTCCTGCGTGCGGTCCCCGCGCAGCCAGGCCAGGAAATGGGCCGAGCTCTGCTGAGCCGAGGACACGCCGGGAACTTCGGCGAAGGTGGCGTACTGGGCCGGCAGGGTGCTGGACATGTCCGTGGCGTCGAAAGGCACGCCGGGCGCGCCCGTGGCCGCGCAGCAGGTGGCGATGACGCGGCTGGCCGGAGTCTGGGCGTCGAGCTTGCTCTGCGCGCTCCACACCTGGGTGGTGGTCGGATTGCCGTTGGCGTCGAAGCTCAGGCTGTAGGCATTCACGTCACCCGTCCAGCTCGCGGGATCGTAGGTGGAGCCGTAGCTGACGTTGCCGGTGGTCGACAGGCGCGGAGACTGCACGGCGAAGGCCGTGCTGGAGCCGGCGATCTGCTTGGCGATGCTGGTGAACGCCGAGGTCAGGCCCGCCACCATCTGGCCGGCCTGGTTAGCGTCGAAATAGTTGTCGGGCTGCAGGTCGCTGCCCTGCATGTTGGAGGTCGTGTGCCAGGTCGCGGTCGGCGGCGGCGTGGTGCTCGCCGGGTTCCAGTTGTTCGGCACCGCGAATCCGCCGTACTTGGTGGCCAGGTAGTACTGGTTCTTGTCCCTGTACGTCGAATACTCCTGCACGTCGAGCCAGTAGGTCGAGGCCGTCTGCTTGTAGGTCTTGGTGCCGTCGGCGTTCTTGAAGTCGTTGGGCCGCATGTCGTTGACATGGGCGTCGTAGGCCATGCCGGCGATCAGGTCGGTGGCGCCGCCGCAGCATCCACTGCCCGGTGGATCCCAGGGCGGACTCTGCGAACCGAGACCGGCTCCGTAGCCCTCCATGACCCCGACCAGATCCGTTTCCGTCTTGTAGTTGGTGGTGTCCGGGCTGAAGTTCGGAACCACCTGGCCTCCGGGCGGACTCAGCGTGGAGCCCGGGACCACTGAGTCATTGTGGGTGTTGACATCGCCGATGCCGACGAAGAAATTCTTCTGGCAGGCATACAGGATGGGATCGTCCCAGCTCACGATGGCCGGGAAGCCGTCGAGCATGGTGCTGGTGGCGCCCGAACTGTAGGAGGCAATGTTGCCCAGGTGCTTGTAGTAGCGAAGCCCGGCGTAGAACAGCTCGCTGAGGTTGTCTCCGCTCTTGTAGATGTGGGAGAACTCGCCGAACTTGTTGATGTAGTTGATCACGCCGCTGTTGGACACCCCGCTGCCGGTGGCGGCGGTCGGATCGGGATCGGTGTAGAAAATGCCGGTATCCCCGCTCCACTCGGGCGAGGGATTGCTCACCGTGGTGCTCGGATTGGTGGTCGAGGGCATGGTCGGCCCCAGGTAGGCCATGCTCGCGCGCAACACGCCGCCCTCCCGCGAAGAGGAGGAGTCGTCAAGATAGGACACGGCACCGTAGCGGATGTTCAGCGAGTTCTGCTGGATCAGGCCTTCCGGCTTGTAGTTCGTGCCATAGGCCTTGCAGTTTCCCTCCAGGCCCACGGTCTGATCGCAGACCAGCACCCGGACGGTGACGGCATAGACCCAATTGGAGCAATTGCTGCTGCAACCCGAGCCCGAGGACTTGGAACTGGGCACCTGACCGGCGTAGGCGGTGGGAGTTCCGGGAAGACTTCCCGAGGAGGTCAGCAGCATCACGTTGCCCTGCCCCCAGGTACGCGTCTTCAACGTGGACCAGTTGGTAAACGGGGTAGCCCCGGCGATGGTGGATGCGTTGCTGCTGATCACGCCGTCGGGATCGTCGTTCGTGCCGCCCTGCGTCGACACCCAGGTCTTCTCGAGCACCGTCTGCGTGGTGGTGTCGACCACGCGGTAGCCGCCGGTCAGCGCCGAGCGGAACTCGTCCAGCGCCTGCATCGACGCCCAGTTGAGGAAGTTTCCGCTCCACAGGTGCACATCGTCCGAGGAGGTGCAAGTGTGGTTCGTGGTCATGCTGTACGGCGAGAAAAGACCCTTGTTGCTCGCCCCGGGAGTGACGTCGGGCGGCGAGAAGCTCGGGTCGTAGGTGTAGCACTTGGCCGGGTCGAAATACCCGATGTAGGTGGACGCCGGCGTGTAGCCGCTCTTCGTCGTGGCGTTGGCCGTGGCGGAGGGGTAGGCGGCGGCGTTCGCGGTGGGATACTCCACCGACAGCACGAACAGCATGTTGCCCGGCACCGAGTTGATGGTGAAGACCGGAGCATCGGCCAGGTCGACCGCATGCGCCGTTCCGATCCCCAGGAGGGAGGCCGCGCACAGCGCGAGAGCTCCGATGACCCGTCTGGCTTGCATGGATTACTCCGAAATCAACTGCTGCACGAAAGTCTGCGTGTTGTGCGGCCCGAGCACCCGCACCGTGATGCGGTAGACGAGCTGGGGGGTACCGCCAGCCTTTTTCAGCCAGGCCGTGCCGCCCTTGTCCTGGCCCAGCTGGCCGATCACGCATTGCGAGGGGTCGGTGACGGCCCCGGTGTTCGTGCACAGGCGATCGATCACGTAGCGGATGGTGACCCCGGTGGTAATCGTCTTGTGGGTGACCGGGTCCGTGATCGGGGCCGTGGAATCGCTGATGTCGGAACCGGTCATGGTCCAGGCGGAATCGTCCAGGAGCATGGTCGGAATGCCGTTCGGGCCGGACGGCAGCATGGTCGACGAATAGTTGGCCGAGGCCAGATCCGAGTCGAGTGTGGTCGCGCTGGCCAGGGGGCCGCCGCTCTTGAACTCATTCTCGGCGGCCTGGATGCCCCTGCCCGCTTGCATCTGCAGGTCACGCTTGAAACTGATGTTCCCTGCAGCCAGCGTGGAATTCACCGACGAGCGCACCAGCGCGATGGACGAAAGCAGCAGGATCACCAGCAACACCAGGGCGAACAGCAGCACGACGCCGGATTCACGACGAACGGAGCGACTTGGAATACGGGACATGGCCGACCTTGCGCCTACTGCAGGGTGTTCTGAATGGGAATGGTCAGATCGAGAGTGCGGTAGCGGTAATGCTGCTCACTCGCGCTGAGCACCCGCGAGTAGCTCAACGAACTGCCGAGATCGCTGAACAAGGTGATGGGGCCGGGAGTCACCACGGCCTTCTCGGGAAGCTGGGTCCGCAGAATGAGGCCCAGGCGTACCGCCTTGATGGTCTGGATCAGTTGTGTGGCCGCCGTGGTTCCGGCATCGAGCTTGCTCACCGCGTAGTTGCCGCTGGGCGCCACCCACTGGATGGTGCCATTGCCGGTCGGATCCACGCCATACAAGGCATGCATCTCGAACACCCCGTTGACCACCGGGGTGGTCTGCTGGGTGATCAGGTCGTAGGAATCGAGGGTGGCATCGGGGCCCACGCCGAGCAACTCGAACACGGGAGGCGCGCCGTTGGACTCATTGCCGAGGTCGATCACCACCCCGCCCGCGCTCATCGAGGACAGGGTGCGCGTGGAGATCGAATCCCCGGCGTGGTAGGTTCCCCCGAGATTCACCACGCCGCCCGTGGCCACGCTGGATACCTGATCCAGCAGGCAACCCGAGAGGTTGGTGCCGTTGGCCACGTCGCTGACCAGAACCAGATCGTTGTTCGCGTAGCCGACGTTGCTGACCAGGTGCAAGGCGTTCGCGGTCGGCGATTGCAGCAGGGAGGTGGGTACCGGCTGGTTGCCGTTGACGCCGCCCATGACCACCAGCACGTCCGAGGTGTGGGAGCCGGAGCTTCCGTCGGACGCGGCCGACTGCCCGGGCAGGATGAGCAGGGGCATGAGGTACACCCCGGTCAACGTGACGTTCGGAAAATCGGAGGAAAAACCCGAGGCCAGGGGCAGGGACGTCGAGCCCGCGTCGATCGCGTTGATCTCGCATCCCAGGGTGAAGGCGTTGGCCTGGTAGAACGAGGAGCCCGCACTGCGGATGACCTTGTCCAGCGCGTAGGCCGCGTAACTCGCCGACTGGTCGATGTCGTTGGTGGCCGTGGTGGTGCGCTTCTGCCCTTCGTTGGTCGCCATCAGTTCGCTGATGCCGAGCATGACGACGACGGCGATGGTCATCGCCACCATCAACTCCACCAGGCTGAAGCCGGCGCTGCGCGGATGTCGGAGGGTTCGCATGCTCAGGAGACGCCGTCGGGTATCTGCACCACCGTCTGATACTGGTGCGTGGTGCCGGTGTGCGGATCGGTCCACTTCACGGTGATGATGGACAGCTTGTTCGTGGAGTCGTAATCCACCGAACCGGTACCGCCGGGAAGCCCGGTGTTCGGATGGCTGGCGCTGTCGAGCGTGCCCTGCCACGTGCTGATCTGCGCGGAGGTGGCCTGGGCGCCCCTGGCCAACCACATTTGCGCTGCCAGATCGTTGGCCAGTTGCGTGGCGCGGGCACGATCCTCGGCAGCCGTCGACTGGCCGACGGCGAGAGCCTGCAGGGAAATCATGCCCAGGATGCCGAAGGCCAGCACGAGCATCGCGACCAGCACTTCGATCAAGGTGAATCCGCGTTCCCTGCGAAGGTCGCGTCTCATGTCAGCACCCATCCGGATTGCTGGTGGACAGCGTACGTGCGGGGTCGCACAGACGGATCTGTCCGCCGAAACTGACCGTCACCCGCAATGGCCTGTCCCCCTGCGGGTTGGCGACGTCATAGCTCACCAGCGTGCCCGACGCGGGCACGCTGCATGCATAGCTGGCTCCGCCTACCGTCTGGCTGGTCGCCACGAGGCGCCCGATGGAGCTGAAACAGATGGACGCGGGCCCCGTGATGGTCGTGCCGTTGCCGGCCCCGCCAAGCGCCCCACCCTGGAGATACGCGGAATTGGTGTAGGAAGTCAGGGAGGCTTCGCCGGCGTACAGGGGCAACGCCTGGGCGTACCAGTTCACGCCGTCGGCCGCCGGCGTGGCCGACAGGGCGGGAGTGGCGTTGCTCAGGGAGAACACGACGATGCGACTGCGGTCCAGTGCATCGGTCTGCGCCAGACGCAGGCCGTTCTGCAGCAGTTCCGCAGTGCTGCGGATCTGCTCGTCATGAATCCACGCGGAAAACGCTGGAAAACCCAGCGCCACCAGGATCGCGAACACCACCATCGCGACCAGCAGCTCGACCAGCGTGAAGCCGCGCCAGCGTTTCAGCATTGCGCGCCCTTGGCCATGATCCAGCAGGTGTACGGCGATGCCGGAATGCCCCCCCAGTCGGCGGGCAGGGAGGTCGTTTTCTGGTTGCCGTCCTGATCGATGGTGAACGTGAATCCGGCCACGGCGCCCGTGCCGGCTGCCGTGATGGTGTAGGCCGAGGCGGTCGGGGTCGCGACACAGGAGACGTTGAACTTCGCCCCGCTGCTGCCCACGCTCTGCGCCGTGGAACAGGGACCGCCGACATAGGTGCGGTTGTCCTGGTAGAACTGCTCCATCAGCGTGCGCTCGGTGGACAGCTGATTCGTACCGGCGACCAATTCGCCGCGTAACTCGTAGTTTCGGTAAGCCGGCAGGGCGATGGCCGTGAGAATCCCGACGATCGCCATGGCGATCAGGACTTCGATCAGCGTGAAACCTCGCGTTTCCCGGCCGAGGCCTCGCTGCCGAGCCGCGCCCACATGGAGCGTGCTTGCCACCATAATCCAGCCCCCCCGGAAGCACACAATAAAAGTATGCAATTCAGTCTAGCAGAACAACTTCCGAGAAATCATGCACATAGCGGGCCGTCAACCCGGATGTCGCAAAACGGCAAAGTCAGCAAGAACAGCCCGAATCAAGCCCTCCGCGAAAGGTATTTTTACCCGCACGGTACGACATTCAACGGCGCACGATATACATACCCCAGTTTCCATATTCACTGCGGATACTTGTATTCGTATAAGCCAATATTTGAGGGCATACGGACGGCATAGGGTATACATGCCGCAGTTTGTTCATGCACCGCGAGAATGTTCCCCTGCCTTGCCGGCGTGGTGGACATACTGGCCGGCCACCTCGTACTGCCAGCCCCGGCGCAGGCCCCCGATGCACTCGACGGGCCCTTGAACGCCCGAAGGCGACCGCGTTGGTGCAGAATCGGCATGATGGGCAGGCGCTGCCCCCCCCTGCGGTCCATCCACCCCCTTCCCCTGATCCCTCGCCATGCCGAACGACGCAGCTCCCCCCACGTCCGAGGTCCAGCCGGGCCCGAAGGGCCCTGCAGCGCAGGAAGGGGTCGTCGGGACTGCGAGCGCCTTCCCGGACGACATCGAGGATCCGCCGCGATTCATCCAGCAACTGCTGCTCGAGCTTGTCGAGAGCTCGGGCTCGGACCTGTTCCTGGTCCCGGGCTTCCCGCCGGCGATGAAAATCGACGGAACCCTTCGCAAGGCGCGCCCGAAACCCCTGACTCCGCGGCTGACCCTGGCGCTGGCGAAGGCGATCATGAACGATCGCCAGATGGCCGAGTTCGAGCGCAGCAACGAATGCAATTTCGGCATCGCTCCCAGCGGCATCGGCCGCTTTCGGGTGAGCGCCTTCGTGCAGCAGGAAAGCGTCAGCCTGGTGCTGCGCATCGTCCCGCGGACCATTCCCACGATCGAGTCCATGAACCTGCCCGGGGTGTTCCGGGAACTGGCGATGAGCAAGCGCGGACTGATCATCCTGGCCGGCGCCACGGGGACCGGCAAGAGCACCTCGCTGGCGGCCATGCTGGATTGGCGCAATGAGCACAGCGCCGGCCATATCCAGACCATCGAGGATCCCATCGAGTTCGTGCACGCGCACAAGAACTGCGTGGTGACCCAGCGCGAGGTGGGGCGCGACACGGAGGGATGGGCGGTGGCCCTGAGGAACAGTGTGCGCCAGGCGCCGGACGTGGTCATGATCGGCGAGATCCGTGATCGGGAGACCATGGAGCATGCCGTGGCCTTCGCCGAAACCGGTCATCTGGTGCTGACGACGCTGCACGCGAACAACACGAACCAGGCGCTGGATCGCGCCATCCACCTCATTCCGAAGGACCGGCGCGCGCAGCTCCTGATGGACCTGTCCCTGAACCTGCGGGCGATCATCTCGCAGCGCCTGCTCGCGCGCCAGGACGGCGACGGCCGCGTCGCGGCCGTGGAGGTGATGATCAACTCTCCCCTGGTCGCCAAGCATGTCTTCAACGGCGAGATTCCCGAGATCCGGGAGGTCATGAAGCGCTCGCGCGAACTCGGCATGCAGACCTTCGACCAGGCCTTGTTCGATCTGTACGAGGCCGGCTCGATCAGCTTCGAGGATGCGCTGCGCAACGCCGACTCGCTCAACGACCTGCGCTTGCGCATCAAGCTGGAAAGCAAGCGCGTGGACTCCGGGCAGGCGGGGCACACCCACTCCCTGCGCCTGGTCTGAGGCGGCTGCGCGCCGAGCCGCGCGCCCGAGCCGCGCGCCCGAGCTTCACCCCGGCCCCGAAAAGCACGAAGCCCGCACAGGGCGGGCTTCGCAACTTGCCGGCTTCTCGAGAGATTCCTCAGGAGATTCCTCAGCAGATTCGTGGCGGAGTGGACGGGAGACACTCAAAGGGCCCAGAATACATGAATTAATTCAACAACTTACCATCCTGTCTGGATCAATTGTACTTCACTTTTAGTACATGAATTGGTACATGTTTGGTACATAGTCAACCAAAGAATCCCAACCCTCTTGACAGATCTAACTTTTCCAGCTAGAAACTTTCAAACTCTGGAGGCCGCTATGAGCAATTTTTTTGATCGGAATAATTTTTATTACCAAGAGAATGAAAGGCGAAAAGAAGATGCTCGTCGGAAAGAATTGAGTGATTATGCAAGACGAGCAGCAGAACAAACTGGAAAAGCCATCATTAATCATACCATTGATTCTTATAGGCAACTTCTCTCTAAACCTATGGAGGAAATTGCTGCTGCTAATGGTGACTTCAAGGCCACTTTTGAAAAACAACAAGAAATTATCGCTGATTGGATTGTCTCTCAAAAAGCTTTCCGGGAGCTTGCCTATGAATTCGGTGAAAAATTAGGCCTCTCTCAAGATGAAATAAAAAGCCATGCACGAGATGCACGCAAGAAAGTCATAACAAACCAAACAAACCATGACAACAATGCCAATGAAAATACAGGCATGAATATTTTAGTCGAACTAACCGAAAAAACAATAGAAAGCCAAAAGGCGAAAAATGGGCTATGAGTTCTCAAGGTTAAATAAAAATGGGGCATTTGCCCCATTTTTTAATCATTTTTAATTGGCCCAACACCACCAGCATTAGGTGTAGAGCCTTTTGGATTTCCCGCAGAACCTCCACCCTCTTGATTTCCTCCCCTTTGAGGCATAAATTGATTGGCTATACTTTGAATTTCTTGAATTCTTCCCTTAGTTGTACTTGATTGAAACTTAGAATCTTTAAGAGCATCCATAAAAGCTTGCCCTGATTGTCCACCCCCACACTACCAAAGCCAACCATGAACCTGAAAGAGCTACTTGAACAAAAAGCCATTCTGGAACAGCAGATAGCTACGGCCAGGCAGGCCGAGCTTGGCAATGCAATCACCCAGGTCAAAAAGCTAGTTGAAGAATACGCACTGACCCCAGAACAGATCTTTGGGATAAGGCCCAATTCATCCACTGGAGCCAAGAAAGGCCCCAAGGCTGGTGGAACAGTAGCACCGAAGTATCAAGATCCAGTGACCGGCAAGACTTGGACAGGCAGAGGAATTGCTCCGGCTTGGATCAAGGACAAGAATAAAGACGACTTTCTTATTAAATAGACTTGACAAACTCAAATTTATTCTACATAATAATATCGCCAGCGGAAATCAAATCCACGCATCAAGCAAAAAGCCTCGGTAGAAATACTGGGGCTTTTTGTTTTTCTTGACAAATTCAAATCTTTTTGCTTAATTATTAAAAGCGTTGTATGCGTCAATTTGATTTCCGTTGGCAAATCCAGAAATCAAATTCCCGATTCCGATGCTCTACTGCGGTAAACAACTTGAAGTGGAAAGCCTGGATTAAAAAAGTGACCACTAACCAGATATAAAGAAGATACCGAAAAAAACAGTAGTTAAAGTGGCTAGAATGGGGAAGTAGCAAAGCCACAAGGAAGCGAAAGCCAGACCCTGCTACTGTAGAAACAACTCTACGAACTGGTGAAGTTAAATTTGTTGATTAATATTTAACCTGGGGCTATGTGAAACAACAAAGGTTCTAGAAAAAGCAGGACTTCAGTTTTTTAACTGGGTTAGGGTTAAGCTTTTCTGGAACCGTGTGGTAACACGGTGACAGACACTTATTAAACAGTACCTCTAATTGTATCTATATGGACTACATCCATCTTCGAAGAATAGTATATGTACCAATTTCGAAGAATAGTACCGCCTCAAGGCGGAAATTTTAACCAAAGGTTAAAATCGAGAGCGGGCCAAAAAAATCACATATAGAATGATACTCTTGCTCGGAAAGTGTCAGTAGTAACACCCCCGTAGCAGCAGTACCAGTGAATCATCTACCAAATGACATGCCAGCTTTTCTAGTGGCAACAGGTTCAATCTTTGGCTCAATTTTGGGCTTGTGATCGGGACTCGGCTTAA
This sequence comes from Pseudomonadota bacterium, assembly GCA_021846965.1. GTDB lineage: Bacteria > Pseudomonadota > Gammaproteobacteria > Burkholderiales > Burkholderiaceae_C > Thiomonas_A. Next base: position 3,164 of record JAJZWA010000031.1, on the reverse strand, counting down.
TTTCAAGAACTTGGGCCTTTAGTTGAGCCTGGACCAATTCAAGCCTCATTTTTTCAATTTCTTTGGCTTGCTGCTCTACTTTCTTGGCAAGGTAAGGCAATTCAGTTGTATATTTCCTGTGACTTTCCTTGTATTTTTGCCAATCATAGTAGTCCTGAACTTGTTTTTTCCTCAAATCTTCTAGATCCTTTTTAGCCTGAATGAGCTTTTTTTGAAGTTTTGCAAACCTCCCCATAAATTTATCAACCAGTCCAAAGACAAATTTAAGAGGCACCCAGCCCAATTTACTTTTAGGTTCCAACTGCCCTTTAAGGTACTCGGTGGCCTTCCCGGTATAGTCTAGTGACTGGAGCCTATGAACTTCCTTGTAGAAGTCTTTTAGCTCTTGGTGGCTAGCCTGCAAGCCTCGTACACCTCTGGAAAGATTATATTTCTTGTTCCATTCAGCATGCTTGTCATGCAGAGCCACAAGAAATTCAGGGTCAATGTGCTTTGAGTTCAAAGACCAGGTTTCTTTTTCACAGGTACCATACCGATTCTTGTATTTTTTGACCGATTTAATTTCAGTGCTGCAAATAATATGAAGATGTGGAGTCTTTTCATCAAGATGCAAAAAAGCCACTTTGTAGTTTTGGCCAAATTGCTCTTGGAAAAATTTAGACTGATGATCGGCCCACTCTTTGACCTGGCTAGGTGTTTTCCCCTGGAAAAATTCAGGTGATGCAGTTACAACATATTCATACATTAAAACATTGTCTTGCTTTCTTTTGATCTGCAATTCATCATAATAAGCTATCAAAGATTTGTACAAGCCGCCTCTTTCTTGTCGATCAAAATTCAAAGAATCGAAGATAACTTGATTATCTTTTGTTCGAGCTTCCTCAATATTGGCTTGACTTCTTAACCGCAAATTATGTGCTGCAACAGCATAAATTCTGCCTAATGTCTTTATTTTTCTTGCTCTTAATATATTGAATTGAATTGCCATTTTGTACCCATATAGTACAATTTAGCAAAACAAGAAGAAAAAGCAACAAGAAGCCATAAGGAGATAAAACTTCCTTATGTCACCCACTATACCAACCTAGCAAAGCTAGGTTGAGTGGGCCAAAGGGTGCCCCTTTGGAATCCGAAAAGCCAAAGCAAAAGACAAAAACCAGAAGCCAGACCCCGGAAGATTCCTGCCCAAAAAAAATGCCAGCAAGTGCTGGCATTAGTTTTTTGAGCAGGCCGTTTAGCCTAGATTTATTTTCTCTACATGTCAATTTTGCGTAGCAATGGGCCGTGAGGAAAAATGGCGTAGCCTATCAATTTTCTCCCCCTGCTAGGGGGCCGGGGGGTTGACATTTTTAAGGTAGCAGGGCATATCGATCTTTATTTTCATTGACCCAATGATTCACTTCGCTTATATCACTGGATTCCATGAGAATATTGCCATCTGAATCCAACACTCTATATATAAGCGAAGCAGTAATCTCTCGACCCCACTCATCAACATCAACTTCTTTTCTTATGACAACACGTTTCTTTGATTCATATTTTCCAGCGGCAGACCCACCAGGTTTCATGCTCATGATTTTCCTCAATAAGGATTTACATTTGTCAATTAGCCAATTCTTGAATAATACGATTGCATCCATACCTCACTCCTTTCGAGCAAGATATGAAAAATACACAAAAAGTCAAATATAAAATAAAATTTTACTAATCACCCTAGAAGTTTTCTCTGCCAACTCATCAACATTGAACTTATTGGCATAAGTTACAACATTAACATTTTCAATTTCATGTCCAATAAATTGACACCTTGCTTCCAGGGAAACCCCATTTTTCATCATCAAGTCATTGAGGAATTTTCTCAATGAATGAAGAACAAGCCTTCCCCGATCAATTTTAGCCACATCTTTGATATGTCTGGCAAACTTCTTGCCGAGAGCATTGCCTTCCTTGTACCTAAAAACTTGGGTGTGAGGTTCTTTATTTTTGAAGAAATCAGCAAGACCCATGTTCATCAATTCAGCAGGGATCGGAACTTCCCGAATACCGGCATTGGTCTTACTTTCCCGGATTTGAATAAAAAAAGTACCTTTCCCACTCTGCTTGAACTGGCCCCTTTTCAGCAAGGTGATTTCTTCATGCCTTGCACCAGTAAAAAGAACAAGCAGGCAAGCCCAATAATAATCCGGGTCTTTTTCTTTTTGTTCCCGGAACCAGTCACAGTCAAAAAGAGCCTTGATCTCATCTTCCTCAAAGATAAGAAATCCACCAGTGGCCTTCTGTTTTTTAGTCAGGAGACTTTTGATTTGGGCCGGGTTCTTACCCACATAGTAGCCTTGATCAATAGCAAAATTAAATAATGTTTTAAGTGTTGATAGCTTTTTATCAATAGTCCGGGCTGTATTGCCTTTTTCGCCAAGGTACTCCCGGAATCGGGTCATGTCTGGCACCACAATGCTAGAAACAAAGGCTTTGCCTTTGTAGAACCTGATGAAATCCTGTACCGTCAGGTCATAGCTCTTGCGAGTAGCAGGAGATATTTTTTTGAGCAGGTAGAACTTGGCAAGCAGCCCATCCAGTAAAAGGCCCGTAGACGGCTCTTTTTTGGCCTCTTCTTGTAGAGGCTGTGGGTTGGTAGTGGGTTCAGCCGGGATCGCACGAATGGCGGGCTGTATGGACCTTAAAAGCTCCATCATGGCTTGATGGTCATCCAGGCCCTCGGCCTTGAAGATGCCCTTGCCAAGGTCTATCTCGTATTTTTTGATCTTGCTGCCATCCATGCTTGCACCTTGAAGGATCTGCCATAGCTTGACTTCAAGCATACAGGCCCGTAGGCGGATCTCATGGGATGGAGCCTCACCTAGGGAAAACACTAGGTACTGCCGGCCTCCGAACCGGTCCCGGCAGCTAGCCGGAACATAGAACCTGGCATAGTTCTTGGAGCCACGGACAAAAAGAAAGGGCTTCATGGTACATGTTTTGGTACATGTACTCTGAAGCCCTTTGCTGTAAGTCGTTGATTTTAAACGACTTTTTTAAATTGGCGGAGTGGACGGGACTCGAACCCGCGACCCCCGGCGTGACAGGCCGGTATTCTAACCAACTGAACTACCACTCCACTCGCTTTGCGGTTTGCCGCAAGCGAAAGCAAGCATTGTGCGTCATGC
>JAJZWA010000087.1:2953-9453 GCA_021846965.1 Pseudomonadota bacterium | reverse complement strand
CGGTGGCCGCCGCGGCGCCGCGCGCCGTCGCGTAGGAGGCATCGGCATCGCGCGTGGCCTGCCCGAAGTGCCCGACGAACTGCTGGTCCAGCTCACGCAGATCCCCCTGCACCGCCGCCTCCGCCGGACGCACCTGCTTGCGGAAAATGCCCAGCGCGTCGCCACCGCCTCCGCTCTGCGCGTTGACACACACCGACAAGGCGCGCCCGAAGCTGCTCAGGCCCTCGTCGGTGCGGCCCAGCAGGTCCTTGCTCTTGCTGCTGCGCACCTCGGCGGCCAGCTTGCGCAACACTGCGTGGCTGGCCTGCTCGCTGTCGCGCAGCCGGGTGGCGATGCGCTGCTCCTCCGCCGGGTCCTTGCTCAGCAGCAGGTCGCGGCAGTCCACCGCCATCTGGGTGATGTCGGTCTTGATCTCGCTGACCTTGTGGGCCTCGGGCCAGGCGATCTTGGTGGCCTCGTCGGTGGCCCGCTTCATCGCCTGCATGTTCGCGAGGGCCACGCCGGCCAGCATGACCAGCAGCGCCACCAACAGACCAAAGCCGATGCCCAGGCGCAGGCCGATACGCAGATTCTTGATCATGCTCATACCCATCCCGCTTGAGTGTCCAAGACGCCAGCGAGCGCAATCACATTGCACAAATCCTGGATTGCGCGCCGCAACATATTCCTTGAATGATTTTGCTGCACTCCCCATGGGCGCAGCGACATCTTTGTAACTCTTGTCTACGGAAACTCGCTTACCCCGCGGTCATGCTGTCGATCCCGCTCCAGGCATCCGACACCTGGCCGTCTGCCAAGAAGATCGTGCGCACGTGCCCCGGAGACGCTGCCCGGAGGAACCATTTTTCGCATTCCTTGAGGCACTGCAGGGAAAATGGATTGCAAATTGTTACACTGGAGTTTTATGCCGCTTGATGGCGCGTTCTTGTGGAAGCGCAACAGAGCGTGACGCGCCAAGCAGGCGCGTGCGCATAGGGTTATCCTGCGCAGGTACGTGGATCGTGGTTCGGCCCTCCGCGGATATGGCTGAGTCTGAATAAGAAGAGGAGGAGGTCACCATGTCAGGCAAATCACGCCAGCAGGCCTCGGATCTTCCTTTCGATGAAGCGGGAAGCCTTGCCGGCTGCCCGCGGGATCCGGAACCGCTGCTCGCCACGCTCGAGCGCGCCCTCGACGAGCTCGCGCTGGAACGACAGCAGACGGCGGGCGCGCGCGAATCGAGCTACGCCCGAGCCTTTCCCGCCGGGGAGGAGCTTGGGCGACTCTATGGGCAGTGCAGCCTTGGCAGCATGGGGCCGCATGGTCTGGCGCTCTTGATCGAACGCATGCTCGACCTTCCCGCCGCGGTGGACGCCGACCCCGCGCGCAGGGCCCTGTTCTCCGGGTTCTGCTGGCAGCTGGAGCAAATGCTGAACGACCCGCTGCACTCGGCGATGGACGACGATCGGAAAATCTCGACGTGATTGTCCGCCGGGCGTTTCAGCTGCTTTCAGCAGGCGCGATGGATTTGCGCTGCAAATGCTCGAAGATTTCTTCGTTGAGCCGACGAACCCGCTCCAGCCGCTCCAGGAATTCGACCTGCTGACTCGGCGTCAGGGCGTCGAAACGTTCGAGCAGGGTAGCGTGGCGCGGGCTGATCGGCCGTCCCTCGGCCTGCTCCCCGTCGAGCCAGTACAGGGGCAGATGCAGGGATTGTTCGATATGCCTTGCAAATACCTCGCCAATCGGCTTTTCTCCGCTCAGGCAGCGGGAAATATAACCGGTCTGCCGATCCAGAACCTGGGCGAGCAAAGCCTGTCCGCCCCGACCTGGAAACTGCTCGTCGAGTATGCGCCTCAGGCGCTCTTTGCGGATTCGGCGCACATGCTCCATTTTGACATCGTATGGACGAGTTCAGCGGTCATCAATGACCGGCGGGAACCTCAATTTGACCGACCGGGCAACGTGGCCCCGCGGCTTGACCAGGGCCCGATCAGGCATGGCCGGGAGATCCAGGCTCCTCGGCTGCGCGTCGATTACATTTGATGACATTTTGCGGAACGGGTTCATGGGACATACCCTAGCCTGTGTCCATCCCGCCAGGGCCGGGCGCAGGCGCGGGCGCGCGTGCCGGCGTCCAGGGCACGCAACGCGGCGCCGCGGGCGATTTGTCCGATTTGGCCCGGTAGAGCGCGGTGTCGGCATGCTGGAGCAACTCTTGCGCATCCTCGGCATCCGCGGGAAAGACGCTGAGACCCATGCTCATCCCGACCTGCACTCTGTGGCCACCGGGAAGCAGATAGGGCAGCCGCAGCGAGGCCTCCAGGCGCCCCAGCATCGCCAAGGCCTCGGCCCCGCAACTCAGACCCGCCACCACCAGCACGAATTCGTCGCCGCCGAGTCGTGCCACGCAATCACCTTCGCGCAAGCCGGCGCGCAGGCGCTCTGCCAATGAGCAAAGCAAGGCATCCCCGGCGGCGTGGCCCCATTGGTCGTTGACCGGCTTGAAGTCATCCAGATCCAGCACGCACACGGCCAGCATGTGGCCGTTTCGCCTGGCTGCATTGAGCATGTTGGGCAGGCGATCGAGCAGCGCCCGCCGGTTGTGCAGCCCGGTCAGGGAGTCGCGCCACGCCAGCCATTCGATGTGCGCGCGCTTGCGGATCTGGGCGAGCGAGGTCTCGGTGCTGTGCACGATGCGCTGCAAGAGTTCCTGCAAGGGCTCGTCGATCGGCGCCGCGTCTTCCAGGATGAAGCCCATGACGCCGTAATCGGGTTCGCCCGCGACCGACAGCAGCGGCCATGCCGCGAGGGCCCCGGCCGTGGCGAGCCGCGGTTGGCGCCAGCAGGCCTCGGCCTCAGCGGGCTCGGCGGGACGGAACAGGAACTGCGGAGCACGCGCCGACCAGGCCAGGGCGCACAGTTGTGCAAATTCCTCCGCGCATGGGCCTTGGTCAGGCGGCGCACCATGGACCCCTTCCCCTCGAGCCAGCGGCTTGTGGTGGAGCCTGCCATCCTCCGACGCCGCGAACACCTGGACCTCGACGACGTCCGTCTCCGCAACCAGGGCCTCGACGACCGCCGACCATGCCGCCTGCTCGCTACCCACGGACAGGAGACGATGCTGGATGGATCGCAACGCCCCGCGGTAACGCTCGCAGCGCATGGCACGCGCGATGTCGGCCTCGCGATCGATGAACTCGGCGAGCTCGTTGGCAATCTGCTGCACCACGCCCGTGGCATGCGCCAGCAAAGGATTGGACGAGCTGTAGAGGATGCCCAGGAGGGCCGACTGGCGGTCCCTGGTTCGACCGGCGGCCGCGAGCACGCCCTCCCCGCCGAAGGCCCGGGCACGTGCAGCCCAGGGCGCGAAATGCGGGTCGCCGACTCCGCAATGTTGCGCCTCGCCGCTGCGCAGAGCCAGGCCTGCGGGGCCACCCCCCTCCGGCACGTCGGGGCTCTTGCTGATGCGCAGGCCCTTGCCGTAGTCGGCCGCCGGACCCGATGTGGCGACGACCTCCAGCCATTGGGCCCCGCGCCGGGACAAGGCAATGAACGCGGCACGCGCGCCGAGCAATTGCGCCAGGGCCTCCGCCAGCGCCTGCAGCACGTCATTGCGACCCTGGCGCTGCGGATTGCGGAGCACACGCAATGCCTCCACCAGGGCTGCATAGAACAGTGCCGACTGCCTGGCCCTGCGCTCCGCTTCCGCCGTGCGTCTCGTCTGCACCAGCTCTCGCTTGCGCGCATAGGCGTAGCTGCCGGTGGCAGCGGTCAACACCGCGCCCAGCAGCAGCCAGGCGAACAGGGCGTCTCGCGCGTGATGCCACCAAAGCAGTTCGACCGCGGCTCGCGGGACGCCGACGAAGGCCACGAGGGGAAGTCCGTGCAGGTTCTGCATGGCCACCCACATGGCTTCGCGGCGGCTCCCGATGTCCACCACCTGGTTCAGGTTGGCGGGCGGCGCGCGCGCGGCATCGGGCATGCTGGCGCGCAAGGCACCGACCGCCAGGGGCCGCCCCCCCAAGGTCTCGGGCCAGTTCCGTGGAAAGGCGGCGACGAGCCGTCCCTGCTCGCTGAGCAGTCCCATCACCGCGTGGCTCTCTGCCCGGTTCGGCAGGTGCTGCTCACGCCACAAGTTCGCCTGTCCCCGCACGGCCACGTCGACGATGACGAACAGCGGTGGGCCGCTGCGGGTCGGCAAAGCCGCGCCCAGCTCCATGCTTCCGCGATGCAGCGCGACCTGGACCGATTCCGGTGCATCCGCATGCGGCCGCGCAGCCGCCAGCCGCTGGAGGAATGCCGACATGCCTGCGCCCAGGCCGGCTTGGCGACCATACTCGCCGACCCCGGCAAGTACGCGTCCGGCGCCTGACACCACCACGCAGGCGCGGGAGTCCGGGTAGGCGCGCAGGAACTCCTCGAGAAGATGGCCCAGACGGCGCGGCGCCTCGTCCCCGCCCCGCGTGATTCCATGCTCGGCGATGTGGGCGTCCAGAAAGGAGAAGCCGCGCAGGTATTGATCCAGATGTTGCTGCGACAAGGCGCTGACCAGGCCGGTCATGGCGTCGAGTTGCAACCAGGTCTGCTCGGAGGTCGCCTTCCAGGCTTCCAGTCCATAGGACAAGCCGACCAGGCTCCAGACCGCGCCGGCGACCAGGAAGACGCTGGAGCGCCTCAGGAGAAATGCCCCGATGCTTCTGGACATGGATGGTGGACGAAAAAGGACGCAGGCGGGCTCGACTCGCCCGCGCGGGATTCGGAGGCATGACATTTCGGCAGGGCGCAGCCTGCCGCCGGGCCCCGTCACGGCCGATTGCGCGACCGAGGCCGATGTGGGCAGCCATGTACCGCGCCGCCTGAGCAACTGGCGGCCGCGATTCTGCACGACAAAGCCAGGCTCGAAGCGGGAGAGTCGTAACTTTTCGATACGGCTCTTTCGTGACCTTTCGCTCACTTCCCGCGGTGCCCGCGAGCTAATGGCGTGGTCGCCGGCCAACTGAGCCATGCAAGGGCCTGGCTTGCACGGCCAGTACCCGACGCGCAACAAACTCGCGTCCCAACGGGTAGTTCCGTCAGGCGCTTGCGCGAATCGTTACAAGTTCGTGACGGCGGGCGGGCGGCCCCCCGCCAGGGAACTCAGTCCCCCTGGAAATGCTCGTACAGGGCGACGACGACCCCAGGGAGCGCATGGGCAATGCTCTCGTGCTGTTCCGCCGTGAGCTGCAGCCTCTCCAGCTCCAGCCGGCCTTCCTCGCTGCCGTACAGGAACACGGGGCCCAGCATGTCCTTCAGCTCGTCGGGCAGGCGCTCGAACACCTCGGCCTGCAGCTGCAGGCCCAGAACGAAGCCGAAGCACCAGTCGTCGATGATCGAGATTTCCTCGCCGTTCTCGAGCGCGTCGCCATCGGCTTCGTCCGATCCTTCCAGGTACAGCACGGGCTCGTAGTCCGCGGGGTTGGCGGCCAGGGTCTCGGCCGTGTCGCCCCAGTGCTGCGCGATCAGGGCGAGCAGCTCCTGCGCATCGGCTTCGCTGCCGAAGCTCACCTCCTGCTCGGTGCGCTCAGGGTCCAGGATCCACGGCAGGACCTCGCTCAACGGAGGCCGGTCGGGCCCGGCCAGGCAGGCCGCGATGAAGCCGTCCAGGGTCGAGATGTCCATGACATGCTCGGGCGAGGCATCGCTGCCGAGGAGCTCGGCAAGGCGGTCCAGGTCGGCCGCTGGGGCAGTAGGGTGGGTCATGGCAAGGAGAATCCGGAGGGGGCGATGCCTGCATTGTCGCCTCGGCGGGGCGATGCACTGGCGACGCCCATGTCCCCTGGCCCGACGAGCCCGTCACGCGCTGACTGGATCGAGGGAATCGAGGGCTCAGACCTCGTCGGCATCACGATGGAGCAGCACGCGCAACATCCGCTCCGGGTTGGCGAGAAAGTCGCGGCTTAGCTGAACATGCTCGGTCTCGTCGTAGGGCACCCGCGAGATGCCCTCTGGCGTGAACTGGTAGATGCAGGCGTCGGCGTAGGCCATGAGAATGGGAGAGTGCGTGGCCATCACGAACTGCGAACCGTCGAGTATGAGGTCGTGCATGCGCGACAAGGCCGCGAGCTGGCGCTGGGGGGAGAGCGCGGCCTCGGGCTCGTCGAGCAAGTACAGGCCCTGCCCGCCAAAGCGGTTGGCCAGCAGGGCCAGAAAGGATTCGCCGTGCGACTGCTCATGAAGCGAGCGCCCTCCGTAGGAACCGATCACCGGCGGCCCGGACGAGGGCTCCGCGTCGAGTCGCTCGATCTCGGTCGCGACATTGAAAAAGCTCTCCGCGCGCAGGAAAAACCCGTCGCGGGGTCTGCGCACCCCCTTGGCCACCCGAAGATACTGGTGCAGTTCGGAGTGCGATGCCCTCGTGCCGAAGGCGAAGTTCCTGCTCCCCCCTTCCGGATTGAAACCCAGCGAAACCGCGATCGCCTCGAGCAGGGTGGACTTGCCCGAGCCGTTCTCGCCGACCAGGACGGTCAGCTTCGGGTGCA
>JAJZWA010000087.1:0-2853 GCA_021846965.1 Pseudomonadota bacterium | reverse complement strand
AGCGCCCACCACGGGGCCAATAGTCCGCCAAACACCCCGGCAGACACACCGAGCACGGCGAGCACGACGCGCCCTCCAACGACTGCGCCCAGAAGAACCGCCAGGCTCGACAACACGACCGCCGCGACCCTGTTCATGGCAGCGGATCCCCGGGCATTCGGCCTCGCAAGCTCCGCCGGAAATACTCTCGCGTCGACTCGTCCGTGCAGTACACAAAGCAGCCCTTCATCCCTCGGGTCATCAAGGTCCGGTAGGTGTTCTTGATGATCAGGTCGGCCTGGGCCCGTGCCGCCAGCGGATTGTCGCGGGCAAGGCTCCGGTAGCCACGCAGCGTACGGTCCTGTGGGGCACGCGCCGCGGGGTGGGTGAGTACCTGGTCGTCGTGCGCGATCAGGTCGGGGCCGATGATCACGCCCACATAGTCGAGCTCCAGACCCTGGCAGGTGTGGATGCACCCGACCTCGTCGATCGAGTCCGGCGCGATGATCCACAAGGCGCCGTCCTTGTCCAGATTCCAGCGCCGGCGGTACCGATCCCCGATCACGATGTCGTGCGCGGCCGGATCATTCCGGCTGAGCCACGGCCAGCAGTAGCCTGCGACCACGCGGGCCTTGTTGTGTGTATTGCGCGCCGCGATCGCCGCATGCAGCTCCTGCGGGGTGTCGAACACACGGAATTCGAAGTCGCCCGCATCCAGCGCGAAGTTGGCCGTGTCCCGGATCCGCAGCACCTGGTCGAGCCATGCGATGTAGCCATCGGATCCGCTGCAGCGGAACTGGGAGGCCAGTTGCATCTCGCCCAGCTGCAGGCCCGACCTTTCCTGCGCGAGGTCACGAATGAGCTGTCGCGTGCCGACGTCCTGCAGGGCGACACGTTGGTCCTCGTCGATAAAAAACACCGTGCATCGCGCCGCCCGGATCAGTTCCCTGACCTGATGATCGCCCAGGTTGCCATACAGCCCGCTCTTCTCGTTCAGGCGATGCGCCTCGTCGACCAGCAAGACGTCGAAGGCATTCAGCGCGGTATCGACGAAGGCCCCCGAGCTCTTGAACAACTCGGCGAAGCGTGTGCGCTTGATGGTCCCGGCCAGCCTGCTTTCGTAGACCCGGCGCGGCGCGGCGTTCTTCGACACATAGCGTGTGTTGAGCCCGGCGTCGATCAAGCTCACCAGCAGGTTGATCGCCACCACGGTCTTGCCGGTTCCGGGACCACCCTCCACGATCAACACCCGCGGGCACTCGTCGGTGGCCTCGCGTGCGGCGGCCAGGGCCGCCTCGTACACCTGCTTCTGGTCGTCGATCAGAACGAATTCGGGCTTGCCCCGCAGCATGCTCGACAGACTGTCGGCCAGGGCCCTGGACGGGCGCATGCGTCCGTTGACCAGCTCATGCAGCACGGCTCCGCCGTCACCGCGGCATACGCGATGCTTGATGAAACAGCGCAGATCCTTCAACTCGCCTTCGCCCTTCAGGAACAGTGGGGCACGGGCCAGGTACTCGGCGTAGTGCGCGGCATCCAGCACTCCGTCGCGACGGTAGTTGTGCAAATAGGCACAGGGCGAGATCGCGATGTCGTGGCTGTGCACCGCCTCGTTGAAATCGCGCAGCAGCGTGGCGTACGACCACGCCTGGTACGAGGGGTGCACCACCTCCCGCTCGCCGTGGCCGAGGTAGGTGACCACAATGGCGTCCTTCGGCGTAGCCGCTGCCTGCTCCCACTGCTTGAGTTCGATGATGACAGCCTGCTTCACCCCCTCGTGGTCGAAGCCGGTCAGCGTGACGTCGATGCGTTTGGAGCTTTGCGGGATGTGCAACTCCACCGCCACGCCCATGTCCTGCGGCAGATCGTCGTCGCGCAGCACGCGGGCGAACGAAGCCAGCGAATGACGCCAGGACAGCCGTTCGGCGCGACCGACGGCATGTCCGGTCGCACGCATGAAGCGCTCGAGCACGACTTCCTCGATGTCGCGGTGGTCGTTGTCGAACAGAAACTGCTTCTTGTCGGCCTCGTAGACGATCACGGCTCCCCCCTGGAGCGACGGCAGCGCTAGGCGTTCCGACGCCAAATCTCCTGCTGCTGCCGAAGGTCTTTTCCGAAGGATACTTGCGTGGCTTGGGGTCGAGCCGGGCGGTCAACACCTCCAGAAGCCGGAACGCCCAAGCCATGCGGGCGGTGCCGCGAAGCCTTGGCGGAACGGGATCGAACCGTGAAACAGGGAGCCGTCGTCCGGGAAAGACTCGTCCGATGAACCGTGGCCCCTCAATCGAGGGCAAATTCGATGCGCGCTTCGCACTTGATGGGAAAGTTGACCGAATTCGCGATGTAGCACCGTTCATGAGCATCATGGTGCAGTTCACGCGCCTTCTCGATGTCGTCGCCCGACCGGATGTGGACATGCGGCCGCAGCACGATCTCGGTGAAGTGACCGTGCTCAGCGTCATCGAGCATGGTGCCCTCAGCTTCGTCTCGATAGGCCATCACGGCGATCCCGGCTTCTGCGCACAGATGGAGGTACCAGAGTTTGTGACAAGCTGCAGCCGCCGCGACCAGCAAATCCTCCGGGTTCCACCGCTCCCGATCACCCCGGAACGCGGGATCCGAGGAACCCGCGATCTCAGGCTTCGCGCCCGCGCTGATGACATGCTGCCTTCCGTATGCCGCGTAGGACGAGGTTCCCGTGCCGCGATTGCCCGTCCAGGTCACCTGGACGGCGTAGTGGTGCATGCGATGCGTCATGATGTTTCCCTATGGGTAGGCGCAAGGAGCCTGAATCGCAAAAAAAATCCCCGGACCTCGCGGCCGGGGATTTTTTGCATGTGTGAGAATTTTTGCTAGTCAGATGAAAACCTCCAC
>JAJZWA010000030.1 GCA_021846965.1 Pseudomonadota bacterium | reverse complement strand
CTGGACCGTGTTCCTGGCGGTGCTCGGCCCCGGACTGGTCGTGATGCTGGCCGACACCGACGTCGGCAGCGTGCTGACCGCGGCGCAGAGCGGCGCCCAATGGGGCTACCAGCTCCTGGCCCTGCAGCTGCTGCTGGTGCCCATCCTGTACGTGGTGCAGGAGCTGACCGTGCGCCTGGGCATCTTCACCGGCAAGGGCCATGGCGAACTCATCCGCGAGTGCTTCGGCGCGCCCTGGGCCTGGGTCTCGGTGGGCGGCCTGGCCGTGGCCAGCTCGGGAGCCATCCTGACCGAGTTCTCGGGCGTGGTGGGAGTCGGCGAGCTGTTTGGCGTGCCGCGCCTGTGGAGCCTTGCCCTGGCCGCGTGCTTCCTGCTCATGGTGGTCTGGACCGGCAGCTACCGCCGGGTCGAGCGCATCGCCATCGCACTGGGGCTGTTCGAACTGATTTTCATCTGGGTGGCCCTGCGCGCTCCGGTGCATGGCGGGCAACTGGCCCAGGGCCTGATGCAGGTGCCGCTGCACGACCATGGCTGGTGGTACCTGGTGGCCGCCAACATCGGCGCGGTGATCATGCCCTGGATGGTCTTCTACCAGCAGTCCGCGGTGGCCGACAAGGGTCTGCGTCCCGAGCAGTACGCGGCCGCGCGCTGGGACACCGCCGTTGGCGCCCTGATCACCCAGCTGGTCATGGCCGCGGTGCTGGTGGCCGCCGCCGCCGCCCTGTGGGCCGGACACCGAAGCCCGGCGCTGAACACGGTGGCCCAGGTCGCCCAGGCGCTGACGCCGGTGCTCGGCGCCACCCTGGGCCACACCCTGTTCGGCCTGGGCTTGCTCGGGGCCGCCATGGTCGCGGCCATCGTGGTCGCGCTGGCCGCGGCCTGGGGCTTCGGCGAGGTCACCGGCTACAAGCATTCCCTGGAGCACCACCCTTTCGAGGCGCCCTGGTTCTACGCCGTGTTCACCCTGGGGGTCCTGGGCGGCGCAGTGATCGTCGCCCTGGTTCCCGATCTGGTGGCTCTGTCCATCGGCGTGGAAGTGATGAACGCCCTGATGCTTCCCATGGTCCTGGGCTTCCTGGTGGCCCTGGCCCTCAAGGCCCTGCCCCCCGAGCACCGCCTGCGCGGCTGGTATCTGTGGGTGGTCATTGGCGTGGTCGCCCTGACCTCCGGCCTCGGCGTGTACGGCGGCCTCAGCAGCCTCTGAGCCCCCAGGGCCGGACGGCGCCCAGGCCGCCCCCCGTGGGGGCAAGCCTGGTTGACGCTAGTTGTTGCACGTGACCACGATCTGCGGCAGGGTGGACTGACCCGGTTGCAGTACTCCGCTGGCACCGGAAGTCACCGAGCAGGCATCGCTCGCCGGCTGCGAGGTCGCGCTGGCTCCGCCAGAGTCGATCGACACCGTGTACGAGAGGCCGGCTCCGCTCGGCATGGGCGCGATCCCGGCCAGCGTGCCGCTCAGGGAGGTGGGTGTCCCCTGCCCTGGCGAGCCGCCGTTGCCGTTGTTGAAGGGGTTGGTGAAACTCTGCTCCGCGCTGATGCCGCTCGCCGGGAAGCTCACGATGACCCCCGGGTTGCAGTCCCCGCAGCCGCTCGGCGGCGGCCCTCCGGCGCCGGTGAAGGTATTGCTCCAGTGGATGCTGACCGGGGCGCTCAGATCCACCACTCCGGAGCTTCGGGTGAATGCGACCGTCCCCATGGCGGTGCCACCGATGCTCAGGGTCGCGGTCTGGGTTGCCAGGCTACCCGCCACGTTCATCGACTGCCCGCCCGAGCCCGATCCGCCGGTGACCTGCAGGCTGATCGAGCCGTTCGACGTGTTCCAGCTTCCGCCGCTGATGGCACCTCCGCCGCTGCCGACGATCGCACCGGTGATCGAGCCGTTGGATTCGGCAATGAACACGACCGCACCACCATGCATGTCGTTCGCGATCGCGTTGCTGTTGGGCGAGAACATGCCAAACCAGATTCCGGCATAGGCATTGCTCGTGCCGGCGGCTGTCTCGGTCAGCGAACCGGTCCACGGCGAGCCATTCGCCGGCGTCACGGTCACGCATGCTCCGCAGGCCGGTGGACTGGCTGCCAGATCGGCTGATTGGAGCGTTGCCGTCGCACTGCCACCGCCGACCCCCGAGACCTGGATGCTCAAGGTTCCGGAAGCGACGATCCAGTTGCCGAAGATCGCCGTGCCGCTGGACGTGAGGCCTTCCACCATGCCGTTGCCCAGCAGTTCGATGGTCGCGCTTCCGCCGGAGCCCCTTGCCACCCAGGTGCTGTTGGCGAATGGGGCGTTGCCCGCCGCCGAGTTCGCCGCCTGGATGGCCAGACTCATATTGCTCAACGCGGTCGATGGCGTGACCACGCTGATGCCGCTGATTCCGGCATTCGAAAGTGCAGCCTGCAGGCCGTTGACCACGCCGCCGAGTCCGCCGCCCGCGTACAGTCCGGCAAGCTGCTGCTGCAAGCTCGAGTCGGACACCGGCATGATCAGGTTGCCGCTTGCCGAACCCCCGACCTCTCCCAGGGTCTGCAGGAACTGGGCCAGTGCCGTCGCGTCAGGCGCGTTGGCCAGAGTCGGCGCGGCGCCCGTGGGATCCTCGCCCGTGATGGTGAGGGGTGTCACCACGCCATCGCCTGGCACCGCGACGGACCGGCCGAGCGTGACTCCCAGGACCGTGAACACGACCGTGTCGCCGGTCTTGTAGCTGAACGAACCGTCGATGCCCGTGATGCCGCTGAGACCGGAGGAGGTCTGGTAGCTGACACCGGCGACCGGGGCGTCAACCAGGTTCCCGGTGGCAAGCGATGCACCACTCAAAGTGCCGGATCCGCCCCCTCCTCCTCCGCCGCCGCAGCTTGCCAGCGCCAGCACGGCGCAGGCTCCGAGACAGCGCCGTGCGAGCGCCAACATTCCTTGCCCGTCCATGATTCCCGCCTCCCGCATCGTGCTCCGGTCAGGATCGGGCCTCTCGCATCCAGTGCCAGGCGCAGCCGCCCGGGATATGCGAAAGCGGACCGAAGCTTGCTGACGATGCTAGGCCGGGGTTTGCGGCGCCATTTCGCGATCTTGCCGTCTGCTGTGGTTTCTTGCTCGGAAATTTCGATGCGGGATCCTTCCAGTACCACCCGGTCGTTTCACCTCCTGGCCACCGAGCGGCGGTATTCACTCGGGAGAATTCCGTGGAATTTGCGAAACATCGCCACGAACTGCGAATACGACTCGAAGCCACACGCCGCCGCCACATCGGCCAGGGTCGACTCCGGGTGCATGACGATGCATTGCAGCGCGTGCCTTGCTCGACACTCCAGCACGAAGCTCCAGAGACTCTTCCCGGTGGATGCACGAAACGCGCGAGCCACGTGATAGGGGCTCATCTCCACCCATGCCGCCAGTTCCTTCAGGCTGAGTGCCCCGGCGATATTGTCGTGCACGTAGTCGGTGAGGCGACGCACCTTCCAGGCCGGAAGCGATGGCCCGGGCTGCCGGCGTCTGCGGCCGATGGCATAGTCGGTCAGCATGCGATGCGCGATCGCGGCGAGCAGGGACTGCTCGAACAAGCGTCCGCTTCGGCGCTGCCCCATGGTGTATCCATGCAGGGCAAGAACCAGATGGGTCAGAACGCTGTCCTCGTGGGGATCGATGCGGGAACCGAACAGGGCTTGTCGACCGTCCGAAGAATCGTCGAGCGACTGGGAGAGCTGCTCCGTCGAGAGGGTCAGGAACAAGGCATCGATGACTCCGTGCCAGGTCGTCGCAAGACTGTCGCCGCGGGCCAGGAAGCGCAGCGTGCCGGGTACGATGTTTCCTTGCACAGCCCGCCCGTCGACCTGGCTCTGGAAGCGGATCGACCGCTGCGCGAGCGGCACCATCAGCACATGCTCATCGAAGGTATGCGCGCCCAGGCTGCCGGGCTCGATCACCCGTCGCTCAAGCACGTAGCTTCCATCGACTCCCGCCGACTCGGCTGCCTGCGTCTCGAAATACGGAAGCAGCCTACCCGTCTGATCGCGAATCCATATGCGCGGCGCGGTGCCGGGTTGCGACCTGGATGAGATCGCGGGTGGCGAAACAGGGTTCGAGGTCATCGCCGTTCTTCGAACCATCCTGCAAGGGCGTGGCAGCTTGTCGGGAAATATCCGAAATCCTGCTACTTAATGCGAGAAAAGGTATCACGAGCCTCCGAAGCGAAAGCGTTTCTCCTCGTAAACCGAGTGACCGTTGAAACAAATAGTGTTTTTCAGATGCAGCCGGTTGCGTGCACCGGCGCATGCTCTGCAAACGCTCGCTCAGTCCAGGCCGGCGATGACCCTCTGCTGGCGCAGCACGATGCCGGCCTCTTCCCCCACGGTCTCCACGAGGGCTTGCACCTCAGGCGGCGACGCGCCCTCCGCGACGCTGCGTTCCAGCTGCTCCAGGCAGGCCCCCAGTTCCATGGCGCCCACGGTGCGCGAGGCGGATCTGAGCCGGTGCGCGACTGCCCGCAGCTGCGGCAAATCCGCTTGCTGCCTGGCGATGTCCATGTCCTTCAACCCGGCCTCGAGCTCGGTCACGTACTGCCGGCGCAGCGCTCGCAGGGTCTCGGGGTCGTCACCCACCAGGGCGCCGAGCGCGCCATGATCCAGGCGCGGAGCGCCGGGCCGGCGAGCTCCCCAGCGATCCAGGGTCGCGCGCAGTTCCTCCAGGCTCACGGGCTTGGTCAGGTAATCGTCCATGCCGGCCCCCAGGGCGCGTGCCAGCTCCGAGGCCATCGCCGCGGCGGTCAGCGCGACGATGGTCGTGCGGGGGCGTGCGGAACCGGCTTCCCGCGCGCGGATGGCCTTGGCCAGTTCCACGCCGTCCATCACCGGCATGTGCAGGTCGCTCAGCAGCAGGCCGTAGCTCCCCTGCTCCCAGCGCTGCAGCGCCCGCACGCCATTGGGCACCACGTCGGCGGCCCATCCCAGCCTTTCCAGCTGCAAGCGGATCACTTGCTGGTTGGTCTCGTTATCCTCCGCGACCAGCACCAGCCTCCCCTGCTCCAGGGCCTGTTCCCGCGAGAGTTCGGCCCCGCTGGCCCGCTTCGCCGTGGAGGCGTCTGCCGGCTGCTCCGGGGCCTCGACGCGCGCCGCGAAGCGCACGGCCTGCACCAGGGTCGAGCGGGTCAGCAGGTTGCCATCGACCATCGCCAGATTGGGCTCCACCCGGCGAGGCTGGCGTCGTCTGCCGCCATCGAGCAGCAGGATCAGCGACTGGGGAGAGGCTTTCGCGCTTTGCCGCGCCGCGGCCTCGTCGCCCAGCCAGATCTCCAGGCGCCGCGCCCGCGGCTGTGCCTGGCCCGACGCGCCCTCCTCGGCCAGCTGGGCCTGGGCGCCCGATGCGCGCAGGCAGCCGAGCACGTCCTGCGCCTGGGAGGCGGACCGGGCGTGCACGGTGACGTCGAACTCGGCCAGTTCCTCGCCGGGGATGGGGCGGCCGTTGTCCTCGGCGTGCAGCGGCAGCAGCACGGTGAACACGGTGCCCTCGCCCACGCGGCTGACCACGTCGATGCGCCCGCCCATCATCTGCACCAGGCGCTGGCAGATGGCCAGGCCCAGCCCGGTCCCCCCGAATCGCTTGGTCGTGAACCGGTCGGCCTGCTCGAAGGGCAGGAACATGCGCGCGATGGTCGCGTCCTCCATGCCGATCCCGTTGTCGGACACGCTCAGGCGGCACCAGTCGCCGCCCTGGGCGGAAGCCAGCTCGGCGCGCACCGCGACCTGGCCTGGGCGCTCCTGGCCGGAGCTGAACTTGATGGCATTGCTGATCAGGTTGGTCGCGATCTGGCGCAGCCGGAGTTCGTCACCCCGGATGCGCGTCGGCAGGGCGGGATCGACGAACAGGCTGAAGCTCACCTGCCTCTTGTGCGCCAGCACGTCGAAAAAGCTTCCCACCTCCAAGAGGCAGCGCTCCGGCTGCAGCGAGCCTTCGACCAGCTCGAGCTTGCCCGCCTCGATCTTGGCGTGATCGAGGATGTCGTTGATGATCTCCAGCAGCGACACCGCGGAGGCCTTGCTGAGCTCGGCCATGCGACTCTGGTGTTCGTTGAGACTGCTCTGCGCGAGCAGTTCCAGCATGCCGATGACCCCGTTCATCGGCGTGCGGATCTCATGGCTCATGGAGGCCAGGAAATCGGATTTGGCACGATTCGCGGCCACCGCCGCGTCGCGCGCCTGCTCGATCTCGGCGATCAGGCGGTTGCGTTCCCGCAGATCGTGGCAGGAACCGACATACAGGGTGCGGCCCTCGACGTCGAAACGGTTGACGGCAAAGGCCAGGGGAATGAGCTCGCCGTCGGCGCAGCGCCCCATGGTCTCGGACAGGCTCCCCAGCTGCGCGCAGTAGCGGGTCAGCACCGGCTCCACGGCCGAGTCGGCGCCGGCGAGCTCGGGCAGGAAGCGGGTGATGGGGGCCTGCACGGCCTGCTCGGGGTCGATCTTGAACAGCTTGCCGAAGGCCGGGTTGACCAGGGCGATCACCCCGTCGGGGCTGAGCACCACCACCCCGTCCGACAGGCTTTGCAGGATGGCCGTCAGGCGTGCCTGGTTGCTGCGCAGCGCGGAATCCTGGGCCCGAAGCGTGCGCGCGGTCTCGTTGAGGGTCTCGCCAAGGTCGCGCAATTCGCGGTTGCCGCGGTAGGGAGGAAGCTGCTCCTCGCCCGCCGTTCCCAGGCGCTTGGCGAATTCCGTGGCCCGCGCCATGGCATTCAGGCTCGGGCGCAGGAAGGCCAGCACCAGCACCCCGCTGCTCAGGAACAGCAGCAGCAGGAACTCGAAAGCCCTTTGGGCCAGTTGGGTGAACTCGGCGTGGATGGCATGGGCCGAAGCGCGCAGGTACAGCCACCCCAGCCCCTGCGGCCCGATGGGGCGCCAGATCTCGATGGTGTCGCTGCCCGACAGAAACAAGCGCAGCGGCCCGGCATGCACCCGCCGCAGCCACTGGATGCGCGTGTGCTCCGTGCGCGGGGGCTTCAGGGTGGAATAGTCGTAGCTGACCCTGGGCTTGCCGGAGGCATCGCGATCCACCCGGCTCAGGACCCGCCCGCGGGCGTCGGTGATCGCCAGGCTTCGCACCCCCGGCAGGCGCGCCGCGGCGACCAGCATGGTCTCGAGGGATCCGTAGTCCTTGACGATGACCAGGGGTGCTGCGCCGATGATCAGGTTGCCGGAAATGGCCGTGAATCGCTTCTCCGCGTTGACGTTCTCAAGCTGCACGAAATCGTGACCCACGTACCAGCCGATCAACAGGAAATTGATCAGGGAGACGCCCAGGGTCATCAGCACCAGCTGGGCGCGGAACTGCTGCGGCGCGAGGCGGCGCGCCAGGGTCGACAGGCGTGGCATGGCAACGCGGGTGCGGAGCCTACTTCGGCCGCACGAGGAAATGCTCGAGGTGCAGGCGCTCCAGCGGCAGGTAGTCACGCGTGTAGTCGGCCTGGATCGGGTGCGGAATCTGGATGCCCCGCATCAAGGCCGCATCGGCGGGATCTCGCCCCATCGCCAGCAGGGCCTGCTGCACCAGCAGCCGATCCCGCTGCGGAACCCGCGGCGCGGCCACCACGGCATGCGGCGCCGCACTCGGCGTCGTGTAGATCACCCGCAGGTGCGCGCGCAAGGCCTCGGGCTGGCGGGACAGGGTCAGGGCGATGGCGCCTCCAGCCGCGTCGTCGCCGCGCGCCACGGCACGGTAGACGTTGTCATGCGAGCCCACGTAATGCGGGATGATGTGAACGCCCTGCCGGTGCAGCAGGGCGCGCATGTACAGGGATGCACCGAAGGCATTCGGCGCGGGGAAGGCCACGGACTTGCCTTCGAGCTGCTGGATGCTGGTGATGCCGCTGTCGGCGCGCACCACCAGGATTCCGCTCAGCGGAGCGTCGTTGCGCACCAGGGGAACGTAGCCCTGGCTGCCATGGGCCATGACCACGTGATAGGGGTTCATGTACGCGAAGTCCGGAACGCCCCGCGTGAAGGCGAGCTCGAATTCCGGGATCGACGGGTACACGAGCAACTTGAACTGCAGTCCGGTCTTGCGCTGCAGCGCCTCGATCAGCGGCTGCCAGTCCGCGTAGATCTCGGCCGGGGGAAACTGCGGAACCACCGCGAAGGTCCATACCGGCTGGGCCGCGAAGCCCCAGGATGGCCACAAGGTCGCCAGGAACAGCGTGGCGGCCAGCAGCGGGCGGAGAAGTCGGAGCAGTCGGCGCATGGCGTGAGAAGGGCTCGGAAGGTGTCGGCCGGCGCTCAGGCCGACGGCGCGGCGGGGGCAGCGATCAGGGTTCGGTAGCGCTGGCGCCAGGCATCCAGCCAGGTTTCCACGTCCTCGGCGGCCAGGGGGCGGGCGACGAAATAGCCCTGCGCCACCTCGGCCCCGTGGATGCGGCTGAAATCCCAGTCGGCGACGTCCTCGACCCCCTCGGCGACGAGTTTCATGCCCAGGCTCTTGCCGACCTGCACGCTGGCATCGAAGATGGCGGCCTTGCGCTCGTCCGCGGCGGCCCCGTGGGTGAAGCCGAAATCGATCTTGAGTTCGTCGAACACCAGGTCGCGCAGCTTGCTCAGGGCCGCGTAGCCATTGCCGAAGTCGTCGATGGACATGCGGAACTGCCGCAGCCGCAGGCGGGTCATCACCTCGACCAGCAGGCGCTCGTCCCGGGTCAGGCCGCTTTCCGTGACTTCGATCATCACCCAGGACGGATCCACGCCGTGTCGCCGGGCGCAGTCGAGCAGGAAGTCCGGAAAGTCCAGGACGCCCAGGTCATGCGCCGAGGCGTTCACCGAGACCAGCCAGTCCAGGCCCCGCCCTCTCCACGCAGCCACCTGCGCGAACGCGAGTTCGAAAACCCGGCGGGTCAGCACGCCGATGTTGCCGCTGCGTTCGGCCATGGGAATGAAGGCCGCGGGGAAGATGATGCCGTCCGTGGGATGGCGCCAGCGGGCCAGCGCCTCCAGGCCCAGCAGACTGCCGTCGGCCAGGGATACCTTGGGCTGGTAGACGCAGAAGATCTCGCCGCGCTCCAGCGCCTGGAGCAGTTCCTCGACCGAACGCTCCGGGCTGCTGGCCCGAGGGGCCTGCACCGCCTGCGCCGCGCAGTCGCCCAGCAGGGCCTTCAGGCGCTCGGGACGCGGAGGTTTGCCCAGCACGCCGCTGACCCGCAGGCCATAGGACTGCGCGAGCTGGGCCGTGGTGCGCAGGAAGGAGTCCCCCTCTCCGCTGCACAGGGCCAGGCAACCCGCGTAGCCGACTTCCGAGAGCCGGCGGAAAAACGCCATGCCGTCCATCTCGGGCATGTTGATGTCCAGGATCACCAGGTCGGGTCGCAGCTTGGCGTCGCGAATGGCCTCGAAGGCGGCTGGCGCGTTGCTGAAGCCGTGGACCTCCAGGTCCCCCATGGCCTGGAGCATGGCTTCCATGACCTTCAACATGAACGGATCGTCGTCGACGAGCAACACCTTGCGGGCGGTCGTCGGGGGTGTCGCCAGTGGAGCAGCCATGGGCCCGAATGGTAGTCGCCGAAGCGCTGAAACGCCGTGAGAAATTGCACGCCCTTGGGCAAAAGCGAGCTTCCTGAGCGGGCGGCGCGATGCGCCAGTCAGCCGTTCGCCTCGGCGCATTGACAATGCCCGCCGTGATTGTAAGATGTATTCGCCGCGCATCTTTAGCGCTCCCGAGGCCCCAGCCCGGGGGTACCACCCTCTTCGCGCGGCTTTTTTTCGGCCTTGAAGATTCATTCTTTTTCGATCTTTCGAGGTCTTGCCTGGATTTCCTCTCTTCACCCGACACAGGAGCTCTTGATGCAGCAGGTCTTCACCAGAGCGATGGCGCGCAACGTCTTTCTGGGCAGCGCCGCGTTCTTTTTCGTCATCTACCTCGTCCTCACGGTTCAGACCTGGCATGAGATTCCGCTGCGCGACCATGCGGCCCGCATGACCGCGGCCGTGCGCGAGGGCAAGTACCTGGTCGACGTGAACGACTGCCAGGGCTGCCACACCATCAACGGCGAGGGCTCGTATTTCGCCCCCGAACTCGACGACGCATACACCCGCCGCGGCCCGGACTTCCTGCGGGCCTGGATCATGGCCCAGCCCACCGGCGTGGCCGGCCGGAGACAGATGCCCGATTTCCACCTGAGCCCTACGCAGGTCGACGACATCGTGGCCTACCTGCAATGGCTGTCGGAGGTGGACACCAACCACTGGCCGCCCAACATCCAGGGCTGACCGTCCGGGACCTCGCTTCGCGCGAGGGCCTCTGTTCCGTCCTCCTCCCCATCCGTTCCCTCCCCTCATGAACCATCCTTCCCAACGGGTCGCCAAGCCGTATTTCATCGCGGCCCTCCTGCTGTTTCTCGGACAGATCGTGTTCGGCCTGCTGGCCGGCGCGAAATACGTCGACGGCACCTTCCTCGCCGCGATTCCCTTCAACGTGCTGCGCATGTGCCACACCAACCTCCTGATCGTGTGGCTGCTCATGGCCTTCATGGGCTCGGCCTATTTCATCGTTCCGGAGGAGGCGCAGACCGAGCTCTACAGCCCGCGCCTGGCCTTGCTGACCTTCTGGGTGTTCCTGCTCGCGGGCGCGGCCACCATCCTCGCCTACCTGCTGGTGCCCTACGCGCAACTGGCGCGCTGGACCGGCAATGCCCTGCTTCCGACCATGGGACGCGGCTATCTGGAACAGCCGCTGCCGGTCAAGGTCGGCATCGTGCTGGTGGCGCTGTCCCTGCTGTTCAACCTGACGATGACCCTGCTGCGTGGCCGCAAGACCTCGCTGAACATCGTGCTGGTGGGCTCGCTGTGGGGCCTTGCGCTGCTGTTCCTGCCGGCCTTCTATTTCCCCGTGGACACGGTCAAGGACAGCTACACCTGGTGGTGGGTGGTGCACGGCTGGGTCGAGGGCGACTGGGAGCTGATCCTGGGCGCGCTGCTGGGCTTCCTGTTCATCAAGATGACCGGGGTGGACCGCGAGATCGTCGAGAAGTGGGTGTACCTGATCATCTCCATGTCCCTGGTGACGGGGCTCATCGGCATCGGCCACCATTACTACTTCATCGGCGTTCCCGCCTACTGGCTGTGGCTGGGTTCGGTGTTCTCCGCGCTGGAGCCGATTCCTTTCCTGATGCTCATCGGCTTTGCCTTTCGCATGTACGCCATGCGCCGCAGGGAGCACCCGAATCGCGCGGCGCTGCTGTGGGCCATGGGCACGCCCATCATGGCCTTTCTGGGCGCCGGACTGTGGGGCTTCATCATCACCCTGGCGCCGGTGCAGTACTTCGCGCACGGGACCAACATGACGGCGGCCCACGGGCATCTGGCCTTCTTCGGTGCCTACGCCATGGCCAGCCTGTCGATGATCTCCTATGCCATGCCCCTGCTGCGGGGGCGGCAGGCCAACAGCCAGCGCGCGCAGGCCTGGGAGATGGCCGGCTTCTGGATCATGGTGCCGAGCATGCTGGGCATCACGCTGTCGCTGACCGCCGCGGGCCTCGTGACCATGTTCCTGCAACGCATGGGGCATGATCCCATGGCCTTCATGGACGTGCAGGCCCTGGAACAGGTGTTCTTCGTCATCCGCGAGTGCTGCGGCGCGGGCTTCGCCATCGGCCTGCTGGTCTACCTGGGCAGTTTCCTGGTCTCGGGAGACTACGACTATGCGCGTGACGTCAAGCGCGCCCTGGCGGCCTGAAGTGGCGCCCCCGGGCTCCGCCGGCACCGCCCTTCCCGGGCAGGCCATGGGCGAGGTCGGCGCCCTGCCCGGGGACCTGGCGATCTGGGTATTCATCTTCGCCGAACTCGCCGTGTTCGCCCTGCTTTTCGCCGCGTTCTCCTTCGCGCGCGCGGCCCACCCCGCGAGTTTCGCCGACGGCCAGCGCGCGCTGGCCCGCGGTCTCGGGCTGGCGGAGACCCTGGTGCTGCTCAGCAGCGGCTACGGCGTGGCTCGCGCCTCGCGCTCGATGGCCCGGGGCCGCGCCAGGGCCTGCGCGGGCTGGCTGCTCGGGGCGCTGATGCTGGGCTGCGGCTTCGCCGCGCTGAAGGGCTTCGAGCTGGACGCCGACCTCCACCGCGGCATGTCGCTGTCGGGGAGTCTGTTCGACATGTTCTACCTGTCGCTGAGCTTTTTCCATCTCATGCACGTGCTCATGGGCCTGCTCATCCTGGCCGTGGTCGCCTGGAAGGCCTTCGCCGGGCGCTACGCACCCGGACAGCACAGCGGGGTCGAAACCGCGGGCTCGTACTGGCACATGGTGGATCTGCTCTGGCTGGTGCTGTTCTTCCTGCTCTATGTCTCGCACCCCTACCGATGAATGCCACACCCCGCGGGCCGGCGTCTGCGCCTGCACGGGCTCGCGCACGCGGTCCTGCACCCTCGCATGGCTGGCCCTGCTCGCGCTCAGCGCCGCGGGCTGGAAGCTCGGCGGCCTGTCCCCCACGCCCGCGCTGGTCGCGATCGCGCTGGCGGCCACCTTGCTGAAGGCCCAGATCCTCATCGACCACTACATGGGCCTGCGCCACGCCGGCTGGCGCTGGCGCGCCCTGCTCGCCGGGTGGTTGCTGCTCGTCGCCGCAGTGGTGGGGTCGCCGCTGCTCATCCATTGATTCCGGAGATTGCCATGTCCGCCCTCCCCCTTGCGGCACAAGCCGCGGAGCTCCCTCCCTATCATCCCTTCGGCGAGGAGATCGAGCTGTTCGAGGCCGCCTATCGCCACGGGCTGCCCATGCTGCTCAAGGGCCCCACCGGCTGCGGCAAGACGCGTTTCGTGGAACACATGGCCGCGCGGCTTCGACGCCCGCTGGTCACCGTCTCCTGCCACGACGATCTCAGCGCCACCGACCTGGTCGGGCGCCACCTCATCGGGCAGGAGGGTACCTACTGGGTGGACGGCCCCCTGGCCCATGCCGTGCGCACGGGAGCCATCTGCTATCTCGACGAGGTGGTGGAGGCACGCAAGGACACCACGGTGATCCTGCATGCGCTGTCCGACGACCGTCGGGTGCTGCCCATCGAGCGCACCGGCGAGTTGCTGGAGGCCCCACCGCAATTCATGCTGGTGGTCTCCTACAACCCGGGCTACCAGCAACTGCTCAAGGGCCTGAAGCCCAGCACCCGCCAGCGCTTCGTCTCGCTGAGCTTCGATTTCCCCGAGGCCCAGCGCGAGGCTTCGATCGTCCAGGGCGAATGCGCGGTGGACGCCGCCACGGCACGGCGCCTGGTGTCGCTGGCCCGGGCCCTGCGGGCCAGCGCCGAGCACGACCTGGAGGAGGCTCCGGGAACCCGTCTGCTGGTCAACGCGGCCAAGCTCATCGCAGCCGGCATCGCGCCGCGCTCGGCCTGCCGTGTCGCACTGCTCGAATGCCTGTCCGACGATCCCCAGGTCGTCTCGGCGCTCGGCGACGTGGTCGATGCCGTGTTCGAGACCTGACACAGCCCAGCGGGAGACCCGTCCATGGAAGAACATGTCGGCCTCTGGGTGCACGCCTGGCTCAGCCGTGCGGCGCGCGAGGACTTTCCCCAGGCCGCGGCCGAGTTTCCGGTCCGCGCCGCGCTGTGGTACCGGGCCTTTGGCGGCGACCCGGCCCTGAGCGTGCAGCGTGGCGGCTCGATGGGCTCGGGACATGCGCGAGGCTGGCTGCAACGACTCGCCGGAACGGGCGATCGGCTGAGCCTGGCCTGGACCGACGCCGAGGCCTTGCACCTGCCGCCCAGGCTGGCGCGCTACCCGCGGCGAGCCTGCAACGAGGACCTGTACTTCTGGCTCACCGCGCTGGCCGCGGCAAGCCGGGAGCACGCGGACCTGGCCTGGTTCCCGCGCAACCAGGCCGCGGCGGCGCAGCTGCTGCGAGACTTCCCGGCCCTGCGGCCACGCTACCAAGGCCTGGTCGAGGCCGAGCTGGCGCTGCGGCCAGCCCTGCATTCCCTGCCGCCGGCCCAGGCGGCGCGGGAGCGAGCCATCCGCCAGGCGCTGGCTTGCCCGGGCAGCGTGCCGCAACTGCCGCCGGCCGAGCGGGCCTGGCAGCCCGTGGGCTTGTGGCTGCGCCCCGATTTCGTGCTCTCGCAGGCCCGGTCCGTCGATCCGGAGGCGGCCTCCCGGACCGGGCCCGCGCGGGCAAGCGCCGATGCGGTACGGCGCCAGGCGCTTCGGAGCCCGCTGGCGCCCCGACGCCCCGGCCTGCTGCTGCCTCGCCAGGAAAGCATCCACACCCTGGCGCCCTACACGCGCATGGACCTGGACGTGCGGGACGATGCGTCCGGCGATTGCGCGGCCGCGGCCGAGGACCTCGAAGTGCTCAGCCTGGCCCGCGACGGCAGGGTCTGCGCCAGTTCGGTTCGCATGGAGCTCGCCGTGGCGCCGCCAGCCCCGCGGGAGCCGGCGCCGGGCGGCCCGTGGCTGTTGCCGGAGTGGGACCACCACGGCGGCGTGCTTCGCGCCGATCGCTGCGCATTGCGCGAGACGACGCCCTCCCTCGACGGGCGGGAGGGCGCCGACGGGGTCTTCCCGCGCAGGCTGGAGGGCCAGCGCAAGCGACTCC
Organism: Pseudomonadota bacterium; assembly: GCA_021846965.1. Taxonomy (GTDB): domain Bacteria; phylum Pseudomonadota; class Gammaproteobacteria; order Burkholderiales; family Burkholderiaceae_C; genus Thiomonas_A. The sequence goes on along the minus strand of JAJZWA010000030.1, from coordinate 29,523 downwards.
GGCGCCTGTTCCTGGCCATGCAACCGCAACGGGTGCGCATGCGCGCGCAGGCCGAGGGCTCGGAGATCGACCTCGACCGCTACCTGCTGCAGCGCGTGTCGGCGCAGCCGCCGAGTCGGGTGCACATCGACCGGCGCGAGCAGCGCCGCGACCTGTCCTGTCTGCTGCTGGCCGACCTTTCCCTGTCGACGGATTCCGAACTGGCCGACGGGCGCCGTGCGATCGACGTGATCCGCGACGGACTGTTGCTGTTCTCCGAAACCCTGGGCGCGGCGGGCGACCGCTTCGCCGTGTACGGATTCCAGTCCCGGGGCCCCCGCGACGTGCGCCTGCAGCGGGTGAAGGGCTTCGACGAAGCGCATGGACCCACGACGCGCGCGCGCATCGCCTGTCTGCGCGCCGGCGACTACACGCGCATGGGGGCTGCCCTGCGCGCTGCCACGCAAATGCTGGCGCGAGAGGCCTCGCGCCAGCGCCTGCTGCTGTTGCTCACCGACGGCAAGCCCAATGACAACGATGTCTACGAGGGGCGCTACGGCATCGAGGACACGCGCCATGCCTTCCTGGCCGCGCGCGAGCTCGGGCTGCGGCCGTTCTGCGTCACCATCGACCAGCAGGCGCAGGACTACCTTCCCCATGTATTCGGGCGCCACCGCTTCGCGCTGGTGCGCAATGCCGCCGAATTGCCCCAGCGCCTGACCCTGCTGTATGCCCAGTCGGCCCGGCGTCCGATATGCTGAGCCCCCATGCGCCTGACCACGATGACCGACTATGCGCTGCGCCTGCTGATGTACGTCGCGCAGCATCCGGATCGCCTTTGCACCATCGCCGAGGTGGCCTCGGCGCACGCGATTTCCGAGACCCACCTGATGAAGATCACCCAGGTGCTCGGTCAGCGCGGCTGGCTGGAGACGGTGCGCGGCAAGGGCGGCGGCATCCGCCTGGCCCGCGCCCCCGCGGACATCCGCGTGGGCGCGGTGGTGCGCGACATCGAACCCGACTTCTACCTGGTCGAGTGCCTGGGCCTGAGCGATCACTGCCGCATCAGCCGCGCCTGCCGGCTCACGGGCGCGATCAAAGGGGCGCTCGAGAGCTTCCTCGGGCACCTGGACGGCTACACCCTGGCCGACCTGCTGCCACCGCCCGCGGGCGGCGAGGTGGCGGTGGACCTGCCAGCACGGCCAGGCCGGCGCGGCGGCCCCTGAGTCCGGCGTTCCCGTTGCTTTTTCCCGGCTCCGGCTCTTGACACACCGCGCCCAGCCATTAAGATTCATTCATAGTGAATCTTATGAGCCGGGCCGCTCTTCAGGCTCCCACCCCCCCCCACGAGTGCTTCCATGAACACCCCCCACCTGCACCTTCGCCCCGACGCCACCTATCCCTTCGACGCCAGGGGCATCGCCAAGCGTTTTCGCCATGCCGCCATCTTCGGGGCCCTCGACGCCCTGCACTCGGGCGAGACCATGCGCTTCGTGAATGACCACGATCCCCTGCCGCTGCTGCACCAGCTCCAGGCCCACTACGGCGAGACCGTGGAAGTGAACTATCGCCAGCGCGACACCGAGGCCGTAGTGATCGATTTCGTCAAGCGCTGATCGAGCCCCCGGCCGCAAGGCCCGCAGCGGCCCGGCGCCCCGCGCACGGGATCAGGCGGCGTCCTCGTCCCTGTCGCCCGCACCCTCGCCCGCCCCCTCGCCCCGCGCCCGGCCACCGGTCCCGGCGAGGGGATGCACATTCTGGATGAACAGGTCCACGGCGGCCGACTGGGCCAGCAGGCTGACCGTGTCCTCGCCGGCGGCAGCCAGTCTGTCGTAGCGCTCGCGAATCCAGCGCCCCAGCGGCGTCGCCGGATCCAGCATGTCGCGCCAGTGGGCATCCTGCAGGTTGCCCATCAGGCGCCAGACCATCTCCTGGAACAGGGCCTGCTTTTCCGCGGACAGCTTCGCGCCGCTCATGATGGGAATGCGCGCGCGGAGTTCCCGCGCGCCGGGGCTCATTGCATCACGAAGCCGGAGAAATACACGCCCAGGATGGGCCCCGCCGCGGCCTTGCCGGGGCTCGCGGGCTCGGCGCCGCGCAGGATCTCGTTGACCTTGGCCAGCACGGCGGCCCGCAGCTTGTCGCGCGTGGCATCCTGGGTCACGGTGGCCGCCTGCTGCGCGGCCAGGATGTTCAGGATGGAGCTGCGGATCTCGGGCATCAAGGCCTTGACCTGCTCGTCGACCTTCGGATCATCGGCCTTGAGGTCGATGGTCACCTGCACGTAATGCACCTGGCCGTCGGTGCTCTGCACATTCGTGACAAAGGGTTGCAGGCTGATGAAGTGGGCCGGCTTCGGCGCGGCCGCCACCGGTTTGGCGGGCGTCTTGCCCGCCTTGTCGTGCACCAGGAACCACCATGCGGCCCCGCCGCCGGCACCCAGCAGCAGCAACAGCACGACCGCGATGATCACGATGAGTTTGCCCTTGCCGGACTTTTTCGCCGGCGCTTCGTCTTTGTCTTTCTCTTTTGCCTTGGTAGCCATGGTGTGCGGGGGGAAACGAGCTCAGTTGGGGCGGAAGGAAATGCGCAGCACTGTCGCCGATGCGTTCGAGCGGCGTCAAGGCTGCGGTTGCGGGGGCGGGGCGAGTTCCACGCGGTCTCGTCCGGAGGTCTTGGCCTGCATCAGGGCCTTGTCCACGCGCGCGTAGACGGCCTCGAGCGCCTCGCCGGGCGCCCAGCGGCCCACGCCGGCGCTGAAATGCGCGCGGATGCCGGCAGGCTGCTGCGGATGGGTGAAGCGGCGCGCGCTGAAGCTGCGCTGGGCGCGCTGCACCGCGGCGGCGGCTCCCTGCTCATCCTCGCCGGGCAGCAGCAGCAGGAATTCCTCGCCGCCGATGCGGGCGATCACGTCGGTCGGGCGCAATTCGGAGCGCAGCACCTGCACCAGCTCGCGCAGCACGGCATCGCCGGTGTCGTGGCCGTATTGGTCGTTGATGCGCTTGAAAAAATCCAGATCCACCATCGACAGGCTCAGCGCCTCGCCGCTGCGCGAGGCGCGCGAGACCTCGCGCCGGAAGGCCGCTTCCAGCCCACGGCGGTTCAATGCGCCGGTCAGGGGGTCCTGCTGGATCAGCTCGCTGAGCTGCTCCAGCTCCGCCTCCAGCGTGCGGGCCCGGCTGCGGGCCTGCTGCAACTGCTCCTGCGCATCGGCGAAGGACACGCGCAACTGGCGTGTGTCCTCGAGCATCTGCTGGCTCTGCGCAAGAATGCCCTGCACCACGGATTTGGCGCGTTGCGAATCGCCCGATTCCTCGAGCTCATGCATGCCCGCGCGCAGGCGTTCGCCGTAGCGCTCGCTGCTTTCGACATAGGTGCCCAGGCTGCGCACCACCATGTCGATGAGCTCGCGCGCCAGCAGGCGCGCGTCGGCGCTGGCCTTTTGCATGACGCCCTGGCGAAGCAGCAGATCCTTCAGGCCGTGCACCGCCTGCTCCAGGCGCTGCGGCTCCAGCGGCTCGTGCAGCACCCCGTGCAGCGCCGCCACCTGCCCCTGGATCCAGTGCTGGGGCGTGAACAGTTCCGCCACGTTGTCCAGCAGCAGGCGCACGGCCTCGAGCATGCGCGTGCGCGATGCGGTCGTCGCACCATGCCAATGCTCGCAGGCGTCCCACAGATTCTGCGCCTGCGCGGCGAAACCCGCGGCCGCGTCCTGGAGCTCCGAGGCATCGTCGAGCAAGGCGCGCGCCTGCGCCTGGATCGAGGGCTGGTCCGCATAGGCCTGCTCGGCCATGCGCACCGCATCCACCCACAGGCGCTTCCAGGAACCCGAAGGCATCGGCGCCGGGGTCGGCGCCTCGCTGCGTGGCGGTGCGGGGCGCTCGCGCAGGCTGGCCCAGCGCTCGGTGGTGTTGCGCAGCAGTTGCAGGGCCCCCAGCGCATCGTCGGCCGATTCCACGGCTTGCAGGGCCTGCAGTTTCTGCACCCGGGACAGTCCGGCCTGGGAGCGATCCCATTCCCGAACGAAGCGGGCCACCGAGGCCCCCAGCCCGCGGCCCTGCTCGGGATCGAAAGGTGTCTCGAGACGATCCCGGAGCATGCGCGCCACCTGTTCCCAGTCGCCCTGGGAGATGGCTGCCCGCAAGGCGGGCGCCCCATCCTCCAGCGCCAGCGAGGATCTCTCCAGGTGTTGCAGCCACTCCCCGGCGCCCGCCGGCAGGCTGGCCGCCGGAGACGCCGCCATGTAGGCGCGCCGGTATTGCTCCGGCGTGGGCTCGATGCCCTGCTCGGCCAGACTGCGCAGTGCGGCACGCGCGATGCTGGCGGGAGAGGCGGCGGACGTCGGTGGCGGAGGCATCGGCAGGCCGGAAGGGGAAAGCGAAGGGCTCGACAGGAGTGCGGAAAACGAGGACTGCGCGCCCGGTGGCGCGCAGCACGGCATTATTTCAGGTTGGGAACGGGCCTGGCAGTGCATCGTGCGAGATCCGTGCGCAAGGCCTGCCGACCATGGGTGAATCTCCCGTCTCGCCCCCTTGCGGCATCCGTACAATGGCCGGATTTGCGGTCAGCCGGCGCAGACTGGCGACGCGAGCATGGGCGGTACGAGCAGGGGTGGTACGAGCAGGGGGGTGCGGTGGCATGGCACGAGGGGGCGCTGCGGGGGTTCAAGATTCACGCGGCGGTGTCGTTAGAAAACGCGATGACAGCGTACAAGACCACAAGGTGCGGGATTGAAATTCCTGGTTGTTGACGATTTCCCGACCATGCGGCGCATCGTGCGCGGCCTGCTGCTGCAGACCGGACACGTGACGGGCACGATCGACGAGGCCGAGGACGGGGTGCAGGCCCTGCGGCGCATCCAGGCCGGCGGGATCGAGTTCGTCGTGACCGACTGGAACATGCCCAACATGCAGGGCATCGACCTGCTGCGCGAGATCCGCGCCAGCTCGGATCCCGCCATCCGCGGCCTGCCGGTGCTGATGGTGACCGCCGAGGCCAAGAAGGAGAACATCCTGGCGGCCGCGCAGGCGGGGGTCAACGGCTACATCGTCAAGCCCTTCCCCGCCGACGCGCTCAAGGCCAAGATCGACGGCATCCTGCAGCGCCTGCACAACGCCGGCTCGCAGGTCGGGGCGTCGACATGAGCACGCCCTCCGATTCCCCGGCGCCGGGCCAGGCGCTGCACCAGCTGATCGAGGCCGATGCGCTGCTCACCCAGGGCGTGCAACGCATCCTGCACGCCTCCAGCGACCTGCCCGGGGCCAGCCACCCGCTGCAGGAGGTGCTGCATCTGAGCGAGCAGCAGGCCATGCGGACCCTGGAAGCGGTGGAGGCCGCGCAGGCCGAGCTGCAGGCCATCCGCGTCACCAACGGCGACTTCATCGACCAGCGCCTGGAACGCCTGGACGGCCACCTGCGGACCATCCTGACCACGCAGCAGGGCCAGGACCTGGCCGGCCAGCGCCTGAAGAAGACCATCGCGCTGCTGCAGGCCGTGGAGTCGCGCATCCAGGAAGCCCTGGCCCAACTGGGACCCGTGCCCACCGACGCACGCCAGGCACTGGCCGAGCTGCACGCCGTGCTGCCTCCCGATGCCCTGACCGACACCTTCGGCGCCGGGCGCCTGGACCAGGACAACGTCGACGACCTGCTGTCCCAGCTGGGCCTGTAGCCAGGTGCCCCGCGCCAACCTAGAGATCGCCATGCCAGAAGCCGCCAACTCCGTTCCGACCGCAGCCGCTTCCCCCGCGGCACGCGCGCTCGAGCTGCTGTCGCAGCATGTGCAGGGCGCGCGCGCGCAGATGGACTCCGCGGTACTGGATCTCAGCCGCCGTTTCGCGCAACTGCACGCCAGTTTCGAGAAATCCATGCGCGCCTCGGACGCGGCGGCCTCGGCGCAGGCCGGCAGCGGCGTGACCGAGGCCTTCTCGCAAAGCCGCGAGCAGCTCGGGCAGGTGGTGGAGAACCTGCGCGTGGCCCTGCGGCGCCGCGACGAGGCGGCCCGCCAGGCCCAGGGCGTGACCACCCACGCCAGCGCGCTTCAAGGCCTGGTCGAGCGCGTGGCCGCGCTGGCGGCCAAGACCGATCTGCTGGCGCTCAACGCGACCATCGAGGCGGCGCGCGCCGGGGAGCACGGACGCGGTTTTTCCATCGTGGCCGAGGAGGTGCGCAAGCTCTCCGCGCAGTCGCGCCAGACCAGCCAGGACATGGCCGAGCGCGTCCATGCCATCGGCCAGGAGATGCGCGCGATGGCGCAGGCCGCGATGCGCTCCACCGAGGAGGAGAAACAGACCTTCGCCGACACCGACCAGGCGGTCCAGGGCGTGCTCGGGCGCCTGCATGAACTGGCCGCGGAGCAGGGGCGCGCGGCGGCCACGCTGCGCGCCGAGGGGGAGCAGGCGCAACAGGAAGTATCCCGCGTCATGGTGGCGTTGCAATTCGGCGACCGCGTGAGCCAGATCCTGGACCATGCCGCGCGCGCCCTGCAGGACCTGTCGCGTGAATTCGCTGCCTCGCCGTCCACGCCCGACGGCGACGCCATGCTGGCGCGCCTGGCCGTGGGCTACACCACCCAGGAGCAGCGCCTGGCGCACGAGGGCGCCCAGAACGACGCTTCCTCCGGCGGCGACGACGAGATCACCTTCTTCTAAACCGTTGCGTCCGCACTTTCTCCGCGTTAGCCTGTCGAAATGTCCAAGACCATACTCATCGTCGATGATTCCGCCTCGCTCCGGCAGGTGGTGAACATCGCCCTTTCCAGCGCCGGCTACGAGGTCATCGAGGCCTGCGATGGCGTCGACGCGCTGTCCAAGCTGGACGGCCGCAAGGTGCACCTGATCATCAGCGACGTGAACATGCCCAATATGGACGGCATCGAGCTGGTGCGTCAGGTCAAGACCAAGCCCGAGTACAAGTTCACCCCGATCATCATGCTGACCACCGAGAGCCAGGCCGAGAAAAAGGCCGAAGGCCAGGCCGCCGGCGCCCGCGCCTGGGTGGTCAAGCCCTTCCAACCGGCGCAGATGCTGGCCGCGGTGGCCAAGCTCATGCCCGCCTGAAGCACCCAACCCGACCGCCTGGAGCCCATCCCCATGGAAGTGCTGACGCGTGATGACATCGCGCCCGGACGCGTGGAGCTGCGCGGCTCCATGGACATCTACGCCGCGGGCGAGTTGCACGAGCGCCTGCTGGAACTGCTGCGCACGCGCCAGCGCCTGGAGCTGGACCTTTCCGGGGTCGACGAGATCGACACCTCCGGAGTGCAACTGCTGATGTCCACCAAGCGGGCGGCTGCCGCGCAGGGCCGCGCCCTGAGCCTGGTGGCGCACAGCCCGGCGCTGCTGGAGACCCTGGAGCTGTGCCAGTTGCTGGGCTTTTTCGGCGATCCCGTGGTGGAAACGGTGGGAGTCCGGGCATGAGTTTCGAGCAGCAGATGCTGCAGGCGCTGCAGGCCTTCATCACCGAGGCGCGCGACCTGCTTTCCGGCATGGAACACAGCCTCCTGCAACTCGAGGGCGGCTCCGATCCGGACATGGTCAACGAGCTGTTCCGGGCCGCGCACACCATCAAGGGCTCCGCGGGCCTGTTCGGCCTCGACGGCGTCGTGCGCTTCACCCATCACCTGGAAAGCCTGCTGGACCAGATGCGCGCCGGCGCGGTGAGCGCGGACGACGCGGTGGTCGGCACCCTTCTGGATGCTCGCGACCACCTGGCGGGCTTGATCGAAGCCGTCTCCGAGGGAGGCGACGGGCTGCAACCCGGCCCCAACGAACAGGCCCTGGTGGCTCGCCTGCAAAGCCTGCAGGCACCCACGGTCCCATCGTCGGGGCCCGCTTCCGCCCCCTCCCCCGCGGCTCGCGAACCGGCAGCGCCGGGCGCCGTCACCGTGCACACGTCCTCGCCCCAGGCCGAGGACAAGGTCGTGCGCCTGCAGCCTCAGGAGGCGAGCACCGCAAGCTGGCACATCTCCCTGCGCTTCGGGCGGGATTGTCTGCGCAACGGGATGGATCCCCTCGCCTTCATCCGCTACCTGCGCGGATTGGGCGACATCGTCGCGCTGGCCACGCTGGACGACGCGCTTCCCGCGCTGCCGGATCTGGATCCCGAGTCCTGCTATCTGGGCTTCGAGATCAATTTCCGCAGCGAGGCCAGCAAGGCCGACATCGAGGCGGTGTTCGAGTTCGTGCGCGAGGACAGCGACATCTGCATCCTGCCGGCGCACAGCCGCATCGCGGAATACGTCGAGCTCATCCGCTCGCTGCCCGAGGACGAGCTCCGCCTGGGCGAGATCCTGGTGCAGGTCGGCACGCTGACCCGCCACGAACTCGACCACGCGCTGCGCGAGCAGGAACAAGGCGCGCAGCTCCTCCCCCAGGGCGAGCGCGAGCCGCTGGGTCAGATCCTGGTGCGCGAAGGCGCCACCCACGAGCCCATCGTGCAGGCCGCGCTGGACAAGCAGCGCCAGGCCAAGGAGCGCCGCAGTCGCGAAGGCCAGATGCTGCGCGTGGCCGCCGACAAGCTCGACGCGCTGATCGACCTCGTGGGCGAACTGGTCATCGCCAGCGCCGGCAACTCGCTGCAGGCCCAGCAGCCCGCGCAGGTCGAGGCCGCCGCGGAGGTCACTCGCCTGGTGGAGGAGATCCGCGAGCGTGCCCTCAAGCTGCGCATGGTCGAGATCGGCGAGACCTTCGCGCGCTTCCAGCGCGTGGTGCGCGACACCGCGCGCGAGCTCGGCAAGGACATCGCGCTGGTCATCCAGGGCGGCGAGACCGAGATGGACAAATCGCTGGTCGAGAGCATCACCGACCCGCTGATGCACCTGGTGCGCAACTCCATGGACCACGGGCTGGAAAAGCCCGATGTGCGCGTCGCCCGCGGCAAGCCCGCGCAGGGGACGCTGCGCCTTTCGGCCACCCACGACGCCGGCAGCATCGTCATCGAGGTGGTCGACGACGGCGCGGGGCTGAACCGCGAGCGCATCTGCGCCAAGGCGGTGCAGCGCGGCCTGATCGATGCGGAGGCGGCGCACACCCTGCCCGACGCCGAAGTGTGGAAACTGATCTTCGAGCCCGGCTTCTCCACGGCCGAGACCATCACCGACCTGTCCGGGCGCGGCGTGGGCATGGACGTGGTTCGCCGCAACATCGAGGCCATTCGCGGCACCATCGACATCCACAGCGAGGCCGGCGCCGGGACCACCATGCGCCTGCGCCTGCCGCTGACCCTGGCCATCATCGACGGCTTCCTGATCGAGAGCGCCGGGCGCAGCTACGTGCTGCCGCTGGACGCCGTGGTCGAATGCCTGCAATACCCCGAGCAGGGACAGCAGCAGGGCTACCTGAACCTGCGCGGGGAGGTGCTGCCGCTGTTGCATCTGGAGCGCGCGCTGGGCACGCGCTCCGAGACCCCCGCCGGCGCTTCGCCGGCGCGGCGCAACGTGGTCGTGGTGTCCGCCTCGGGCCAGCGCGTGGGCCTGGTGGTGGAGCGACTGCTGGGCGAGTACCAGACCGTGATCAAACCCCTGGGCTCGCTGTTCGCCCATCTGCGGGGCATCGGCGGCTCGACCATCCTGGGCAATGGCCGCGTGGCCCTGATCCTGGATGTCCCGGCCCTGCTGGCCGCCGCGCCCGAGGTCACGCGCCACCGCGCCCTTCCGGGGGCTCAGGCGGCCTGATGCGCCGGCACGGGCCCACCAGGCTGGCACAATCGCGCATGCTCGCACGTTCCCCCCACCCGCACTCGCCATGAACCTTCCCGTCCCTGCCTCCTCCACGACCGCGGTCTCGCTCGAGGCCCTGCATGCGCACGGCCCCGCGGCTCCGGGTCAGTACCTGACCTTCTCGCTGCAGGGAGAGTCCTACGGCGTGGACATCCTCGGCGTGCGCGAGATCATCGAGTACGCGCGTCCGACCACCATCCCGATGATGCCCGGCTTCGTGCACGGGGTGATCAACCTGCGCGGACGCGTGGTGCCGGTGATCGACCTCGCGCAGCGTTTCGGGCGCCCGCCCACCGAGCTGCGCGCGCGCACCTGCATCGTCATCGTCGAGGTGAGCACCCCCGACGGCCCGCAGGCGCTGGGCGTGCTGGTCGACGCGGTCAACGCCGTGCTGGACCTGGACAGCTCGCAGATCGAGCCGGCCCCGGCCTTCGGCACCGGGCTGCGGCGCGAGTTCATCCAGGGCATGGCGCGCATGGAAAGCGGCTTCATCATCCTGCTGGACATCCCCCGCGTGCTGTCCACCGAGGACCTGGCCGCGCTGGCGCATGTCGGCGAGGGCTCGGCCACGGCCTGAGCCGCGGCGAGCCGCTCAGTGCGGCTCGTGCGAACGAGAGCCGTGCGGATGGGTACCGTGCGGATGGGTACCGTGCGGGTGGGACCCGTCCGCTTGCGAATCGTGGGGATGCGCATCCCGGCCCTGCCCGCCTGCGGACGCGCCCGCCTCCCGATGATGGCCGCCGTGCGAGTGGCCGAACACCAGATAGGCATCCGTTCCCTCGCGCACCAGCCGGCAGCGCGCCCCATGGGGCAGGCACAGCTTGGTGCGCACGTGGCCGAAGGGCAGGCCGGTGAGCACCGGCACCGCGTGCTCGCGCAGGCGTGAGCGCAACCAGGCCACCACCTGCGGCAGGTCGTAGCCCGCGTCATGCGGGCTCAGACGGTAGTCGGTGAAGGCGCCCAGCAATACCGCGCGCTGACGCTGCAGCACCCCGGCGCCCAGCAGTTGCGTGAGCATGCGCTCGATGCGGTAGGGGTGCTCCGACACGTCCTCCAGGAACAGCACGCCGCGCACGCGCGGAAGATACGGCGTGCCCACCAGGTTGCACACCAGGCTCAGGTTGCCGCCCCACAGCACGCCGGCCGCGTCCAGGGAGCCCGGCGCGTCGGGGCATTCGAATCCCACCGCCTCCAGGCGCGAGTCCACGACGTCCAGGAAACTTTCCCGGGTGATCTCGTCGACCCGCTCGGCGCCAAAGTCGAAGCTGGCCATCGGCCCGCTGTAGGTCACGCTGCCGGCGCGGGCGAGCATGGCCAGTTGCAAGGCGGTGAAGTCGCTGTGCCCCACCCAGACCTGGCCGCGCCGGCTCACGGCCTCGTGCAGCAAGGGGTAGTCCAGCGCGTCGAGCATGCGCGTGAGGCCGTAGCCGCCGCGCGTGGCCATGACCACGCTCGCGCGACTGCGCGCCGCACGGTGCAGGGCCTGCACGCGCCGGGCGTCGCTGCCCGCGAAACGCTGCTCGCGCAACAGTGCCGCCGCGTCGATGCGCACGCGGAACCCCAGTTCGCCCAGGTGCTCGGCCGCGCGCTCGATGCGCTGCGGCTGGGGCACGGCGCCCGAGGGGGACACGAGGCGCAGTTCCCCCCGCGTGAAAACCTTGCGCGTCTTCGGCGCGACGGGTTCAGTCATCGAATTCCTCTCCGGGCTGGTCCAGGTGACTGACCTCGATACCGTCCTGCGCCGCGCTTTGCGGCGCCTCCTCCGCATCGCGCGCACGCGCCTGGGCGCCCAGGCGCCGACGCTCGCGGAAGAACTCCTGCAGCAGGGCTCCGCAGGCAGCGGCTTCCACACCCCCGTGCAACTGCGCATGGTGGTTCAGGCGCGACTCGGCGAACAGGTTGAGCACGCTGCCCCCGGCCCCGGTCTTGGGGTCGAAGGCGCCGAACACCACGCGTTGCACGCGCGCGTGCAGCAGCGCCATCGCACACATCGCGCAGGGCTCCAGGGTGACGTACAAGGTGCAGCCGGGAAGCCGGTAGTTGCCCATCAGGCTGGCGGCCTGGCGCAGCGCGACGATCTCGGCATGGGCCGTTGGATCGGAATCGCCCACCGGACGGTTGTAGCCGGTGGCCAGCACCCTGCCCTCGCGCACCAGCACGGCACCCACCGGCACCTCGCCCAGCAGCCAGGCATTCTGGGCCTGGTCCAGCGCCAGGCGCATGAACGCCCGGTCCGCCTGGGCATCCGGCGGATCGGGCAAGTCGTGGCCGTGCTCGGCCTGGGAGTCTTGGTCCATCCTGCAAGCATACCCGGGCGCACCCCGCGGGCGGCGGGCTCCGGGGATGCCGAAGCCCGCGAGGCCGAATGCAGGAGATTCAGCCGATGGTCATCAAGCTGGCATTGCCTCCGGCGGCTGCGGTGTTCACGCTTACGGCCTGTTCGTGCAGCAACAGTTCCAGCGGATAGTCCGAAGCCTTGATCGCGTCGCTGGGCAAGGCATAGACATTCACCACCGCGTGCTCGTAGCGGGTGAGCTCGGCCTGCAGCGCGCGCAGGCCGGCCGCGCCGCCCTGGTACAGCGCGGCATCGGGCAGGTCCTGCGGGGTGGCGACGCGCACCTGCTCGCGCAATGCGGACGGAAGCAGCGCCACGGCCGCCACGGCATGCGCGCCCGACAGCAGCGCGACATTGCCGGTGGCCAGCGCCGCCGCGACCTGGCGCAACAGTTCCTCGCGCGTGTCGGCCCGGCACAGCAGTTGCCCGCGCGGCAGCAGCAGGTAGTCATTGTGCTCGCCCACCGGGCCCGCCAGGCGAGCCGGCCTGCGATCGGGCGCCAGCGAGGCGTAGGCCTGCAGTGCCGCGGTGTCGATGCCCTGCTCGCGCAGGGCATCGAGCAGGCTGCGCAATGCCTCGGGGGCCTCGGCGCAGGGCAGGAAGGGGGCCCCGGTGGGCGCGACCAGGCGGCGCAGGTACAGCGGGCCGCCCGCCTTCGGGCCCGTGCCCGAGCGTGCGTGGCCGCCGAAGGGCTGCACGCCCACCACGGCGCCGATCATGTTGCGGTTGACGTACACATTGCCCGCGCGGATGCGCGAACCCGCCCTCGCGATGGTCTCGTCGATGCGGCTGTGGATTCCGAAGGTCAGGCCATAGCCCAGGGTGTTGACCGCGTCGATGGCCTGCTCCAACTGCTCGCTTCGGTACCGCAGCACATGCAGTACCGGGCCGAAGACCTCGCGGCCCAGCACGTCGATGGAAGGGATCTCCACCAGGGTCGGCGCGACGAAATGCCCATGCCGGGCCTGGGGGGGAAGCTGGGGCGCGTACACGGCATGGCCGCGCGCGCGCATGGCCTCGACATGGCCCTCGATGGTCTCGCGGGCCTCCGCGCTGATCACCGGGCCGACGTCGGTGTCCAGTCGGTCCGGGCGACCGATGTGCAATTCGTCCATCGCGCCACGAAGCATCTCCAGCAGGCGATCGGCCACGTCCTCCTGCACCAGCAGGATGCGCAGCGCCGAGCAGCGCTGCCCGGCCGAGTCGAAGGCCGAGGCCACGATGTCGCTCACCGCCTGTTCCGGCAAGGCGGAGGAATCCACCACCATGGCGTTCTGCCCGCCGGTCTCGGCGATCAGGGGAATCGGCAGCCCGTGCGCGTCCAGGCGCTCGGCCAGCCGGGACTGGATCAGGCGCGCCACCTCGGTGGATCCCGTGAACAGCACCCCGCGCACCCGCGGGTCGCCGACCAGCGCGGCCCCGACCCGGCCATCGCCGGGCAGCAATTGCAGTGCTCCGGCCGGCAGCCCGGCCTCGAGCAGGATCTGCACGGCGGCATGGGCGATCAGCGGTGTCTGCTCGGCCGGTTTGGCCAGCACCACGTTGCCCGCGGCCAGCGCCGCGGCGATCTGCCCGGTGAAAATCGCCAGCGGGAAATTCCACGGGCTGATGGCCACCACCGGCCCCAGCGGACGATGCTCCGAGTCGTGCAGGTGCTGCATGGCCTGCGCCGAGTAGTAGCGCAGGAAGTCCACCGCCTCGCGCACCTCGCCGATGGCCGCCGGCAGCGCCCGCCCGGCTTCGCGCACGATCAGGCTGGCCAGTCGCGGCATGCGCTGCTCCAGCAGGTCGGCGGCACGCAGCAGCACGGCCGCGCGGTCGGGTGCCGGCGTGGCCTGCCACACGGGAGCCTCGGCCAGCGCCAGCTCGAAGGCGCGCGCGCACAGCGCCGCATCGGCCTCGACCACCGAGCCGACCACGTCGCGCAGATCGGCGGGGTTGAGCACCGGGCGCGCCGCCCCGTCCACTTCGCCACTGGCCAGCAGCGGGCGTGCCTGCCAGCGCGTCTCCAGGCTGGCCAGACCCGCCGCGGCCAGCGCGCCCAGGCGCTGTTCGTTGCTGAGGTCGAAGCCCGCGGAGTTGCCGCGCTGGCTGCCGTACAGATCCCCGGGCAGCGCGATGCGCTCATGCGGCGCGCCCAGGGGCGTGATGCGCCGCGCCAGTTGCACCGGGTCGGCGACGATCTGATCCAGATCGGCCTTGGGGTCGTTGATCAGGTGCACGAAGGAGGTGTTGGCCCCGTTCTCCAGCAGGCGGCGCACCAGGTAGGCCAGCAAGGTCTCGTGCGTGCCCACCGGCGCATAGATGCGGCAGGGGCGGTTCAAGCCCTCGGCCGCCACCACCTCCTCGTACAGCGGCTCGCCCATGCCGTGCAGGCACTGGAACTCGTACTGCCCGACGTAGAAGTTGTTGCCCGCCATGGCATGGATGGCGGCCACCGTGTGCGCGTTGTGGGTGGCGAACTGCGGGAACACCGCCTGCGGCACGTCCAGCAGCTTGCGTGCGCAGGCCAGGTAGGACACGTCGGTGTGCACCTTGCGGGTGAACACCGGGAAACCCTCCAGCCCGTCGAGCTGGGCGCGCTTGATCTCGCTGTCCCAGTAGGCGCCCTTGACCAGGCGCACCATCAGGCGCCGGCGCGAGCGCTGCGCCAGGTCGATCAGGAAATCCAGCACGAAGGGAGCGCGCTTCTGGTAGGCCTGCACCACGAAGCCGATGCCGTTCCAGTGCTGCAGGTCCGGATCGAAGCACAGGCTTTCCAGCAGATCCAGCGACAGCTCCAGGCGGTCGGCCTCCTCGGCGTCGATGTTCAGGCCGATGTCGTAGTGGCGAGCCAGGCGGGCCAGGTGGGTCAGGCGCGGCAGCAGCTCGTCCATCACCCGCTGGCGCTGCGAGCGGCTGTAGCGCGGGTGCAGCGCCGACAGCTTGATGGAAATGCCCGGGCCTTCGTAGATGCCCCGGCGCTGCGCCGACTTGCCGATGGCATGGATGGCCTGCTCGTAGTCGCGCAGGTAGCGCTCGGCGTCGCGCGCCGTCAGCGCCGCCTCGCCGAGCATGTCGTAGGAATGCCGGAAACCCCGCGCCTCGCGCTTGCGGGCGTTGGCCAGCGCGTCGGCGATGGTCTGGCCCAGCACGAACTGCTCGCCCATCAGGCGCATGGCCATGTTCACGCCGCCGCGCACCACCGGCTCGCCGCCGCGCGCCACCAGGCGCGTGAGCAGGGACGAGAGCTTGTCCTCGCTGCTGGTGACCACCAGGCGCCCGGTGAGCAGCAGCCCCCAGGTGGCGGCGTTGACGAACAGCGAGCGCCCGCCTCCGAGGTGGCTCTGCCAGTCCCCGGCGCCGACCTTGTCGCGGATCAGCGCGTCGCGCGTGGGGGTGTCGGGAATGCGCAGCAGCGCCTCGGCCAGGCACATCAGCGCGATGCCTTCCTGGCTGGACAGCGCGTATTCCTGCAGCAGGGTCTCGACCACCCCGCGGGTGCGCTTGGAGCGCAGCTTGAGGGCCAGCCGGCGCGCCGTGTCCTGCACCGCGGCGGACTGCTCGGGCGCCAGTTGCGCCTGCGCCACCAGCGCCGGCACGCATTCGGTCTCGGGGCGCCTGTAGGCGGCGGTGATGGCCGCGCGCAGCACGGTCTGGGGTTGCACCTCCTGGGCCATCTCCAGGAAGGGTACCGGCGCGGGTTCCTGCGTCGCCTCGGCGGCGTCCAGGCCAGCCGGCTCGGCGGCCTCGTCGCCGACGGCCAGGCCCTCGCCGCGCTCCAGGCGCTCCAGGCCCTGCAGGATCATCTGCTTGACCACGTAATGCGGGCTGCGCCCATGCGCCTCGGCAGCGGCCTTGATGCGCAGGCGCACCTGCTCGTCGATTTTCACACCGATAGTCGTTACACCCATGGATGCAGTCCGGTTATGCTGTCCGCACGGCGGCATGGGGCGGATAGTTGCACCTTTGTGCCACAAAGTAAAGACATGGGTGCAACCCATGTGCGATTTTCTTACAAACTCAGGTGCAACCCTAATGCATCCCCAGGTAACACCCGGTATGTTGCGAGCTTCGCCGCAGACCGGGCGCCCACACCGCCTTGCCCGGCGGCGAGCGCCGAGCGCGGCCATCGTGCAGGTGGTCGACCTAGCCCGTCCCCTTGACTCCCAACCCATCGAGTAGCCAGACCATGACCAGGACATTCTCCAGAAAGCTCGTCTACGGCCTCATCGCCGGCGCCTTCGCCGCCGGCGCCGCGCAGGCCGCCGCTCCGATCACCATCGGCGTGCAGGCGCCGATCACCGGGCAGTACGCCAACGAAGGCCAGGGCATCGCCGACGCCGTCAAGCTGCTGGTCAAGCAGCAAAACGCCAAGGGTGGCCTGCTCGGCCATCCCCTGCAGGTGAAGGTCTGCGACGACCAGGGCGAAGCCGCCCCGGCCGCGATCTGCGCCCGCCAGCTGGTCAACGACGGCGTGCTCGCGGTGATCGGCAGCTACACCAGCGGCGCCGCGCTGGCCGCGCAGCCGATCTACGCGCGTGCCAACGTGATCCAGACCTCCGATGGCACCAGCGACGAGCTGACCGCGCACGGATTCAAGACCTTCTTCCGCAACGCGCCGCCGAACAGCGCCGAGGCCGTGTTCACCGCCGGCTACTTCAAGGCCATGGGCTACAAGCGCGTGGCCGTGGTCACCGACCACTCCAGCTTCTCCACCGGCCTGGCCGACGCGGTGGTGGCCGACGCGAAGAAGGACGGCATCGACATCGTCGACAAGGCCTTCATCACCGCCGGCTCGCAGAACTACACCCCGGTGCTGACCAAGTTGAAGGCGCTGAACCCGCAGGTGGTGTACTTCTCCGGCTATTACACCGACGGCGGCCTGATCAAGGCGCAGATGGCCCAGCTGGGCATGAAGGCCAGGTTCGTCGGCGGTGACGCCAACCAGAACGTGGCCTTCGCCAAGATCGCCGGCGGCGCGGCCGCGGGCGCCACCATCATCAACGTGCCCGCTCCGCAGGATCTGCCCTACCCCGTGGCCAAGGAGTTCCTGGCCCAGTTCCAGACCGCCTACGGCCACCAGCCGCCCAGCATCTTCACGCTGACCAACGCCGACGGCCTGCGCGCGATCATCCACACCGCCGAGCAGATCAAGAGCGTGGAGCCGGCCAAGCTGATCCCCGCGCTGCACAAGCTGCATGACTTCGAGGGTCTGACCGGCACCTTCTCGTGGAACGCCGTGGGCGAGCGCACCGGCAGCCCGTACGTGGCCTTCGAGGTCACGTCCACCGGCGCCTACAAGATCACCTACCCGGCCGCGGCCGCCAAGTAAGACACACCACCGGGGGCGCGCGGCCCGGGCCGCGCGCCTTCGAGGGGGAGAACCTTCCATGCTGAGCACCGTGCTGCAGCAACTCGTCAACGGCCTGACCGTCGGCGGCATCTACGCGCTCATCGCCCTCGGCTACACCATGGTGTACGGGGTGCTGCGCCTGATCAATTTCGCGCACGGGGATCTGTGCGTATTCGGCGCCTACATCGGGCTGGTGGCGCTGAGCGCCGGCTCGGGCAGCGGACAGTCGCACCTGCTGCTGCTGGGTGGCGCCTTCATCCTCGCCGCCATCGTCGTGGGCGCCGCGGGGATGCTGCTCGAATTCACCGCCTACCGGCCGCTGCGCCGCGCCGACCGCCTCAGCGCGGTGGTGTCCGCGCTGGGGGCCTCGCTGTTCATCGAGAACGGCATCATGCTCATCTGGGGCCCGCAACTGCGCGTATTCCCCAGCCACCTGCTGCCGGCGCATTCCTGGAACTGGGCCGGCGCGCGCATCGACCTCGTGCAGGTGCTGATCATCGCGGGCAGCGCGCTGCTCATGGCCCTGCTGTACTGGTTCGTGCACCACACGCGCTACGGCACGGCCATGCGCGCAGCGGCCAGCGACCAGGATGCCGCGCGCCTCATGGGCATCAACGTCAACCGCGTGATCGCCAGCGTGTTCGTGCTGGGCCCGGCCATCGGCGCCGTCGGCGGGCTGTTCATCGGCCTGTACTACCGCCAGGTGTACTTCACCATGGGCTGGACCTACGGGCTCAACGCCTTCATCGCCGCCATCCTGGGCGGCATCGGGAACATCCCCGGCGCCATGCTCGGCGGTGTGCTGCTGGGCCTGTTCAACGCCTTCGCCGCGGGCTTCGTGTCGAGCTCCTGGCAGGAGGCCATCACCTTCGCGCTGCTGATCGGCATCCTGCTGCTGCGTCCCACCGGCCTGCTGGGCGAGCGCGTCGCGGAGAAAGTCTGATGAAAGCCCTGTTCGATCTCCTCAACCGCCCCTGGCTCGGCGCCCTGCTGTGGCTGGCCGGCCTGGGCATTCCCCTGGTGCTGGACCAGACCTGGGTGTTCATCGCGGCGCTGTTCGCGGTGTATGCCATCGTTGCGCTCAGCCAGGACGTGGTGCTGGGCCGCGCCGGCATGTTCGACATGGGCCATGCCGTGTACTTCGGCGTGGGCGCCTACGTCACCGCCGTGCTCAACACCGTGTACGGCTGGCCCATCCTGGCCACCTGGCCGCTGGCGGTGCTGGCCTCGGCGCTCGTGGGCATGGTGCTGTCGGCCCCCATCGTCAAGCTGCGCGGCGATTACCTGCTGGTGGCCACCATCGGCTTCAATGCCATCTTCATCCTGGCCCTGGACAACAACCTGGGGCACCTGACCGGCGGCGCCGATGGCGTGTTCGGCATCGGCGTACCCTCGCTGTTCGGCTTGCAGGCGGGCAGCCAGAACGCCCAGTTCTGGCTCGACTGGGTGGCTTTCGCGGCGGTGATGCTGCTGATGCGCAACCTGGATCGCTCGCATCTGGGGCGCACCTTCTACTACATCAAGCACGACCAGCTCGCGGCCACCACCATGGGCGTGGACACGCGCAAGTACCGGGTCCTGGCCTTCGCCCTCGGTGCTGCGCTGGCCGGCTTCGCGGGCACCCTGTTCGCGGCCCTGATGGCAGCGGTCAGCCCCGGCGCCTTCGTGTTCACCGAGTCGGTCACGCTGTTCGCCATCGTGCTGGTCGGCGGCCAGGGCTCGATACCCGGCGTGCTGCTGGGCACGGCCCTCATGTTCGTGGTGCCGCAGGCCTTCCGCGGCTTCGCCCAGTATCGCTACTTCGTGTTCGGCATCGCCATGGTGCTGATCATGGTGCTGCGTCCCCAGGGTATCTGGCCGCGCCTGCTGCGCCGGGAGGCTTCGCGATGAGCAGCGTGCAAACGCGGGAACTACCCAGGGGTGGCGAACTGCTGCGTCTGGACGGCGT
Source organism: Pseudomonadota bacterium (assembly GCA_021846965.1). Classification (GTDB taxonomy): domain Bacteria; phylum Pseudomonadota; class Gammaproteobacteria; order Burkholderiales; family Burkholderiaceae_C; genus Thiomonas_A. The sequence goes on along the minus strand of JAJZWA010000030.1, from coordinate 10,208 downwards.
GGGCGTGCGCTTCGGCGGGCTCAAGGCGGTGGACGCCCTGAGTTTCGGGGTCGACGCCGGGCAGGTGGTGGGACTGATCGGCCCCAACGGCGCCGGCAAGACCACCGCCTTCAACCTGATCACCGGCGTGTACAAGCCCTCCGAGGGACGCATCCGCTTCGCCGGGCAGGACATCACCGGCTGGGCGCCGCATCGCATCGCGCGCGCCGGCATCTTCCGCACCTTCCAGACCATCCGGCTGTTCCAGGGCCAGAGCGTGCTCAACAACGTGCTGGCCGGCCTGCACCTGAAAACCCGCCAGCAATGGTGGCAGGGGCTGCTGGCCACCGCGGCGCAGCGTCGCGAGGAGCGGGATCTGCGCCTGGAGGTCATGGCGCTGCTCGAGCGCCTGCGCCTGGACAAGCTGGCGCAGGAGGACGTGGCCTCGCTGCCCTATGGCGTGCAGCGCCGCGTCGAGCTTGCGCGGGCCCTGGTGGCCGGTCCCCGCCTGCTGATCCTGGACGAGCCCGCCGCCGGGCTCAACGACCAGGAATCGGCCGAGCTGAACCGCACCATCCTGCAGGTGCGCGAACAGGGCATCAGCGTGCTGCTGGTCGAGCACGACATGAACGTGGTGATGAACGTCACCGACCATATCGTGTGCATCAACTTCGGGCGCAAGATCGCCGAGGGCACTCCCGAACACATCCGCAACCATCCCGACGTCATCGAGGCCTACCTGGGCAAGGACGACGACGAGGAGGAGGCCGCCGCATGAAACTCCTGGAAGTCCGCGACCTGGACGTGCGCTACGGCCACATCCAGGCCCTCAAGGGCATCAGCCTGGAAGTCGCCGAGGGCGAGATCGTCACCCTGCTGGGCGCCAACGGCGCCGGCAAGACCACCCTGATGCGCAGCATCAGCGGCCTGCTGCGCCCGCACGCCGGCCAGGTGCTGCTGCGCGGCGCGCCCATCCAGCGCGCCGGTGCCGACGCCATCGTGCGCATGGGCATCTCCCACGTGCCCGAGGGCCGGCGGGTATTCCCCACGCTGAGCGTGGCCGAGAACCTGCGCCTGGGTGCCTACACGCGGCCCGCCACCGAGGCGGCGCGGACCCTGCAGGAGGTATGGACCATGTTCCCCCGCCTGCTCGAGCGCCGCGAGCAGCTCGCCGGCACGCTGTCGGGCGGCGAGCAGCAGATGCTGGCCATCGGGCGCGCCCTCATGGCGCGCCCGAAACTGCTGCTGCTCGACGAACCCAGCCTGGGTCTGGCGCCGATCATCGTGCGCGACATCTTCCGCTCCCTGCGGCAGATCCGCGACACCGGCATGACCCTGCTGCTGGTGGAGCAGAACGCGCGCACCGCGCTCAAGCTCGCCGACCGGGCGTATGTCCTGGAAACCGGGCACGTCCGCCTGGAGGGGGCAGCCGCCGATCTACTGGCTTCCCCCGAGGTGCAGGCCAGTTACCTGGGCCACGGGGCCCAGGCGGCTGGCGCCCCTCGCTGAGCGGAGCCGGATCCGGCGTCGTGGGCCGGCGCTTTGCCCGATGGATGCTCGCACGCATGTCAGAACCTCCAGGCCAGGTGCAGTTGGACATCGTTGGAACGCAGGCCCCGGCCGAAGTCGCCCTGGTAGGACAGGGCCGCGCTGAGGTTCCTGCTCAGTTGCGCATGCAGGCCGGCGCCCGCCTCCACGACATTGGCCGGCGTGGCCACGCCCACCGTGGTGAAGGGCAGGCCGGGAATGGCGTTGAAGCCCATGCGCAGTGCGCTGGGAGGCGCGCGGAACCAATGGCGCACGCCCACGGACACGCTGAACTGCCCGGGCAGCTGGTTCCATTGCCAGGCATGCACCCCGCGCAGCGCCGCCAGCGCGCTCACCGTGTTCACGCTTTGCGCCGGGACCTCCAGGCCCAGCAGCGGATCGGACTCCCGCGCGCCGGCCAGGGACAAGTGCTGCAGGTCCAGGCCCAGCAGCGGGGTCAGCACATTGCCGGGCGACAGCTCCAGGTCATGCCCGACGCGTGATTGCCAGCTGACGATGTGCGCGCTGCGCGAGGCCTGCGCGTAGTGCACGTGGCCCCACGAGTACCCGTTCATATTCAGTTCAGGCGCCCCTCCTGTCATATCGAGCGCATAGGCACTCCCTGACCCCTGATTCTCGAAATACAAGGTCGTGTTGGTGCTGGGAATTTCCTCGTTCAAGCCGCTGTTATCCAGAATCAAGGCCCCAATCACGACGCTGCTTGGAATCTCCCCGCAGGATAGATTCTGGTAGAAAATGGACACCAGGGATCCGTTGGAAGTCGAATTGGAGTTCGCGGAGGTCGGGCTGAGCACATCGGTGGTGCATTGATAGGTGACCGCGAGGGCCCTGCGCGACTCCAGCAGCAGCAGGGCGCTCAGCAGCGCCTCGCAAAGCCTCTTGCGTCGAAACAGCGGCAAACTCGCGCGGCCCTGCCGGCCCGAGGGTTTCGCCGGCGTGCGACGGTTCAGCGGATATCGGTTCCTGGGGGACATGCGCGAGCCTCGCTCATTGGAATGTTCACTGCGGCGCGCTGCGTTCCCCACCGGCGTTCCCCGCCTGCCGAGGGCGGCGCAAGGCTCGGCCCTCTGTGGACGTCCACGTCGCCCGTATGGATATCTGTACGCCGATGCTAGGCGCCGTGGAATGTTTTCTGGGCGATGGTTCCGTGGAATCACTGGCTATTAATCTCCAGGACACGCCGGATTGCGCTCTCCCCGGAAGCGGCGACTTTCCCCACGCACGGATTTGCCACGCGCCGCCCCCGCGTCTGCGAAAAACGCTTGGCATTCGCATGCAGCCGCGCCAGAATTCCCGAATCACGCCGCATTGACATTTCCCGATGCACGCCGATTCCGTCACGACATCGTTGCGCCTGCTGCAACGCACCGCTCTTTTCGGCGAGTTGCGCGGCGAAGTGCTGGAATCCCTCCTGCCCCATGTCGAGCCCCTGCAGTTGACCGGGGGCGAGACCCTGTTCCGGCGCGGGGATGCCTCGGATGCGGTCTACGTGGTGGCATCGGGAAGCCTGGGGGTGTTCGGGCCGGGGCATTCCAGCCAGCACGAACGCCTGCTGGGCGTGGTGGCTTCGGGTCAGACGGTGGGAGAGCTGGGCCTGCTGGCCCGGCGCGAGCGCATGGCCACGGTGCGTGCGTTGCGCGACTGCGCGCTGTTGCGCCTGCGTGGCGCCGAATTGCTGCTGACCCTGATGGCCGAGCATCCCGAGGCCCTGGCGCGCACCCTGCGCCGGTTGCTCGAGCAGGTGCAATGGCGCGAGGACGCGCTGGACACCCAGGCTCCGCGCAGCTTCGCGCTGCTGGGGGCGCACCCCGGGCTGCCGCTGCGCGCGAGCGCGGAGCAACTGCTGCGCGCGCTGGGCCAGCTGGGCTCGGTGCTGCTGGTCGATGCCGCGCTGGGCCACGGGCGCGATCCGGCATGGCACGACCAGCGCGAGCATGAGCACGAGTTCGTGGTCTACGTGGCCGATGGGGACGCGGCGTGGCGCGCCACCTGCATGCGCCAGGCCGATCAGTTCCTGCTGCTGGCCGCAATGGACGACGCGCCGGCTGCCTGGCCCGACCCCCTGTGCCGCAGTGGGGCCGACTCGCTGTTGCGGCCTCGCCACTTGCTGTTGCTGGGCGCCGAGGGCGAACCGCGTGCGCAGGCCACCATGGGCTGGCTGCGGGGTTTCGAGGGCAGCGTCAGCCCCCACCACCTGCGCGGCCCGGCCGACTGGGATCGCCTGGCGCGCCTGCTGGCGCGCCGCGCCACCGGCCTGGTGCTGTCGGGCGGAGGCGCGCGCGGCTTCGGGCACCTGGGCGTGGTGCGCGCGCTGCGCGAGCTGGGCGTGCCCATCGATGCCATCGGCGGCACCAGCATCGGAGCCATCGTCGCCGCCGGCGTGGCTTGCGAATGGGATGACCAGACGCTGCTGCACGCCATGCACCGTGCCTTCGTCGCCGGGCATCCGCTGCGCGACCTCACGCTGCCGCTGATCGCGCTGACCCGCGGCCAGCGCGCAACCCGTCTGCTGCGCGCGGCCTTCGGTCCTCGGCGCATCGAGGACCTGCCCATTCCCTTTTTCTGCATCTCCTCCAACCTCAGCGCAGGCCGCGTGGACGTGCACACCCGCGGCGTGCTGTGGAAGTGGCTGCGCGCCGGCGCCGCCATCCCGGGGCTGCTGCCTCCGGTGCTGGACGACGGCATGGTGCATGTGGACGGCGCGGTGCTCAACAACCTGCCCACCGACGTCATGCACGACGCCGGCATGCGCCAACTCATCGCCGTGGACATCGGCGGCGAGGATGCGCTGCCGGCGGGTTTCGAGGACGCGGTGCTGCCCACCCTGCCGCGCCTTACCTGGCAGTGGCTGCACGGGCGCCAGTGGCCCAGTCTGTTCTCCATCCTGGCGCGCTCGGCCATGGTGCACGACGACGCCAGCAGCAAACTGCGCCGCAGCCTGGCCACCCACCTGCTCAAGCCGCCCCATCACGCCACCGGCCTGCTGAGCTGGAAGGACTCGCTGCGTCTGGTCGACAGCGCCTACGACTACACCATGCGCTACTTCGAGGCGGTGCGGTCGCGCGATGCCTGAGCCGACCGCGAGCGGCCCTCAGGACCTCGAACCCAGGTGGCCCAGTTGATCCAGGTGACGCGTGAGGCCCCGCATTCCGCGTGCCGCGGAGGCCCCGGCACCGCGCCCCGCATCGCGAAGGCCCGCCGCCAGGCCCTCGATGGGCGCCACGTAGGTGCTGCGGGCCCGGGCCTGGATGGCCGCGGGCAGGAAGGACGGATAGGGCCCGGCAACCACCACGATGGCCAGCACGCAGGCCATGGCCACGCCGCCGGACACCACGCGCAGGCCCCAGGCGGTGAACAGCGCCACGGCCATCGCGTCCGCGGCGGCGGCCCCATGCGGCCGCTGCGCCGCGAAGCCCTGCTGGAAACCCGCGACCAGGAAGGCCGCAAGCATGGCCACGCTCAGGAGGCGCCCCACCCCATCGCCCCGGCGGCGCAGCCAGGTGAGCACCAGCAGCAGGGCCGCCGCGGCCAGGTAGGCGACGAGTTGCCAGCGCGGCACGCCGAGTGCATTGCGCACCTGCGCAGGTGCCGCGAGCAACAGCGCCATGCCCCGCGCCAGGTACTGCACCAGTCCCGCCGCTGGCTGCCCCGCCAGGGCCCAGAACAGCCAGGTGCCCAGCAGCGCACCGGCGCTCAGCAGGCCCACCTGCAGGAACCGGCGCGCCAGCACCAGGCGCAGGCAGCCCAGCGCCAGGACGACGGCCTCCAGCCCCAGCAGCCGCCCCTGCACCAGGCCCGCCAGTCCCAGGCCCATGGACAGCCCCAGGGCCTGGCGCAGCTGCGCCGCCTCGCGCTCGCCGTTTCGCGCGGGGCCCCGCGCCAGCTCACCGGCGTACAGGCCGTGCAGCAGGATCAGGAAGCCCGGCAGCGCGCTGCCGGGCAGCAGGCGCAGCCCCCACGCGAGCGCCATGGCGAGCAGCACCCAGATCCTGTCGCCCAGCAGGTGCCAGCACAACAGGCCCAGGCACAGGCCCAGGAACACGCCGGCCAGGCCGACCCGCCAACCCGGGCCGGGCGTGGGCCCGGTCCCGAGCAGCGCGGCATAGGGTCCGGGGTCGGCCTCGATGGCGCGGCCATGCACCGGCGATTGCGCCGCGGCGTGGCTTGCGCTTGGCGGGCTTGCGCTTGGCGGGCTTGCGCTTGGCGGGCTTGCCGCTGCGCTCGACGCCCCGACGGCCTGTGGCCGGCGCGCGGAGCTCGGCGCCAGCACGCAGACCAGCGTGAGCGCCAGGAACAACCCGGCCAGCTTTCGCGCGCTTGCGCCCAGCCGGGCATGCGGGGATGGAGGGGCAGGGACAGGCGCGAACAAGGGCTCGGCAACCATGGTGCGACGAGCGCCGCGGCGAGCGGCCACCCGCGAGTGGGGATGCCGTCGATGCTAAGTGCCGCTGCGCGCAAGCATCGCGAGCCCGGGCTTAGCCTCCTGTTCGCCGGGCGGGGCCGCCACGCACGGCCCGCGGCGCCCGCCGGCCGCGCGGAGCAACGCCCCGATCGCAGGCGCGAAACGCGCGCGGACCTAGCATGCCCAGCAGTCATCCACCCTTCTTCCCAGCCTTCCCATGAAAGCCCAGGACATTCTTCCCGACGAATTCAATCAACGCGAACTCGACGGCGTGGCCGTGCGCAAGGGCACGGTCGGTGCCTTTCTGGTCAATGCTCGCACCTGGTGCGATGCGAACAGCACGGCACGCCAGCGCGAGGGCGCACGGCGCGACATCGTCGAGGCCCTGCCCGCGCTGCGCGCGCTGGGCCTGTTCAGCGTGCTGTCCATCCGCGACCCCGCGCTGCGCGAACTGGTGGACAAATCCTGAGGACCTGACGGGGCCCTCAGCGCTGCGCGGATGCGTACAGGCGCCGCCAGGCGCTGGGCGTGCAGCCCTTGGCGGCCCGGAACTGACGGGTGAAATGGGCCGGTTCCCGGTAACCGACCCGTTCCCCGACCTGCGCCACGGGCAGCGAGCCCTGGGCCAGCAGCGAGCAGGCATGGCCGATGCGGCGCTGGGCCACATAGGCGCTGACCGACATGCGCGTGCCGCGCTTGAACAGTCGCTGGAGCTGGCTGGTGCTCACATGGGCCAGCGCGGCCAGGCGGCTCATGTCAAGGGGCTCCACGTAGCGGGTGTCGAGCCAGTCCATCACCGCCGCCAGCCGGTCGCGCTCGCGGGCATGGCCCTCGAGCTCGATGCCCCCGCTGGCCAGAGGGCTCGCTTCGGGGTCGGCGCTCAGGCCCAGCAGGATCTCGATCAGGCCTAGCCAACGGCGCGCCGGGTTCGCGCCGACCAGCGCCTGCAACTGCCGCGCCGCCTGCTCGCGCGCGGCCGTTCCGAACACCAGGCCGCGGCGTGAGGCGCCGAGCAGGCGGCGCAAGGGTCGGAGCTCGGGGGAGCCGGCCACCAGGGCATCGATCCAGGGAGCGGTGAACCAGCACACCAGCGCCCGGTGCAGCGGCGCGCCGAGCGTGCGGCTGGACTGCCAGGCATGCGGCAGGTCGGGGCCGAGCAGCACCAGGTCCCCGTCGCCGTAGCACTCGACATGGTCGCCGACGAAGCGCATGCCGGCACTGCCCAGGGTCAGGGTCAGCTCGAACTCCGGGTGGTGGTGCCAGTTGAAGGGAAAGTCCGGCAACTGGCGGTCGAACAGCAGCCAGGAGCGGTCCTCGGGCATCACGACGGTTTCCAGCCAGGGACGCATCCAGGCACCCTCCAGGCGCATCGCTCGACAAGCAAGATGCGGCGATCCTACAAGAACATGCGGCGGAAATGACAACCGAGCCGGCGCGCGCGGGCCAAGATGTTGACCCTCAGGACCCGATACGCCTCCAGGACAGCACCATGCATTCGGCCAGGATCTCGCCAGACGTCGTCATCATCGGCTCCGGGGTCGGCGGCGCCGCGGTCGCGCTGCAGCTGGCCCGCACCGGGCGACGCGTGCTCATCCTCGAACGCGGCCCGCACCTGCCGCTCGAGCCCCAGAACTCGGACGCGGAGGCGGTGTTCGTGCAGCGCCGCTACCACTCCCGGGAGAAATGGCAGACGGCCGAGGGACGGAGCTTCGAGCCCGGGCAGTTCTATTTCGTGGGCGGGCACACCGGGTTCTACGGCACGGCGATGTTCCGCCTGCGCGAACGCGACTTCGCGGCCACCGAGCATGCCGACGGACTCTCGCCCGCCTGGCCCTTCGGCTACGCCGAGCTGGAACCCTGGTACGGCCTGGCCGAGCAGCTGTTCGGCGTGCACGGTCGCGCCGGAGACGACCCGACCGAGCCCTGGCGATCCGCCCCCTATCCCTACCCGCCGATCCCCCATGAGCCGGTCATCGCGGCCCTGGCCGAGCGCATGGCCGGCCTGGGGCTGCACCCCTTTCACATGCCTTCGGCGATCGACCTGCATGCGGGAGGCCGCTGCGTGCGCTGCGGCAGCTGCGACGCCTTCGCCTGCCGCCACCATGCCAAGGGCGACGCGCGGACCCGCCTGCTGGAGCCGGCCCTGCGTCACCCGGAGGTGTCGCTCTGGCCGGAAACACGGGCGCTGCGCCTTCTGACCGACGAGCGCGGGCGCGACATCGTCGGCGTCGAGGTGCTGCGCCACGGCGAGACCTTCACCATCCGGGCGCCGCAGTTCGTGCTCAGCGCCGGGGCGATCCAGTCGGCCCTGCTGCTGCAGCGCTCGGCCAACAGCCGCCACCCGGGTGGCCTGGCCAACCGCTCGGGCTGCGTGGGCCGGCATTACATGAACCACAACATGACGGGCTTGATGGCCCTGTTTCCCGGCCAGCGCAACGACACGCGATTCACCAAGACCCTGAGCCTCAACGATCACTATTTCGGCACCGACGACGACGCCACCCCGCTCGGCAACCTGCAGATGCTGGGCAATATCCGGGAGCCCATGGTGCGTGCCGCCAAGCCCTGGATGCCCCGCCCCGCCGGAGGCTGGCTGGCCGCCCACAGCGTGGACATGCTGGTGATGTCCGAGGATCTGCCCCATCCCGAAAGCACGGTACGCCCACTTCCCGACGACCGCGTCGAGCTGGCCTGGCGACCCACCAACCAGGCCACCCACCGTCGTTTCGTGGCGCGCAGCCGCGCGCTGTGGCGCAGCCTCGGCGCGACGGCCGTGCTGGTCCACTCCTTCGGTGTCGACACCCCTTCGCACCAATGCGGCACGGTGCGCATGGGCCTGGACCCGGCGAGCTCCGCTCTCGATCCCTGGTGCCGCGCCCACGAGCACCCGAACCTGCACGTGGTGGACGCCAGCTTCTTCCCCTCCTCGGCCGCGCTGAACCCCGCGCTCACGGTTGCGGCGCAGGCCCTTCGGGTCGGCGACCGGCTGGCACGCGCCTGGGCCTGAGCGGAGGCCGCCGAAACCTGAACCGGAGATCCCCATGCCCCACGACTTCCTGCAGCCCCTGACCGGCTCCTTCGCCCTGCCCGCCGCCGAGAACCCCACGGTGGTGATGGTCGAAGCGGCCTACCGCCAGCTCGGCCTGAACTGGCGCTACCTCAACTGCGAGGTCCGCCCGGAGCACCTGGGCGACGCCGTGCGTGGCGCGCGGGCCATGGGCTGGCGCGGCTTCAATTGCTCGATTCCGCACAAGGTCGCGGTGATCGAACACCTCGACGAACTCGGCGAATCGGCCCGCATCATCGGCGCGGTCAACACCATCGTGCGGCGCGGCGACCGGCTGGTGGGCGAAAACACCGACGGCCAGGGTTTCGTGCAGGCGCTGCGCGCGGTGTGCGAGCCGGCCGGCCAGGACGCGGTCGTGTTCGGCGCCGGGGGCGCGGCGCGGGCGGTCGCGGTGGAACTGGCCCTGGCCGGCGTGCCGCGCATCGACGTGGTCAACCGCGGCCGGGAACGTGGACAGGCGCTGGCGGATCTGTTGAATGCCCGCACGCCGACCCGGGCTCGCTACCTGCCCTGGACCGCAAGCTTCCGCATCCGTCCCGAGACCGGGCTGGTGGTGCACGCCAGCTCGGTGGGGCTATTTCCCGACGTCGAAGCCATGCCCGACATCGATCCGGACAGCCTGCAGCCGCACATGGTCGTGGCCGACGGCATCCCCAACCCGCCACTGACCCGCCTGCTGCGCGCCGCCCGGGCGCGCGGCTGCAGGACCGCCGACGGACTGGGCATGCTGGTCAACCAGGGCGTGATCGGCATTCGCCACTGGACGGGGCGGGATGCCGACCCGCAGGGCATGCGTCAGGCGCTGCTGGAACTGGGGCTTTGACAGAGGCTTTGGCGCGACGGCGTCATCCAACGGGAGCTTCCAGCTCATCGGAAGCTGAGCGCGACAAGCGCCGCCCCTCCTTGGCAACGTTGACCTGCAGGGCAACCCACGCCACCTCCAGTACGTCCATGGCCAGCGAATAATTTCCCTTGGCCTGCAGCCAGGCCAGCACATCCACCAAGTGCCAGATCGACGCGCTGCCTTCATGCACCGGCGCCGGGAAGCTCCCCGGATGGGCCAGCATCAGTTTGAGGGCGGCGTGGAACACGCAATGGCCAGAGTCGTGGCGCGACGGCAGCACGAAATTCGATCCGGCCCCGCAGGTGTGCGGCGCCAGGCGGATGTTCAGGTTCTCGCGCCGACCGCTGAGACGGACTTCACTCCCACTC
>JAJZWA010000086.1 GCA_021846965.1 Pseudomonadota bacterium | reverse complement strand
TTGCCGATCACCACGAGCAGCGGATCGGCCAGCACCGGGTCCACGAACAGCTCGAGGGTCCCGCCCGAGTGGCAGGCCATGCCGAACTCGAGCACGTCGCCCAGGTCGCGCTCGCTGCCCTGCGCCGCCGGCGTGATTCGCACGCTGCGCGCACGCCCGTCCTGCAAGGCCTGGCGCACCGTGCGCAGCACCGCCGGCTGCGCGCAGCCGCCGCCGATCCAGCCGTGGATGGTGCCGTCGGCCAGCACCAGCGCCTTGTCGCCGGGGCGCGCCGATGCCGGCGCCTGCACGCGCAGCACGCTGACCAGGGCGAACGCGCGGCCCTGCTCGCGCAAGCGGGCCGCCTGGGTGATCCAATCAAATGAGGACATGTCAGTACTCCTTTCAGTGCAGCGACTTGCGCGCGGCCGCCAGGTCGGCGATCGACGCAAGGGGTACGAAGGTGTCGATGCAGTCGCGCGCCCGCTGCAGCGCAGCGGCCTGCGGAACAGCCCGCGTCGGGTGGAACCAGCTGATACGCGCCCCACGCCCGCGAAGCGCGCGCAGTGCGTCGCCCAGCAGCTCGGGGGCATCGGTGTCGAATCCGTCGGAGAACACCCACACGCGCGAGCCGCGCACAAGCTGGTGACGCGCCGCGCCGCGCGCGAAGGCCTGCACGCAGGCGCCGATACGCGTGCCGGCGCCAAAACCGGCGGTGACGGCGTTGACCTGCTCCTGCGTGGCCGCGCTGTCACGCGCTAGCAGCGCGGTGATCTCGGCCAGGCGCACGTGGAACACGAACACCCGGGCATCGCATTGCTGAGCGAAGGCACGTGCGACGCGCAGGAAAAAGGCGCCGTGCGCCTCCATCGAGCGACTGACGTCGGCAAGGATGAACAGCCGTGGCGGCTCGACGCGACGCACCCGCCATGCCGCCTGTAGTGGCTCGCCACCCCAGGCCACACTGCGGCGAAGGGTGGCGCGCAGGTCCAGGCGCGCCGCGGCCCGCGCGGGCGCGCCGCGCCAGCGCCGCGTCGGCCGCGGACGCAGGCGCTGGGCAATCTCGGCGGCCAGACGCTGCAGCGAGGCCAGGTCCTGCGGCAACCACATCTGGTGTTCGCGCTCGTGCAGCGCCTCGGTGCGGCTGGCGCCGCCCTGCGCGCGTTCGCGTCCGGGCGCCGTCGACGCGTCGGCCGCCGCATGGTCGGCACTGCCCCGCGCGTCGGGCGTCTGCGGTGGTCGACTCCCCGCGGCAGCGGAATCGAGTTGCTGCCGCAGTTCCTGCACGGCTTGACGAAGGTCTCGCGAACGCCGCGTCTGCTGGCTCACGCGCACCTGTCCACGCAGCCGCTGCGGCCACCAGAAGCGTTCGAAGATCTCCTGCCAGCGCCGCCAGTCGCGCTGGTCGCTGCAGGCGATGGCACGCCACGCCGACTCGACCGCGGAAGGCTCCGCCGGGCCGAGCTGCTGCGCCACGCGCAGCATGCAGCGCTGCTCGTCGACGCCGACGCGAAAGCCGTGATCGCGCAGCAGCGCGGCGAATTCGCCGATGCGCTGCAACGGGGAGACGGCCGTCTCGGAGGGCATGGCGGACTCTCGCGGCGTATCAGCGCATGCCGGCGGCGACGCCCGCATCGCTGCGTCGCTCGAGGAGTTGCAGCAAGCGCTCGCCCTGCATCGCGAAGCGGTCTTCCTGGGTCTTGAGCAGGCAGCCCAGGGTTGCCAGCACGACCTCGAGCTGCTCGGGCAGCACGTGCTGGCCCAGACCGTGCAGGGCTCGAACCCAATCCAGGGTCTCCGCCACTCCCGGTGTCTTGGCCAGGTCCTGGCGCCGCAGCGCATGCACGAAGGCCACCGCCTGTTCGACCAGGCGCGACTCGACCTTCGGCAGCGACAGGCGCACGATGGCGATCTCGCGCGCCAGTTCGGGATAGTCGAGGTAGTGGTAGAGGCAGCGTCGCCTCAGCGCGTCGGAGAGCTCGCGCGTACCGTTGCTGGTAAGGATCACCTGCGGGACGGTGCTGGCGCGCAAGGTTCCAATCTCGGGAACCGTGATCTGGTATTCGGCCAGCACCTCGAGCAGGAAGGCTTCGAAGGCCTCGTCGGCGCGATCGATCTCGTCGATCAGCAGCACGCAGGGTCGCATCGAGCTGATGGCTCGCAGCAGCGGGCGCTCGAGCAGGTACTCGCGACCGAACAGGTCCTGTTCGCGCAGGCCCTGCCCGCTGGCCTCGTGCAGGCGAATGGCCATCAGCTGTCGGCCGTAGTTCCATTCATAGGCGGCCTGTGAAAGGTCGAGCCCCTCGAAGCACTGCAGGCGCACCAGCTCGGCACCGTGCACCCGCGAAAGCGCCGATGCCAGCGCGGTCTTGCCCACGCCGGCGTCGCCCTCGATCAGCAACGGACGCTGCAGCTCGCGCGCCAGCCAGCACGACGTCGCCAGCGCCTCGTCGGCGACGTAGCCCGCCTCGTGCAAGGTCCGGCGCAGCGCCCGCGGCGCTGCCATGGCGGCGGCCGGCGCTTGCTGGTCCATCACGCTCGCCCGGCGAACAGGCCGCCGAACCAGCCCTTGATCAGCGCCCACAGCAAGGCCAGGCCGTTGATCTCGCGGGCTGCGGAGCGCGGTGCGGTGCCGGCGGCTGCCGCCGGGCGCGCCGGCTCGCCCGCCTCTCCAGGGGCCTGCCGAGTCGCCAGCTGCCGTGCGGCAACGCGGAAATTGTCAACGAACTGACCCAGCATCATTTCCGACACCTGGGTCATCATGCGCCCGCCGAACTGGGCGAACTTGCCGTTGACCACCACGGTGGCCTGCCCGTGCAGCAGCGAACAAGCGGCGCCGTCGGCGGCCGGCTCGATGACCGCGGTCAGGTCCATGGACGCCGAGGAGCCCCCCTTGTCGGCACCCTTGCCGCGCAGGACCATGCGGCGCTCGGCCGGCGCGCACTCGATCACGTCGACGGTGCCGCCGAACTGCGCCAGCGCGGGGCCGACCTTGACCTTGACGGCGCCCTTGTACGAGTTCGCGTCGGTCTGTTCGGTGATCTCGGCTCCGGGCATGCAGCCGGCGACCCCGCGCACGTCGCTGAGCAGGCTCCACGCCGCGGCGGCGTCGACGTCGAGCTCGTAGGTCTTTTCGAGTTTGACTTCCATGGTGTCGATTCAGGGATTCAGGAAAGGCCGGGGCCGGCACACTGCCGGCCCCGGCAGACTCACAGCGCCATGCCGTGCTTGCGCAGTTCCTTCCAGACGCGGAAGGAGTTGTGGGGCATGTCCATGTGGGTGACACCCAGATGGGCGAAGGCGTCGACCACCGCAGAGGTGAAGGTGGGAATCGACCCGACGTGCGGCGACTCGGCCACGCCCTTGGCGCCCAGCGGATGGTGCGGAGACGGCGTCACCGTGTAGTCGGTCTCCCACTTCGGCGCTTCCACCGCGGTCGGCAGGAAGTAGTCCATCAAGGTGTTGCCCAGCAGGTTGCCCTGCGCATCGAAGGGCATCTGCTGGCCCATGGCGACGGCGAAGCCTTCGGTCAGGCCGCCATGGATCTGGCCCTCGATGATCATCGGGTTGATGCGCGTGCCGCAGTCGTCTAGCGCGTAGAAGCGACGCACCTTGGTCTCGCCCGTGGCACGGTCGATGTCGAGCACGCACAGGTAGATGCCGAAGGGATAGGTGAAGTTCGGCGGGTCGTAGTAGTGCACCGCCTCCAGCCCCGGCTCCAGACCGGCGGGCGGCTGGTGGTAGGCGGCCCAGGCGATGTCGCCTATGGTCTTGAAGCGCTCATCGTCGCCCTTGACCTTGAATCGATCCACTTCCCAGTCGAGGTCCTGCTCGTTGACCTCGAGCAGGTGGGCGGCGATCTTGCGCGCCTTCGCGTGGATCTTGCGCGCGGCCAGCGCGATGGCCGCGCCGGCGACCGGGGTCGAACGGCTGCCGTAGGTCCCCAGGCCGTACGGCGCGGTGGAGGTATCGCCCTCCTCGACCTGGATCACCTCGCTCGGAATGCCGAGCTCGGTGGCGATGATCTGCGCGTAGGTGGTCTGGTGCCCCTGGCCCTGCGTGATGGTGCCCATGCGCGCGATCGCGCTGCCGGTCGGGTGCACGCGGATCTCGCAGGAATCGAACATGCCCACGCCGAGGATGTCGCACATCTTGCTCGGGCCGGCGCCGACGATCTCGGTGAAGGTGACCAGGCCGATGCCCATCAGGGTCGGGCTGTCCGGGTCCGCGCGCCTGGCGGCCTGCTCGGCGCGCAACTCGCGATAGCCCACCGCGTCCAGCGCCTTCTGCAGCGCGGTGTGGTAGTCGCCGGAGTCGTATTCGAAGCCGAAGGCGCTGCGGTACGGGAACTGTTCCTTGCGAATGAAGTTCCTGGCGCGGATCTCGGCCTTGTCCATGCCCAGCTTCTGGGCCAGCACGTCGACCATGCGCTCGATCAGATACACCGCCTCGGTGACCCGGAAGGAGCAACGGTAGGCCACGCCGCCCGGCGCCTTGTTGGTGTAGACGCCCTTGACGCTGGCGTAGGCGGCGGGGATGTCGTAGGAGCCGGAGCAGATGTGGAACAGTCCGGCCGGGAACTTGGTGGGGTCGGCGCAGGCGTCGAAGGCACCGTGATCGGCCACCACGTTCACGCGCAACCCGGTGATGCGCCCGTCGGCGGTGGCGGCAAGCTCGCCGTCCATGTGGTAGTCGCGGGCGAAGGCCGTGGTCGAGATGTTCTCGATCCGGTCCTCAACCCATTTGACCGGACGCCCCAGCACGATCGACGCGACGATCGCACACACATAGCCGGGGTAGATGCCCACCTTGTTGCCGAAGCCTCCGCCGATGTCCGGGCTGATGATGCGCACCTTCGACTCGGGAATCCCCGACAGCATGGACACGACGGTGCGCACGACGTGCGGTGCCTGCGAGGTGATCCAGGTGGTGAGCTCGCCACGCACCGGGTCGAAGCTGGCGACGCAGCCGCAGGTCTCCAGCGGGCACGGATGCACACGCGGGTAGTACATGTGCTGCGAAACCGTCACCTCGGCAGCGGCGAAGGCGGCATCGGCCGCCGTCCGATCCCCGGCTTCCCAGGTGAAGATGTGGTTGGGGTGCTCGCGCGGACCGTGTGCCCCCTCCGTCTTGCCTGCGAGGTCCTCGCGCAGCACCGGGGCGTCGGGGGCCAGCGCCGCATAGGGATCGATGACCACCGGCAGCTCGTCGTACTCCACCTCCACCGCCTCGACCGCGTCGGCGGCGATGTAGCGGTCGTCGGCGACCACGATCGCCACTTCCTGCATCTGGAAATGCACCTTTTCGTCGGCCAGCACTGCCGCGACATCGCCGGCCAGCGTGGGCATCCAGTGCAGCTTCAGCGGCTTGAGGTCCTCGGCGGTGAGCACCGCGTGCACGCCGGGCATCGCCAGCGCGGCTTCCTTGTTGATGCGCTTGATGCGCCCGTGGGCGATCGGCGAGCGCACGATGTCCATGTGCAACATCGAGGGCAACTTGATGTCGTCGACGTAGTTGCCCTTGCCCTGGATGAAGCGGGCATCCTCCTTGCGCAGGCGCGAGGCGCCCATGCCGGCCAGGGCAAGTTCGCGGGCCTCGGCGCTTTGAGCCGATACGTTCATGACGGTAGTCTCCTTGTGGGGTTTGCGTCAGGCCGCCTGCTGGGCCGACTGCTGCAGCTTGGCCGCCGCGTACTGCACGGCCTTCACGATGTTCTGGTAGCCGGTGCAACGACACAGATTGCCGCTCATGCCGGCGCGGATCTGCTCCTCGGTCGGATTGGGGTTTTCCTGCAGGAAGCGGTAGGCGCGCATCAGCATGCCGGGGGTGCAGAAGCCGCACTGCAGGCCGTGCTCCTTGTAGAAGCCTTCCTGCACGGCGTGCAGCACGCCCTTTTGCGCCAGGCCCTCGACGGTGACGACCTCGGAGCCCTCGCACTGCACCGCGAGGTGCGTGCAGGCCTTGATCGAGCGGCCGTCGATGTCGACTGTGCAGGCGCCGCAGTGGCTGGTATCGCAGCCGATGTGGGCACCGGTGAGATTGAGTTGTTCCCGGAGAAAATGCACCAGCAGGGTACGCGGCTCGACGGCCGCTTCCACGGCCTGGCCGTTGACCTTCATCGAAACGAGTTTCTTGGACATGGGGGCTCCTGCCGATTCATTGACTGCGCAGCCAGGCCTTGCCCAGCGCACGCTTGACCATCTGCTCGGCCATGGCCGTCTTGTATTCCACGTCCCCGCGCAGGTCCTCCGCAGGCTCGCAGATCGCAGCGACGGCTTCGGCCGCGGCCACCAGCGCCTGCGCGTCGAGCGAACGGCCGAGCAGCAGCTTCTCGGCCTCAGTCGCGCGCAGCGCCATCGGCGCCACGTTGGTCAGCGCGATGCGCACGTGCTCGATGCGATCGCCAGCGCGGCGCAGCACCACCGCACATCCGGCCGTGGCCCAGTCGCCGGTCTTGCGCTTGAGCTTCTCGTAGGCCCAGCCGGTGGCCGGCCTGAACGCCGGTACGTGGATCTCGCAGAGCACCTCGTCCTCCTGGAGCAAGGTCATGAAGGTGCCCAGGAAAAAGCCGTCCGCCGCGACGCTGCGCCGCCCCTTGGGACCCTGCAGCACGAAGCTCGCGTCGACTGCGATGGACAACGCCGGATGGTCGTTTCCAGGGTCGCCGTGGGCGATGTCGCCGCCGATGGTTCCGCGATTGCGCACCTGCGGATCCGCGATCAGCGCCGCCGCCTCGGCCAGCAGAGGCACCTTGCTGCGCAGCACCGGCGAGGCGATCAGGTCGTTTTCCACCGTCATCGCACCGATCACCACCGTGTCGCCGTGCTCGCGGATCCCGCGCAGTTCGTCGATGCGATTGAGGTCGATCAGGCTGCCGGGCTGCGCGAACCGAAGCTTCATCATGGGCAGCAGGCTGTGGCCGCCGGCCAGCAGCTTCGCATCGCCGCCGAGGTTGCTGAGCAAGGCGATCGCCTCGTCCACGGACCGCGGCGCGTGGTACTCGAAACGCGGTGGAATCATGGGTGTCTCCGAGTTGGTCTATAGCGGAGAAACTATACGAACTCACCCGTTTTTTTGCACTTTATCAATGATTTGGCGGATTTTTGCACCAACTGCATTGACATCGACACGAAATGCACAATGGACGCATCAGATGTCAAACCCACCCCGCAGGCAGTCGACAATCGGGGAAAGTCCCTAGCCGTCTCCCGACCCCAGGCGCTGCGCACTCAGGCCTTGCGCTGCACTCCGAGAAGCGATCGCAGGCGCGCAACCTCCGCGCGAGATACCGGCACCCAGGTCGGCTGCTCGCTGCGCATGCGCAGCTGCACCTTGCCATCGAAGCGCCCGAGTTCGAGCACGGCATCGAGATTCACGATGAAGCAGCGATGCACACGCACGAATCGCTGCGGATCCAGGCGCGCCTCGAGATCACCGATGCTCAGATTGCAGAACTGGAAGCCGCTGGTCGTCAGCACCCGCGTGTAGTGCGCCTGCGACTCGAGGAACACGACCTGTGCCGTGTCGACGAAGGTCACGCGATGGTTGGCCACCAGCGGAATGCGCGCAAGCTGACGCTTTTCGCCGCTCCCCTGGCTGCTCGCGGGGGGCGCCCCGGCCGGCGGCACGGGCGCCTCGCTTTGCACGACGAGCTGCGTGACGTCGTAGAACACCAGCGCGAAGCCGGTGGTCTGCCCATCGCCCCCGGCCAGCCGTGTCACCTTGATCAGCAGGACCTGCTCCGGGATGTTGATGATCATGGTCATCGGCATCGCCGCGGCCACCGGACAGGCCGAGGCCTGGTCGAGCAGGAAGGACACCTTGGCCGCCGAGCGGGGCGGGTGGAACGAGGTGACCAGCGAATCGAAGGGTCGCTTGTCGCTGACCGGCAGGACACGGCGCGCGAAGTCGTTCATCGCCAGCACGCGCCGCTGGGCATCGAGGTGGACCACACCCACCTCGAACTTTTCGAACAGGTACAAGGCCGAGACTGGACCTGGTTGGATTGGCATCGTGGTGTCTCCTCGATCCTCGCTGAACGTGCTGATCAGACCGGCCGTGCGGCTCGCCGGGCGCTGGCCGCGCGCAGCACAAGCAGGGCGGCTGCCGCTCCCAAGGCCATGCCGGCCTGCATTGCGCCGATCACGCTGCTCGGCGCCACCGGACGACCGGCCGCGTACACCCCGCGAATCAATAGGGGCATGCCCACATCCATGCCGACGAGCATGAAAGCCAGGCATAGCAGGGTCGGCGCCACGCATCGCCACGATGCCTGCGCACGCTTCCCGGGAGCCGCTTGCCAGGCCACCGGCAACACGCCCCCGAGCAGCAGACCCGCGTTGCTGGTAGGCAGGAGCGCGATGTGCCAGCGCACGAGATCGACCAGCGGCAATCCACTGCCGCACAGCGACGTCAGCAGGATGAGTTGCCCGCGCGAAGCATCGATCGCCAGCCCGGCGAACATGCCCAGCATGGCCCAGACCATGGTGCCATGCGCCGGGCACAGTGCGGGCCGCAGTGCGTGACTCAATCGGGCATGCAGCAGCGACCCCGCAGCTGCGACGGCAAGGAACACGCTCACCTCGGGGAGGAATTGCCACGCCTGGCCCATGTGCCTCGACTCCAGGAATTGACGCGGGTCGAATTTGCCGGCATTGTGCGACATGCTCCATGGGCTTGTCAGGCGCGAGCATGGTCAGGTCGCGCGTGGCGCTCAGGCAGCCGTTGCGGCCGATGGCCCTGGCGGCGTTCGTGTCGTCGTAGCCGGCGCCGCAGCGCCCCTCCACGTCGATCTCCATGAGGCGCTGGACCATGGCCTGCACCATCTGGCGCAGAACGTCGACATCGCCCCCCCTTCTCAGCGAGCTCGGTCAGTGCGATAGTGGCGTTGGTCATCGTGGTCCCTTCAGACAAGGATTGGTGGGTCGCACCTCAACCTTATCCGGACTTCACGATGGCCGCCCCCATTCCCAGGGACGACCGGCGCGCGGTGAGCTGCTCCGGGCTACGCCGTTCGCAGCTCACCGCGCCAAAGACTTACACCACTCGGCGGGACATTACCGAAGAGACCGATGAGGAAGTCGAGGTTCACGGAGGCCCAGATGGCGAATCAGAACCCCCATTGCAGCGCGCGCATTTGACACTTTGTTGTTCGTGCCTAGCCCCGCAGGCGTGAGCTATGGGCGCCCGAAACCGCGGTCGATCGGCACTCGGGCAGGGCGGTACGGCTGAATTCGGGGATTTCGGGCTTCGCGGGCTTGCCGATTGCCTCGGTCGCACGAGCTTGCTCTCCATGAATTGGGCCCTCTGGAAAACTCAATGCCACCGGGCACATTCGACACTCTGTTGTCCACCCTCCCGCGACCGCCGTCCGCATCGCCCCCGGAATTTTCACACTCTGCCACGCCCATGGCGCAGACGGAGAGGCGCTCGCCCCTCTGAAGCGATTTCTACACTTTGTTGTGCGACGCCTGGGGAGAAGGCGTCGGACAACAAAGTCTAGAAAAAGCCAACAAGGTTTCGAAAACGCCGGGCCGGCGCGCGAGGGCGCTGACAACACAGTTTCGAAAGGCCTTGATCTGCCTGAGTATTGTGCA
>JAJZWA010000085.1 GCA_021846965.1 Pseudomonadota bacterium | reverse complement strand
CGCACCGCGTCGTCGGCGCGACTGTCGTTGTCGACGATCAGGACCTCGTAGGCCGGGTAGCGGGTCTTCTCGATCAGCGACTCGACGCAGCGCTGCAGCATCGAAAGCTGGTCGCGCGTGGGGATGATGATCGACACCAGCGGACGGGTCTCGGGCAGCGGCCAGCGCACGCGAAAGGATGGTGGGAACGGGCCGGGTTGTACTTCGGCAGCGACCCCCATGCGATGGAAGTGCGCCTGCAGCGCGGCCTGTGCCGTTGCCAGCACGTCAGGGATGGTCTTGCGGGTATGCCCCGAGCCTTGCATGCGGTGATACAGCACCTCGTGAACATGCCCGATGGCGGTCTCGCCTGCACCGCTGGCCAGTAACTGCTCCCATGCGCGCAGCAGCAGGTCGTAGTCCTCGGCGCCGTCGTACTGCGGATCGAAGCCGCCCAGGGCGTCGAAGAGGTCGCGTCGGATCAACAGGAGTCCGCCGATGTAGGGCAGGCTGCGCAGATAGTCGAGGTTGAAATCGGGTTTGCAATGCGGATTGACGTGGGTGCCATCGGGGGTGATGCTGTCCTCGTCGCAGTAGACGACGGCCCAATCCGGGTGCATCCGGATGGCCTGGGCCATGCGAAACAGGGCGTCGGGCGCGAGTCGGTCGCCGGCATCGACGACCCCGACCCAATCGGCCTGCGCCGCCTGCAGGCGCCGAGTCATGCTCGCCACCGACGCGGAGCCCGAATCCGCGACGGCCGTCATCAGCACGGTCCCGGCGAACCACTGCGCGCCAAGACTGTCCATCGTCGCGGATACGCCGGCGTCATTCGATGCAAGCAGGGCCAGGGCGATGCGCGGGCCGTCGGAGCTCCATGCCTCTCGCATGAACTCGTCGGCCCACTCGCGTTCGTGGGGCGACAGCCGGTATTGCGGCATCCAGGGCAGCGCCGGCGGCGCCGCGGGTGCAGCCGCCGTCTGTACCGGGACATGGGCCGGGGCGAGAGGCGCCGGGACCAGCAAGGCGCCGGGGGCGGGGGTCTCGTCCACCCTGAATCCACCCTTCGCAACGACCAGACCGAATGCTCGTTCGATCGCATGGGCCAGCGTGCCGTCGACCTGGCCCGTCTCGGGTTCGAAGTCGAGGTCGAGTGCAAGCAGGGGGTCGAGGGCCGTGGGGCGGCACCAGAACATCGATCCGGCGAAATAGCCGTTGCTTGCCGGGTCGAAGCCGAAGCCCATGCGCTGACACAACTCCACGACCCTCGGCAGGTTCGAATCGCCCTGCAACGGCAGAGCGAATCCGCGCGGACCGACCATGCCCAGCGTGGGCTGCGCGGCGAAGGCCGCCAGCACCGCCGGCGCGCTGTCGACCAGGGCGGCGAGGAGTTCACGCCGCCAGCGGTCGCCGTCGCAGTGCTGGAGAAAGGGGATCGCGATACGGCCGCGTAGTTCCTGCAGGTGGGGCGACTTCTTGCCGTGCACGAACAACACCTGGCGGTGGTCGGGGCAACTCCGCGCCCGGCGCAGCAGGGCCAGGCGCGGCGCGATGTCGCGCCCCGCGTTGGCACTCAGGGCGATGGCGGCGCGCGGCATGTCGCGCCGTATCGCGGGCAGCGCGTCGAGGGCACTGTCGGTCAGCGATACGTACAGCGCCACGGGCGGCGCGAGGCGCGCGATCAGCGCGGCGAACTCGGGCCACAGATCCGCGTAGTGCAGGTGCAGGATTACCGCGGTGGGAGCGCCCGCCGGCTCGCCGGCGGCGAGCCAGCGCAGCGGGCCATCGGCAGCGGGCAGGTCGGCGCTCGGCAGCTCCCCGGCGATGCGGTTGCGCGCGCGAAGCCCGCGCAACAGCTGCGCGTAGCTGCGCCGGTACTCGAGGCGAGCCGCGTGGAAGGTGGCGCGCTGCTGCGGGGCCTGCGGTGCCACGCCTTCGCCGCCGCCGCCGGATACCGCGTCGACCAGAGCCGCCGCGAAACCCGTGGAAGCGTCGAAGGCCTGCCGCGCCAGGCGGCGCGAGAGTTCCACGAGGCGCTGCAGCAGTGCACGGTCGCCGAGGGCCGCGAGCAGGGTGTCGACCGAGTCCCAGTGGGCGATCTCAGGACGGATGGTTCCGAAACTCCAGTCCGCGCGCGTCGTGCCGGAACGTGCGGGTTCGAACCACAGCGCCAGCATGCCGCAGGCGATCGCCGCCAGCATGGCGCTGCCTCCGCCCACCGGGAACGAGCCCAGGTACAGGTCGGCGTCGTACTCGACGAGGTCGGCCGCGAATGCGCTCGATACCGGCATGTGGCGGAAATCGACCCCGTGCGCACGCGCCTCGCGCTGGATGGTCTCGACAGCGTCGGCTGGCAACTGGCCGATGTGCAGGTGGCGCGCCAATCGGCGGCTGGCGAACAGGCGTCCGAGCACCGTCGGCAACGCCAGGGGGCCGTCGAAGCGGAACTTGTTCGGGGTCCCCGCCGTCACGCTCGCCAGGCGCTTGCGCTGCAGCATGCCGTCGAGCTTGGTCTGGGCGCGCGCCGGATCGACGCTTTCGGCGATGTCCGCCGAACCCGACATGGGTACCACGACCGGGTGTACCTTGCCTACCGCGCGGCAGAATCCGGCGATCGTCCCCATGGTCGGGAACTCGAGGTCTATGTGCACGTAGTCGCGACGCGCGCTGCCCAGCGACACACTGTGGTCCGCATGGTGCACGAAGACCTTGGTGCCGGGATACAGGCCGTGCACCGCGGCGCAGGCGACGACATCGTAGTGATGCGCGAGCAGCCAGACCGTCTGCGGCCGCAGCGCCAGCAACATCGTGCGCAGCGCACGCACGCGCCCCACCAGGTCGGGCTCCTTGATGGCCATGAACTTTTCGCCCACGGGAACGACATCGGCCGAGCGCGTCTCGTAGCGGCGATGCAGGTCGGTGCAGACCACGCTGGCGCGCGTGTGCTGCTGCAATTGCCGCGCGATGAGCCCATGGCCGCCGAAGGTGTAGAACTCGGTGCCGACGATGACGTGGCTGCCGGGGTGGGGCGGCTCCAGCGTGTCGTAGCTGGCGACGCCGCGGCCGATGCGGTCGACGAGTGCGTCCAGCGTGGGCGTGTGCAGCACGCGCCCCTCGGTGACGGAGCGTGCCTGGAACACGTTCGCCAGGACGGCTCCCAGCAGGGATTCGGCGTCGTCCATGACAGCGGGCTTGTTCATGCGGTTCGGTGTCGGGTGAGGGATGTCGGGCGCGCGCTCAGACAGTGCCGCGCAAGGCCCGGACCACGCGGTCGATCACGTAGTCCTGCTGCGTCTCGTCCAGATGCGGCCCCATGGGCAGGCTCAGCACCTGTTGCGCCAGCGATCGCGCCAGCGGCTGCTCGGGGAGCGTGCCGCCGCCATAGGCCGCCTGGAGGTGGGGTGGAATCGGGTAATGCACGAGCGTCTGTACGCCCGCCGCAGCCAGCGCGCCTGCCAGCGCGTCGCGCTGCCTATGGGTCACGACGAACAGGTGCCAGACCGAATCGGCCCACGCCGGCGTGTCGGGCAGGCCCAGATCGAGGTCCCGCAGCGCCCGCAGGTAGCGCGCCGCCACTGCCTGACGGCGTGCGTTCCAGGCATCGAGGTGGCGCAGCTTGACCGACAGCACCGCGGCCTGGATCGGGTCGAGGCGGCTGTTGCGGCCGATGACCTCGTGGACGTAACGCTGGCTCGAACCGTAGTTGCGCAGCATGGCGATGCGCGAGGCCGTCTGCGCGCAGTCGGTGGTGACGGCGCCGGCATCGCCGAAGGCGCCCAGGTTCTTGCCGGGATAGAAGCTCCAGGCCACTGCGTCGCCATGCGCTCCGATGCGCCGACCCTTGTAGCGGGCTCCGTGCGCCTGCGCGGCGTCCTCCACCACTTTCAATCCATGGCGACGAGCGATCGACACGATCGGGTCCAGGTCTGCCGGCTGACCGTACAGGTGCACCGGAACGATGGCGCGCGTGCGCGGGGTGATGGCCGCTTCGATGCGCGCCGTATCGAGGTGAAAGCCGTCGGCGATCGGTTCGATCGGCACCGGGTGCGCCCCGATGTGTGTCACTCCCAGCCAGGTGGCGATGAAGGTATGACTGGGCACGAGAACCTCGTCACCCGGGCCGACCCCCACGGCCTGCAGCGCCAGGCTCAGCGCATCGAGGCCGTTGCCCACGCCGAGCGCATGCGCGCAGCCGCAGTACTGCGCCCATGCCGACTCGAAGTCCTCGACCGCCTGGCCGCCGACGTACCAGCCGGATTCGAGCACGGTCGCGATCGCCGCGTCGATTTCCCGGCGCAGTTCGAGGTAGCCGGCGCGCACGTCGAGGAAGGCCACCCGCGGTGCGGCCGCGACCGCGTCGCCACGCTGCGCGTAGGGCGCATTCATGCCGCGTCCCGCTGCAGGGGCACGCCGCTCTCCACGAGAAAACTGGCCACCATGCTCATCAAGGTGACATTGTCCCCCAGCGGGGCGTTGCTGCAGTGGCGGCACATGTCGGGCATGTCGCCCTCCAGCAGACGGCGCCGGAACGCGCGGATGCCGTCGCCGTCCAAGGGGTTGCCGGGCTGTGCGAGGTCGCCCACGTGTTCGCTGGTCACGCAGCAGGGGAACAGCTTGCCGTCGGCGGCGACCGTGTACTGCTGCCAGGGTTGCATGCACAGGCGCGTCTTGCGGTTGGGCACGTGCACGGCATCTTCCGAGGTGCCATCGAGCAGCGCGGCCAGTCGCGGCTGGATCTGCAGGGTCAGCCCCAGATCCCTGCAAAGCGCGATGGTCTCCAGCACATGCTGGCGGGCCGCGGCAAGGCGGTCCGCGGGCAGGCGCTCGATGCCCTGGGCGAGTTCGCTGGGCAGATCCGGTTCGAATAGGCTGCTCAACGTGAGGATGTCGACGCCCACGGTCGAGCAGTAGGCCGCCAGATCCTTGAGCTTGTCGATGTTGGCGATCTGCACCGTGCAGTTGACGTTGATCTCCGGCCCGCGACGCCCGCTGCGACGCGCCGCGCCGCGAACCATGACCACGTTGTGGGTGATGCGCGCCACGGACACCTTCTTGCGCACCGCGGCCATCGTGGCCTCGTCGCAGGTGTCGATGCTCACGGTGAGGGCGTCGAACTCCGACAGGAAGTCGATTTCCTCCGGGCTGAGATTGCGACCGAAATTGCTGATCATCATGAGGCGCGAGCCCAGCGCCCGAAACGGACGCACCGCCTCCATCCAGTCCTGCATGAAGGTGGTCTCGCCGGTGCCCGACAGCATTACCTGCTGCGGGGCGGTCTCGCGCACGAGGTCGAGCGCGCGCTGTCGCCAGTCGGGCGCCATGTCCTCGTCGCGCCCGGGGAGCTGGTTGTACGCGGGATCGGCCTTCGGGCAATACACGCAGCGCAGGTTGCAGCGCGACGTCATTTCGATCATCAGCTGCCGCGGACGCGCGAAGCTGAGCAGATCGAGCTGGCCGCTGCTAGCTCCGGCCTGGACCTGGACGGGGAATTTCAGCATGGTGGTACTCCGTTCACGGGGCGGGTGCGCCGGTGGCGGCGAGAAAGCCGTCGAAGGAGCGGATGTAGTCGCTCTCGTCGTAATGCTCGGAGGCCAGCACGAGACAGACCGATCCGGACGAGAAATTGTCCAGCCGGCGCCAGGTCATCGGGCATACGTAGACACCGAAGTACGAGCGATTGAGATGAAAGCGCCGCTCGCGCTGACCATCGTGGAGCACCACGTCGAAGCTTCCGGACATGGCGACGATGAATTGCTGCAGGTTCTTGTGCGCATGGCCTCCGCGCTCGGCCCCGCCCGGTACGTCGTAGAGGTAGTAGACGCGGCGGATGTCGAAGGGCAGGGTCCTGCCGCCTTCGATCACGGTGAGATTCCCGCGCTGTTCGGCGATCTTGTCCAGATCGATGATGCGGCAGTCCTGGAGGGCCATGGTCGATATTCCCGGAAGAGGGTCTAGGTGCGGCGGCGCGGGATGAAATACATCACGGTCTCCTCCCAACCCTGCGTGTAATGGCGCAGCAGCAGGTCGTAGTCGTCGCGAACGGCCAGCACATGTCGCGGCACGTCGATGAAGTCCATCACGCTGTGGTAGACGCAGATCGCCAGGTGCGGGTGGTTGCGCTCGATGGTGGCGCGCGCTCCGTCGATGGCCCGGGTTTCGTAGCCTTCGAGGTCGTACTTGATGAAATGCACCGGCTCGCGCACGACGTCGTCGAGCGCCGCCACCTGCACGCGAAGCTCGCCGTGGTCGCTGACCCTGGAGGCATTGGCGGCGCTGGCATCGAAGCCCACGCTGCCCGCTGCGTCGCCGAGCGCAAGCGGATGAAAGGCGATGTCCCGGTTGCCGGCCAGGCGCTGCCTGGCCAGCGCCAACGACGCGGGGTTGGGCTCGAACACCTCGGCGCCGCAGTTGTGCGGGTGATGGCGCAGGAAGTACTCCGTGGTTTCGCCGCGGAACGCGCCGCCGTCGACAAAGCGCGGCGGACACGCGAAGGCCATGTCGACGTCGAAATACTGTTCGTCGTCGCGCAGCGAGTACCCAGCGGTGAAATCGGCATCGGCCGTGAGACGGTACAGCATGATGTCGCGCAGCACCTGATGCGAGGTGGAGTCGACCAGGCGTGACGCGACCTCGGCGAAGCGCTGACGGTGTTCGGTGAAAGCCGCCCGTGCCGCCGCGCAGAACGGCAGCGGCGCATGGCGCGCCGGGTCCAGGCGCATGAGATCGGCGTAGGCGAGTTCGCGCGGCGCCTGGGCCATGGCACGAATGCGCTGCCGCGCCTGGTGCGGGCGCCGGTGCAGCACCGCGCTGATCACGCAGGCGTTGGCGGGCACGCTGTCGCCGTGCACGACCGGAAGGTCGCACCAGCGCTGGCCGGGTGTCGCGGCGTCGTCGATGACGCCGGCCAGCGGCACGCGCGCGGCCATGAAGCGGCTGTGCTCGTTGCGTCCCAGCACGTAGCAGGGGCGCGTACCGTCGTCGATGGCGCGGGCCAGGGCCGCCGACTCGGGCGGGCACGCGCGCGACCAGGCCTCGAAGTCCGCGGCGATTCGTTCGGCGCTCGGGTTCGTGGACATGTCAGTCGCCTGCGGGTGTGGATGGGCAGGGGGAAATGGCGACGACGCCGGCGCTGCGCGCCGAGCGTGCCATCGCGCTGAGGAACTCGAGTCCCCGGCTCACCAGGGGCAGTCCGAACACCTCCTCGGAGGTCCAGTGCCGCTCGCGCTGGTGCTGCAGCAACGCGGCGTGCAGATCCACGTAGAGGTTGGCGAAGGCCTCGATGAAGCCCGCCGGGTGTCCGGCCTTGAAGCGGGAGTAGCGCGGCTCGCCGGCCACCGTCACGCCGGCGCTGCGGTCGACGATGCGCACGCTGCCGTCGGCAGCGGCGAGCCGGATCTCCTCCGGATTGCCCTGCACCCACTGCGCGCTGGCCTGGCTTCCGAACACCTCGATGCGCAGCCCGTTGCGGTATCCGAGCATGGACTTGCCGAAATAGAAGCGCCCGAGGATGTCGTTCTCGTAGCGAGCATTGGCACTCACGTAGTCGACCACATGCTCGAAGTTGCCGCAGGAGCGTTGATCGGCGCAGACCGAGCGGGGCTCGCGCGCCAGCAGGTAGTGCACGATCTGGTGCAGGTGCACGCCCAGGTCGAGGTAGACCGTGGGAATCTCGCCGTCATGCAGGCGCCAGGCCTGGGGGCGGATCGGCTGGCCCTGGGCATCGCGGCGAACGAATCCCTCCTGCGGCATTTCGGCGTTGAAGTGCAGGACACGGCCGAGCTGTCCCCGGCGGATCATGTCGCGCAGTTCGCGCAGCGCCGGGTAGCCCGTGTAGTTGTAGGTCACCGCGAGAAATCCGTCGCTGCGCTCGAGCGCGCCGCGGATCGCCGCCAGCTCCTGCAGGTCGGCGGCCAGGGACTTCTCGCAGATCACCGCGACACCGGCCTCGAGCGCCGCGATCACCGGTGCGACATGTTCCGAGGTGGGGGTCAGCACCACCACGGCGTCGATACGCCGGGCCTCCGCGTCGAGCAGGGCGCGGTAGTCGGCGTACGTCCGCGCCGGGGCCACGCCGTAGCGGCTCGCACTGGCCCGGTTGATGTGCGGGTCGCGACTGAAGCAGCCCGCGACCAGTTCGAACTGGTCCTCCATGCGCAGGGCGTGGAAATGGGCGCGACCAACGGCCGACGTGATGCTGCCGCCGATGAAGGCGACCTGCAGCCGCCTCGTGGTGTCATCCCGATCGACTTCAAGGTCTGGCGTCATGGGCGGGGCTTTCGGACTGGATGGAAATCATCTCACGCAGGCGCGGCGTCGCCTCGAACAGGGTGGCAGTGCTGTCGAAGCGGGCGAAGACGATGGCGATCTTGTCGTACGGCGCCTGCTCGACCCGGCTGCCGCTTTCGCGCAGCGGGACCACCATGACTTCCTCGGCCGGGATGTCGTCGCGAAACGACCAGACGATCCGCGGCTCGGTCAGCGACACGGTGTGGCGTGCCCAGGGGGAGAACGTCGTGCGCTGTTCCACCTCCAGGGGCAGGCCGAGAAACGGGCGCAGGTAGTTGTCGACGTAGCGCACGCCGCAGGAGGCCTGCAGCAGTTGCGCGTAGAGGTCGCCGGGGCAGCGGCGCATGCACTCGATGAGAAAGATCTGCTCGCCGCGCACCATGAACTGGGTGTGCAGCAGGCCGTCGACCGGACGCAACACGCGCAGCATGTGGCGAATCGCCGTGCGCACCTTGTCGCGTATCGTGCCATCCAGGCGCGACGGTGAATTCGAGCAGTTCACCTGGTAGGGGTAGACGGTGCAGAACTCGTCGACGAAATAGTCCTCGGCGATGTCCGCGTCGACCACGAATGCGGAGTGGCTGTGCAGCGTTCCGTCGATGAACTCCTCGACCACGTGGCGCTCGTCGCATGACGCGGCGCGGGCCGTGGCGACGGCCTGCGCCAATTGCGCGGGGGTGTCCACGCGCACCACCCCACGCCCGCTGAAGGCGTTCGCCGGTTTGACCAGCAGCGGGAAGTCCGCGGCCCCCGGCCAGTCCTGCGGCATCTCGCCGCGGCTCGAGCGCGGCACCGGGAGCGAGGCGCGCGAGGCGAATGCACGGAAGTGCTCCTTGTCGTGCAGGATGCGCGTGGTCTCGGGGTTGTCGAAGCCGGGATAGCCGAATTCGTGGGCCACGGACGCCGCCGACAGATAGCCGGAGTCGTTGCAACTCGGGCAGATCGCCGCGAAGCGCTGGCCGCGCACCAGTTCGCGCAGCGCGTCCGGATCCGAGTAATCGAGGCAGACATGGGCGTCGGCCCAGCGCACGCATGGATCGTCGGGCAGGTTGCCGCACACCACGACACGATGCCCGGTCGCCTGGAGCTGACGCAGTAGCGGTGCGGCGCTGAAACTGGTGCCGAGCAGCAGGACGGGATGGTCGGACATGGAGCGCAGGCAGGGATTCGTCGATCGGACAGCGTCAAAAGCGTGACGTCGGTCCGCATGCTACCGGGGTCGCATCGCAAAAAACACGCCAGCTTGCGCCCGGCATGCCGGGCGGCACGCCATGCGCAGATCAGAGGTACTTGAACAGACTCAACCCCTGCAG
>JAJZWA010000029.1 GCA_021846965.1 Pseudomonadota bacterium | reverse complement strand
GAACACGGAGACACGCAATGGCGCAGATGCAGGTGAAGGTTCCCGACATCGGGGACTTCAAGGATGTGGAGGTGATCGAGCTGCTGGTCAAGGCCGGGGACAGGATCCAGGCGGAGCAGTCGCTGATCACGGTGGAGAGCGACAAGGCCAGCATGGAGATCCCGAGCAGCGCGGGCGGGGTGGTGAAGGCGGTGCTGGTCAAGCTGGGGGACAAGGTCAGCGAGGGCACGCCGCTGCTGGAGCTGGAGGTGGAGCAGGGGGCGGCGGCCGAGGCCGCGCCGGCACCCGCCGCGCCGGCCGCGGCGCCCCAGGCCCCCGCGCCCCAGGCGCCGGCGGCTTCCGCCACGCCGGCTGCGGCGCCCGCCGCGGCGGGCAGCTACTCCGGCGCCGTGGACCATGAATGCGACGTACTCGTGCTGGGCGCGGGCCCCGGCGGCTATTCAGCCGCCTTCCGCGCCGCCGATCTGGGCCTGAAGGTCGTGCTGGTGGAACGCTACGCGACCCTGGGCGGCGTGTGCCTGAACGTCGGGTGCATTCCCAGCAAGGCGCTGTTGCACGTCGCCTCGGTGGTCGACGAGGCGGCGCACCTGGCATCCGTGGGCATCGAGTTCGGCGCCCCCAAGGTCGATCGCAAGATGCTGGCCGCGCACAAGGACAAGGTGGTGGGCAAGCTCACCGGCGGCCTGGCCGGCATGGCCAAGGCGCGCAAGGTCACGGTGGTGCGCGGCAACGCCTCCTTCCTGGACCCGCAGCACGTGGAAGTGCAAACGACCCAGGGCAGTGGGCGGGAGGCCGCCGGCCCGGTGCAGCGCGTGCGCTTTCGCCGCGCCATCATCGCCGCCGGCAGCCAGGCCGTGCACCTTCCCTTCCTGCCCCAGGATCCGCGGGTGGTCGACTCCACCGGCGCCCTGGCGCTGGGCGTGGAGCCGCGCAACATGCTGATCGTCGGCGGCGGCATCATCGGCCTGGAAATGGGCACGGTGTACTCCACGCTGGGCGCGCGCCTGGACGTGGTCGAGATGCTCGACGGACTGATGCCCGGCGCCGACCGCGACCTGGTGAAGGTCTGGCAAAAGCTCAACGCCCGTCGATTCGATCGCATCATGCTCAAGACCCGCACCGTGGGCGCCGAGGCGCGGGACGACGGCATCTGGGTGCGCTTCGAGGGCGAGGGCGCGCCGGCCGAGGCCCAGCGCTACGACCTGGTGCTGCAGGCGGTCGGGCGTTCGCCCAACGGCAAACGCATCGGAGCCGAGCGGGCTGGCGTGGCCGTGGACGAGCGCGGCTTCATCCGCGTGGACGCCCAGATGCGCAGCAACGTGCCGCATATCCACGCCATCGGCGACATCGTCGGCCAGCCCATGCTGGCGCACAAGGCGGTGCACGAGGGCCATGTGGCGGCCGAGGTCTGCGCCGGCGAACTGCGTGGCGACGAGGCGCTGGCGCGCAGCGCCTTCGACGCCCGGGTGATTCCCTCGGTGGCCTACACCGATCCGGAGATCGCCTGGGTGGGCCTGGGCGAGGACGAGGCGCGGGCCAAGGGCATCGCGGTGACCAAGGGCCTGTTCCCCTGGGCCGCCTCCGGGCGGGCCATCGCCAATGGGCGCGACGAGGGCTTCACCAAGCTGCTGTTCGACGCGCAGACCCACCGCATCGTCGGCGGCGGCATCGTCGGCACCCATGCCGGAGACCTGATCGGCGAGATCGCCCTGGCCATTGAAATGGGAGCGGATGCGGTGGACATCGGCAGCACCATCCACCCGCACCCCACGCTGGGCGAATCCATCGGCATGGCTGCCGAGGTGGCCGAGGGCAACTGCACCGACCTGCCTCCGGCGCGGCGCTAGTCGCAACCATCCCCGGGTTTTCGCCGGGCCGTGTCGGGGCGGGCTCGCCCCGAGCCGGCTCCGGCGCGAAGCCGCGCGGCCGAAGTGGCGGGGACCTGCCGGGGGCGGCCACGACGAGCTGCCCGGGCCGCAGGGCCGGGCAGCCGGTTCAGGGACGCGAGACTTCCGCCGAGACGGGCTTGGGCAGCACGGCACCGGCCATCAACGCGGCCGTGGCCGGCGAGGCGCCATCGGGCACCGCGTTGGAAATCGGCAGGGTGGCCGGGGGCAGGGGCTTGTCGCCGTTGCCGGGCTGCTCGCGCAGGGAGGCGGCCTGCGCCGAGGGCAGCAGCGGGTCCGCGGCGCGAGTGATCAGGCGACGGGCCCCATCGAAGCGGCGGGCCCAGTACGGGCTGTCCAGGTTGGCGATCTGCACCTTCTCGCCCGGGCGGGGGGCGTGCACGAACTGGCCGTTGCCGATGTAGATGCCCACGTGGGAGAAGGCGCGGCGCAGGGTGTTGAAGAACACCAGGTCTCCCGGGCGCAATTCGTTCTCCGCCACCTTCTCGCCCTCCCGGCTCTGCTCGGCGGCGTTGTGGGGCAGCACCAGGCCCAGGGTCTCCTGGTAGACGCGACGCACCAGTCCGGAGCAGTCGAATCCCCTGGAGGCATGGTCGCCGCCGTACTTGTAGCGCACGCCGAGGAAACTCAAGGTGTTGATCACCAGCTGCGACGTGCGCGACGAGACTTCGTGCACCACGTGCTGCTGGTTCCACCAGTTCTGCACCTCGTCACCGGGTCCGCTTTCCTCGGCCATGGCCGCGGCGGGAGGGTTCGGGTGCTCCTGGGCGCGGGCGATGATGCGCTCCAGCCGGGCGTCCGAGCCCGCGGCCGAGGCCGCCCGGGCCGGCGCCGCCCATGCCGTCGTTGCGCAGCAGGCCGCGAGCACGGCCATGCCCGCCAGGGTCTGGCGCAGGGCAGGCAGGCGTGGAGCGTTGCGGCGTGAGGCGAACCGGCGCATGAAGGTCGGACGGGGCTGCAGGACGATGGGAGGTACCACGGAACCCCGGGGCGCGGCGAGGCCGGACGCAGATCCGGAGGTTTGTACGTACAGTGCTTGAATGTAACGGCCCCCAGGGCCCAGCGTCAACCATTCCGGAGCATACTTTCGGGTGGCACGCATTTCCCAAGGAGAAGACCCATGTTCCGCGCATGGTTGCTCGACAAGCCCGACGGAATCTTCCAGGCGAGCTTGCAGGATATCGACGAGTCCCGACTGCCGGCCGGGGATGTGCTGGTGCAGGTCCTGCACTCGACCATCAACTACAAGGACGCGCTGGCCCTGACCGACCGCGCGCCGGTGGTGCGCCGCTGGCCCATGGTGCCGGGGATCGACGGCGCCGGCATCGTGCTGGAAAGCCGGCATGCGGCCTGGAAGCCCGGCGACCGCTGGATCCTCAACGGCTGGGGGGTCGGCGAGACGCATTGGGGCTGCCTGGCCGAGCGCGCGAGCCTGCGGGGCGACTGGCTGGTGCCGCTGCCGGCGCGATTCGACACGCGGCAGGCCATGATCCTGGGCACCGCGGGTTACACGGCGATGCTGTGCGTGCAGGCCATCGCCGCGCGCGGTTTGCGCCCGCAGGACGGCGAGGTTCTGGTGACCGGAGCCACCGGCGGTGTCGGGAGTGTCGCGGTGGCGCTGCTGGCGCGACGGGGCTGGAGGGTCGTGGCGCTGACCGGCAAGTCCTCCCAGGAGGGCTACCTGCGCTCGCTGGGCGCTGCCGAGGTGCTGGAGCGCGAAGCCTACGCGCGGCCCGGCAAGCCCTTGCAGAAGGAGCGCTGGGCCGCGGTCGTGGACACCGCCGGCAGCCACATCCTGGTCAACGCCTGCGCGCAGATGCGCTGGGGCGGCGTGGTGGCCGCCTGCGGCCTGGCCCAGGGCATGGACTTTCCCGCTTCGGTAGCCCCCTTCATCCTTCGCAACGTCACCCTGGCCGGCATCGACAGCGTGATGCAGCCCGCGGGGCCCCGGCGTGCCGCCTGGGAGGCTCTGGCCGGGGAGATCGACGCTGCGCAGCTCGAGGCGATGGCGCGTGAGTCGCGCCTGGAGGATGCACTCGAGGCAGCGCGGGCCCTCATCGAGGGCCGCGCCTCGGGACGTGCCGTGGTGACCCTGTAGCCGGGCAGCCGGGCAGCCGGCGCGGCGCGACGCCTTCGGGCCGCGGGTGCCGGGGCCGCCGGCCGGTCAGGGTCCTGTCAGGTGGGGTGTCTACGTTGCGCCAAGCGGCCGGGCGCAGACCCGGCATGGGGGGCGCGCCAGCCCCTCCCCGGGGTCCCCGGGGTCGGGCCTCGCCCGGCCCGCCCCCGTGGGGGTGCGGGACATCCTGGGTGGCCCCGCGATTCCTGGAGAGGAGACAGCCATGGCGGACTACCGTGAATATCACCGGCGCTCGGTCGAGCAGCCGCAGGAGTTCTGGGCCGAGAAGGCAGCCCTGATCGATTGGCATCGGCCTTTCGATCGAGTGCTGGACGCCGGTCGCAAGCCCTTCGCTGCGTGGTTCGCGGGAGGCCTGACCAATCTGTGCCACAACGCGGTGGACCGCCATCTCGCGCAGCGCGGCAGCCAGCCGGCGCTGGTGTGGGAGTCCACCGAGGTGGAGCGCAGCCGCAGCTACAGCTACTCCGAGCTGCACCAGGAGGTGCAGCGCATGGCGGCGATCCTGTTGCGCCACGGCGTGGGCCAGGGCGACCGGGTGCTGATCTACATGCCCATGATCCCCGAGGCGGTGTTCGCCATGCTCGCCTGCGTGCGCATCGGTGCCATCCACTCGGTGGTGTTCGGCGGCTTCGCCGCGCTGAGCCTGGCCACGCGTATCGACGATGCTGCGCCGAAGATGGTGATCAGCAGCGATGCCGGCTCCCGGGCCGGGCGCGTGGTGCCCTACAAGCCCCTGCTCGACGAGGCCATCGAGCGCGCCACCCACAAGCCCCTGCACGTGCTCATGGTGGACCGCGGCCTGCAGCCCTTCACGCCGCAGCCCGGGCGCGACCTGGACTACGCCGCCGAGCGCGCTGCGGTGGGCGATCGCGAGGTGCCGTGCACCTGGGTGGAGTCCACCCACCCCAGCTACATCCTCTACACCTCGGGCACGACCGGGCGGCCCAAGGGAGTGCAGCGCGACACGGGGGGCTACGCGGTCGCGCTGGCCACCTCGATGCGGGACATCTTTTGCGGCAGTCCCGGGGGAACCTATTTCTGCACCAGCGACATCGGCTGGGTGGTGGGCCACAGCTATATCGTCTACGGGCCCCTGATCCACGGCATGACCACGGTGTTGTACGAGGGCACTCCGGTGCGCCCGGACGCCGGCATCCTGTGGCGCCTGGCCGAGAAGCACCGGGCGCAGATCATGTTCTCCTCGCCCACCGCGGTGCGCGTGCTGAAGAAGTTCGACACCGCGTTCATGCGCGAGCGTGACCTGTCCGCGCTGGAGCGCCTGTTCCTGGCCGGCGAGCCGCTGGACGAGCCCACGGCGAGCTGGATCGCCGAGGCGCTGGGCAAGCCGGTGGTGGACAACTACTGGCAGACCGAGACGGGCTGGCCGATCCTGGGCATTCCCGCCGGTGTGCAGGCCCTGGAGCCCAAGGCAGGCTCTCCCGGTGTGGCGATGCCGGGCTACAAGGTGAGCATCCTCGACGAGCTCAGCGGCGAACCGGTCGCTCCCGGGAGCAAGGGCGTGCTGGCCATCGAATGGCCGCTGCCGCCCGGTTGCATGCAGACGGTGTGGGGCGACGACAAGCGCTTTGTCGATACCTACTGGTCCACCTTCGCCACGCGCCAGGTGTATTCGACCTTCGACTGGGGCGTGGCCGACGAGCGGGGCTACGTCACCATCCTCGGGCGCACGGATGACGTGATCAACGTGGCCGGGCACCGGCTGGGCACGCGCGAGATCGAGGAAAGCATCTCCAGCCACGCGGCCGTGGCCGAAGTGGCGGTGGTCGGCGCGGCCGATGAGCTCAAGGGGCAGCAGGCCGTGGCCTTCGTGGTGCCGCGCGATGCGACGCGCGCGGCCAGCGCCGAGGCACGCGCCGAGCTGGCCGCGCAGATCATGCAGACGGTGCAGGTGCAATTGGGGGCCGTGGCGCGACCGGCGCGGGTGCTGTTCGTGTCCATGCTGCCCAAGACCCGATCGGGCAAGCTGCTGCGGCGCTCCATCCAGGCGCTGTGCGAGCAGCGTGCGCCGGGAGACCTGACCACCCTGGAAGACCCCACGGCGCTGGAGCAGATCCGCGGCGCCCTGGCCGGACAGCCCTAGCAGGCTTTCGGGATACCTGGGGTCCGCGCGGCGCTCGCCGCGTTCTTGATCTACCGCAGCGCGCTGTCGCGATGGCGGGCTTCGGCCCGCGCGCGCCCCCGCAGGCCGGGAGCAGAATCGGCGCTCCGGCCCTGCTCCCGCCGGATTCCCGATCCGGCGCCATGCGCAAGCCTTTCGGGATTTCCCCCGACTGCTAGGGAAAGCACTATGCGTCGGGGCTGGACGAGCACGCAGGCTCACCTACAATTCATAAGCACTTGCTTATACTAAAATCTTATTAAACAGTTATGGCCCATCCGGCCCCTTCCCCCCAGCTGCTCGGAGACGAGTCGGACGCGCAAGCGGCCGAGCGGGTGTTCGATTCCGCGGCGGAGCTCTTCGGCGTGCTGGCCACGCCGCTGCGCCTGCGCATCCTGAACGCGATCTGCACCCACGAGAAAAGCGTGGGCGACATCATGGAAGCGGTGGAGTCCACGCAACCCAACGTCTCCCAGCACCTGAAGGTGCTCTACCAGGCGGGAATCGTGGCCAAGCGCCGCGTGGGCAATCAGATTCATTACCGGGTGCAGAGCGAGAAGGCGGTTCAGCTGTGCCGCACCGTGTGCACCCAGATCGCGATCGAACTGGACGACCCGGATTCGGTTTCGCAATCCGAGCGCCTGGCCCGGCGCACCTAGGTACCTACAGCCAACCAGCGAGTACGAGGATGAGTGACTACAGCAACAAGCTAGGCCGGCTGCGTCCCGCGCCGGAGAATTTCCTGAGCGCCGAGCAGATTCGCCAGGTGCAGTCGGGCCGGCGCGACTTCCTTCGCAGGGCCTTCGCCGGCGCCAGCGCCGCGATGGTGGCCTCGGGCGCCGCCAGCGCCTATGCCGACGAGGTCTCGGACAAGGACGCCAAGCTGATCCTGGAAAAACCGGAGTGGGGAACCACGCTGGGGCGTCCGGTGGACGAGCCGCCCTATGGCATGCCCTCCAAGTACGAGTCGCACCTGGTGCGGCGCATCAGCCCGGGGCTGTCGGCGGTCAACCAGGCCAACGTGGCCTTCGCTCCGCTTCAAGGCATGTTCGGCATCATCACCCCCTCGGGCCTGCACTTCAATCGCTCGCACCAGGGCTGGTACGAGATCGATCCCTCGCAGCATCGCCTGATGGTGATGGGCGAGGAGGGGCTGGTGCGCAACCCGAAGGTCTACACCGTCGGCGACATCATGCGCATGCAGCCGGTGTCCCGCATCCATTTCATCGAGTGCGGCGCGAACTCGGCGATGGAGTGGGGCAACGTGGCCGTGCCCACCGTGCAGTACACCCACGGCATGGTGTCGTGCAGCGAATGGACCGGCGTGCCGCTGATCAAGCTGCTGGAGGACTGCGGTGCCAATCTCAAGGGCGTGCGCTTCGTGCTCGCCGAGGGCGCCGACGGCTCGCACGAGACCCGCACCATTCCGATGTCCCTGGTGCTGTCGGGCGAGGTCCTGGTGGCCTACGGCCAGAACGGCGAAATGCTGCGCCCGGAGAACGGTTACCCGCTGCGTCTGGTGGTGCCGGGCGTCGAGGGTGTGTCCAACATCAAGTACCTGCGGCGCATCAAGCTGGGCACCGAGCCCTTTGCCGCCAAGGACGAGGTGCTGGGCTACGTCGACCTCATGCCCGACGGCAAGTTCCGCCAGTACACCTCCCTCATGGAGTGCAAGTCGGTGATCACCTCGCCCTCGGGCGGTCAGGTGCTGATGGACAAGGGCCTGTACAACGTGAGCGGCATCGCCTGGTCGGGTCGCGGACGCATCAAGCGTGTCGACGTGTCCTTCGACGGCGGTGTGAACTGGCATCCGGCGCGACTGGAAGGGCCGGTGCAGAACAAGGCCCTGACCCGGTTCAACATCCCCTGGGTGTGGAACGGCGGCAGCGCCTTCCTGCAGAGCCGTGCGGTCGACGAGACCGGTTACGTGCAGCCGACCTACGAGCAGTTGCGCAAGGTGCGCGGCACGCGCTCGGTCTACCACAACAACGCGATTCAAACCTGGCAAGTCGAGGCAACTGGAGATGTGCGCAATGTTCAACTCGCCCATTCGTAAAGCAGCGGTCGCGGCCGCGCTGGCCGCAGCGGTCTCGGCTGCGTGGGGAGCCAATCCCGGGGCCTCGCTGGGGCGTGCCGCAACGCCCGCGGAGATCCATGCCTGGAACATCGACGTGCGCCCGGATTTCAAGGGCCTGCCGGACGGCAAGGGCACGGTGGCCGAGGGCACCAAGCTGTGGGAAGCCAAGTGCGCGTCCTGCCACGGGGACTTTGCCGACTCCAACGCCGTGTTCCCGCCGCTGGTGGGGGCCTTCCAGGCCACGAAGGAGGAGATGAAGACCGGCTGGGTGTCCAAGCTGGCCAACCCCTCCGAGGGCATCGGTACCTCGCTGGAGCGTCTGTCGACCCTGTCGACCCTGTTCGACTACATCCACCGCGCCATGCCGTGGACCTCGCCGGACACGCTGAGCTGGGACGAGACCTACTCGCTGGTCGACTACCTGCTGAACCTGGCCAACATCGTTCCGGCCAACTTCGTGCTGACTCGTCAGAACGTGCAGCAGGTGCAGGATCAATTGCCCAATCGCAACGGAATGACCTGGAACCACGGCATGTGGCCGGGGGGCAAGGTGGTACTGGCCTCGGGTAAGGTGCTGGGTAACGGGGGTATCCCGGATATCCACGCGGTCGAGTGCATGAAAAACTGCGCTCCCAAGCCGGTCGTGGCGAGTTCGATCCCCGAGTATGCGATGAATACCTGGGGCAACCTGCAGGATCAGTATCGCCAGTGGGGTCCGATCCGCGGCCAGGTGACGCTCAGCAAGGCCGAGCTCGAGAAGGCAGCGGCGGCCAAGCAGGCCGCGGCTTCCGACCCGAACGCCAAGGTCGTCTCGCTGCTCAAGGAGCATGGCTGCATCGCCTGTCACGCCATGGGAGCGAACAAGGTCGTAGGCCCCGGCTATGCCGAGGTGGCGAAGAAATACGCGGGGAAGCAGACGGAGGTGGCAGAATTGACCCAGCGCATCATCAAGGGCGGTTCTGGCACATGGGGGAGTATCCCGATGCCCCCGCAAAGTATCAGCGAGGGTGATGCGAAGATGATCGCGACCTGGCTGGTGGATGGAGCAAAGCAGTAGTTCAGTAGTTGCATCGGTTCGCGCTGCTGAGCTCGCGGGCGCGCACATCACTCAATGTCTCAGTGAGGAGTTTTTGCAAATGAATCAGTCTCGTCGTCAGGTCATGCAGCTCGGTGCTGGTGCGACCGTCGCCGGCCTGGCCGCCACGGCCGGCCTTGTGCCCTCGGTAGCGCAGGCCGCCGATGCCCCGGGCTGGAACGCCCAGGAGTTCTCGGTGAAGTCGCTGGATGAGGTGGCCAAGGCCATGGGCGCGACCGCGACCCCGAGCACCGAAGTGTCGATCATCGGTCCGGACATCGCCGAGAACGGCGCGGTGGTGCCGGTGGGCATCAAGTCCACCGCCGCCGGCGTGACCATGCTGGGCATCGTGGTGGAGAAGAACCCCAATGCGCTGGCGGCCACCTTCCATCTGAAGAACGGCGCGGTGCCCAGCGTGGCCACCCGCATCAAGATGGCGCAGACCTCGGACGTCTACGCCGTCGCCAAGGTGGGCGACAAGCTGCTGTACAGCAAGAAGGAAATCAAGGTCACGCTGGGCGGTTGCGGCGGCTGAGCCCGCGAGCCCGCAGAGTCCCCGATTTCCATCGAACATTCACCGGAGTTTGAAATGCCCAACATGATGCGCATGCGCGCCAGCCTCGACGGCGACACCGTCGTCGTCCGCGTGCTGATGACCCACCCCGAGGACACCGGCCTGCTGAAGGGCCCGGATGGCAAGATCATCCCCGCCCACTTCATCCAGACCGTGGTGTGCAAGCACGGCGACACCGAGGTGCTGCACTGCGACTGGGGAATTGCCGTGTCCAAGAACCCGTTCCTGGAGTTCAGCTTCAAGGGCGGCAAGTCCGGAGACACCGTCTCCGTGACCTGGCTGGACAACAAGGGCGAAACGCAGACCGGAAGCACCACGGTTTCGTGATCGCCTCGGGGGGCCCGGGTCGGTGGGCCCCCTGAGTTCCATGCAGCACGAACCGTTCGCGAGGAGACCATGAAACAGCGACTATCCAGCAAGAAGAAGGCCGCGCTGGCCGCAATCACGATGCCCGTCCTGATGCTGATGGCCGGCAACGCCACGCAAGCCCAGGCCGATTCGGTCACGCAGGAAGGCAATGCCTACCTGCAGATGATGAACGAGATGGGCGGCAATCCCGCCGATTTCAACATCGACGATGGCAAGAAGCTCTGGTCCGAGAAGGCGGGCCCGAAGCATGCCTCGCTGGAACGCTGCGACCTGGGCCTGGGCCCGGGCGTGGTCAAGGGCGCCTATGCCCAGCTGCCTCGCTACTTCGCCGACACCGGCCGCGTGCAGGACCTGGAGTCGCGCCTCGTGACCTGCATGGAGACCCTGCAGGGCCTGACGCCCATGCAGGCCGACAAGGACCACTTCGCCAAGGAAGGCGGCAACGCCTCGCCGCTGGAGAACATCGCGATGTACGTCGCGCATGAGTCCGACGGCATGAAGATCGCGATTCCGCAGGGCACCCCGCAGGAGCTCCAGGCCTACGAGAACGGCAAGAAGCTGTTCTTCTACCGCGCGGGACCCTTCAGCTTCTCCTGCGCCGCCTGCCACTCCGAGAGCGGCAAGCGCATCAAGATCTCCGCGCTTCCCAACCTGACCAACGCGGAGGCGGCCGGCTCCTACGCCACATGGCCCGCCTACCCGAACTCGCAGGGCGTGGCGCGCACGCTGGAGTGGCGCATGCTGGCCTGCGAGCGCCAGCAACGCTGGCCGGCGCCGAAGTTCACCTCCAACGCGGTCATCGACCTGATCGAGTACATGGGCGTGAATTCCAACGGAGCCACGCTGCACACGCCGACCTTCAAGCGCTGAGCCAGGAGACGACATGAACAAACTAGCACTCATTGTGTCGGCAGCGCTGGGGGCCGCCGTGCTGGCGGGCTGCGCCGGCGCCAAGCAGGAGGCCGCCGGCCCCGGCGGCAATCCCTTCGCCACCGCGTCCTTCCAGGACATTCTCAAGCACGACTTCGCCGACAAGGGCCAGGCCAAGGTCTCGCGCCTGCAGCAGACGCAGTCGCAGTACGAATGCTCCAAGTACGCCTACCTCGGGCAGAAGATGCCCGATGGCGTGGCCAAGGAGATCGAGTCCAAGGCGCAGGCGGGGGTGGTGTACCCGGCCGACGGCAAGTACCTGGGCGACTGGAAGGAAGGCCTGAAGATCGCCGAGAACGGCAAGGGCATGCAGTGGAGCGACAAGCCGGGCAGCCCCAACGGGGGCAACTGCCTGGCCTGCCACAAGATGATCGCCAACGATCCTTCGCAGGGCAACATCGGCCCCGAGCTCTACCACTACGCGAAGCTGCGCGGCGACAGCGAGGCGATCCTGAAGTACACCTGGGCCCGCATCTACAACTCCGAGGCCTTCAACGCCTGCAGCTACATGCCGCCTTTCGGAGCGCACAAGATCCTGACCGAGCAGCAGATGAAGGACGTGATGGCCCTGCTGATGGATCCGAACTCTCCGGTCAACAAGTAGGTTTTCCCAGATCCGGTGCCGCCTCGCGCGGCCCGGTCGTGCCGCGCTGCCCGCCACGCTGCATCGGCGGGCATTTTTACGTCGAGGATCCGTCATCATGAGCATTACCCGCCGCGAATTCCTGAGTGTGCTGGCCGCAGCCGGCGCCAGCGGTTTTCCCCTGATGCGCGAGGCCAGCGCCGCCGAGGTCGACGCGCTGTACAGCCCGCCGGTCAGCGGCAATGTGCACTTCCTGCACATGACCGACAGCCATGCGCACCTGCAGCCGCTGTACTTCCGCGAACCCAGCGTGAACATCGGTGTCGGCTCGATGAGCGGGCACCTGCCGCACCTGGTGGGGGCGGACTACCTCAAGCGCGTGGGATTCAAGCCTGATTCGCGCGAGTCCTACGCCTTCACCTACCTGGATTTCGAGCGCGCGGCCAAGCAGTACGGCAAGATGGGCGGCTACGCCCACCTGGCCACGCTGGTCAAGCGCCTGAAGGCGGCGCGCCCGGGCGCGCTGCTGCTCGACGGCGGCGACACCTGGCAAGGCACGGCGCTGTCGCTGTGGACCGAGGGCCAGGACATGATCGAGGCCCAGCTGCAGCTCGGCGTGGACGTGATGACCGCGCACTGGGAGTTCACCTATGGCCAGGACCGGGTCAAGCAGGTGCTGGCCAAGGATTTCAAGGGGCGCATCGATTTCGTCGCGCAGAACGTGAAGACCGCCGATTTCGGCGATCCCGTGTTCCCCTACTACACGATGAAGCAGATGAACGGGGTGCAGGTGGCCGTGATCGGCCAGGCCTTCCCGTACACCCCCATCGCCAATCCCGCCTACCTGACCCCGGACTGGACTTTCGGCATCGATACGGACCACATGCAGAAGGTGGTCAAGGAAGTCCGGGCCAAGGGCGCGCAACTGGTGGTCGTGCTGTCCCACAACGGCATGGACGTGGATCGCAAGATGGCCGGCATGGTCGAGGGCATCGACTGCATCTTCGGCGGTCACACCCACGACGGCGAGGCGGTAGCCGTGGAAGTGCGCCGGCCCTCCGGCGGCATGACCCTGGTGACCAACGCGGGCTCGCATGGCAAGTTCCTCGCCGTCATGGACTTCGACGTGCGCGGCGGCAAGATGGTGGGATACAAGTACCGCCTGCTGCCGGTGTTCTCCAACCTGCTGCCTGCCGACCCGGACATGGAGGCGCTGATCAAGAAGGTGCGCGCGCCCTACGAGTCCAAGCTCACCGAGGTGCTGGCGCACACCGAGGGCGTGCTCTACCGTCGCGGCAACTTCAACGGGACCTGGGATCAGCTGGTGCTGGACGCGATGCTGGCGGTGCGCGGTGGCGACCTGGCCTTCTCCCCGGGCTTCCGCTGGGGCGGCAGCCTGTTGCCGGGCGAGCCCATCACCCGCGAGGCGTTGATGACCCAGCTGGCCATCACCTACCCCTACTGCACCCTCACCGACATGACCGGCGCCACCGTGAAGGCGGTGATGGAGGACGTCTGCGACAACCTGTTCAACCCGGATCCCTACTATCAGCAGGGCGGCGACATGGTGCGCGTGGGCGCGCTGACCTATGCCTGCGAGCCGGGCCAGAAGCAGGGCAGCCGCATCCAGGACATGCGCCTGGGCGGCAAGCCCATCGACCCCAACAAGACCTACAAGGTGGCGGGCTGGGCGCCGGTGCAGCAGGCCTCGGCCCAGAAGAGCAATCCGCCGATCTGGGAGGTGGTGGAGGAGTACCTCAAGCACAACCCCAGCATCAAGCCCCTCAAGCCCAACCAGCCGCGCCTGATCGGGGTCAAGGGCAACGCGGGCCTGGCGGC
Organism: Pseudomonadota bacterium; assembly: GCA_021846965.1. Taxonomy (GTDB): domain Bacteria; phylum Pseudomonadota; class Gammaproteobacteria; order Burkholderiales; family Burkholderiaceae_C; genus Thiomonas_A. The sequence continues at coordinate 31,464 of JAJZWA010000029.1, read as the reverse complement.
CTGAGGTCGGATTCGCAACACCTGCAAATGGTAAAAATCCTGTAAATACTGCAGAGATCCAAAATAAAAACGGGCCGAATGCAAATTCGGCCCGTTTTTATTTGTTTTCGTGCGCCGGCACCATGATGCAGCTTTTTGCGTCGCGTCAAAAGCACTGCTAAAGTGTGATCCGGTTCAGTGTCATCGGACCGCTGTGCGCGTGCGCGGGGTACCCGGGCGCGCGCATGGTGTTTCACCCACTCCCTGCCGGCAGACCCGGCGTCCCAGTGAGCTCACCATGACCATCCAGCAGCAGCGCGCGAACTCCTACCTGTTCGGCGGCAACGCTCCCTATGTCGAGGAGCTGTACGAAACCTACCTGTCCAACCCGGGAGCCGTGCCCGATCACTGGCGCGACTATTTCGACGCGCTGCAGCACGTGCCGGCGGTGGACGGCAGCAATTCCCGCGACATCCCCCACGCCCCGGTGGTGTCGGCCTTCGCGCAGCGCGCCCGCAGCGGGCCGGCGCGCGCGATCCAGGTCGGCGCCGACGTCGAGCTCTCGCGCAAGCGCGTTGCCGCGCAGCAACTGATCGCCGCCTACCGCAACGTCGGCGTGCGCTGGGCGGACCTGGACCCGCTCAAGCGGGCCGAGCGTCCCCAGATTCCCGACCTGGAGCCCTCCTTCTACGGCTTCACCGACGCCGACCTGGAAACCAGCTTCAACGTCAGCAACACCTATTTCGGCCAGGAGACGATGACGCTGCGCGAGCTCATCAACAACCTGCACGAAACCTACTGCGGCTCGATCGGCGCCGAGTTCATGTACCTCAGCGACCAGGGCCAGAAGCGCTGGTGGCAGCAGCGCCTGGAGAGCATCCGCACGCGCCCCAGCCTGAGCGCCGAGAAGAAGCGCGACATCCTGGAAAAGCTGACCGCGGCCGAAGGGCTGGAGCGCTACCTGGCCACGCGCTACGTGGGCCAGAAGCGCTTCTCGCTGGAAGGCGGAGAGAGTTTCATCGTCGGCATGGACGAGACCATCCAGCGCGGTGCCGAGCGCGGAGCGCAGGAAGTGATCATCGGCATGGCGCACCGCGGTCGCCTGAACGTGCTGGTAAACACCCTGGGCAAGCGCCCCAAGGACCTGTTCGACGAATTCGAGGGCAAGCACGCCTCCGACCTGCCCTCGGGCGACGTGAAGTATCACCAGGGCTTCTCCAGCGACGTGTCGACCCCGTCCGGCCCGATCCACCTGTCCCTGGCCTTCAACCCCTCGCACCTGGAAATCGTCAACCCGGTGGTGGAGGGTTCGGTGCGCGCCCGCCAGGAGCGTCGCGGCGACAAGAGCGGCCAGCAGGTGCTGCCGGTGCTGGTGCATGGCGACGCCTCCTTCGCGGGCCAGGGCGTGGTCATGGAAACCCTGGCGCTGGCGCAGACCCGCGGCTACTCGACCGGCGGCACCCTGCACATCGTCATCAACAACCAGATCGGCTTCACCACCTCCGACCCGCGCGACACGCGCTCCACGCTGTACTGCACGGACGTGGTGAAGATGATCGAGGCGCCGGTGCTGCACGTCAACGGCGACGATCCGGAAGCCGTGGCGCTGTGCTGCGAGCTGGCGGTGGACTACCGCGCGGAGTTCGGGCATGACGTGGTGGTCGACATCGTGTGCTTCCGCAAGCTGGGCCACAACGAGCAGGACACCCCGGCCGTCACCCAGCCGCTGATGTACAAGAAGATCGCCGCCCACCCCGGCACGCGCAAGCTCTACGCCGACCGCCTGGCCAGCCAGGGCGTGATCAGCGATGCCGACGCGGACGCGATGGTGCAGGGCTTCCGCCAGGCCATGGAAGACGGCGAGCGCGCGCTCGAGCCGGTGCTGTCGAACTACAAGAGCAAGTTCGCGGTCGACTGGAGCAACTTCCTCAACCGCAAGTGGACCGACAGCGCCGACACCTCGCTGCCGATGACCGAGCTCAAGCGCCTGGCCGAGCGCATCACCACCGTCCCGGCGGACATGAAGCTGCACACGCTGGTGGAGAAGGTGGTCGCCGACCGCGCGCGCATGGGGCGCGGCGAACTCAGCCTGGACTGGGGCATGGGCGAGCACCTGGCCTTCGCCTCGCTGGTGGCCAACGGCTACCCGGTGCGCCTGTCGGGCGAGGATTGCGGGCGCGGCACCTTCAGCCATCGCCACGCGGTGCTGCATGACCAGAAGCGCGAGCGCTGGGATGCCGGCACCTACATTCCGCTGCAGAACGTGTCGGACGACCAGGCTCCCTTCGTGGTCATCGACTCCATCCTGTCGGAGGAGGCGGTGCTGGGCTTCGAGTACGGCTACTCCACCGCCGACCCCAACACCCTGGTGATCTGGGAGGCGCAGTTCGGCGACTTCGCCAACGGCGCGCAGGTGCTGATCGACCAGTTCATCTCGGCCGGCGAAGTCAAGTGGGGCCGTGCCTCGGGCCTGACCCTGATGCTGCCGCATGGCTACGAAGGCCAGGGCCCCGAGCACTCCTCGGCGCGCCTGGAGCGCTATCTGCAGCTGTGCGCCGAGACCAATATGCAGGTGTGCCAGCCGACGAATCCGGCGCAGATCTTCCACTTGCTGCGCCGGCAGATGATCCGCCAGTTCCGCAAGCCGCTGGTGATCATGACTCCGAAGTCGCTGCTGCGTCATCCGGAGGCGCGATCGGAGCTCGCCGACCTGGCGAACAGCCATTTCCACACCGTGCTCGGCGAACGCGACGAGCTCGACGACGCCAAGGTCAAGCGCGTGGTGGCCTGCAGCGGGCGCGTGTACTACGACCTGCTCGCCGAGCGCCGCCAGCGCGAGCTGCACGACGTGGCCATCGTGCGCCTGGAGCAGCTCTATCCCTTCCCGCACAAGGCCTTCGCGGCCGAACTGCGCCGCTACCCCAACCTGCGCGATGTCGTGTGGTGCCAGGACGAGCCGCAGAACCAGGGCTCGTGGTTCTTCATCCAGCACCACGTGCACGAGAACCTGCAGGAAGGCCAGCGCCTGGGCTACGCCGGACGCCCGGCCTCGGCTTCCACCGCGGTGGGCTACTACGCCAAGCACGCGGAGCAGCAGAAGGAACTGATCGCCGCCGCCTTCGGCAAGCTCAAGGGCTTCGTGCTCACCAAGTGAGCCCGCGCACGCGGCGCGCGCGGGCTTGAGCGCGCGTGCCGGGACCGGCCCTCCGGGCCCCCGGCATGCGCCTCGGAGCTCCCGGGCGCGCGCTTCCTGCCGCTCCGCTCGTCACACCCCACAAAACCTACCCATCGCGAGACTCCACCATGGCACAGATTGATGTCAAGGTTCCCCAGCTTTCCGAATCCGTGGCCGAAGCCACCCTGCTGCAGTGGAAGAAAAAGCCCGGCGACGCCGTGGCGCAGGACGAGATCCTGATCGAGATCGAGACCGACAAGGTCGTGCTCGAAGTTCCCGCCCCGGCCGCCGGCGTGCTGGCCGGCATCGTCAAGGGCGATGGCGCCACCGTGGTCGCCGACGAGGTGATCGCCAGCATCGACACCGCGGCGAAGCCCGGCGCAGCCGTTGCGGCGGCCCCCGCCGCCGCGGCTGCGGCCGCGCCGGCCGCGCCCGCCGCGAGCGCGCCGGTGGCGGCGCCTGCCGCTGCCTCGGGCGTGGCGATGCCCGCGGCCGCGAAGATCCTCGGCGAGCAGGGCATCGATCCCGGCTCGGTGGCGGGCAGCGGGCGCGGCGGACGCGTGACCAAGGGCGACGCGCTGGGCGCTGCCGCGGCGAAGGCCGCGGCGCCCGCTGCGGCCGCCGCCGCGGCCGGCACGCCGTTCAACACTCCGCAGGCCCTGCCGCAGGTGGAGGCCCGCGTGGACCTGTCGGCCTACGACGAGCGCCCCGAGCAGCGCGTGCCCATGAGCCGCCTGCGCGCGCGCATCGCGCAGCGCCTGGTGCAATCCCAGTCCGAGAACGCGATCCTGACCACCTTCAACGAGGTGAACATGAAGCCGGTCATGGACCTGCGCAACGCGCACAAGGACCGCTTCGAGAAGGAACACGGGGTCAAGCTCGGATTCATGAGCTTCTTCGTCAAGGCCGCGGTGCACGCCCTGCGCAAGTACCCGATCCTCAACGCCTCGGTCGACGGCAACGACATCATCTACCACGGCTACTTCGACATCGGCATCGCCGTGGGCAGCCCGCGCGGCCTGGTGGTGCCCATCCTGCGCAACGTCGACCAGCTCAGCTTCGCCGACATCGAACGCCAGATCGCCGAGTTCGGCGTGAAGGCCCGCGACGGCAAGCTGGCCATCGAGGACCTGACCGGAGGCACCTTCTCCATCAGCAACGGCGGCGTGTTCGGCTCGATGCTCTCGACCCCGATCATCAACCCGCCGCAGGCGGCGATCCTGGGCGTGCACGCGACCAAGGACCGGCCGGTGGTGGAGAACGGGCAGGTCGTGATCCGCCCGATCAACTACCTGGCCATGAGCTACGACCACCGCATCATCGACGGACGCGAGGCGGTGCTGGGCCTGGTGGCCATGAAGGAGGCGCTGGAAGATCCCGCGCGCCTGCTGCTCAACCTGTGAGGCTCGCGATGGACCACGACCTGATCGTCATCGGCGCCGGCCCCGGGGGCTACATCGCCGCCATCCGCGCCGCCCAGCTGGGCCTTTCGGTGGCCTGCATCGACGCATGGAGCCGCGACGACGGCGGCCCCGCGCCGGGCGGCACCTGCACCAACGTGGGCTGCATCCCTTCGAAGGCGATGCTGCAGTCCTCCGAGCACTACGAGCATGTCGCGCACGGCATGTCCGAGCACGGCATCGAGGTGGGCTCGGTCAAGCTCGACCTGGCGCGCATGCTGGCGCGCAAGCAGCAGGTGGTGCGCCAGAACAACGACGGCATCCTGTACCTGTTCAAGAAGAACAAGGTCCGGTTCCTGCATGGGCACGCCGCCTTCGCGGCGAAGGTGGACGGCGGCTTCGAGATCGAGGTCTCGGGCGCCGACAAGGCCACGCTGCGCGCGCGCCACGTGATCATCGCCACCGGCTCGCGGCCGCGGGCGCTGCCGGGCGTGGAGTTCGATGAGAAGCGCGTGCTGTCGAACGCCGGGGCGCTGGCGCTGCAGAAGGTGCCCGCGCGCATGGGCATCATCGGCGCCGGGGTCATCGGGCTCGAGATGGGCTCGGTGTGGCGTCGCCTGGGCGCCCAGGTCACGGTGCTGGAGGCCTTGCCCGATTTCCTCGGCGCCGCCGACGCCCAGGTGGCCAAGGAGGCGATGAAGCAATTCACCCGGCAGGGCCTGGACATCCAGCTCGGCGTGAAGATCGCCGAGGTCAAGCCCGCCGCCAGGAGCGGCCCCGTGAAGCTGCGCTACACGGACGCCAAGGGCGCCGAGCAGGCGCTGGAGGTGGATGCGCTGATGGTGTCCATCGGCCGCCTGCCCCATACCGAGGGCCTGCAGCTCGACAAGGTGGGAGTGAATACCGACGAGCGCGGCTTCGTCGTCGTCGATGCCGACTGCCGCACCGAGGTGCCCGGCATCTGGGCCATCGGCGACGTGGTGCGCGGCCCGATGCTGGCGCACAAGGCGGAGGAGGAAGGCGTGGCCGTGGCCGAGCGCCTGGCGGGGCAGAAGCCGCACGTGGACTTCAACACCGTGCCCTGGGTGATCTACACCAGCCCGGAGATCGCCTGGGTGGGCCAGACCGAGCAGGCGCTGAAGGCGGCGGGGCGCGCCTACAAGGCCGGCAGCTTCCCCTTCATGGCCAATGGGCGCGCGCGCGCGCTGGGCGACACCACGGGCTTCGTGAAAATGCTCAGTGACGCCGCCACGGACGAGATCCTGGGCGTGCACGTGATCGGTCCCATGGCCTCCGAGCTGATCGCCGAGGCCGCGGTGGCCATGGAGTTCAAGGCCAGTGCCGAGGACATCGCGCGCATCTGCCACGCCCACCCGACGCTGTCGGAGGCGATGAAGGAAGCCGCGCTGGCCACCGATTCGCGGGCCTTGAACTTCTGAGCCCGCCAAGGGATGCCGCGCAACGGACCGGCGCGCGGCATCCGGCGCCTGCCTTGACCCGATGAACGTCACCGATCACGCCCTGGCGTACCTGGGCGAGCGCGGCTTCGTGGCCGACGCGGCGCAGCGCGCCGCGATCGCGCGGCTGCAACAGGCCTACGACGAGTGGACCGCCTACAAGTCGCGCCGCTCCAGCGCCGTGCGGCGCCTGCTGGTGCACCCCGAGCTGCCGCGCGGCGTGTACCTGTGGGGCGGTGTCGGGCGCGGCAAGAGCTTTCTCATGGACGCCTTCTACGCCACCGTGCCGGTGGTGCGCAAGACGCGGCTGCACTTCCATGAGTTCATGCGCGAGGTGCAGCGAGAGCTGGCCGGGCTGCAAGGTACCGCCAATCCCCTGCAGGAATTGTCCCGACGCATCGCGCGGCGCTTTCGGCTGATCTGCTTCGACGAGTTCCACATCAGCGACGTGACCGACGCGATGATCCTCGACCGCCTGCTGCAGGGCCTGTTCGAGGACGGGGTGGTGCTGATGGCCACCAGCAATTTCCACCCGGACGGCCTGTACCCCGACGGCTTGCACCGCGATCGCATCCTGCCGGCCATCGAGAGACTGAAGGCCCACCTGGACATCCTGCGGGTGGACGCGGGCATCGACTACCGCCAGCAGGCGCTGCGTGGCATGACCGTCTACCACCATCCTCTGGGCGAGGCGGCCGAGGCGGCCATGCGGGCCAGCTACGAGCGCCTGGCCGAGGGCGGCGACGAAAACCCCTTGCTGGTGGTGGAGCAGCGCAGCCTGCCCGCGCTGCGCCGCTCGGGCGGAGTGGCCTGGTTCGATTTCCAGACCCTGTGCAACACCCCGCGCTCGCAGAACGACTACCTGGAACTCAGCACTCGCTTTCACACCCTCCTGCTCAGCGGGGTGCCGCGCATGGAACCGGAGATGGCCACCGCGGCGCGGCGCTTCACCCTGCTGGTGGACGTCTTGTACGACCGGGGGGTCAAGCTGGTGATGTCGGCCGAAGTCGAGCCAGGCGCGCTGTATGCTGCGGGAACTCTGGCCTACGAATTCGAACGTACCGTCTCGCGCCTGCTGGAGATGCAGACTCCGGCGTACCTGGAGCGCCAGCGGCGCGAGGTGAACACCGCACTGACCTGATGAATCGCCTTGTTCGCGTCGCCGCGCGCGCCTGCCTGCCGTGTCTGTTGCTGCTGACCGGCGCGGCGCGTGCCTCCGAGTCGACTCCGCCGCTTGCGGCGCCGAGTTCGGCCCCGGCTCCGGCGCAGCCCGCCTTGTCGGCCTCGCAGGTCCAGGCGGGCTTCCAGGCGCGCCAGGTCGAACGCCTGCGGCTGCAGCGCCAGCGCGAGCTCCTGGGGCAGGAATACGCCGCCGAGCGTGCGCGATGCATGCGGCGCTTCCAGGTGTTCGCCTGCCTCGACCAGGCAGCCACCCGTCACCGGCGCCTGGACCGTGCGCTGGCCGAGCGCGAGCGCAAGCTGGACCTGCTGGATCGCGAACAGCGGGCCGAGCAGGAGCGTGAACGCGTGCGCGCCCGACTGGCCGAGCACGCGCAGGAGCAGGCTCGGCGTGCCGCCCGGCAGCGCGAACAGGCTCGCGCGCCGAGCCAGCCTGCCTCGCGCGCGGTGCGTCCGGCACCGCACCCCCCAGCGCCCGCGGCGCCGCCGACGCCACGCAAGCCTCCGCAGAGCGCATCGCAGGCGCGGGCCGCGCGCCGCGAGAGCCTGCAACGCGAGCAGGCCTACCAGAGGTTGCGCGAGCGCGCGCGCGCCCAGCAGGACAGTCATGCGCCGCCGCTGCCGGTTCCGCCGGCCTCCGGGCCGCTGCAACTGCCGCGCTGAGCTGCCGCGGGCTGACCGCTCAGGTCTTGCCGGATCGGGTCGGCGCCTCGTCGTCCAGCGGCGGGAATTCGATGCGCGGCGGCCGCGGCGGCGCGGGCACGGCCACGGCCCGGGCGCTCAGGCGGATCACGGCCAGCGACAGGTTGTCGCCACGCCCCCCGGCGCGCAGGCGCGCCTTGCCGATCAGGGTTTCGCAGGCCTCTCGCGGCTCCAGCGTGTCCACCGTCGAGGCCAGCTCGTTGTCCCCGAAGTAATGCCAGACCCCATCGGTGCACAGCAGCAGCGCGTCGCCGGCCTGCAATTGCAGTGCGTCGAAACTCAGGGGAGGCGCCTCCGCGGTTCCCAGGCTGGCGGTGAGCACGTTGCTCATCGGGTGGTTGCGCGCCATGGCTTCGGTCAACTCCCCGCTGTCCACCAGATCCTGCACATAGGAGTGGTCGCGGGTGCGGCGTTGCAGGCGCCCCTCGCGAAACAGATGAATGCGGGAATCGCCGACATGCGCCCACCAGCAGGCGCCGTCCGGATGCAGCAGCACGCAGGCCACGGTCGAGTGGGGCTCCTGCTCGGCGGAAATCGCCGTCAGCCGGATCATCGTGTGGGATTCCTGCAGGATGGTCCGCAGCAGCTCCTGCGGGTCGTCGCTGCCGGGGATGTAGCGCTCGAACAGCTGCGTCGCGGTGATCATCACCTGGTCGGCGGCCAGGCGGCCGCCGCTGCGCCCGCCCATGCCGTCGGCGACCACCGCCAGCAGCGCGCCGCGCAGCCGGGGATGCGCCAGCACTTCCACGCGATCCTGCTGGTATTCGCGGTCTCCCCGGTGGGTCCCGATCGAGGCCTGCAATTGCAGGCGGGTGCGCGCGGCTTTCATGGGGCGGGCCGTCGATCCCTACAATGTCCGCCACGCACTTCGTCGACTCCCATTCCCACACAGGCTCCCGGCCATCGTTGCATCCCGCGACGCGCGGCGACCGTCGGGAAGCCTCCCGAGCCCGGCCCGCGAGCCGCACCCGCCCGTTTGAACCGACCCGAGCATGATGAGGGGCATTGTAGGCACGCCGACGAGGCGGCCGCAGCTGCCCACGCGCAGGACGACCCCTTGTGGGGCACGCAAGGCCTGCTCGCCGGCGCGCTGCCAGGGTGGCGTGCGCGTCCCGGGCAGCGGGCACTGGCCGACGCCGTGCGCCAGGCCATCGAGCGGCGCGGCATCCTGCTCGCCGAGGCGGGCACCGGCACCGGCAAGACCCTGGCCTACCTCGTGCCCGCGCTGCTCCACGGCGAGCGGGTGATCGTTTCCACCGCAACCCGCGCGCTGCAGGATCAGCTGTACCGCAAGGACCTGCCGCTGGCCTGCCAGGCCCTGGGCCTGCAGGTGCGCAGCACCGTGCTGAAGGGGCGGGCCAACTACGTGTGCCACTACCGGCTCAAGCGCGCGCAACAGGACGGCCTGCTGGACAGCCGGCGCGCGGTGCAGGAGTTGCGGCAGGTGGCGCGCTTCGCCGCCGCCTCGCCCGACGGCGATCTGTCGGGCCTGGCGGGCCTGGACGAGAACTCCGCCGTGCTGCCGCTGGTCACGTCCACGCGCGACAACTGTCTGGGCTCGGAATGTCCCGATTTTCGTGCCTGTTTCGTGATGAAGGCGCGCCGCGAGGCCCTGGCCTCCGACGTCGTCGTGGTCAACCACCACCTGTTTTTCGCCGATCTGGCGCTGCGCGGCGACGGCGTGGCCGAGCTGCTGCCCGCGGCGACCACGGTGGTGCTGGACGAGGCCCATCAGCTCGCCGACATCGGCGCGCAGTTCCTGGGCAGCGCGGTGGGCACCGCGCAGGCGCAGGAACTCGCGCGCGATGCCCAGGCCTGCGGGCTGCAGCATGCCCGGGGCCTGGCCGACTGGCCGATGCTGGCGGCGGGCCTGACCAAGGCAGCGCGCGATGTGCGGCTGTGTCTGCCGCCGCTTCGTGCCGGTTCGGCGCGCCTGGACTGGGCCCAGGCGCAGGCCCTGCCAGGCTGGGCCGAGGCGCTGCGCGGCTGGCGCGAGCAACTCGACGCCCTGCTCGGCGCGCTGCTGCATGTGGAGGAAGCCGCGCCTGAATTCACTCGCCTGGCCGAACGCTGCCGCGAGCAGCAACGCCTGCTGGCCACCTGGCAGCTGGGTCCGCACGACGCCGTGCAGGGCGTCGACATGGACGCGCCGGGTGGCGAGTCGGCGGTCCAGGGCGCCGCCGACAGCGTGCGATGGCTGGACGTGGGCAGCCACCACCTGCGGCTGTTGGCGACCCCGCTGGGCATCGGCCCCGCCTTCTCGGCCCTGCTGGCCGAGCGTGCGCAGGCCTGGGTGCTGGCGTCGGCCACGCTCACCCTCGACGGCAGCTTTCGCTACGCCCGCGCCCGCCTCGGTCTTGGCGACAGCAGCGTGGCCCTGCAGCCCGCGGAGGAAGGCCAGGCTCCGCGCCTGCAGGAGCTGCGTGTGCCCAGCCCCTTCGACTATGCGGCGCAGACCCGGATGCTCGTGCCCGGGCGGGGCTTCCGGCCGGCGGATCCGGAGCATTCGACGCGGGTCGCCGAACTCGCGGCGCGCCTGGTCGGCGCCAATCCCGGGGGCAGCTTCGTGCTCACCACGACCCTGCGGGCCATGGGACGCATCGCCGCGCGGCTGCGCGAGCTGTTGCCGCCCGGGCGTACGGTGCTGGAGCAGGGCAGCGAACCCAAGGCCGTGCTGCTGCAGCGCTTCGCCGCCGATGCGCGCGCGGTGCTGGTGGGCAGCCACAGCTTCTGGGAGGGGGTGGATTTCCCCGGCGAGCAGCTCACGCTGGTGGTGATCGACAAGCTGCCCTTCGCTCCGCCCGACGATCCTCTGGTCGCGGCCCGCCTGGCGCGACTGGAAGCGGCCGGACGCAGCGGATTCATGGATTACTCGCTGCCGCAGGCCGCGCTGGCCTTGCAGCAGGGCGCCGGGCGCCTGGTGCGCGGCGAGGAGGACTGGGGCGTGCTGGCGATCTGCGACCAGCGCCTGGGCGCCACCGGCTGGGGCCGCCGGCTGCTGGGATCGCTGCCCCCGTTCCGCCGCGTCGAGACCGTGGAGCAGGCCGAGGAGTTCCTGCGCGCGCGGGCGAACCCGCTGACGGACCCGCTGCCGCACCCGCTGCCGGACTCGATGCCGGACTAGAGGCTCCCCGGTGCCTGCCTCACCACAGGCGCCACCACGAGGGATGGCTGGTCGGCAGAGGCCCGCTGAGGTAGGGGCTGTTCGGGTAGTTCAGGCGCAGCACGCGCTGGGTATCGTCGCGCAGCTGGGTCAGACCCAGGCGGTCGTAGCTGTTCATCAGCACGCCCAGGGCCAGCTGGGTGGCCGGCGTGTCGGGGTACTCGCGCAGCGTGTTCTGCGCGCGGTCGGCCGCGGCCACGTAGGCGCCGCGGTTGAAGTAGAACAAGGCCACGTGGGCGTCGTACTGGCCCAGCGAGTTGACGATGTAGCGCATGCGCTCGCGCGCGTCCTGGCTGTACTTGCTGTCCGGGAAGCGCGTGACCAGCTCGCGGAAGGCCTCGTAGGATTCCTTCGCCCCGCGCTGGTCGCGCTCGTAGGCAGCCTGGTCGGCCAGTTGCGTGAAGATCGTCTGGTTCGCGTAGAAATTGCTCAACCCCTTCAGGTAGAGCACGTAATCGACGTAGGGATTGTTGGGGTAGATCTTCAGGAAGCGGTCGCAGGCGGCCACCGCCTGCGCGCGCTCGCCCTGCTTGTAGTAGCCGTAGGCCACTTCCATCAGCGCCTGTTGCGCCAGCACGCCATAGGGATAGCGCGATTCGAGCTTCTCGAAGTACTTGGTCGCCGTGTCGTAGGCGCCGTTGGCCATTTCGTCGCTGGCCTCGCGATAGAGCTTGGCCGCGGACCAGCTCGCGGTGATGTCGGTATCGCCCGTGGACGCGCAGGCGCCCAGGGCCAGCACGCTGGAAGCGAGCAGCAGGCGCAGCAGCCAGCGCGAGCAGCTCGCACCGGACGAAAAGGAGATACGGTTCACGGCGGGGTTCGATGGAGTGGCGCCAGGGTCGGCATTATAGGAAGCCCCTCGGCGGGGGCGGGGCCTGGGGTTTGGGCAGGCGGTCGCGCCCGGTGGCTGCACTATGCTGGCACGATGCGCGCATCTCCGTTTCCCTCTGCCCCGATCCACGAAGCCGAAGCCGCATCGCGCGGCCCGTCCGGGGAGCCGACGATCCCGCCGGGCGAGCCGGGCGATCCCGACGACGCCGCGGAGCCGCAGCTCGCCGGCCCCCAGACACTGCAGGCGGTGGTGCCGCCGGAGGCCGCGGGGGAGCGCCTGGACAAGGTGCTGGCGCAGCTGTTCGCCCAGTTCTCGCGTACCCGGCTGCGGGCCTGGTGCGAGGCCGGTCTGGTGCGCATGGGCGAGGCCGTGGGGCAGCCGCGCAGCAAGGCGCGTGCCGGCGCACGCCTGGTGCTGGAAATTCCCGAGGAGCCGGAGGCCGCTGCCTTCACGCCGGAAGCCATCGAACTGAAGGTGCTGTGGAGCGATGCGGACCTCGCCGTCATCGACAAGCCGGCCGGCCTGGTGGTGCACCCGGCGGCGGGGCACTGGAGCGGCACCCTGCTCAATGGCCTGCTGGCCCGCTTTCCCGAGTCGGCCGCGCTGCCCCGCGCGGGCATCGTGCACCGGCTGGACAAGGACACCAGCGGCCTCATGGTGGTGGCGCGCAGCCTGGCCGCGCAGACCGACCTGGTGCGCCAGCTGCAGGCGCGCAGCGTCAGCCGCCAGTATCTGGCGCTGGCCTGGGGAGACTTGCCGGCGCCGGTCTGGGTGGACGCGCCCATCGGGCGCCATCCACGGGATCGCCTGCGCATGGCGGTGGTGGCCGGGGCGAAGCCGGCGCGCACCCAGTTCCGTGCCCTGGGCTCCTGCCAGGGCCGCTTCGGAACCGTCACCGCCCTGCGCTGCGTGCTGGAAACCGGGCGCACCCACCAGATCCGGGTGCACGCCCAGCACATCGGCCTGCCGCTGCTGGGCGATCCGCTGTACGGCCGACGCGGCGCCCAGTGCACGCTGCGGCGCCAGGCCCTGCACGCGGTGCTGCTGCGCCTGCGGCATCCGCGCAGCGGCGAGGCGATGCAATGGCGCTCGCCGGTAGCCGCGGACATCCTCGCGCAGTGGAGCGAGCTGGGCGGCGACCCCGCCCTGCTGGATTGCGCGGACTGGCGTGCTCCCTCCGAGGAGGCGGCCCCGTGAATACCCACTGGCCGGCGGGCTGGATCGAGACGGCGTGGCCGGGCAACCCGAGGGTGCGCGGCCTGTTCAGCGGGCGCCGCGGGGGGCGCAGCGAAGGCGCCTATGCCGGCGGCGACGGCGGTGGCGGCATGAATCTGGGCGCGCATGTCGGCGACGACCCCCGCTGCGTGGCGGCGAACCGCGAACTCCTGGCCGGCATGCTCGGATCTGCTCGACCGGTCTGGCTGGAGCAGGTGCATGGCTGCGATCTGCTCGACCTCGATGTCGCGGACGGCACGCCGGCGGGGAGCGCGCGCGCCGACGCATCGCTGGTCACGCGGCCGGGCGTGGCCGCCAGCGTGCTGGTGGCCGACTGCCTGCCGGTGCTGCTGGCCGCGCCCGAGGGCCGGGGCGTGGCGGCGGCCCATGCCGGCTGGCGCGGCCTGTGCGCCGGAGTGCTCGAGCGCAGTGCGGCCCGGCTGGCCGAGCGCTGCCGCTGCGATTGCGAGCAGCTGCAGGCCTGGCTGGGGCCGGCCATCGGTCCGGCGCACTTCGAGGTCGGCGCGGAAGTGCGCGAGGCCTTCGCCGCGCATTCCAGCGCGGCCCTGCGAGCCTTCGTGCCCGGTGCCCGGCCGGGCAAGTGGATGGCCGATCTGTTCGCGCTGGCGCGCATGCGCCTGCTCGGCGCCGGGCTGGCGCCGGAGTCCATTCTTGGCGGAGGGATCTGCACCGTCTCCGAGCCTTCGCTCTACTACAGTTTCCGACGCGACCGCATCACGGGCAGGCAGGCGGGCCTGGTATGGCTGGTATGAATCGTTCCAGGCGCGGCGATGCGCCGGGCGGGGCAGGGATTGCGTGAATTCCCGTCGCGTTGACACCACGAAGCCTTTGGTCAAGAATGGTCCGCACGATAGCCCTTCGAGCGATTCACGCGCCGTAATGCTCGAATGGCCTTTCGGCATCCGGCCCCAAGGGCCTGCAAAGCTATAAGAACGCTGGTTCCAGGACCTTTTCTCCCTCACGAATCATCCATTCGGCTCGCCGGCGCACGGGCCAGGGGTCGCAGGACCCGCAAGCGCCGGGGCCGTCGCTGACGAGTCCTCCCATGGCCCCCGATCCCACACGCCTCGTTGACCAGCCCCAGGCCACCGAGGCCTTCGCCGAGGGCCTGCACCAGGCCTTCGCCAGCAGCCTGCGGGCCGCCGGGGCTCCCCTGTTCCGGCTGGACCCGGCCCGCGTGGCCGACATCCAGGCCCGCTTCGGCAAGGAATACGCCGAACTGTGGGTGGGACTGCTGGATGCCAGCGCCCAGCCTCCCGCGGTGCGAGACCGCCGCTTCTCGGGGGAAGCCTGGCGCAGCAACCGCTTTTCCGCCTACACCGCGGCCCTGTACCTGCTCAATGCGCGGGCCCTGCTGGAACTGGCCGACGCCGTGCAGGCGGATCCCAAGACCCAGCAGCGCATCCGTTTCGCGGTCCAGCAATGGGTGGATGCAGCCGCTCCCAGCAACATCTGGGCGCTCAACCCCGACGCCATGGCCACGGCGATGCACAGCGGCGGCGAGAGCCTGCGCCGCGGCATGGACAACCTGCTGGGCGACCTGCTTCGGGGCAAGCTGACCCAGACCGATGAAAGTCAGTTCGAGATCGGGCGCAACGTGGCCACCACCGAGGGCGCGGTGGTGTTCGAGAACCCCTGGTTCCAGCTCATCGACTACCGGCCGCTGAAGAGCCAGGTGCACGAGCGCCCGCTGCTCATCGTTCCGCCCTGCATCAACAAGTACTACATCCTCGATCTCCAGCCCAGCAACTCCCTGGTGCGTTTCGCGCTGCAGCAAGGGCACCGGGTGCTGCTGATGTCCTGGCGCAACCCCGACGCCGATTGCGCGCAATGGACCTGGGACGACTACATCGAGCATGGCGTGCTCGAGGCCGTGCGCGTGAGCGGCGAGATCGCCGCGGCGGCCGCTGAGGCGCCGGCCCCGGGCGCGCGCAAGCGGGCCGCGGCGTCGCGGCCGGTCGAGGGCGGCATCAACGCCCTGGGCTTCTGCATCGGCGGCACCCTGCTGGGCACGGCGCTGGCGGTGCTGGCGCGGCGCGGGCAGCGTCCGGTGCACAGCGCCACCTTCCTGACCACGCTGCTGGACTTCTCCGACACCGGCGTGCTCGATGTGTTCGTGGACGAGGCCCAGGTGGCCATGCGCGAGGCCACCATCGGGCGCGGCGGGCTGCTCGCCGGGGCCGAGCTGGCGGCGGCCTTCTCCAGCCTGCGTCCCAACGACCTGACCTGGAACTACGTGGTGGGCAACTACCTGAAGGGGGAGACGCCGCCGCCCTTCGACCTGCTGTACTGGAATGCCGACAGCACCAACCTGCCGGGCCCCTTCCTCACCTGGTACCTGCGCAACACCTACCTGGAGAACAAGCTGCCCCAGGCCGACGCCTTGCGCGTGTGCGGCACGCCGGTGGACCTGGGGCGCATCGACATCCCGGCCTACGTGTACGCATCCCGCGAGGACCACATCGTGCCGTGGAGCACCGCCTACGCCTCGGCTCGGCGCCTGGGCGGGCCCACGCGCTTCGTGCTGGGCGCCTCGGGTCACATCGCCGGGGTCATCAATCCTCCCGCGGGAGGCAAGCGCAGCCACTGGCTGCCCCCCGCGCCCAAGGGCGCGCGCAAGGCGCAGGCCCTGGTGGCCGACCCGCAGACCTGGTTGCAGCGCGCCGAGGAACGCGGGGGAAGCTGGTGGCCCGACTGGGCCGCCTGGCTGGCCGAGCAGGCCGGACCCCTGCGGGAGGCGCCGCGCGCGTACGGAGGTGGGGGGCACGTCAAGATCGAGGCCGCACCGGGGCGTTATGTTCGGGTCCGCGCCTGAGCCCGCGCAAGCGGGATCCTGGGCATATCGCAAATCGGAGATTTCCTTTCCTTCCTGAGGCATGAGGCAATGAGCGAAGACATCGTGATCGTTTCCGCCGTCCGGACCGGCGTCGGCAAATTCGGCGGCTCGCTGGCGAAGATTCCCGCCGCCGAGCTGGGCGCTCTGGTGGTGCGCGAGGCCGTGGCCCGCGCCGGCATCGAGCCGGGCGCGGTCTCGGAGGTGATCCTGGGGCAGGTGCTGCAGGCCGGTTGCGGGCAGAACCCGGCGCGACAGGCCTCGATCAAGGGCGGCCTGCCCGACAGCGTGCCGGCGATGACCATCAACAAGGTCTGCGGCTCCGGACTGAAGGCCGTGATGCTGGCGGCGCAGGCGGTACGCGACGGGGACGCGGAGATCGTCGTGGCCGGCGGCCAGGAGAACATGAGCGCCGCCCCGCACGTGCTGCCCGGCTCGCGCGACGGCATGCGCATGGGCAACTGGAACCTGGTCGACACCATGGTGCACGACGGGCTGTGGGACGCCTTCAACCATTACCACATGGGCACCACGGCCGAGAACGTGGCGAAGAAGCACGGCATCACCCGCGAGATGCAGGACGCCTTCGCGGCGGCCAGCCAGAACAAGGCGGAGGCGGCGCAGAAGTCGGGGCGCTTCGCCGACGAGATCGTGCCGGTCATGCTGCCCCAGCGCAAGGGCGACCCGGTGGCCTTCGCCACCGACGAGTTCGTGCGCGCGGGAGTCACCGCCGAGGCCCTGGCGGGGCTGCGTCCGGCCTTCGACAAGGCCGGCAGCGTCACCGCGGGCAATGCCTCCGGCCTGAACGACGGGGCTGCCGCCGTGGTGGTCATGCGCGCCAGTCGCGCGGCCGCGCTGGGCCTGCGCCCGCTGGCCAGCATCCGCGCCTATGCCAATGCGGGGCTGGATCCCGCCTACATGGGCATGGGCCCGGTGCCGGCATCCACGCGCTGCCTGTCGCGCGCCGGCTGGAAGCCGCAGGACCTGGACCTGATGGAAATCAACGAGGCCTTCGCCGCGCAGGCGCTGGCGGTGAACCAGCAGATGGGCTGGGACACCTCGAAGGTCAACGTCAACGGCGGCGCCATCGCCATCGGTCACCCCATCGGCGCCAGCGGTTGCCGCATCCTGGTCACGCTGCTGCATGAAATGAACAAGCGCGACGCCCGCAAGGGCCTGGCCTCGCTGTGCATCGGCGGCGGCATGGGGGTCGCGCTCGCCGTCGAGCGCTGAACATCGCATCACCACCCGATCCGCCCGTCGCACGGCCCACGAATCGCTAACCCTTGGAGCAAAGTACATGGACAAGAAGATTGCATACGTCACTGGAGGCATGGGCGGCATCGGTACCGCGATCTGCCGCAGGCTGTGCGAGGCCGGCCACAAGGTGATCGCCGGTTGCGGGCCCAATTCCCCGCGCAAGGACGGCTGGCTGCGCGACATGCGCGCGCAGGGCTTCGACGTATACGCCTCGGAGGGCAACGTGGCCGACTGGGAGTCGACCTGTTCGGCCTTCCAGCAGGTGTTCGCCGAGCATGGGCGCGTGGACATCCTGGTCAACAATGCGGGCATCACGCGCGACGCCGTGTTCCGCAAGATGGGCTACGAGGATTGGGACCGCGTGATCAAGACCAATCTGTACTCGATGTTCAACGTCACCAAGCAGGTGATCGACGGCATGGTGGACCGGGGTTGGGGCCGCATCGTCAACATCTCCTCGGTCAACGGCGAGAAGGGGCAGTTCGGCCAGACCAACTACTCGGCCGCGAAGGCGGGCATGCACGGCTTCACCATGGCCCTGGCGCAGGAAGTGGCCTCCAAGGGCGTGACCGTGAACACGGTCGCGCCCGGCTACATCATGACCGACATGGTCAAGGCCATCCGCCAGGACGTGATGGACAAGATCGTCTCGTCCATTCCGGTCAAGCGCCTCGGGCGTCCCGAGGAGGTCGCCTCGCTGGTGACCTGGCTGGCCAGCGAGGACGGCGCCTTCACCACCGGGGCCGAACTGTCGATCAACGGCGGCCTGCACATGAGCTGATCGCGACGCGTCCGGGGCCGCTCGGCCCGGGCGTATCCGGGGGCCTCCCCGGGTACGCCCTGCGCGGCTTTTGTGGTTCAATCGATCAGCGGGCCTGGGGCCCGCACCTTGCGCCAGGCCATCCATGTCCCAGTCCGAAATCGCTGTTCGCGTCATCAAGAAGTACCCGAATCGCCGCCTGTACGACACCGAGACCAGCGCCTACATCACGCTGGCCGACGTCAAGACCCTGGTGATGGAAGCGCAGCGTTTCGTCGTGCAGGACGCGAAGACCGGCGCCGACCTGACGCGCAGCATCCTTCTGCAGATCATCCTGGAGGAGGAGGCCGGCGGTGTGCCGATGCTCAGCACGGCGATGCTGGAGCAGCTGATCCGCTTCTACGGGCACGCGATGCAGGGCATGATGGGCTCGTACCTGGAGAAGACCGTGCAGGCCTTCATTGACATCCAGGGCAAGCTGGCCGAGCAGTCGCGCGGCCTGTACGACAGCGGCAGTTTCAGCCCGGAGATGTGGTCGCAGTTCCTCAGCGGCCAGGCCCCGATGCTGCAGGGCATGATGGGCAACTACCTGGAACAGAGCAAGAAGCTGTACGTGCAGATGCAGGAGCAGATGCAGGAGCAGGCCAAGCAGATGATGGGCGCCTTCCAGGCGACTCCCAAGAAGTAGCCCCGCGCGGGCGCCGCGCCGGGCCGCCGCATGCCGGCCCCAGCGTGCCGGCCCCAGCGTGCCGGCCCCGCCATGCCTTCCCTCGCGTGCGGCGCGCCCTGCTGCTGCCCTGGCGCTGCAAAGCGGCGACAATAGGGGCATGTCCGACATTTCCGCCCCCGCCTCCTCCGCGCCGCGCATCGGTTTCGTCTCCCTGGGCTGCCCGAAGGCCCTGGTCGATTCCGAGCGCATCGTCTCCCAGCTCCGCGCCGAGGGCTACGAGACCAGTTCCAGCTATGCCGGCGCCGACCTGGTGATCGTCAACACCTGCGGTTTCATCGACGAGGCCGTGCAGGAAAGCCTGGACGCCATCGGCGAGGCCCTGCACGAGAACGGGCGCGTGCTGGTCACCGGCTGCCTGGGTGCGCGCAAGGACGAGCAGGGCGACAACCTGGTGCGCAAGGTGCATCCCAAGGTGCTGGCCGTCACCGGCCCGCAGGCCACCGAGGAAGTGCTGCGCCACGTGCACGACAGCCTGCCCCGGCCGCACGATCCCTTCGTCGACCTGCTGCCCCCGGGCGGGCTCAAGCTGACTCCGCGGCACTACGCCTATCTCAAGATCGCCGAGGGCTGCAACCAGAGTTGCAGCTTCTGCATCATTCCCAGCATGCGCGGCAGGCTGGTGTCGCGCCCCATCGGGGAGGTGCTGGACGAGGCCCAGGCGCTGCTGCAGGCCGGCGTGCGCGAACTCCTGGTGGTGAGCCAGGACACGGCCGCCTACGGCTCCGACCTGAAGTACCGTACCGGCTTCTGGCAGGGCCGGCCCGTGCGCACGCGTTTCGCCGAACTGGTGCAGGCCCTGGCCGGGCTGGCCGAGCAGCACGATGCCTGGGTGCGCCTGCATTACATCTACCCCTATCCGCATGTGGACGAGGTGCTGCCGGTGATGGCGCAGGGGCGTGTGCTGCCCTATCTGGACGTGCCCCTGCAGCATGCCCATCCGGAGGTGCTGCGGCGCATGCGCCGCCCGGCCGGCGGTGAGCGAGCGCTCGAGCGCATCGCGCGCTGGCGCGAAGCCTGCCCCGACATCGCCATCCGCTCCACCTTCATCGCGGGCTTCCCCGGCGAGACCGAGGAGGAGTTCGAGGCCCTGCTCGATTTCGTGCGCCGCGCCGAGATCGACCGCGTGGGCTGCTTCGCCTATTCGCCGGTGCAGGGCGCCTCGGCCAACGAGTTGCCCGGAGCCCTGCCCGACGAAGTGCGTGCGCAACGCCAGGCCAGGTTCATGGAAGTGGCCGAGCAGGTCTCGGTGCAGCGGCTGCGTGCCCGCATCGGTCAGGACCTGCGCGTGCTGGTCGACCAGGCCGGGCGCGACGGCGCCAGCGCGCGCAGTTATGCCGAGGCGCCGGAGATCGACGGAAAGGTGCTGATCGCAGCGCCGGCGAAGCCCTCGGCGCGCATGCGTCTGGCCCAGTCCACCGGGCAGTTCCTGCGTGCCCGCGTGGTCGGCACCCGCGGCCACGACCTGCTGGCCGAGCTGATCTGAGCCTGCGCGGGCATGGGCCGGGCAGGCCCCGGGGGATGGCTCAGAGATGAAGCCCGAAGGCCGAGAGGTTGCGCCACAGCATGTAGAGCGCCACCACGGCCACGAGCAGGGCGAAGATCAGATTGAGGGTGCCCTTGCCGTGCTTGCCCAGATGGGTGGCGACGCGGGTTCCCACCCAGCCTCCGGCCACGCCGCCGCCGATGTAGAGCAGCGCCACCGTGAAGTCCAGCAGTCCCGAGCGCGCGTAGTTCACCGCCGTGGTCAGGCCGAAGGTGCCCACGGACACCAGCGAGGAGCCGATGGCCGCGATCATGGGCATGCCCGTGGACAGGGCCAGTCCCGGCACGATCAGGAAGCCCCCTCCGATGCCGAAGAAGCCCGCCAGCAGCCCGACCAGGGTGGCGGCGACGACCAGGCGCAGCCAGGTCGCGCGGGTCGGCGCCTCCTGGTGCTGGGCGGTCGGCGCCGGGTTCTCGCGCCGGCGCAGCATCAGCGCGGCGATCACCAGCATGAGCAGCGCGAACAGGAACAGCAGCTTCTTGCCGTCCACGGCCTTGCCCAGGCTGGAGCCGGCGAAGGCCGCGACCGCCCCCACCAGCGCGAAGACCAGGGCCTGCGGCCATCGCACGTTGCCGGCACGGGCATGGGGAATGAGGTTCAGATAGGCGTTCACGGATACCGCCAGCGCCGTGGTGCCGATGACCACGTGCGCGTTCGGATACCCCACGAGGTAGAGAAGAAGAGGCACCGCGAGGATGGATCCTCCGCCTCCGATGAGTCCGAGGGAAAAACCCACGGCGAGGCCGGAAAGGACCGCCAGCACATGCTGGGCAAGGCTCAGGGTGGCGGGAACGGTGCTGGTGAAGGCGTCGATCTGCATAGTCCCCAGAGCATACGGTAGCAGGCGGTGTGAGGGTGTGAGCATTTGTGCCCCGCAGGGGCTCGCGGCTCGGGAAAGCAACGAAACGCAACAAAGATGACCAAATGAAGTCCGTAGGCCTGCCGTAAGGCTCGGCGGCGACAGTGCCGGCGTGAGCGGGCGCGAAAGCCCGCCGCAAACGGGGTCCGGGCCCGACGGGGTTCCTCGTGCACGGGCCACTCGCGACGAGTATCGCGCGTTCCAATCGCGCATCCAGAACAGGAGACAAGGATGGACAAGAAAATCAACCCCGCCCCGCTGGGGCTGTCGGGCTTCGCCCTGACCACGTGGCTGCTCAGCATGCATAACGCAGGCTGGTTCGGCCCCGAGAACGTGCCCATGGTGCTGGCCTGCGCCTTTGCCTTCGGCGGCACCGCGCAGTTCGTCGCCGGCATCGTCGAGGCCTTCGTGGGCAACAGCTTCGGCTTCGTGGCCTTCTGCGGATACGGCGCCTTCTGGTGGACCTTCGCCCTGTTCGTGGAGTTCTTCGCCAAGGGCGTCACCGGTCCCTTCGTCGGCTGGTACCTGCTGCTGTGGGGTGTGTTCACCACCTACATGTGGATCGGTACCTGGAAGAAGGGCAAGGTGCTGATGCTGGTGTTCACCGCGCTGACCCCCACCTTCTACCTGCTGGCCTTCGGTGCCCTGCTGGGCATGGGCGGCCTGAGCACCCTGGGCGGTTACCTGGGCCTGGTGACCGCGGCCCTGGCCTTCTATCTGGCGGCTGCCGAGGTGATCAACGAGTCCTGGGGCAGCACCGTGCTTCCGGTCTGAGCCTGCAGACGAGCGGTGCGGCCGGCGATGGCCGCGCCGCCGGCAAAAAAGCCCCGCGGCGCGGGGCTTTTTTGCGCCGGTACCACGGGCACCGGGGCTTGCGCGGGCCATGCCCGCGGGGGCTTTCAGAACTTGTAGCCGATGGACACGCCGATCGAGTCCTGGGTCATGCTCAGGGTCTCCGATCCGCTCAGCGGAGGAGCCAGCTGCCCGGTCACCGAATGCTTGAAGGCGTGCACGTAGTCGCCCGACACGTCGATGTTGGACGCGAGGGCATAGGTGAATCCCAGCGTGGCATGGTCCTGCACCACCCCCGGCGCGATGGTGTTGAAGAACACGTCGCGCGAGCTCACCGGATTGTCCGTGTGGTTCCAACCGGCCCGCAGGGTCAGCTTGTCGTCGAAGGCCCAGGCGGCGCCCAGCTTCACGACCGTCACGTCGCTCCAGCCGAAGCCGGGGCCGTTGGCGGCGCCCAGCATGACCTGGCCGAAGGTGGTCGAGGTGTTGCCGATGGCCGGCACGCCGCTGTAGAGAATGCGCTCCACGTCGGCCGCCAGGGTCCAGCTCGGGGTGGCCTTCCAGGCCACGCCGACGCCGTAATTGGCCGGGATGTCGAAAGAGCCGCCCTCGGCGAACAGCCCGCGGTACTTGCTGAAGCTGCTCATGTGGATCTTGGGCTGGTAGGTCGCGCCCACCGACAGCACGGGGCTGAGCTGACCGATCCAGCCGATGCGCACACCCACGCCGTTCGAGCTGTCGTGTCCGGGGTCCTGCAGGCTGGGCGGGTAGCTCGAATAGCCTGCGAAATTGTTCAGGCCGTTGGCGCGGAAGGTCTGGTGCACCAGGTCCAGCGCGACGCCGATGGTGTTGCCCGGCGTCACCCGCCAGGCGAAGCTGGGGCTGATGAACATCTGCTGCAGGTCGACGCCGGCGCCGTTGAGCAAGCCGGTGCGCGAGGCCAGGATGCTGCTGTAGCCCGAGTTCATGCCCCCGTTGCCGTACAGGCTCAGGCCCACCGACATGTCCGGATTCAGCATGCGGTTGTAGCCGATCTCCGGGATCAGGAAGTTGCTCTGGTCATTGCCGCTGTAGGTGGCGCCGTTGATCTGGGCCTCGCGATCGGGGTGGAACAGGGTCAGGCCGGCGTCGAAGCGGTTGCCGACCATGACCATGCCGGCGGGGTTGGCCGCAGCGGCCAGCGCGTCCTGCGCCAGCGCGATGCCCACTCCGCCCATGCCCGTCGAGCGCACGCTGTAGCCGGGCTGGAAATAGCCGTCGGTGGCATGTGCCACGCCGGGTGCCAGCGCGGCCATCGTCAGGGCTGTCGCGCAGGCTGTGGCCAGTCGATTCTTTTGCATGGAATCCTCTCTCCTCCAGTGGATGGGTGCGTCTGCCGGATCCTCGAACCGGGGAACGCTGGCCACATGCTTGCGGAGGCTTCGGATTCCCGAGTCGAAATACTGCAACCCGGTATCAGTATTTCGACATGCATCGTAGATACCCCCCGGGCTGTGGGCATCCTGTTTTGCCGCGATGGCGTGCCGCAGCGAAATGTGCTAGTTCGGTTTCATCTTGACACATGTCGCGCGCAAGGCCGCGCATGTACGCGGCACGCCTCGCGGCTGGAATTCCGGGGGCGGTTCAGGAGGCGGATGGCGGCACGTAGCCGGCCGGGCGCTCCGCACCCTCGCCGAAAAAGTAGCGGTCCATCTGGCGGGCGAGGTACTGGCGCGCGCTGGCATCGGCCAGATTCAGGCGGTTCTCGTTCACCAGCATGGTCTGGTGCTTCAGCCAGGCCTGCCAGGCTTCCTTGGACACTTGATCGAAAATGCGCTTGCCGAGTTCCCCCGGATAAGGCGGGAAATCCAGGCCGGGTGCCTCACGACCGAGCTTGATGCAGTTCACCATGCGACTCATGATGGGAATCCTGTGGAAGGGGAGGGAATGGGGGAGGCGCCGACGGCTGCAGGCGCTCAACCCAGGCGCTTGACCAGCACGCGCGAGCGTCGCTGGTCGTTGTAGCGCTGGCGTCGCGCCTCGGGCAGCCAGTCGGGCTCCACCGGCACGAAGCCACGCTTGAGAAACCAGTGCATGGTGCGCGTGGTCAGCACGAAGATGCTTTCCAGGCGCAGGGCTCGCGCCTGCTGCTCGATGCGCCGAAGGATGCGCTCGCCGTCGCCCTGGCCCTGCGCGCTTTCGGCCACCGTCAGTGCGGCCATCTCGCCGGTGCGCGCCTCGGGGTAGGGGTAGAGCGCCGCGCAGCCGAAGATCACACCATCGTGCTCGAGCACCGTGTAATTGGCGATGTCGCGCTCGATCTCGGTGCGGCTGCGCTTGACCAGCACGCCTTCGGCCTCCAGCGGCTCGATGAGCTGCAGGATGCCGCCCACGTCGTCCGCGCTGGCCTGGCGCAGATGCTCCAGGTGCTCGTCGGCGATCATCGTGCCCACGCCGTCGTGGGTGAACAGCTCCAGCAGCAGCGAGCCGTCGAGCTTGAAACCGGTGATGTGCGCGCGTCCCACGCCGGCTCGGCAGGCGCGCACCGCATGGCGCAGGTAGAACGCGGTGTCGGTGGGCTGCTGCGGATCGGGCAGACGCGCCAGCAGGTGCTCGGCCTGCTCGACCGTGAGTTCGGACAGCAGTTGCTGGTCCTCGTCGAACACGCCGTCGACCTCGGTGATCAGGATCAGCTTGTGGGCCTTGATCGCCGCGGCCACGCTGCTGGCCACGTCCTCCATGCTCAGGTTGAAGGCTTCCCCGGTGGGGGAGAATCCGAAGGGCGATACCAGCACCACGGCCCCGTACTCCAGCGCGCGCAGGATGGTGGGAGCGTCGACCTTGCGCACCAGCCCGGTGTGCTGGAAGTCCAGGCCGTCGATCACGCC
This sequence comes from Pseudomonadota bacterium, assembly GCA_021846965.1. Lineage (GTDB taxonomy): Bacteria > Pseudomonadota > Gammaproteobacteria > Burkholderiales > Burkholderiaceae_C > Thiomonas_A. The sequence goes on along the minus strand of JAJZWA010000029.1, from coordinate 6,697 downwards.
CACCGGGCGCGCCGTGATGAAGTTGCCCGAGACCACGCGCACCGTGGCCCCCGCCATCGGCGTGTTGGGCAGGCCCTGGGAGAAGGTGGCTTCGATTTCGAAGCGCAGCTGGCCGGCCGCCTCCTGCGCGGCGTCGAGCGCGACGGGATCGGTCACGCGCATGCCGTGGCTGTAGCGCGACGTGACCCCCTTCTCGCGCAGCTGCTCCTCGATCTGCGGTCGGAAACCGTGCACCAGCACGATGCGCACGCCCATGGCCGACAACAGCGCGACGTCCTGCACCAGGGCATTGAGGTGGCCGTCGGCGATGAGCTCGCCGGCGATGGCGACGACGAAGATCTTGCCGCGGTGGGCATGCATGTATGGCGCGACGGAGCGCAGCCATTGGACGAATTGGGACGGGTCGGCGGACATCCCCATGATTATCCCGGAATGATCGAGAATTGTCGTTTTTCCGCGCGCCGAAACTCGCGCCGCCCGCTGCCCGACTTCGCATGCCGCCTTCCGATCGAGCCCCCGTGGCGCCGAACCCCATCCCCCCGCTGCGCTTTCCCGCCGAGCTTCCCGTCAGCGCGAGGCGCGAAGACATCGCGCGCGCGATGCGCGAGCACCAGGTGGTCATCGTCTGCGGCGAGACCGGATCGGGCAAGACCACCCAGCTGCCCAAGATCGCGCTGGAACTCGGGCGCGGGCTGGGCGCCGGGGGCCAGGGCCTGATCGGGCATACCCAGCCTCGACGCCTGGCGGCGGTCAGCGTGGCGCGACGCATCGCGCAGGAATTGGGCAGCGAACTCGGCGAGCATGTCGGATTCAAGGTGCGATTCGCCGATCGCCTGCACGGCGGGGCCTCGGTGAAACTGATGACCGACGGCATCCTGCTGGCCGAGACCCAGCGCGATCCCCTGCTGCGCGCCTATGACACCCTGATCATCGACGAGGCCCACGAGCGCAGCCTGAACATCGATTTCCTGCTGGGCTATCTGCGCGAGCTGCTGCCCAGGCGCCCGGACCTGAAGCTGGTGATCACCTCGGCCACCATCGATGCCGAGCGCTTCGCCAGGCACTTCGGGGGCGCGGCAGGGCCGGCGCCGGTGATCGAGGTGTCCGGCCGCCTGTATCCGGTGGAGATCCGCTGGCGACCCCTGCTCGATGCAGCGCCCGCGGCGAGCGAGGCCGCGGCGCCGGCGCGCGAGCCGCGCGAGTTCAACCAGGCGGTGTGCGAGGCGGTGGACGAACTGTGGCGCGCCGGCAGCGGCGACGTGCTGGTGTTCCTGCCCGGCGAGCGCGAGATCCGCGACTGCGCCGAGGCGCTGCGCAAGCATCACCTGGAGACGGCGCGCCGGGGCGTGGAGATCCTTCCGCTGTATGCGCGGCTGTCGCAGGCCGAACAGGACCGCGTGTTCCAGTCCGGCGGCGGCGCCCGGCGCATCGTGCTGTCGACCAACGTGGCCGAGACCTCGCTGACCGTTCCGGGCATCCGCTACGTGATCGACTCCGGGCTGGCGCGGGTCAAGCGCTACAGTTTTCGCCAGAAGGTCGAGCAACTGCAGGTGGAGCCGATCAGCCAGGCCGCGGCCAACCAGCGCGCCGGGCGCTGCGGTCGCGTCGCCGACGGCATCTGCATCCGCCTGTACGACGAGGCGGACTTCCAGGCCAGGCCGCGTTTCACCGACCCCGAGATCCTCCGCTCCTCGCTGGCCGCGGTCATTCTTCGCATGCAGGCCCTGGGCCTGCAGGCGGTCGAGCAGTTTCCCTTCATCGATGCGCCGCAGCGCAAGGCCATCGCGGACGGCTACCAGTTGCTGGGCGAACTCGGCGCGGTCGACGAGCACAACCGTCTCACCGAGACCGGTCGCCAGCTGGCCGTGCTGCCGCTGGATCCGCGCCTCGGGCGCATGATCCTGGAGGCGCGGCGCCAGCAGGCGCTGGCCGAACTGCTGATCATTGCCTCGGCGCTGGCTGTGCAGGACCCGCGGGAGCGTCCGCCGGACCGGCAGGAGGCCGCCGATACCGCGCACCGGCGTTTTGTCGAGGGAGGCTCCGAGCTCGCGGGCTGGCTCAGGCTGTGGGCCCATTACCAGGAGCTGGTGGCGCACAAGAAGTCGCATCGCAAGCTGCACGAGCAGCTGCGCTCGGAGTTCCTGTCCCCGATGCGCATGCGCGAGTGGCACGACGTGCACACGCAGTTGCACGCGCTGGTGGCCGAGCATGGCTGGAAGCTCAACACCACCCCCGCCAGCGACGAGCAGATCCATCTCAGCCTGCTGGCCGGCCTGCTGGGCAATGTCGGCTGCAAGGCCGACGACGGCCCCCATTACCTGGGCGCGCGCGGCATCCGCTTTCTCATCCACCCGGCCTCGCCCGTCGGGCGCAAGGCCGGGCGATGGGTCATGGCCGCCGAGCTGGTGCAGACCACGCGCCTGTACGCGCGCCAGGTGGCGCGCATCGAGCCGCAATGGATCGAACGCGTGGGCGCGCACCTGCTGCAACGCAGCCTGCACGAGCCGCACTGGGAGAAGAAGCCGGCCCAGGTCAGCGCCTTCGAGCGTGCCACGCTGTATGGGCTGGTGATCTACAACCAGCGTCGCATCGATTACGGCCGGGTCGATCCCGTGCTGGCCCGCGAGCTGTTCCTGCGCCACGCGCTGGTGCAGGGCGAATGGGACGCTCGTTGGCCCTTCCTGCAGCACAACCGCAAGCTGGTGGCGCAGATCGAGCAACTCGAGGAGCGCTCGCGCCGGCGCGACCTGCTGGTGGACGAGGCCCTGATCGAGGCCTTCTACGATCGCTTCGTGCCGCCCGAGGTGCACAGCGGCGCGAGTTTCGACGCCTGGTATCGCAAGGCCCAGGCACAGCAGCCGCGCCTGCTGTTCCTGGAGCGCGAGGAACTGATGCGCCACCAGGCGGCGGGCATCACCACCGAGGCCTTCCCCACGCGCCTGCGCGTGGCCGGGCTGGAATTTCCCCTGGCCTACAGCTTCGACCCGGGCGGCACGCGCGACGGCGTGACGGTGGAGGTTCCGCTGGAGGCGCTGAATCAATTGCCGGAACAACGCCTGCAATGGCTGGTGCCGGGCATGCTGGGCGACAAGATCGCCGCGCTGCTCAAGACCCTGCCGCAGCGCCAGCGCGCGCGCCTGGTCCCGCTGCCGGCGACGGCGCAGCGTTTCGCGCAGCAGTTGTGTGAGGCGCAGCGCTACGCGACGCAGCCCCTGGTGGAGGCCTTGCGCGGGCTGGTGCGCGAGACCACGGGCCTGGCTCCCGAAGCCGAGCATTTCCGCCCCGATGCGCTGGATGCCCACCTGCTGTTCAACATCCGCGTGGTCGACGCGCAGGGCCGTCAGCTGGGCATGGGACGCAACCTGGCGCGCCTGCGCGCCGAACTCGGAGAGGCGGCGCGCGAGGCCTTCCAGGCGGCCGCGCGCAGGCTGCCCGAGCCGGCCGTCGACGCGAGACCCGCGCAGGCGCGAGCGGGCCTGCAGGCGGCGCCTGCGCCGGACAGGGCGGGTGCGCCCGCGCCCCGGGGGGCGGCGGCTGCAAGGCCCGCCGCCGAGGCGGGGGGCGCTCGCCCGGGCAAGGCGCATGCGCGCTCCGCGGCCGTCGCCGACGCCGGCGCGCCGCCGGCGCAGGGCTACACCAGCTGGAGCTTCGGCACCCTGCCGGAGTTGCTGGAGATCCGGCGAGGCGCGGCGACGCTGGTCGGATTTCCGGCCCTGGTCGACCGCGGCCACGTGGTCGACATCGACGTGTTCGACACGCCGGAGGCGGCCGCCCAGGCGCATCGGGCCGGCCTTCGGCGCCTGTTCGCCCTGCCGTTGCGCGAGCCCCTGAAGGCCGCCGAGAAAGGCCTGCAGCAGGCGCTGCAGCAGGCGGCCTTCGCCTACATGCCGCTGGGCACGGTCGAGGAACTGCGCGAGCAGGTGCTGGACGCCGCGCTGGACCTGGCCTTTCTCGGAGACCCGCTGCCCACCGACGCGCAGGCCTTCGAGCGGCGCCTGGCCGAGGGGCGCCCGCGTCTGCAGTTGCTGGTGCAGGAAATGGCGCGCCTGGCCGGCTCCATCCTGCTCGAATGGAGCGCTGCGAACAAGAAGCTCGCCGGCTTCAAGGCGCAGGCCTCGCTGCACGCGGACATCGCGCAGCAGTTGCAGGAACTGTTGCCCAAGCGCTTCATGTCCGACCTGCCGCCGGCGCGGCGATCCCACCTTCCGCGCTACCTGAAGGCGGTGCAGATGCGTCTGGACAAGTTCCGCGCGGACCCCGCGCGCGATGCCCAGCGCCAGGCCGAACTGGCTCCGCTGCTGGCGCGGCTTCGGCGCGAGATGCAACTGGCGCGCCAGCAGGGCGAGGCCGCGATCGACCCGGGCCTGGAGGAATTGCGCTGGATGCTGGAGGAGTTGCGCGTGGCCCTGTTCGCGCAGGAACTGCGCACGCCCTTCCCGGTGTCGGTCAAGCGCGTGGAGAAGGCCTGGAGCCAGTGGCGGCGGTAGTCGCGGCGGCGCCCTGGCGCCTGGGATCGTCGTGGGCATTCCACCTTTCGGACTAGGGATAACCCCGAATTAGCAACTACGTGCTTCCTTCACTACATTGTTGGAAACATTCGGGTTTTGTCGAATGTGCATCCGAGATGCGGGCCTGCGCCGCCCGCGCGACATGGGGGAAGCCGCCGCACGTGCCCGCACGTCGGCGTCACCCACGCGGCGCGCGACGGTCACGGCGATCCCCCTGTCCCCCGATCCCGACCTTACGGAGATTCCTACATGTCCGATCGCGCCCCGGCACGCAAGCTGGGACCGCTGGCAGTGATCCTGCTGGCGATCCCCTGCGTCGCAGTGCTCGTCGTGCCCTGGTTCAACAAGACCGACCCCGCATGGATGGGCATGCCTTTCTTCTACTGGTGGCAACTGTTGTGGGTTCCGCTGTCCAGCGTGTTCCTCGGCATCGTCTACAAGCTGGTCGTGCCTTCCGGAAGCGGGGACTGAAGCGATGAACATCACTGCAACCGTCGTCTTCGTCTTCCTGTTCCTGCTGATCACCATCCTGGGCTTCGTCTCCGCGCATTGGCGCAAGGGAGACATGAGCCACCTGCACGAGTGGGGCCTGGGCGGCCGCCGCTTCGGCAGCTGGATCACCTGGTTCCTGATCGGCGGAGACCTGTACACCGCCTACACCTTCGTGGCGGTTCCGGCTCTGGTGTTCGGAGCCGGCGCCCTGGGCTTTTTCGCGCTGCCCTACACGGTGCTCGTGTACCCGATGGTGTTCGCGATCCTGCCGCGCCTGTGGGTGGTCGCGCACAAGCACAACTACATCACGGCCTCGGACTTCGTCGCCGGGCGCTACGGCAGTCCCACGCTGGCGCTGGCCATCGCGATCACCGGCATCGTCGCCACCATGCCGTACATCGCGCTGCAGCTGGTGGGCATCCAGGTGGTCATCGGCGGCCTGGGCTTTCCCGCCGGGCAGGGCCTGGTCGGCGACATTCCGCTGATCATCGCCTTCGTGATCCTGGCCGCCTTCACCTACACCAGCGGCCTGCGCGCTCCGGCCTCGATCGCGGTGGTGAAGGACCTGCTGGTCTACATCACCGTGATCGCCATGGTCGTGGTCATTCCGGCCAAGCTGGGCGGACTGGGAGCGATCTTCGCGCAGGTTCCCAAGGCGCATCTGCTGCTGCCGCCGGTCAAGGGCGGCAACTGGGGCATGCAGTCCTTCTACGCCACCCTGGCCTTCGGCTCGGCGCTGGCGCTGATGCTGTATCCCCACGCCTCCACCGCGGTGCTGGCGGCCAAGGGCCCGAACACCCTGCGGCGCAACTGGGTCTGGCTGCCGGCCTACTCGCTGATGCTGGGCCTGATCGCCATGCTGGGCTACATGGCCTACGCCGGCGGCATCTCGAAACTGCCCGACCTGGCTCCGTACTTCAAGCAATACGGGCCGCAGTTCGCGATGCCGGGCCTGCTGCTGCACTACTTCCCGTCGTGGTTCGTCGGCGTCGGCTTCGCCGCCGTGGCCATCGGCGCGCTGGTGCCCGCGGCCATCATGTCCATCGCCGCCGCCAATCTGTTCACCCGCAACATCTACAAGGCCTTCATCAACCCGCAGTGCTCGGTGCAGAAGGAAACCGACATGGCCAAGCTGGTGTCGCTGGTGGTCAAGTTCGGCGCCCTGCTGTTCATCGTGTTCCTGCCGCTGAAGTACGCCATCCAGCTGCAACTGCTGGGCGGCATCCTGGTGCTGCAGACCCTGCCGGCCATCGTCTCGGGCATCTACACCCGCTGGTTCGACGCCAAGGCCCTGTTGCTGGGCTGGGCGGTGGGCCTGGTGTGGGGCGTCTGGGCGGCCTCGCTCAGCGGCTTCAAGTCCTCGGCCTACGCCCTGCATGTGGCGGGACAGATCATCCCGGCCTACATCGGGCTGTACGCGGTGATCCTGAACATCGTCGTGGCGGTGGTGGCCACGCTGCTGGTCCGTGCGCTGGGCATGGCCAACGATCGCGACGCGACCAGCCCCGCCGATTACGTGGGCTGAACGCAGGCTGCGAGTTTTTCGAGCCCGGGGGCGAAGGCCCCCGGGCTTTTTTTCGGTTCTTCACGGATGTCCGGGGAACGCAGTCCGGATCTTGAGGAAGAAGTAGTCGGTGTCACGATAGCCGTAGGCCATGCGCTTGATCACCTTGATGCGATTGTTGATGCCCTCGAGC